>NZ_JBVYOI010000016.1:0-96006 GCF_056120345.1 Paenibacillus sp. sgz302114
GAGCCAGGATCAAACTCTCCATAAAAGGCGAAATGGCGGAGCCATTCGCGCCAAATGAATTTGCTTGTTAGCTCATTCAAAAAACTAGCTTGTTTTAGACCTTTTGACAGGTCGCTCATTGTTCAGTTTTCAAGGAACAAACTTGCTTATTTCTCGTCCCAGCCTCGCGACCGGAATTAGAATATATCATGTATCGAAACTCAATTGCAAGCTTTATTTTTCAACTTGT
This sequence comes from Paenibacillus sp. sgz302114, assembly GCF_056120345.1. Lineage (NCBI taxonomy): Bacteria > Bacillati > Bacillota > Bacilli > Caryophanales > Paenibacillaceae > Paenibacillus > Paenibacillus sp. sgz302114. Next base: position 230 of record NZ_JBVYOI010000016.1, read on the forward strand.
TTTCGTTTCGACCACCGTGTTTGGCATACCTCTCAGCGGCAGAATGAAATATTAACATGATATCAACATACTCGTCCAGTGTTTAAATATTCCTGTTTATTATTGCTATTTTCGCAGCAAAAAGAAAAACTGCCCGAGTAACCTCGGACAGTTTCCACTCGTTGATCGATAGCTTGTTCTTACAGAACTTTCGTCTCACTGGATGTAAGTCAACAATTGATCGGCATTTTGTCTCATATCTTCTATGCGTTCCCTAAATGCGCAGTAGGCGATATGGTCAAGCCCGATGTGGATGAGACAGCAGAGTAGGCGTTCCTTCATCTGAGCTGGCGGGCCTCCGCGCTTTGCCCAGTGGTCATCGAGTATCTCCTGCAAGTCAATGCCATGCCATTGCGGAAACCAAGGCCACCAATAAAGAAACCAAGCATGGTCGTAGAGAGGATCGCCATAGAATGCATTTCCCCAATCGAACACCCCGGTTAATCTCCCATTGGCCACCAGCACATTCCGGTTCAGGAGATCGTTATGAACGATTCCTCGAATTTCCGGAAGCTGCGGTGCGAGTTCACGAAGCTTTGCAACACCAGCATTGAAGATACTTGCCTCTCTTGGCGAAGTGTCTAACCGCTCGCGCCAGCCAGCAAGCCTTTCTCTAGGCTCAGCCACCGACAGCAGCTCAGCCCCCCAGCTCTGGCCTGTTCCTTCCGGACGCCATAGTCCAACTTCCTGTGTGCTAGTGAGATCTAGCTTCTGAAGCTCGAAGAGTGCAGCGAACAGCTCTGGTAGGACCACTCGGATTTCCGACTCCTCTAGCTCATCGAGATGCTTTTCTCCTTGAACACGTTCAGATATGGCGAAGAATCCGTTCTCCGTCTCGCCTACCTCTACTACCTTTGGTATCGGCAGCGTGTCCATAGAGAACGCCCCCATTACACGATCCTTCTCGAAATCACCCACATATGCGCCGAAACGAATAACCATTTCACGACCATCGAGCAAGAAGGAATAGGCTCTCGACCAATCACCAGATGCCAGTGAAGCAAGATCTATAGCACGGTCACCGAAGCGATCCTTCACAAAGCGATCCGCTGCTTGCAAGAAATCTTCCATTGTGATTCCACCTTATTAAGAATGATAGCTATCTTATGCCTGCCTCTGCCAGTTTCTCGTCCAGATCCGCCTTCTGGCGCAAATGGTGCCTGCTGTGCATACCAACCATCTCAAACCATTCACGAGCACTGAGCCAGCCAAACCAGCCATGGCGCACCTTGCAAGCCGGATTCACTTCATCTACACACCCCGCCCAGCAGCTCATCTTCTCTAGCACGTCCTCCAGACCAGCTATGATTTCATCCTTGCTAGCAGGGTTACTTGTCGCATTGATTGGTTCATCAAGTTTCACACGGATATTGGGCCACTCTTTTTCGGCAAGCACCTTCGTTCCGTCAACTGTTTTGCCTTCAGACACTTCGAGTGTTGCCTTGGAGCATGTTTCGATATGCCCGATGTACTCTTTTGCCACTTCAATTACGTGAATATACATTTGCCCGACCGACCATACGTCTTCTTCACTCTTAAATCGCAGCTGCTCTATAGTGTAGCTGTCCAGATTCCGTAAGTATTGATCGATAATAGCCGTATAATTGTTCAACAAACTGATCCTCTCCCCGCGGATGACCTGACTATGATTACTTGTGAAAATAGTGTCTCTGCTCAAGGTCTGCGATAAGTCCCGATTGTACGGGCTTCCAGCCAAGCAGTTCCTTCGTCGTTCCACTTGATCTTGGAATGTCGAGCGACGCAACCAGACCTAGAAAACCAAAATATGCTTCTGCCTCTTCACGTGGGACGCTGACTACCGGGACGTTTAAGTGACGGCCGATGACGCCAGCAATATGATGGAACGGAATACCCTCATCGTGAACGCCATCCAAACGCGCGCCGGCAGGTGCAGATTCCACTGCGTATCGGAACAAGGCAGCCGCATCAAGACGGTGAATCGCCGGCCAACGGTTGGTTCCGTCTCCGATGTAGGCTGAGGCACCTCTTTCCCTGGCGATACGGATCAATCTCGGAACAAATCCTTTATCTCCTTCACCATGCACGGAAGGTGCAAGGGAAACGACCGATGGCCGCACGCCTCGCTCAGCAAGTGCGAATGCTGCCTCCTCCGATGCTTGGCCATTTGCATGAGCGGTAACGGTTAGCGGCTTTCCAGAACCTATAAGTCCCTCCCCCATTGCCTCGATGGCGCGAAGATCGGTTGCGAGCGAGCCGGCGAAGTCTGAGAAATCGTGATTAAATGCCAGATGGATGACGCCGTCCGAAGCGGCCGCGCTGCTTCGAAGCAAATCCAGATCTTCTAGTGCTCCTCTTTGAACCTCAGCCCCTAATCGCTGCAATAGTTCGGCACCACTCTCAGTACGGGTAAGACCAACAACCAGATGACCTGCATGGATAAGTTCTCGGACAACAGCCGTACCAATATAGCCCGCTGCTCCAGTAATGAATATACGCATTATTTTCTCCTCCTATATATGCATTTGACGAAGTGTTCAGCTCAAGTCTAAACTATGAAGTGAACTCTAAGGAAAGCATTTGAAGGAGCTATTAACATGAAAATTCAAGAATTAGCTGACAAGATGGGTTTGACTGCTCATACGATACGTTTTTATGAAAAAGAAGGCTTGCTCGACGGCAGGCATATCCAGAGAGAGAAGAATAATTACCGCAGCTACTCAGACGAGGCGATCGAGCGTTTGAAGCTGATCAAGAAGTTTCAAGGCATCGGCTGTTCGCTGGCTGAGCTGAAGACGATATTGCAAGAGCATGATTCGAGTGCCCGTACCAATCAAGAAATAATGGAATGGATTCACAAGAAAATCGACGAGATTGCGCGCAAGAAAGATGAGTACGATCAGATGCTTCTGACCCTTAACTGGATGCTTGATTATAGAAAGACACTAATAGAGGATCCACAGAAAGCTCAGGCTATGCTGGCGGAAGTATATCGTCCCGATCTCTCTAATTGAATCCCCCGGTTGAATGGAGCACTTGGCCTGTAATCCACTCGGCATCATCGGAGGCTAAGAACGCGACCAAACGGGCAGCATCCTTGGGCAAACCTACTCTACCGGACAGAAATTGACTTGAAAGCTGCATTCGAAGTTCATCGGTCATCCATCCGGTGTCAGTTGGACCCGGATTTACTGCATTCACAGTAATGCCTTTAGCTCCAACCTCGGCTGCAAATGTGCGTGTGAATGAATCAACAGCTCCTTTGGTCGTGGCATAAGAAATTTCGCCGACCATAGGGCCAAGTGACTGGCCAGATGTCATGTTGATGATTCGGCCACCGGACTGTTTACTAAATCGTTTGGCGAATTCCACACTAAGTAAAGCTACAGCTCTGACGTTAATTGCATAGTGAGCATCTAGAGACTCTGAAGTCATCGTAGTTAGATCATCATTTACTGAGTAGCACGCATTGTTTACAAGAATGGATGGCTCACCTAACCTCCGAGTGACATCCTCCATTAATTCCACCGTGATTTCTGTTAAGGATAAATCTAATTTAAGGTGCTCACAGCGAACGCCCAAGGAGCGAATTTCCTCTTGAAGCTGCTCCGATTCTACTTTATTGCTGCCCCAAGGCATCTGTTGATCGTAGTTATCCCAATATGTAAAGAATACATCTGCACCTTGCAATGCCAATTCTTTGCACACTGCCGCTCCGATTCCCGCACTTCGGCTTGCACCTGTAACAATCGCGATTCGACCCGATAATTTGCCGGTTGTATGACTCATGAGTGTTGATTCACACCATCCTTTATTAAGATAAGCATTAATTCGTATGGAACGACGAGGGTGTATGATGTAGGTTTTAACGATTCTGTCATAATCTGATTGTATTCCCCTGTTTGTCCATATGCAATTGTTAAAAAGACCACATCGAATGACGATGTGGTCTTGGTCTGTATAAGCTCAAATTAAGATTGCGCATACTGCTGCTGGAATTTCGCGATCGCCTCATACTCGGTTTCGAGCTGGCGCGCCAGGCGGATGTAGATCGGCAGCAGCTGATGGTAGACTTCCGCATTTGCCCCAATCGGATGATGCACATGCGTAGCGCCGACCATCTTCGAGACTACATTCAATGAGTCGACTCTGCCTGTTGCATAGAGACCGAGTACGACAGCGCCGAGACATGAGCTCTCGAAGCTCTCCGGCACGACGACTTCTTGGTCGAAAATATCTGCCATCATTTGGCGCCAGAGCTGCGACCTTGCGAAGCCTCCCGTCGCATGGATTTTGGTCGGACGTCCTATATTCTCCTCCATGGCGAGCAGCACCGTGTACAAATTAAAAATAACGCCCTCTAGCACGGAGCGAATCAGATGTTCTTTGCGGTGGTTCATCGTAAGCCCGAAGAACGAAGCCCTTGCATTCGAATTCCAGAGTGGCGCCCGTTCACCCGTCATATACGGATGGAATAGAAGGCCGTCTGCGCCAGGTCTCACTTGCGAAGCGATCTCCATGAGCAAATCGTAAGCGTCTATGCCAAGTCTCTTCGCGGTCTCCACTTCAGCAGCCGCAAACTCATCCCTCGCCCACCGCAGCAGCATGCCGCCGTTGTTAACAGCACCGCCGATGACCCACAATTCATCTGTTAGGGCATAGCAGAAGGTGCGCCCTTTCGGGTCGGTCACGGGCTTGTCCACGACCGTCCGAATGGCACCGCTCGTGCCGATCGTCGCTGCAACGACGCCTGGTTCGATCGCGTTCACGCCAAGATTCGAGAGTACGCCGTCACTTGCTCCGACGATGAATGGTGTCGATACGTCGAGACCGATCTCCTCGGCGAATGCAGCGTTCATTCCTTGCAATGCATGTGTCGTTGATACCGGTTGTGATAGCCGGTCACGCGTCACGCCTGCGAGCGCTAGTGCCTCTTCATCCCAATCAAGCTTAGTGAGATTGAACATGCCTGTCGCCGATGCGATCGAATAATCGATCACATACTCGCCGAACAGTCGAGCAAATACATATTCCTTGATCGAAATAAACTTGCTTGCTCGATTGAATAAAGATTCCATATCTTGGCGAAGCCACATGAGCTTCGGCAGCGGCGACATCGGATGGATCGGCGTTCCGGTCCTTAGATAAATCTGCTGGCCCCCGAATTCATGCTTTAGCCGCTCGGACCATGCCGCGCTCCGGTTATCTCCCCATGTGATGCAGCGTGTCAGTGGCTTGCTTTCTGCATCGACAGCAATAACGCTATGCATCGCCGAGCTGAAAGAAACGAACATAATTTGATTAGCACTCGCGCCGCTCTGCGCGATTACGTTCTTCAGCGTATGGATAACGGCGTTGAAAATCTGATCCGGATCCTGCTCGGCGATAGACGCTGTTGGCGTAAACAACGGATAACCCTCGTCTGCCTTCGCGATAACGGTTCCGTTCTCCTCGAACAGCACGGACTTCGTGCTCGTTGTCCCGATATCAACTCCGATCATATACATAGGTTGACTCAAGTGAATAAACCTTCTTTCCGGTGAATTGATGCATTCCAAGGGTAGCTTATATTAAACAACAACACTAAGAAGCAGTATAAGCATCAAGCCGACGACAGATAGAATCGTCTCCATTACCGTCCACGATTTCAACGTCTGCGGAACGGACATATTGAAGAACTCTTTAACCATCCAGAATCCAGCGTCATTAACATGCGACAGAATTAGCGAGCCTGCGCCGGTCGCGAGCACGACAAGCTCGACATTCGCATCAGGCGTCTGGCCGAGAATCGGCGCAATAATACCCGCCGCCGTGGTCATAGCGATCGTTGCCGAGCCAGTTGCCACGCGAATAAGGGCTGCAATGAACCAAGCGAAGAAAATAATGTTCACATGCGCCGATGTTGCAATTGCCGCGATGGCATCGCCGACACCGCTCGTAATGAGCACTTGCTTGAACGCTCCACCTGCACCGATGATCAGAATAATGGTAGCAGTTGGCGCCAAGCATTCGCTGGCGAAGCGCGACACTTCCTCTTTAGAGAAACCGCGAGCGAATCCAAGCGAGTAGAACGAGAACACGACGGCGATAAGCAACGCAATCACTTCATGACCGATAAATTCGCAGAACACCGTCCAGCTGCTTGTTGCGAGCGGGTCAATAATATTAGCAACGGAACCGATCAGCATAAGAATAACCGGGAGCAATATTGTGAATAGCGTAATGCCGAAGCCTGGCAGTACGCGCTCCTCTGAAGTCGCAAACTGCTCAACAAGTTTCGTTGGCGGCTCAACCTCGATCTTACTGCCGATCAGCTTTCCGAATAACGGTCCAGCCAAAATTGCGGTAGGCAGACCTACGATAAGCGAGTAAAGAATCGTTTTGCCGATATCTGCCCCGTATGCTCCAATTGCAATCATCGGTGCAGGATGCGGCGGCACCAGTCCGTGTACGGTGGATAGACCGGCCAACACCGGAATTCCGATTTGCAAGAGCGGCATCTTCGTCTTCTTGGCGACAATAAATACGATTGGGATGAGCAAAATAACGCCGACCTCGAAGAAAACCGGGATACCGACGATAAAGCCGACAATCAGCATCGCCCAGTGTATGCGTCGCTCCCCGAAGAGGCGAATCATCGTGTTGGCGATCCGCTCAGCACCTCCGGACTCAGCCATCATCTTACCGAGCATCGTACCGAGACCGATGACAATCGCGATCGTGCCAAGCGTGCCGCCAAGCCCGCCTGTCACCGCCTTGATATTGTCTGCCGGCTTCATGCCTGCAAGAAAACCGAGCAGCAGCGCGGAAATAAGCAGCGTGACGAATGGATTCCACTTGAATTTTGCAATTAGCGTTACAAGAAAGGCGATCGACACGAGCGCCCATATAATTAATGTCACATTATGACTGAGTCCAAAAATACTGCTCATCATAAACCTCCTGTAAATTCTGGTTGTACGTTTCGTATGGTTCGACTAGTGCGAAGCGATTATTCCAATGTTGCCAGAATTCGTAACACGACTTCGTTGTATACTTGTCGACAAGTTTGGTTGTACGCTTACTTAAAAGCGCTTGGATACTGCTAGGTAATACTGCTGTGCAAAGTCTGTTTCGAATCGGCGAAGTAATTCTCGACCACTTGCTGAATCTCAGCAAGATCGCGTGTTTCGATAGCCCGCACGAGCGTCCGATGCTTCTCGATGACGGTGTGAAGCTTCTCTTCCCCTTGCGAAAATATTTCATCCGTCGTAATAAGCATTACCGTGAGCACGATATTTCGGATGCTTTTCCATAAATGAAGAATACGAGCATGCTTCGCTCCGACGATCATCGCCTCGTGGAAAGTATAATCCAGATGCGAGAACTCTACACTGTCGTTGTATTTTACGGCGAGCTCCATTCTGTCGATGAGCTGTTTGAGATGGCCGAGCAGTTGTTCATGATCGCCTTCTCCCAGTCGCTTCTGGGCAAAGCTCTCGATCAAATAGCGGACATCGTACAGCTCCTCGAGATCCTTCATGCTAAGTCCGAGCACGACGGCGCCCATCCGTTCCAGACGGATAAGACCTTCATTGGACAACGTTTTCAATGCTTCGCGGACCGGAGAGCGGCTCGTGCCGAAGTCGGCGGCAACCCGATTCTCCGAAATCACTTCCCCTTGTTTGATCGTTCCACGGATAATTTGCAACCTTAATTCACAAGCGATGGAATCACCACGAGAAACTCCGGCAAGCCAAGCGGAAGGATAACGCATCTCTAATTCAACTCTCCTACATAGATCAAATTTGAATGATTACACGATAAATACAGCATTATCGATTTTAACACAGATTCGCGATTTGATACTATGTTTAGAGCTTACGAACGGACAACAGCATGTCCACCGAATTCATTACGCAGTGCGGCAACGACCTTGCCATGGAACGTATCGGTTTCTAGCGACCGGTAACGCATCAGAAGCGAAAGTGCAATAATCGGCGTGCTCGCCTCAAGATCCAGCGCTGTTTCGACTGTCCATTTGCCTTCACCCGAGCTCTGCATGACGCCGCGGATGCCATCCAGCTGCGGGTCTTTCGAGAACGCGTTCTCCGTCAGCTCCATGAGCCAGCTCCGAATGACCGAGCCATTCGACCAGACCCAGGCAACATCTTCATAATTGTAGTCAAAATCGCTCTTCGACAGCACTTCGAAGCCTTCAGCGATCGCTTGCATCATGCCGTACTCGATCCCGTTGTGGATCATTTTCAGAAAATGTCCGCTTCCGTTCTTGCCTGCATACAGGTAGCCTTTGTCGACCGCAATCGCCTGGAACAGCGGCTCAATTACGCCGAACATCTCCCGGTTGCCGCCGATCATAAAGCAACCGCCTTGCGCTGCACCTTCCGTCCCGCCCGATGTCCCTACATCGAAGAAATGAACGCCTTTCTCGCTCAGCCGCTCCGCACGCGAGATCGATTCTTTATAGTGGGAATTGCCTCCGTCAATAACCATATCCCCTTCTGTTAGCAGCGGTGCCAATCGCTCGATGACTTGATCGACAATCTTTCCTGCGGGAACCATCAACCACACGACGCGCGGCGTCGGCAGCTTCGCAGCTACTTCTTCAATCGTCGCTGCAAACTCGGCGCCATGCTTAGCAAGCTCCTGTCCGGGTTCGGGATTCACGTCGTTAACGACGACCTCATGCCCGTTTTGGAGCAAATTTTGTACCAGATTATACCCCATTTTGCCGAGACCGATCATACCTATTTTCATCTGTTTCACCTCTATATGAGTCTACAAGTATACTTGTATACAACTTTACTTGCTCACCAATTTTACTGCTTCATTGCGTATCTGTAAATATTGAATTTCTACTCTAAATAAAAAATCAGCCGACCCTCTATTCGAATCTGTACGCTCTCGAGATTAGTCTAGTCACATGTGTAAATATTTTCATAGATTGCAATATGCCATACAAGAAGGAGTTGACCCACATGCCTTACACTACGGGGGTTGTAACTAACACAAGAGACCTTGGAACAGCTGCTGCTAACATCGTTGTGAACATAAGAAATTTAGATTTGTCCGACGCAGCTACAATTGAAGTGCAGATATTTGCATCAGTCGATTCGAATGTATTCTATACAGTAGACCTAGTCGCCTACGTTGTACCTGCGAATTCATACCGCGTGAGAGAATTTTTTATTGATGGAAATGTAGCCTATGAAGTTCAGATTCATGCAACTGCTCCTCTTCTAACACCAAATGTAAACATGTCTGTCCACGGAATAAATGAATTCGGAACTCTTGTTGCGGAACAACGATTTGCTCAGACTGAATTAAGCTTAAAGCTCTGGGTCAGGCTTCACCTTTTTTACATTTTCATGCGTTCGGATGCAGTCAAAATAGCTAACGATATCTAACTCGATCAAGTTCGGCATAACCCAATCATATGGCGCGCTAGAAGCAAGACCAACCTTCATCCCAAGCCTCTTCGCAGATCCGGTTAAGCTTTTTGAGCAATCAGAAAACGATAGCCTAATTATCCATATTTTAGAAGTTAATTCGAATGAGAACTACCTCTATATTATCGCTTTTCATTCCTTTTCTTAAGAATGATCCATTCGATAATGACGAAGTTCAACAAAAGTCCGACCCATATATTCACATTCAACGCTTCTTCAACCATCCGCGTTCTTCCTCCAGGAACGGAGAGCCCGTTCAATATGTAATAGCTAAGGAGCAGCAAAGGCATGAGTAACCTTGCGCTTACAGCGACAAGCGTAATTCCGAAGCTGCGCATCATCCATATGCGATGTTCAGGAAGGCGTCCTTTTACAGCTGCCCGATAACCGTTCCAACAAGTGACAAGCCACACAATCGTTAATGTCAGGAATGCCAATGATTTCGTGAAATCTTCCATATACAAGATAATCGGCAACGCCAACAAACCACTAATAAAAACACTGATTACATACACTCTTCCCAGATAACGATGGATATGAGGTTGCTGAACACGAATACGCGTCAAAAATTGCAAAAATCCTGTTATTAACGCTATAGAAGCAAACAGAATATGCGTCACTAAGAGCGGATATTGGATGGTGTTCGATGTAATCGTAATTCTAGATTTCGCAGGATCCAAGTTTAAATACGGCAGGACAAACGGGATCATCACCCCGAGCGAGACGATGAATAATATCCACCAGCTTCTTCTTTGTTTCAAATCCATATCCATCTCTCCTTGGTAGTGCCATATCGATTCACCATGTTATTACTCCTTTAGTTATTGATGTTTTTGTTTTGCTCCTTCCTTTATTTTAGTGGGTAGGTTCAAACAGACTCTAAATCAAATCTAAAAAAAGCATAAAAAGAGGTCGTCGAGACATTTCTCAACAACCTCAGACTGTTATAAATTAGCTTGGTTCGCTTCTTCTTTACGGATAGATCATCACGCGCTCACATAGTACTGCGCCTGAGCATTCCACAACTCCGCGTACTTCCCGTCCCTAACAGCTAACAGCTCTTCATGGGAGCCGCGTTGAATAAGGCGCCCCTCGTGGAACACGACGATGTCGTGGCAGAACCGACAGGACGAGAGCCGGTGGGAGACGAAGATAGCGGTTTTGCCGCCGATTAATTCATTAAATCGGGAATAAATCTCGAACTCCGCGATCGGATCCAGTGCCGCCGTTGGCTCGTCAAGCACGACAAAAGGTGCGTTTTTGTACAGCGCCCTAGCCAGAGCCACCTTCTGCGCTTCTCCTCCTGACATATCTACGCCGTCGTCAGAGAAATCCTTGTGCAAGAAGGTACCGAGCCCCTCTGGCATGTTCTTAAGCTTCTCGCCAAACCCAGCCATAATGAGGGATTCCTCTGCCAAATCCGCATCATAGTTCTCGGAGGCAGCAACATTATGGCCGAGAGAGAATGAAAAGAGCTTGAAATCTTGAAACACGACACTGAAAACGCCCATGTATGCCGAGTAGTCGTACTCTCTAATGTCAATGCCGTTTAATGTAATAACTCCCTCCGACGGTTCATAAAGCCGGCATAGAAGCTTAATCATTGTGGTCTTGCCGCTACCATTCAACCCCACAACGGCAAGCCGCTCGCCGATATTGAACTTCATGCTTAGATTCTTAATGGCATAGTTGCCAGCGGCAGGATATTTAAACGACACGTCATGAAATTCGAACTCCAGCTCTGCTTGCGGGATTTGTCTGTTGCCATCGCTCTTGCGCATGTTGTCCGGCAGGTCAAGATAGTCGAACACGAGGTTAAGATACTGGTTGTTGGTAATATAATTCCCCAGAACCGCGACAAGCTTAGCCAGCGCTCCGACAGCTCCATTAGCCGCACCGATATATTGAACCACGCTACCTAACGGATACATGCCATATAACGCCCGAAGGCCGATAAATAGATAGACGCAGCCACCAAGCACGGCGTTAATAGCCGCTGCCAAGGCGTTATTTTTTCCAAATAAGTCAAATATTCTGTACCAGAACTCTGCTCCAACTGATTTATTGTAGTGTTCCTCGATCGCCGGCGCTTGTTTATAGAGCCGAATGTCTTTAGCGGCATTCTTGGACTGCATATATTCCATAAAAAAGTGGATATAGGTGTTCGACTTCGGATTTTCCTCAAACACCCTTCTCTGAATCCGCTCCTCCCGCTTCTTAAGGATATAGGTAAAAGGAAGGATAAGCAGAATGAGAATGACCAGCATAACGGTGGCAATTGGAGATGTGATGAAAGTCTCCTCATAGGAAGAAGCAGTTGTAAACATGCCTATAAAGAGCACGATGGACAGTATGAGTTCAAAAAGGGGCTGCAGCAGCTCCGGCAAACTGTGATGCAAGCGCAGGAGACCAAGTCCGTTACCGTTAGTCTTAGCTTCAATATCCGCTAATTTCTCGTTATTCATCGTATCTTCCACTTGATCGTAATTAAGCTGCATATACCGATGGCCCAGGAAAAAGTAGAATCGCGCCCACAACGTACTGTTTAAGGTCGTTATCCGGCGTGATACGACGGCGTTTATAGCCGATAAAATAAACGCGAGTCCGACAGTAAGCGCGGTATACAGCACGATACGCCCGGTGTCACGGTCGCCTGCCAGCTCGTTAATGATCTGGGCAGACAAGAAGAGCACCATTAACGGCTGCACAGCTTTAATAAAGGATGAGACGACAGTTAGCGGAATGTACTTTGGCGTTAATTGATTTACAATCCCGTATCCGCGGCGTAGGTTACGCCAAATTGAGCGCTTCTGCATGGTCGGCAACCTCCCCGTCTTTATAGTAGTGAGACTGCACGTTAAACATCTCGGCATATTTTCCGCCATTTCTCATAAGCTCGTCGTGCGTGCCGATTTCGGCGATGCCGCCGCCGTCTATTAATAGAATCCGATCGCAGAAACGTGTGCTTGCCAGCCTGTGAGAGATGTAAATCGATGTTCTGCCGGCAGTCAGTTCGGCGTAACGCTGATAAATCTCGCTCTCAGCGATAGGGTCAAGCGCAGCTGTCGGCTCGTCCAAAATAATAACCGGCGCGTCTTTATACAGAGCGCGCGCAAGCGCCAGCTTCTGCATCTCACCGCCTGAAAGTTCGATTGCGTCGCTATGCACACGACGAACGAGAAGCGTCGACTCGCCTTTCTCAAGCTTACTTACCTTATCCATAAGTCCGGACATCACAAGGCATTGCTTTACTTTCTCGTAGTCTGTCTGATCAGGAGACTGCTGCGATATATTCCCGGCAATATCACTGCAGAAGAGATGAATATCCTGGAACACGGTAGAAAATAGTGAAAAGTAATCGTCCCTGTTATACCGCGTCGTGTCGACACCTCCGAGCGTAATCTCGCCGCTTGTCGGCATATAAAGTCCGCATAAGAGCTTAATAAGCGTCGTCTTGCCCGCCCCGTTCGGACCTACAATCGCGATGCGTTCTCCCGGCTTTATATCCAGATTTATTCCGAAGAGAGTAGGCTCCTTGGCATCCGGATACGTATATCCGAGGTTTCTTAGCCTAATTGATGGAGGGAGCATGTCACCTGAAGGCAGCTTATGGCCCGGGCCGGTGTTAGAAATATCAGGTACATCGAGATATTCTCGGATATCAGACATCTCACTTAAAGAGCGCATAAGCTCGCTTGAACTTCTCAAAATGCCCGACAACCAGCCTGCAAACGCACCAATGGCGGCAAACACGAGCACGAAGTTGCCCAAGCTCATCTTGTCGTTCAGCAGCAAGTAAATTAGAAACGCGTACGCGGCACCATCACGTATAAGGCTAAGCACTGCATCCGACAGCTGAGCTTTCATATCACCTGTCGCGACCTTATGCTCTTTCTCCGTGCTAGACGCGAGTACATTTTGAAAAACTCCTCCGATTAAGCTGCTCAGACCATATAAGCGTACGTCTTTGCCTCCAGACGGTTCTTTCGACGCTCTCTGGATGTACCACAGCTTGCCCTGAAGCTTGGACCGTTCCTCACGCGTGTCCTTCTCAATCTTGCGGGCACGAGTGAGCGACATCCAATTGATCCCAGCCGAAATGGCTAGAAAGACAATAATAAGCGGATGTACCGTAATAATGACCAACCCATATGTAAGAAAACCCAACACGTTCATTAAAAGCTGTGAAATGACGCGCGGTATGTTGGAGGCAGGAGAGTGGTTGCTCTGCATGGCGCGCCCCGCCTTTTCGCCTAGCTTTGCGTATCTTGGGCTCTCTAGCACCTCGTAGTCCATATTTAGCTGCTTGATCATCGCCGTTTGAAGGTGTTTAAATATGCTGATTGTACCTACCGAATCATTGGTGATGAGATCAGCATAGCTCTTCAAGCTGCTCAATATGGCCAGAAGAAGCGCCATAGCTCCTACCGACACTATAAACTCGCTTGGCGTGCCCCCTTTTGTAATGTTGTCGATAACAATCTTCGGCATAAGGATGCTTACAAAGGGCATACCGACACCAACAAGCACCGCGATGACGCAACAAATTAGCGTAAGCGGCCTTGCCCGCCAGTGCACTCGCATGGAATACTTGATGTTAGACCACGCGGAATACGCCGCTGCTTTCTCTGTTGACACTCTAAAACCCCCTTCTAGTAGTTACAGATCGTAGACTTTGCTGCAAAATGGTTGATGCGCTTTGTCCGTGCTCAGCATAGCATAGCGACGATTGTGGGCCTATCAAGCATTAGTTGAAATTGTATGCGTCTAGAAATTCAACTGTTAGTGGAATTTCTAGAATGATTAAAATCAACTACAATCTAGCTTTTATAATAAAGCGCTCCGAATTTGTTCGAATGCCTTTCTCCGTATGATTCTCCTTAATGAATAGCTCCAGCAGTTTGAAGTCATCTTCGGTTCGCCCGAAGTCTGGGATAATTGGAGTGTGCTTCAATAAGAAAATCAAATCTTCAGCCGTTTGGTAATACTCGGTTACGCTAATATCCGCAGACTGAATGACGCTGAACCCCGCTTCGCTTAGCTCGCTCAGATATTGCTCTTTTAATGTACCCGCCTCCGTACCATACGCCTGCCCTCTTCCGAAGGTTTGCTTCAGATTAGATTTGTCGTTTTCACTGACTTGCTGGGTAATGAATATACCACCACTGTTCGTTAGAACTCTTGCAACCTCGCTGGCATAAAACTCCGAGTGTCTGCATAAGACGATGTTGAAGAAATGGTCAGGAAACTTCAAGCTCTCCGCTTCCATCTGCAGAAATCGCACATTCGGCAAGCCAGATACAGCCGCGTTTCTAGTTGCAGTCTCGATCATTCCACTGGACTGGTCGATCCCTACCAAGAGCAATGCAGAATCAGCTGCAATTGATAGGATCGCTTCCCCGCCGCCAGTGCCAATATCGAGCAAAATATCTGTTTTCCCGCATAACTTCTGTACATCCTGATAAAGCTCGGGCTTCTCTCCCTCAGAGATGCATTTTACGCTGCTGAAATCCCATCCATTGACTGCGCCGACTTTGTCATAGAACGCTTTATAATCAAGGAGATTCATTCGTTTCCGCCTCTCATTAGTTCATATCGCCAACATAACAATTCAACGCTCGATTCCCGTTAGCGCTTTCAATTATTTGAGGCACTAATTTTTTTGGATAAAATCTTAGGCTAGATAGGTCGTGTAATTCTATCCATTCGACTCCGATTTGATCTGGATCAGGATAAGGAGCAGCTTGGGGGATTACATCGTCTGGATTCATACGGCAATAGAATATTGGACTGACAATATGCAGCTTGCTCTCCACTTCCGTATTTGTATGATTCGCGCTAATAAATTCCCTAAGAAATAATAGTTCTTGAACTTCTACTGTAATACCAACCTCTTCATATACTTCTCGACGAAGAGCTTGCTCCATCGTTTCGCCAAACTCTTGCTTGCCCCCAGGGAGAATATAGGCTGCCTCACCGTCTTCTTCTATTTTCTTAATCGTCAGGAGCTTATCGTTAAGGATAATTACAGCTTGTACACCAACGCTAATCTTCACTGAGTTCTCCCCAATCACAAAGAATTTTTATATAGAGATTTCTACCCATTATAGCAATTCAAGAAATTTCTGGAAACAGCAAAAAGAAGGATACAACGCTACATCGCAAGACCGTTGCATCCTTCTATTCACTGCTCACTTTGGAACTCTCAGCACCTAACCCTAACCCTAATCCTGCTTCTTCACCAAACTCTCCAACAGCTCAATAGTACGTTTATCATTCTTCTCGCGACGCTTCAGGTTGTAGACAATACCATTCAGCCCGATAACGAGCACGCAGATTAATATAAATATCAAGATATTCAACAAATCAAGATTGTTCATATTTATCGACGCCCCTACTGGTTAATGTTCCTCACAACCTGGAGGATCTTCTTCAATTCTTTATCATAAGTGAAATAGTACACCTGCTGCTCATCAACTTTATACAGCCAGAACCCGTCTCCCGAACTGCCCGACGTCACGGCGTTATTGTTGTAAAGTCCAAGCGTCCCGTTCATGCTAACCGCCTGGTTGCTGTTCGTAATGGTATCGGTAGCGCGTAACTCATGCTTAAGGCTCAACGTCTGATAAAGTAGAATCGCAATAACGGCAAGCAATGCGGCAACAACAATTTTATTACTGTTCTTCATCCCGCTCTCCCTCTCAAATTACTCTAGCATAACAGCTTCAGCTATGAGCAACATTATAGCAGGATGCCTAGATTTTGGTAAATCGTCCTCAAGCCTCACGCGCCTTCCACCAGCGTATCGACACGTATACCGTGAGCAGAAACACGAGATAAACAGCTACTGCGAGCATCAACGATTGCCAGCCTGATGCAGCGCTACCGCCGATGAAAGCGAACACGAGCATCCCCGGGATTTTGCCAAGCAGTGATGCACTCGCGTAGCTTAAGAAGGGGATCGTTACGACCGCTGCATAGATATTGACCGCGACTTGCGGCACGATCGGTATCAGCCTTGCTAGCAGGATCGAACGGAACGGATATTTCTCCACCATCACGGTCCATCGCTCCGTTAGCTGATAGCGCCGCAGCATGGCTCGTCCACGTTCTCGCAGCGCATACCGAAACAACCCGTATAGCAGAAGCGCAGCCATCCAAGCTCCAATTAAGCTCATTAACGCGCCAAGCAGCGGACCATATAAATATCCCAGAGTGCCGATGACGACACTGAACGGGATGATCGGTATACAAGCCAAGCCAATGACAAGCAGCAGAAGCAGCAGAATCGGCACATCGCCATCTCTCATCCAAGCAAGCAGCTCAGTCCGGTTGCTCCATACGGCTATGATGACGACAAAATAGAAAGCTACAAGCAGCAAGCGTTTCATAGATGATACCCTCCTTAATCTTCATGCAAAAAGACATCCAAATCCGAGCGACTGAACGTCCTGCTCGAATGGGATGTCTTTAGGCCTGCACCGCGCCAAGCCAATTACAATGGTTTGCGCATATTCACATGCGGGATATTCGCATCGAGGAATGGCTCATCCGATACTGTCGCGTAACCAAGCTTCTGATAGAAGCCTTCCGCCGTGCATTGCGCACCAAGGAATGAGGCGGAATAGCCAGCCGCCTTCGCATCCTGCTCCATCACTTCGATCAGCTTCTTGCCGACTCCGTGCCCACGGTACGGAAGCAGAACGGCAATGCGCTGCATCTTCGCAACACCGGGCTCGTATTCTTTCCATCTTCCAGCTGCAATCGCTTTGCCATTATCCTTCACTACAAAATGATGGCATGACTCCGGTGTATCATCATATTCATCCCGCTCCAGATCAGCAGGCACTTTCTGCTCATTGACAAACACTTCGAAACGAACGGAAATTGCTTCTTCAAGCAGCTCGCTCGTATTAGCTCTTAAATATTCCACGAATGATACCTCTTTCAATAATAGTGTTAATGGATTCGCTGACCTAGTTGATCGAGTGCGGCTTCCCGAATAAAAGGACTCACTCGCACAGAGCCGGATACGAACAGATGCAGCTCATGCATCGCACGTGTACATACCGTGTAGAACAATCTCCGCTCGCGCTCCAGCTGATAGCCGGTTGCAGCATGGTCAGATGCATCATACACCAGAACAGCGTCAAACTCTACACCTTTTGCGAGATAGGATGGAATGACGACAATTCCCGGCGCAAAAGTCGACGTTTCCCGCTCGATCAAACGGATCGGCAGCTGATCCCGTAAAGCTTCGAAAGCTTCGGCGCTTTGAGCTGCGGTTTTGCAGATGACGGCAATCGTTCGATTACCCTCACTATTCAGCTTCTGTATACGTTCCACAATGCGGGCATGAAGCTCCACCTTATTCGCCGCAAAGGTCAACGTTGGTCGCTCTCCATCACGGTTGAACGGCTGAATCTCTTCACCACCCGGTATGAGCGTGCTCGTGAACTCTACAATAGGACGAGTGGAGCGGTAGCTTTGACGCAATACTATCGTCTCGGTCTCCTCTGCCGGATATAGCGCTGCAAGCGCACTGAAACCCATCATTCCATCTGCCGCCGTATGCGCATTGATCGATTGGTTCAAGTCCCCGAGCGCCGTCACGCGGCTAAACGGGAACAGTCGTTTCATATAGGCGAACTGGAATGCCGTATAATCCTGAGCTTCATCAATGATGACATGCCGAACTGAAGTGTTCGTCTGGAAGCCTCGAATTCGCTCCACGACATACAAGAACGGCGTTGCATCTTCGTACGGCAAGACACGGTTCGTCAGCTTCGAGTTTGTCCACGCACAGATCTCATTCCATTCTGCTGGCAGCTTTGCAACCCCGACCACGCCTGCATCAGAGCCAGCAAGTAAGGACGCGGCAAACGCCGGTTCACGGAACAAATTCACATACGAGGCACGCAAGTCGACAAAAGCAAGCTTCCGCAGCCGTGATCTAATAGGCTTGAATTGCTCCGATACGACGTATTGGACCAGCAATTCACGATCCCGATCGAAATCGTCGAACGAATCGTCACGGCTGTTCCGTTTGTTCTTGCGGACGCTCTGATAAGCCTTTAAGTAGGTTTCTTTATCCAGCAGCTCGACTGCTTCATCGACCCACTCTTCTTCAAGCGCAGCCTTCTGCCTCTCTTTCAATTGGCTAAGCAGCCACTCCGCAACAAGGCGCAGTCGGTTCGGTATGGCGATGCTATGATCAAGCGCATAGAAGTACTGATGAATGTCAGCCGCGGAGACGACAATTTCATCACGGAATGCGATGTCACGGAATACAAGTCCTTCCGATCCAAGCTGAACTAAGTATAGATCGATGAGCGCCACAAAATCCGTTGACGCCTTATATTGGATGCCTGTCATTCGCGCATTGTACTCCGGCTCATTCATCCCGGTTAGCGCATATTCCAGCTGCGCATACGGATTCTCCAGTTTGAACGATCTGCCAATCCGTGCCATGAGGTACTCATGGAAAGTCGTCTGCTGCATATTCTCTTCGCCAAGCTCTGGCAGCACCGTTGAGACATAGCTATTAAACATTGGATTCGGTGAGAATAAGACGATCTGGTCCGCCTTCAGCGTGCCGCGGAACCGGTATAGCAAATAGGCAACCCGTTGCAGAGCCGCCGAAGTTTTGCCGCTGCCCGCTGCGCCTTGAACAAGCAGTAATCGGCTTCGCTCATTGCGAATAATCCGGTTCTGTTCCTTCTGAATCGTGCCGACGATACTCTTCATCGCAGCATCAGATTGTTTGCCGAGCACCTCTTGAAGCAGCTCGTCGCCGATCGTAACGCCTGTATCGAACAAGCTGCGGATCTCGCCTTCACGGATGACGAACTGCCGCTTCAGCTTTAACTCTCCTGAAATCAACCCCATCGGAGTCTCAACAACCGCCGGTCCTGGCGGGTAATCATAATAAAGGCTGGCAATCGGCGCCCGCCAATCATAGATCAAATAGTTCTCATCCTTATCGTCTCGCAGTGATGCGATTCCAAGATACACTTGATCGACGGGTTCGCCATTCTCAGCAAAATCTATCCGGCCAAAATACGGCGTCGACTTTAGCTTCCTTAGTGTGCGCAGCTGCAACGCCGCATGGCGATGGGTCCGCTCACGCTCCGATAGAATTTCAGCTTGCTGCTTCAAGCTCGCGAACGTCTCCGCCATTTCCGCCGAATCCTCGAAATTGACGGTTACGTCATCCCAGAAATTTTTGCGGATATCGACCATTTCGGACATGGTTTCCGAGGTTGATTCTTCGAGCGAGTAAATCTTGGCTCGAATATGTTTCGTAACATTATTCACGCGCTCTTGTTCCTGCCGCCAATCCTGTGATTTAAGACTCACCTATATTCCACCTCCACATGACAGAAAAACGAGAGTTGATTGTATCAAACAATAATTGGAAAATCAATACGGATTAGTCGTTCCCGTTCACGCGAAACCTCAATATTCTATGTATTTCATACTCGGTCTATGTAAACCAAGCTCCTCCATTCGCATGAGCGTCGGAAGGAGCTTAGCTTTCGAGCTTACCAGTTATTTATACTTTTGCAGTCACAGCACCAAACACTTTCGCTTCCTTCTTCGCTTCGGCAATTGCCTTTTCCTTAATCTCCGCTGCATTCTCAGGCATCGCATTGACGCCTTCAACGAAGATCCCTTTGAAATCAGTGATGCCAACGAACTGCATAATGGCATTCAAGTGGCGATGGCCGCATTCCAACCCTGCTGCCGGACCTTCCGAATAAATGCCGCCTCGTGCTTGAATATGAATAGCTGACTTGCCTTTCAGCAGACCGACTGGCCCTTCCTTCGTATAACTGAAGGTTTTGCCCGCCACGCAGATGGAGTCAATATAGGCCTTCATGATTGGCGGATACGAGAAGTTCCAGAGCGGCGTTACGAACACATACTTGTCTCCTGAAACGAACTGATCTACGATCTCGCCAAGCCTTGCGACCTTCTTCTGTTCATCGCCGGACAGAGAGCTGAAATCCCCGCCACTGCGCAGCTTGCCCCAGCCGCTGAATACATCTGCATCAATATACGGGATTTCCGTCTTGTACAAGTCCAGATGTACGATTTCATCTTGCGGGTGCGATTCGCGGTAGGAATCAATGAATGCTTGACCGACAGCCATACTGTACGATGCTTGATGATCGTGCGGATGCGCAGTAATATACAGAAGCTTAGCCATAAATGAACGATCCCTGCCTCTTTGTTAGAATGACGGACACGTACGTTAGAATGGTCCGACAAGAGGCAATGGATACTCGCTACTCGGCTGATTGTTGCTGGCTCACGTGCTAAATACTGCTTTTAACTCGAATCAGCATCAAACCGCTAATAAATAAGATGACGGAGCCCAAATAGAACATTAAATCGAGCGTGAATAAATCAATTAAGAACCCTCCGGCAATGACAGCAGCGCCGGAAAATAACGATACACTGACATGATAACGACCGATTTGCTCCCCGCGGCGTCCTTCCTCCGTCATATCGGCAAGAAACGCTTTCTCACAGGTTCGCTGCATGGCCCCGAATGCGCCCATCGCGATTTGTAGAGCATACACCTGCCAAATGCTTGTTACTAGGGGAAAAATAAGAAATAATGCCGCCGTCCCCCATGCAGATAGAAGAAGAAACAGCTTCCGTCCATAACGATCTGACGACTTCCCGAACCACCAATTCAAGTAAGCGGAGCAAATAGTGAACAAACCATACGCGATTCCATATTGCGTAAAATCGCCGCCGATTTCCTTCACGAAGATCAGATAAAAGGGAAAAACAATGCCAGAGCCGAACGTCATGATACTTTGTGAAACCATCATCATCCGCATCATATTACTCATGAGCATACCTCGCATACAGTTCATTTTGGAACACTAGATTAGGATCCGCTCGCTTCTTGGCTGCAAAGAATGCATCTGTATTCGGATATGCGCTGCGTAATTGACGATCATCTGCGAACAGCTGATAAGGAAGATAATAGGTGCCTCCTTGCCTTATTGCCAAGTCAATTAGCTTCCTGGTGGAAGCAGCAAACTTCTCAACGGATGCAGCAGATCGTTTGTTATTGAACAGCATAACGAACGCGAAGCTGTCGTTCTTCGAATAACAGAGGAGAGACTCTTCATTATGCGGTACATACCGCACCGTAATGTTGAGCAAATTAAGCTTATCCTCAAGCAAAATCTCACGTAAGCCATCAACAAATGGCTTGAATTGATCTAAGGGTACAAAATATTCCTGAAGCAAGTCGGTTCGCTGAGAATCAGCATACTCCATGAACTTTGCATCAGGCCGCATTGCATTATTACGTGTTATGAGCTTGCCGTCACTTAGAAGATACCCTTTCTTCTGCAGACGCCAAACAAGAGACTTGCCCCAATCCCACTTGCGTGATAATCCTAATGCAAACTTTGCTACCCCTGCGCCTGCAGCATTCTCATGACGTAAACTCGTTAGCTTAGCTGTCATGTGTTCATCGGTCTTCTCATACGTCGTAATAAACATATCCGTTAAGTAGGCTTCAGGTGCAACGGATAATCGTGCAATCATCATCGCATTTATCGGATTGTTTCGAACTTCATTCGCAAAATAACCAGCAAACGCATCATATTGAATCGGTACGACATGCTGTTTATACAAGGAATCTTTAGTTAATGAAAGAGTAACGTCTACGATAACACCGAATAATCCGTAACCGCCAATCACCGCTCCGAACAAATCGGAATTGGCGGTTCTACTGACTTCGATTATTTTACCCTCGGCGGTCATTAATCGGAATGACTTCACTGACTCAATGAACGGACCCTCATGAATATCGCGTCCATGTGCATTTACGCTCATCGTTCCCCCGACCGTAAACAGGTTCTGTGATTGCATGATCCGAAGCGATAAGCCGAGCGGGTTGATGGCTGACTGTACTTGCTCCCAGGTCGCTCCGCTTTGTACTGTAATTTCTTTGCTTACTTGGTCGATTCGCAGGATACGATTAAGGGAGAGCATATCAAGAACAATTGCGTCTTCGGCAAAAGTTTGCCCTCCCTGACTATGCTTCGCGCCGGATACGGAAATCGGTAAACCGCGTTCCTTCGCCTCTGCCAGAGCTTCTCGAATGTCCTCCGTATCGTGAACATGTACCGTTTTATAGATGCGTTCCTCCATCAATCTGCTGACATCAGAGGCATATTGCTCATGTGGCATCCCCATTCGGATAACAAGCGAGCCAGCGAGCAGCAACAAGTAAATGATAATCGGTACCGCAATAGGAACGGCTCGGTTACCTTTGAACCATTTACGTGTTAGAGTGGTTAGAGCTCCGATCCGATCACCGCCTTCATTTGCTTCAACATGACGTTCACAAACTGCTGCGCAGCCGGAGGAAGCTTCTCATCAGCTCTTGTGTACAGCACAATCGGGTTAAGCAATTCGGCTTCGCCTGCCACCAAAATTCTCGCCAGCTCACCCCTTGCGATTGCTCGCCGAGCTTCCAGCGAAGAGACGAACGAAACGCCGAGTCCGGCTGCGACCGCATGAAGCGATTCATGAACACCGCTTACTTGAATCGCCGTCTTCGGCATGGCTTCTCCATGGATGCGGCAGAGCGCGAGCAGCCGGTCGCGTGCCGCACTGCCTTCCTCTCGCATGATGAACGGCTCTGTGAACAGTTCGCCAAGTGAAATGGTTTGACCTGCTAACGCATGAGATGGCGAGGCGACGAACCATAGCTCATCCTCCAGGAGCACAAGCCGCGTTAATTCCTCCCTCGTTTCTCCGCTTCCTCCAATCACCGCTATATCCGCTTCATATTGGAGTAAGGCTTCCATCGCATCATTCGCATTTCGCGTCTCCATCGACACCGATACAGTAGGAAAAGCAAGCTTGAATGCTGCGATCTGCTCCATCAACAGAAAATTCGCAGGCAGCGACGTCGCGGCGATTCGCAGCTTGCCCGCCGTACCATCGCGAAATGCTGCCATATCGCGGACAATGTCCTGCTCAAGCGCGAACAGTCTGGAAGCATGCGCCGCTAACCGCTCTCCTGCTTCCGTGAGCAGAATGCCTCTCCCTCTCGGCGCGAGAAGTGTCACACCAAGCTCCGCAGCCATATTGCGGACATGCGCCGTCACAGCTGGCTGGCTAATGCAGAGCATTTCGGCAGCTCTCGTCACACTTCCAGTCATCGCCACATGATGAAACACGATCAGTCCGTAGAGATTCATATTACATCCGTGCCTCCGCTCCCGCTTCCGACTTAATCATAACCTGTAGTTATCAATAACAAATATATATGTATTAGAATTATAGATTATTTGAACTTATTGTATGTAGTAGAACGATTCCGATCAAGCGAACAGCTGATTAAGTAACGATAAAGGAGGATCTCTACGCGATGAGAGCAGCATGTATAATCTGCAATACGACATATGGAATGGACATAAGTCCGATGAGGTACAACTGCGATTGCGGCGGACTGCTTCAGCTCGTGCAAGATTTCAGAGGCATAGATGTCGAGCTGTTGAAGCGGCAATTCCATGAGCGCCGTGCGGAGCGCCATACATTAATGGCCAGCGGTGTATGGCGCTATAAGGAGCTGCTTGCTCCTGAGCTGCCTGATCCGTTCATCGTGACCCGCAATGAGGGCAATACTGGACTCTATGAAACAGAGACTGTGCGAGCATTCACCGGCGTTAGACGTCTGTGGCTGAAAGCACAGAGCGAGAACCCGAGCGGTTCGTTCAAGGATAACGGAATGACCGCAGCCGTGTCCCATGGCCGATCACTTGGTTATCGTAAATTTGCTTGCACATCAACCGGCAACACATCGTCCTCTCTCGCGATGTATGCTGCAACTGCAGGTCTCGCTTCAGTTGTACTCGTGCCTGACCGCGATGTTGCTCTAAACAAAGTGTTGCAGACGCTCGCTTACGGCGCGCAAGTGAGGACGTTCGCTGGCACCTACGACGATGGAATCCGCTGGCTCGACAAGTATGCGGAAGCGGAAGGGTTATACGTGTGCAATTCCATTAACCCGTTTCGGATAGAAGGCCAGAAGAGCATCGTTTATGAGCTCGTACAGGATATGAACTGGACGCTGCCGGACTGGATCGTGCTCCCCGGCGGTGCGCTAAGCAATGCGTCGGCGCTTGGTAAAGGGCTGCACGATCTGTACACACTCGGCTTCATTGACAAGCTGCCCCGTGTTGCGGTTATTCAAGCCGAAGGCGCGAGTCCGTTCCATCGGATGATCGAGAGCGGCGACGACTGCTTGACGCCGGAAGCGAAGCCCATCACAGCAGCGTCTGCCCTTAATATCGGCAACCCGCCGAGCTGGCGCAAAGCACGCGGTGTGCTGCAGCTTACGAATGGTGTCACGGCAGCTGTCTGTGACACCGAAATAATGGCAGCGAAACAGCAGATCGACCGCTCGGGCATCGGCGCCGAGCCCGCATCCGCCGCGGCTGTTGCTGGACTGCGCAAGCTGGTGAATGAAGGCATCATTCACGCGGACGAGACTGCAGCTTGTATCGTAACCGGTCATATTCTGAAAGATTCGGATGCGCTGCGCATGTATCGCGATTTGCCGGGGAGCATCCAGCATGTTCAGCTTCGCTCCTAATAAAGAACGCACCTCCTAAGCGGATGCTAGGAAGTGCGTTCTTTATTTTTTCTGCCGCGACGGCGACTGCGACTGCGACGGAGGCGGACCGCTAGGCAACGTAACAGTAATCGTCGTTCCTGCTTCCGCTTTACTGCTCGCGGTCACAGTGCCGTTATGCATATCGGCTATTCTTTTGACGATAGACAGCCCCAGGCCGCTTCCTCCCAGCTTGCGGTTGCGTGACCTATCCGCCTTGAAGAAGCGTTCGAAGATATGCGGCAAATCCTCTTCGGATATTCCGATTCCCGTATCTGTAATGGAGACGCTCGCTCCATCTTTTGTCTGCTTTACTTCAACGCTCACCGTGCCGCCTTCAGGCGTAAACTTCATGCTGTTCGCGAGAATGTTCATCCACACCTGCGAGAGCAGCTCATCATCACCTAAGATCGTTACTTCCTCGTCCAAGTTCACATCCATAACAATATTTTTGTCCATCCAGAGCGGCTCGCAAGCAAGAATCATCGAGCGAACCTGCTGATCAAGGCGCAGCGGCTTCAGAAGAACGGGCTCTTCCCTCGCTTCAAGCGTCGTCAGCTTAAGCAGATTGTCGCTCAGCTTGGACAGCCTCGCGCTCTCGTTCTCGATAATGCTCGCGTAATGATTACGCTGTTCATCATCGCTTCCTTCATGCTGCAGCGCTTTGGCAAAGCCGCGAATAGAGGTTAGCGGCGATTGAATCTCATGAGAGACGTTGCTGATGAACGTCTGGCGCATCTGCTCCAGCTGGCTCAGCTCAGCAGCCATATCGTTAATGCTCGCCGCTAGCTCTCCGAATTGCGGAATTTGTTCGGATTTGGCAATGGACACAGAGAAGTCTCCTTTCGACATGCGACGGATGGCATTAATGTATACACGAGCTCCATCCCGATGTCGCCAAGGTCGACCGATCAGCAGCAAGATGATGAACAAGAGCAGAAACCCAAGGAACACCGTAAACAGCTGCTGCGGCAAGCCGCGATACAAGCTAGGCGCTTCCTCCTGGATAAAGAGCGCATACTGCTGACCGCCGCTGTTCACCTTCATGCCCGCAAGCGCGGTTCCTTTGACAAAAGGATTCGACCGCTTCAGCAGCTCTACCTTCTCCCCGCGCTCAAGCACCGCCGCAGTTTCCTCCTGAGAAGGCAGGCTGCCAGCCTTCTCTGCATCGCCGAAGGTTTCCGCTTTCCCCTTTGCGTCGATCAGTACAATTCGGTAGCCGTTGCTGTTTGCTGCTGGCAGCAGTGCATCCTTCCACTCGCTGCTCGGCTTGCTTGTAAGAATATTTGAGATTAGCTGTCCGTCATGAGCCAGCTCCGCCGTTAATGCCGACTGATTATGTTTCTCTTTATAGTAGGAAACAGCCGTATAAGCGATCGTAAACGTCGTATAGATTGCAATATTCATGAGAATCATGCCGGCGAGACCTGCCAATATTCTTTTCCACAATGGCATTTCCATTCGTTATACCTCCAGCCGGTATCCAAGCCCGCGGATCGTCTGAATTCGGACTCGGCTCCGATCCTCAGGGAACTTCTCGCGCAGCCGCTTAATATGAACATCTACCGTCCGCTCGTCTCCTTCATAGTCGTAGCCCCATAGCTGTTCGATGAGATGCTCGCGCGAGAAGGTTTTGCCCGGATAGCTCGCAAGCTTGAATAGCAATTCAAATTCCTTCATAGGCAGCGTCATCGTCGTATCGTCCATCGTAACCGCATATGTCGATCGATTGAGCTGCACGCTTCCAACGGTAACCGTATGCGAAGTTGCAATCTTGTATCTCTTGAGCAGCGCCTTCACGCGCGCAACAAGCTCTACCGGCTCAAACGGCTTGACGAGATAATCGTCCGCGCCTAGCTCGAATCCCTTCACCTTCTGGCTTGTTTCGCCCTTCGCCGTCAGCATGAGCACGGGAAGCTCGGTCGATTCGCGCAGCTCTCTGCACAGCTGCCATCCGTCCATGTTCGGCATCATCACATCGAGAACAGCAAGGTCAACCTGCGTATTCTCCAGAATATCGAGCGCTTCCTTGCCGTCGCCTGCCTCGACAATTTCGAAGCCTTCCCGAACGAGAAACAGCCGAATAAGCTCACGAATATGGGGATCGTCATCGACGATTAATAGTTTAGTCATTGTAAGTTCATCTCCGGTTGTCGTTAGAATAGGAAATCATGCACTCAATATACGTTTCAATCATGAACAGAATATGAACAGTCCTCCCCCATCTTACCAATACTCGGCAAAAAGCAAAAGAAGCCTGAATCTGCAGCTAGCAGGCCCGGCTTCTTATTGTTAATCGTGATAATTACTAGATCTAATCATCTACTCCGCCGCTGCTGGATTTACGAGCTTTGTTCGAAAGCTCTCAGCACGATGCCGTTAGAGTGCGGCTTCCCAAGCAATCGCAGCAGCTCCGCGGCTACTTCAGAAGCTTGACGCAGCTTCCCTGTCTCGTGGCTCTCTTGAAAGAATCGCTGCAGCGGGAACTGCTCTGAATCTGCCCGCGTGCAGTTACTTGCATGGCGGTTTCCATCATGCCCGGATCAAACGCATAAGCCAAGATCGGGCGCTCGGCGTCCCGCTGCTCATCTGCGATACAGCGAGTGAGCATATTAAGCGCCGCTTTGCCGCTGCAATACATGCTCATGGACGGTGCGGAATATTCGCCCAAACCTGATGTTACATTCACGATAGTGGCACGGATAGGCAGGTTCTGAACGAGCTTGATGAACCGGCTGCACAGCACCATCGGCGCGAGGAGGCTTGTCTGCAGATGCTTTGCCATCTCTGCGGATTCCAGATCGGGCAGCGGCCTAAGCGGCTCGAGCATCGCTGCGTTATTGATAAACAGCAGCTCCTCCACAGGCAGAAGACTGACGGATTGAGCAATAGAATCGAACGCTGCTTCCACCGCTGTGACGTCTGCTAGATCACAGGGGACATATGTAAATGCCGCTTCCTTCGCAAGACGCTCCGCCGGAGATGTGCGAGCTGCTCCGAACACCTGATACCCTTGCTGGACAAGCACCTCTGCAATGGCTTCCCCTAGCCCACGCGATACCCCTGTTACGATTGCTGCCTTCGTTATGTTCGCCTGCATCTTCCATCCCGCCTCCTCAACTATAACTAGAATAAACGCCGCTTCGCTGAGAGCATCCAGCGGTCGACGCTGTATGCCACACCAATGCCAACGGTATACCGTAACAGATCGACAATTAGAAAGCCATGTCCGAGCACAAGCGCTCCGAGCGTCGTTCCACGAATCTGATTAATCCAGTCACCTTGATACAGCTGGCTGAATTCGTCAGCAAAGCAGAAGCACAAGCTGATCAACACGGCCGCGCTTATCCTCTGTCTGTAGAAGCAGAATCGGAAGCCGAAGTAAATCATGCCCGCCCACAGCGCATCCCCCGCATGCTCGGCAATCCATCCAGGCAGCGCCTCCGGGTATCGCCTGACCGCGAGGCCTAACACAATTACCGCTCCCACAGCGACTACGTACAGGGAGCGTCTAGTATGGAAGATCGTCCAGCCTTGAAGTTGACTCGTTTGCTTTCTCTTTCTTCTTGCCGACAAACTCAAGCACCTCCAGCAAATCCGGCGGCTGCAGCAGCTCCACCGGCGACATGCTGCGATCGAACTGGAAGCCGTCTCCTTCAATAAGCGCAATATAACGACCATTGTATGTTGCAAAATGGATCGATTGCCCGAATTCGGCAAGCGGCCCTTTAACAGCCCAGTCCCCGAGCTTGAACGCGACGCTCAGGTTAGGCTGCTGCTCAATCAGCCGTTCCGCTGCGGCGACGACCCGCTCCTGCGGCCAGGATTCCTGCAGCTCCCGCTTCTCGCTCGCCGCCCACACCTCGAACTGCTGCGCTTCCTGCTCGCGCGCCTCGCTCGCATGCCCTTGCCATTTATCCTCCATATACTCATGAACCATCTCAAGCATATGGTCGCTCATCAGCTCCGGCATCGCCTTCTCATAGCTGACGAACCGGAGGAAATCCTCGAAATATCTCGCATGCGACGCTTGGTGGATTTTCAACTCCCACGGCTCAAGCATCCCTTCTTCCGGCATCAACGGATATTGGATGGACTTCATATTCCGCGCGCTAATCGCCATCTCCACATGCGAGATCAAATTATGCTCATCCGTGATGCGCGCAATCTTCGGTTCAAAATCACACTTGAGCACGAACAGCAGCGGCTCATCTGTATGCCGGTTCGGCGTCGCGTGCACGACAATGAAGGCACCGCCACGAACAGCTGCCGCTTCCATATAGAGCCGAACGAGCTCATCGGCGAAGCCGTGAAACTCTTGCGCAGAAGCAGACTGGCGAAGACGCTGAAACGTATTGTAGTTCGGGTTGCTGTCCAGCTCGTAGCCTGGCTCAACGATGAATCGACCGATCTTCGTCGGAGCTGAGTCCGTTGCTGGATGGCGCTCTGCTTTTCTTTTGCAAATTCGGGTAAACTCGCCGTCCAGAAACGACTTCAGCTCACTCTCTGCATAGTCGTAGCGGTCCAATGTTTGAAAATGTTTAAAAGTCTTGGCAGCGTTATTGTCGCCGCCTTCACCTTGAATAACGAAGAACGATAAATACTCGACGATAAAATCCATTGATGTGACTCCTTTTGTCATTACGTGTTAAGTCACTAGCATAGCATATTTCGTTTTCAGATAGATACAGCTTCTAGCCCTTTGAGCTGCAGATTCGATTCGCCTGCTCATGAATGTATCGCAGCAATGCCGCAAAATCAGCCAGCCGCTTGTCGTTATCCTCATAAACCCGTTCCGGGCGAAGCTGCTTGATCCATATCGCTTCTTGAATGATGCCGTGCCACTTCTCTGGAATGACCGTAAGTCCATACTGGCCGGATTGCACCTTGCTCTTGATCCCGTGCTCCGACACGGTATAGAGCTGTCGCAACATACCGAGCGCACACCAATCCACCGCTTCATCCAACTGTTCAGAAGAGAAGCTTCCCTTGCTTGCTATGAATTGCTCTAACCGTTCGATCCAGCCTAACCAGTAGTTGTTCATATTCTCGATGACATAGTTGACCAGCGACTGCGTATCGACTTCGTAATCCATCCATTGTTCCGCGCCATCTATTCGGATGCCGTTATGCCCCAGAATCCACCACGTAATCGGATTCCAATCTGCGCCGAACCCATTGGTGTGCACCTCTTTATTGTAAAAGGTTACGCACGCGCGGTCCGCGCGATACGGCTGGCCAAGCTCATGAGCGAGCAAATACATGCCCATGATGTCGACCTCGGGATATTCCAGCTCCGTTTCCGCATGCGCCTCACTGATCGCTTTAATGTCCGCAGCTGTAAGATTTTCACGGACGATAGCTACAAAATCAATATCGCTCGAACCTTCAATATAATCGTCTAGCGCCACAGAGCCATACAAATAGATGGACTCGACCATGGTTGTTCTGCTTCGCAGCCCGCTAGCTAACTTGCTCATCTTTCGTTCTACGGATGGGGGTAACATGTACCTGATGCACCTCGCCTATAGGTAAATGACCTGCTGATGCCATCATAATCGCTGAAGCTGCGGCGATAAAGAAATTATGGCAGGCGAGATTTCATATTTACATGGCTGAGTTTGCAGGTGGCAGCACAGCTGATGCTTGAAGTACGGCGATGCTGACGTGTAGCCGCTTAAAAAAAGTGCCGAGAAAGCCCCTCTTATAGGGACTTTCTCGGCACTCTTAGAGCTTTTGCTATTTTAACGGTAGCACTACATTCAACCAACCGCCACCGGCAGCGAAGTTACTAGGGCCGTCAACTCACCGCTGTACAGCAGCTTCAGCTTATGGAGCGCACGCGTGCACGCAACATACAGCAGCTTCGCGTCGTTGCTGCCGAAGCTATCCGCATCGGCATCGGCGATAAGCACGGCATCGAACTCGAGACCCTTCGCCAAATACGCCGGAACGACGGTTAGTCCGCCGCCGTACGCCTCTTGCTTGCTCTCGACTAGCGAGCAAGGTACGCCAGCTGCTCTCAGCTCCGCGGCAATCGCCGCACATGAGCGGGCAGTCCGCCCAAGCACAGCCATTGTCCGGTAGTGACCGGTAGCCTGCCACTCCTTCACCGTCAGCACAACTCCCGCGAGCCGCTCATCGTCTGACCCTGCATCGACCACATCCACGGCCTCGCCGCTCCGGAACACGGGGACTGCCGGCTTAACGCCATCGCCCATGCCGCCGAGCACCAAGTTTGCAAAATCAATGATTTCCATCGTGGACCGGTAACTCCGATCGAGCTCGAAATAACCAGTGTCCGCTTCCGGGAAGAGCGACGTTTGCTCCTTCCAGCTGTGAATGCCGGCATAGCCGTGAATCCCTTGCTGCAAATCGCCGAGCACCGTCATCGACGGCTGACGCTGGCACTGCTTGAGCGCTTCAATCTGGAACGGCGAGTAGTCCTGCGCTTCGTCGATCACGATATGATCGTACGGCGGTTGCTCGCTGCCATACAGCCGAAGCTGAATGTACACTAGCGACGCGAGATCCTCAGGAAGAATAAACTTCTTCTTGAGCGACTTGATCGTATTCTTGCATGCGTCTGCCCCAAGCAGTTCTTGCGCAGCTGCTTCACCAAGAATCGAGCTGTACAATTGCGGCGCTGTAAAAGACGGAATTTTTTTCGTATATGCATTAAGCTTCGTGCTGAGCTTTGTCTTGAGTGTTTTGTCCGTAAGCCTGCGCGCTTTCCACTCCGACTCCAGCCAGCGCTTCAATCGGCTGACCAGCCTCGTGCGACGTTTCATATAAGGCTCACTACTGTCGTCGGTCGAGAGCCATTCGATAATCATCGCCGGCGTCACCTTCCAACCCGCCATCGGCTCGAAAGCTTCCTCTGGAATTAGCGATGACTCGGTGAGCACAAGCTTCTCATCAACAAGCGCTTTGAAGGCAAGGCTGCCTTTCACGCGACTAGTCGCCGTATCCATCTCTTCTCTGGAACGCTGATGCTCAAACCAATAAGTAAACGGATCGAAGTCCTCGTCGAGACGAACCGCTCCATCCAGCTGCTCAAGCGCCCAATCTGCGAATGTCGTCTGCAAAATATCGCCGACGCCGAGCTCCGGCAGCACGCCGGAAATATAGTCAAGGAACATCCGGTTCGGCGCAAAAATAACCATCCGATCCGCGCGAATCGCGCCCGCGTAGCGGTACAGCAAATACGCGAGACGATGGAGCGCAACGGTCGTTTTTCCGCTACCCGCTACCCCTTGAATGAAGACGGCTTTGTTCTTGTCCGTCCGAATGATGCGATCCTGCTCTTGCTGAATCGTCGAAACGATGTCGCGCAGCTTATTGTCCTTGCTCTCCCCGAGTCGGAATAGCAGGAACTCGTCGGTGACGGATTCTTCTTCCTGCCCACGAACATAGCTGTCGACTACCCGCTCGAGCTTCCCATCGCGCACCATCAGGTTGCGCTTGAGATGAACGGTCCCTTCCACATCGCCATCCGGCGATTCGTAGGTGACAGGGGCTTCCCCGCCGCTGAACGCGTAGAACAAGCTAGCTACCGGTGCGCGCCAATCGACGACAAGCACTTCGTTCGACTTCTCATGGGCGACGCCGGCTTTGCCGATGTAGAGCGGTTTAGGTTCGGGCTGAACCATTTCTTGAAAATCAATTCGGCCAAAATACGGCTCGCGCTGCGCAACCTCCAGCCGCTGCTGCCGCTGTTCACGCTGGATTTCGAGCATTTGCTCGGTAAAATCATTGCCAGTGTAACGAGGTCCGATCGTACGAAGCTGCTCGTGAATGTGCTTCAGCACATCTTCGACTCGTGCAGCCTCTTCTTGAAAGGCACTTTGAACGGTCATGTCAGTTACCTCCCTCTGCGACTTCAAGCCTGCTTTGCTAGCCGCTCCCTCGCATCCATGTTATTGGAGGCGGCGAAAGCCGCATTCGCATGCGGCTTGGTCTGTTCGTATAAATAATGGCAATAACGCTCTGTTATGGAGCACGAGTGAACAATATAGCATATCAATTTGCGAGTGTCAATTCATACCAAGCCATGCCAAAATGTTACAGCAAGTACCGAATCAACAGGCTAACTAGAGCGACGTGAAGCACCAGCATGAGCGGCATGCCAATGGAGAAAGCAGGATGCTTCGTCTTGTGCCGGAACATCCGCATCGCCAGCACGCCTCCAAGGGAGCCTCCAATTAGGCTCATCCCAAGCAGTGTTTTCTCAGGAATGCGATGCCTGCGATCTCTCGTTGCACGCCGCTTATCAATGCGCATGAGATTGAACACGTAGAGATTCATGATAATAAGGTACAGGACGAATATTTTTATTAGCAGTGTCATTTTTTGCGAGTGTCACTTCTTTCCTTACAGATTAACGTAAATCAAGCTTGCGGACGTGGCTTCGTACGGTTTGTCGGTTCAGCCTCAAGCGGATTATCCGGCCAATAATGCTTGGGATAACGGCCCTTCAAGTCCTTCTTCACCTCGAAATAGGTGTTCTGCCAAAAGCTCGCCAAATCCTGCGTTACCTGAACCGGCCGTTGCGCTGGCGACAGCAGATGGATCGTAATCGGCAGCTTGCCGCCTACAATACGCGGCGTCTGCGCAAGGCCGAACAGCTCCTGCAGCCGGACGGCGAGCACCGGCGCTGCCGGGTTGCTGTAATCGACCGGGATGCGCGAACCGCTTGGCACCTTGATATGCGTCGGCACTTCATCATCAAGCTGCGAACGCTCCTGCCAGGACAGCAGCGCCTCCATGATTTGCGCCATATTGAGGCGCGCTAGGTCGGATCGGCTGCGCATCCCGCCGGCGTAAGGACCGAGCCATTCCGGGAGCGATGCGAGCAG
Source organism: Paenibacillus sp. sgz302114 (assembly GCF_056120345.1). Lineage (NCBI taxonomy): Bacteria > Bacillati > Bacillota > Bacilli > Caryophanales > Paenibacillaceae > Paenibacillus > Paenibacillus sp. sgz302114. Next base: position 34,213 of record NZ_JBVYOI010000016.1, read on the forward strand.
CGCTTCCTCGGATACATTCGGCCAGCTCGCATTGTGCGTATGCATAAGCGCGATCCGGGCTTGCAGCTGGCGTGCTTGCTTCGTCCAAGGGAGCATATCCAGCCCGCCTTGCTCTGCGATGCCGCTGAAGAGAGCACTCATAACAAGCTCTGGATCGGCGTTTTCGAGCTGCGTATCTTTCAAAATCAAGGCACCTAGCCGTATGCGCCGCCGTGCTCGCACCGCCCCCGCTTGGCGGTCCCATCTCACATCCGCCTCATCTGTGAGCTGATCGGCAAAGTGCCGCTCGATCTCAGCGAGCGTAATCTCCGCGCCAAGCAGAATGCGGCTGTCGCTGCCGCTATCCTCAAGCTCCGCGGTCGCGAGGTACGGCGCGCTGGAGAGCGGCTGCAGCTCCTGCACAGCCGCGCCTCGGCCGCTGCGCAGCAGAAACCGGCCGTCGCCGCGCCGCTGCGCGATGCGGTCCGGGTACGCGAGCGCGAGCAGCAGCCCGGTCGCGTCCGTTGGCGCGGCGGCTGTCGCTTGCCGCGGCTGCGGCGCTATGCCGGCGGCGCGCATCCACTCGCGCGCCTCCGCGGCGAGCCGCCCCAGCGCAGCGGCGTCCGGCTGCTCGCCGGCAGCGGAGCGCCCGCGCAGCGCATCGACGCGCAGCCGCATATCGATGCTGCGCGTCTGGCGCAGCAGATCGCGGTCGCCGAGCAGCGCGGCGAGCTCGCACGCAGCAACGCCTAGGCCAAGCGGCTTCGCCTCGAGCACCATATGCGCGAGTCGCGGATGCATGCCGAGCTCGGCCATCTCTTTGCCGTGCGCGGTCGGCTTGCCTCCCGCATCGAGCGCGCCAAGCTCGCGCAGCAGCTCCAGCGCCTGCGCGTAGGCAGCAGCCGGCGGCTTCGTCAACCACGCGAGCTCCTCGAACGGATCGGCAATGCCCCATATCGCAAGCTCGAGCGCGAGCGGTGCAAGATCTGCGCTGAGCAGCTCCGGATCGCTCTGCGGCTGCAGCTGCCTTTGCTCCTGCTCCGTCCATAGCCGGTAGCAGACGCCCGGCGCTTCGCGCCCGGCACGCCCGCGGCGCTGATCCGCCGAAGCGACGGACACCGGCACGGTTTCCAGCCGTGCCATGCCCGTCCGCGGCGAGAAGCGCGGAACTCGGCTCAGCCCGCTGTCGACGACGATGCGTACCCCGCGGACCGTGACGCTTGACTCCGCGATTGTCGTCGCGAGCACGATTTTGCGTTCGCCCGCAGCTGCGGGCGCGACGGCACGATCCTGCGCCTCCGGCGATAAGGCGCCGTACAACGGGACGACCACCGTTGCTGCCGGCAGCGCCGCCGAAGCGCGAAGCAGCCCGGCTACGCGGTAAATCTCGCCCGCTCCCGGCAGAAAAACAAGCACATCGCCTTCATCGCGTTGCACGGCTTCCAAGACCGTGCGCGCGACCGCATCTTCCACGCGGCCGCCGCCCTGCATCTGAGGCTTCGCCGCATAACGCGTCTCCACCGGAAAAGCACGCCCTTCGCTCACGAGAAGGGGCGCACCTCCAAGCAGCTCCGCGACTGGCTCTGCTTCCAGCGTCGCTGACATGACGAGCAGCCGCAGATCGTCGCGAAGTACGGACTGCGTCTGCAAACAGAGAGCGAGCCCAAGATCGCCATGCAGATGCCGCTCATGGAACTCGTCAAAGATGACAATGCCCACGCCTTCCAGCGCCGGGTCAGCTTGAAGCATTCGTGTTAATACCCCTTCGGTGATGACCTCAATCACCGTCGACGGCCCTACCTTCGTATCCATCCGAACGCGGTAACCGACCGTTCCGCCTGCCTGCTCGCCAAGTGACGCTGCCATAAACCGAGCCGCAGCACGAGCCGCCAATCGGCGTGGCTCCAGCATAAGAATGCGCTGGCCTGCCAGCCATGGCGCATCAAGCAGCGCCAACGGCACTCGAGTCGTCTTCCCCGCACCGGGCGCAGCTACAAGCACAGCTGCGCTGCCTTCAGCAAGCACCTGTTGAAGCTCAGGCAGCAAGCCGTCGATTGGCAGCTCGCCCTGTGATTGTATCTGTTGTATCTGTTGTATCTGTTGTATCTGTAGTTTCCGATCACGATCATCCATGCGTGAGTCCCCTGTCTAACGATTTCATAAGTTCTATTATAGGGACTTTGCACTTTCAACGTCAAAACCCCGCCATCAAACAATGGAGGGGGATCATTCAACGCTATATTCGTTTATCTCTTTCAACATATACTCAGCAAACGCCTGTAGCTCTATTTCATCTAACCCCAGTCCTTTTGCAAACCCACTGTATTCATCTAAGCAACCAGCAATGATAGGATGGAATTCATGAGGCAGAGCATGAAGTGCCCATTCGCCAGCCTCTTTCTTAGAAGACACCAAGCCTTCGCGTAAATACAGAAGAACTCGGCACAAATTTAAGGTGTAGTAGACAGGTGAATCCACGATCTCACCTGCTGCACTGGCGATGTCGCTTACTATCGACTGTACGTAGTAGGCTCTATTGATAGGCTTAAACACTTGTTTAATCGGTTTGCCGTAGATCGTGATCCCTCGCTCATGGATAACCGTAAAATGCGCCGCCAAATCTGGATCTTCAAACCCGCCGCATATATAATCTTCATCCGTTTGATACTTTTCAAGATGATAATCCGAGTAATGATATTCAAATGGAGCCGGATTTGTGAAGTCTGTTGCTATAGCTTCCAAGACGACGCTCAGCTCGATGCCACGACCGCTTGGAACTTCATCGGCATCAATAGCAGCTGCTTTGTGAGCTCTTTCGTTTCATCTCTTGAAGGTTTGTTTGTGACGATGATGATAATGTCTATGTCGCTCTTGTCAGGGTTGAAGCCGCCCATCGCCAAGGAGCCGTGCAAATAAATGCCTACTATATTCTCCCCCAGCACCAGCTTGAACCTGTCCGCCATTCTTCCCAAGAACGAGTGAGTATCCACACGAATCCCACCTTTTAAACCGTCATGATTTGATGGCAATGACAGTCGCTACTCACGCTTTCCGTCCAGCTTACCTATCAAACCAACAAGCTCCTCCGCCTGCTTCATCACCATGTCTACCGTATCGGCGGCAGTACGCTCGCCCGCTAACCGCAGCCCTTGACCCGCCCACAGCGACATATATTCGGGATTGTTTGCTCTGGCAGCGGCCCCGCGAATATCTCTGGTCATTGCATTTTGAATAGGATACTCCGGTATAACTCCGGTATAAGCTTCCATTTCGCGCATGAATTCCGTTCGAATACCTCGCGCGGCTTTGCCCGAGTAGGCATAGGTAATCTCGGTGGAATCCTCATTTGCCGTCAAAATCTTCTGTTTGAACGCAGCATGTGCGCCGCTTTCTGAACAGGTGAGGAACGCAGTTCCCATCTGTACAGCGGACGCTCCAAGCGCAAGGCTCGCAATAAGTCCGCGTCCATCCATAATGCCGCCTGATGCAATGACTGGAACTGACACGATGTCAACAATTTGCGGAACGAGTGCCATTGTGCCGATCAAAGAGTCCTCCGCTTTCTTCAAGAAAGTCCCGCGATGACCGCCTGCTTCGCTTCCTTGCGCCGCAATCGCATGGACACCGGCTGCCTCCAGCTTCAATGCTTCTTCTACGGTTGTCGCTGTACCGACGAGGACAATTCCACGCTGCCTCATCGCCTCCAATAGACTCGCTGATGGAATGCCGAAGGTGAAGCTAAACACGGGAACATTTTCCTCTAGCAGCACCTCAGCTTGTTCCTCGAAGCTTTCCGCATATTTCGAGATGGCTGGATTATCGTCTATACCGAGTTTCTCCCGATAACCATTCAACACTTCGTTCATCTTCGCAATTGTTTCTTCCGACGTATTCGGTTCTTCCGGGACAAATAAGTTCACGCCAAAAGGCCGATCAGTCAGCTGCCGAATCTCGCGAATCGCGCTACGAATCTGCTCTGGCGCTAAGTATCCCGCTCCGAGACTGCCGAGTCCTCCTGCATTCGAGACTGCCGCCACCAGCTCAGGTGTCGTCGGACCACCCGCCATTGGCGCTTGAATGATCGGATTTTTGATTCTGAGCAAGCGTGTTAAGTTCGTTTCCAGCATAATGGGATGTCACCTCCACCACTCTAATGGACTATCAACTAACCATCATCATAACGACAAATACCAGCCCAGCCTCAATGATTTCGCTCACCGCGCCATACGTATCGCCTGTCAACCCGCCAAGCTTGCGTGACAGCCAGCTGCAAACGATGCTTCCCAGAGCAGCCATAACTACAGCTTGGACAAGCAGCGTTAACCAAATACGATCCAGCGCCGATGCGAAAATAACAATAGCGCCGCTAACGAGCACCAGCTGTACAGCAAGTGCAGCTACAGCATGGCGCAGGCGAACCTCCTTGAACAAGGAGGCCATTCCTTCATTCGGACGAGCGAATGGCCACAACACCATCGCGGCGACGATCCAGAGCCGACTCCAGCCGAAAGCGAGCGCAAGCAGCGGCGCGACCGCCTCCCAATCCGGGCTCTCAGCAAGCAGCGTGTAAAGAGCCGACAATTTAAACAAGAACAGCAGCACAGCAGCCAATACGCCCATCGCACCAACGCGACTGTCTTTCATTATCTCTAACATTCTCTCTCGCGGTCGATTGCTCAGCACACCGTCTGCCGTATCCATAAAGCCGTCCACGTGCAAGCCGCCGCTCAGAGCTGTCATTACAATCAACACGATAACAGCCGCAGGCATGCTCGGCACAAGTCCGTCAAGTACCCAAGCAAGCGCCGCGACGATGCCGCCAATTACAAGCCCTGCCAGCGGATAGTAAGCGACGCTCCGTGCAAGCACTTGCGGAGTGAACGGGAGAGCAACCGGGATTGGAATACGGGTCAGCAGTTGAAAAGCCGTGCCTGCCGCTTGAAGCTGATCTTTCATAAACTTTGTTGCCATGCCGCCCCTCCCACAATAGCGAACTCTACCGAACACTGCACTATCTATTCCCCAATGCGAAAAGCATGCGCCTTCAAATCGAGCGGAATGCCCGCCACGACAAGCAGCGCTTGCTCGCAACGCTCTGCCAGCTTGCGGTTCATACGTCCTGCCTCATCTCGGAATCTGCGTCCGAGCGGATAGGCGGGGACGATACCGCTGCCCACTTCATTGGTCACGAGCAGAAGCGGCCCTGTGTAGGCGGCAACTGCCTCTACAAGCTGTTCGATAACCGCCTGCAGCTTCGTATCGGATAGCCTTCGCTCGCTTTCTTCTTCATCGAGCCTGAGCATCCAATTCGTCAGCCATAGCGTAAGACAGTCAACGAGAACCACTTTGCGCTCACTACCTTCGGCTGAACTGTCCCGTTCAAGCTGCTTGAGCAGTTCCGCCAGCGCGTACGGCTCCTCAATAGTCTGCCAGTCATAGCCAGATTGTTCACGTGTTCGCTGATGATGCGCCGTGCGCGCAATCATCTCCTCATCGCCCCAGCTCTGCGAAGTGGCAAGATAGATGCCCTGCTTCGCCAGCTTCATCGCATATGCTTCCGCGAAGCCGCTCTTCCCGCTGCGGGCTCCACCGGTAATGAATATCGCCACTAGCGCTCACATCCTTCCCGTATCCTCACCAGCTAACCGCGTGACACCCCGGCGCTTTCGAACGTTGCCATCTCCCGCATAATCCGCACCGCAGCATCTATGATATGGAAGCCAAGAACGGCGCCAGTCCCTTCTCCAAGCCGCATATCCAATTGAAGCATGGGCGACAATCCGATTGTCTGAAGCAGCTTGCGATGTCCTTGCTCTTGCGACAGATGAGATCCGATCATATAGGCGGTAGCTTGCGGCGCTATTGATGCGGCAACGAGAGCGGCTGCCGATGAAATGAACCCATCAATGACGACAAGACAATTGTTTGCGGCAGCGCTGAGAATAACGCCGACCAGACCGGCAATCTCGAGTCCGCCTACTTTGGCAAGCACATCAATCGGATCATCCACGCTCGGCACATTGCATGCGATTGCCCGGCATACAACATCGACTTTATGCTTACGGCGTTCTTCATTAATGCCCGTGCCCAGCCCGACTGCCTCATCCGGCGTCATCGAGCCGAGAACTGCACAGAGCGCGGCACTCGCCGTCGTATTGCCGATTCCCATCTCTCCTGTCGCGAACATTCGGTATCCTTCACGAGCCAGCTTCTCGGTCAGCTCATATCCGCCAATGATAGCAGCGAGCGCTTCCTCGCGAGCCATCGCAGCTTCCCTAGTCATATTCGCCGTTCCTTTGCGCGTCTTGCAGCTGATCAACGCTTCATGGCTGAGATCCGCATTGACTCCCATATCCACACAGAACACGTCAGCACCTGCACCACGAGCGAGCACATTGACTGCAGCGCCGCCGGCCAAGAAATTCATCACCATCTGCGGCGTGACCTCAGCTGGAAAAGCGCTGATCCCTTCTTCGCATACTCCGTGGTCGCCTGCCATCACAATGACAGCACGCTTCGCTAGGTCAGGGGCGATCTCTCCGGTAATGCCAGCAAGCTGCCGAGCAATCTCTTCCAGCTTGCCCAAGCTTCCAGGCGGCTTCGTCAAGCTGTTTAAGTGCTTCTCGGAAGCCTCTATACTTTCGTCATTCAGCGGTGTAATTCGTGCAGTAATCTCTTGAAGCCGTTGTTCATGGTCAAGCTCGGATTGTGTCATCAGAAACTTCCTCTCCATTTATCTTGTCTCACTCGGCGGCACAGATGGCGCAAGCAGCAGCTGCGGCACGCCAGTCTCCGGATGTGGCAGGATCACTGCCTTCGCACCGAAAACCTCCAAGATTAGCTCTGGCTTCATAATAGCTGACGGCGGGCCATATGCAGCCGCGCTCCCTTGCTTCAGCACGAGCAGCTCATCGCAATAATGCGCCGCCAAGTTCAAATCATGCAGCACTGCGATAACCGTTAACTGCCTCTCTTGCTGCCATCGTTTCACTGTATCTAGCAGCTGTACTTGATAGCCGATGTCGAGATACGTGGTCGGCTCATCAAGCAGCAGCAGCTCAGGCTCTTGCACCATCACCTTCGCGAGCGCGACCCGCTGCCGCTCGCCGCCGCTTAGCCGGTCCACTTGCTGATGCGCAAGCGCAGTCAGTCCCATCGTTTCAATCGCGCTAGCTATAAGCTGCTCACTGTCCGCCCGTTCTTCGCCCAGCCAATTTTGAAAAGGAAACCGGCCCATCTGCACCACTTCGCGTACCGTAAACGCAGCAGCTGGAATGCCTCCCTGCTGGAGGACCGCTACCCGCTTCGCCAGTTCTTTTCGCTTAATGGACGCAATCGCTTGTCCTTGCAGGAGAACTTCACCGCTTGTCGGCGCATCCATGCCGGAGAGCATCTGCAGTAGCGTTGTTTTGCCAGCACCGTTCGGTCCGATAATTCCGTACATACGGCCTTTCTCCACGCTAAAGCTAATATCCTGCACAAGGTTTTTAGTACCGATCCGCTTGGATACTTGTTTGACTTCAATCATGCCGAATGGCCTCCTCCCTGCAGCACTTTACGCCGGTAGAGCAGATAGGCGAAGAAGGGTGCACCGATGATAGCCGTAACGACGCCAAGCGAAATTTCTTTAGGGCTCAGCGCTGTACGCGCGAGCGTGTCCGCCCATAACAGATAGATCCCTCCGCCTACTGCGGAGAGGGGGACGATAATCCGATAATCCGGTCCGACTAGCAAGCGGATTAAATGCGGTACGACAAGACCGACGAAGCCGACAACGCCGGCTATGGATACAGCAACCGCGGTCAACAGCGTGGAGAGAATGAGCACGACCAGCTTCGTCCGTTCGACATTCACACCTAAGTGCGCTGCGTGCCGCTCGCCCATAACGAATAAGTTCAGATGCTGTGCATATCGGAACATGAGCGGCAAGCCTACGATGGCAAAAGGCATAATCAGCTTCACATGCTCCCAGCTGCGCGTACTCAAGCTGCCCATCAGCCAGAACATCACTTCGTTCACGACGCCCTGTGACATCGAGACCATGAACGAGACGAATGCACCGAGAAACGCTTGTACGATGACGCCGGACAGAATGAGCGATTCCACATTCATCGTGCCGCGTGCCCGAGAAAGCGAGAAAACGAGCAGAAGCGTTACCATCCCTGTTCCAAACGCAACAATCGGAACGCTCCATAATCCAAGCCAAGCCGTATAGCCAAAAACAATCATAAATGCAGCGCCTACCGAGCAGCCCGAAGCTACACCGAGCGTGAATGGATCGGCAAGCGGATTGCGCAGAACGCCTTGGAAGCCGCTGCCCGCTAGCGCCAAGCAAGCGCCGACGAATACGGCGAGCAGAATGCGAGATAACCGCAGCTGCGTCACGATAGCAATTTCACTGGCATCCCAGTGGGTACTTGGATCAGACATCCAGGGCAGCTGGTGAATGAGGATGCCCCATACATCAGCGAGCGGCAAGCCCGATGAACCGATCGACAAGCTGACGACGATAGATATAGCTAAGAGGAGCATCGCTGCTCCTCCATAAATCGCTAGCTTCGCGCGCATCTTAGTCAATCAGATCCGGATGCAGCTTCTTCGCCACTTCCAGCAGCCCTTCCGCAAGGCGAGGACCTACGCGAGTGAGCGGATCTTGGTCCACCTCGAATATTTGCTTATTCTTAATCGCATTGATGGTGTTCCAGCCAGGACGAGTCTCGATTGCCGTCAGAATCGGATTTTTCTCGCCTTCCTTTAGCGTCATTGAAGCGTAGATAATTTCTTCTGGATTCGATTTCACAACTGCTTCAGGATCAATCTCGTACCAGCCTGCGTTCGTTGCGATGTTCGTACCGCCTGCGAGCGTAATAAGCTCATCCAGAAACTCGCCTTTCCCTACTGTCCAGCCTGGGGAAAACTCCAAATATACATTTGGCTTCGGAGCATCTTTAACCGCATTAACAACCTGCTCGCGTACATCAGTCATATGCTTCGCAACGGCTTCCGCCTCACTCGACTTGTTTATGATCGCACCGATTTGTTTGATTTTGTCCATGACGCCATCATAGTTCTTCGGGTCGGTTGCGTACACTTGTATGCCGAGCGAACGCAGCTTATCGACGACAGCCTGACCCATGGTGTACGATGCCAGTACCAGCTCCGGTTTGAGCGATACAATCTTCTCGATATCCGCATCCATACCGCCGATTTTTGGGATTGCTGCTGCTTCCTTCGGATAGTTGGAGAAGTCGTCTGCGCCGACTAGCGATGCGCCTGCGCCGATGGCATAGACGATCTCCGTCTCGCTTGGGAGCAGAGTAACGATACGCTCGGGCGCCTTCTGGAACGTCACTTCCGTTCCTGTTACGTCCTTCACGGTCAGCGGATATGTTGTCGCACTCGCACTATTATCGGTTGTGCTGCTAGCAGCTGTGTTATCCTCCGTAGCAGCATTCTGCTCGGTTTGCGTTGTGTCCGTATTGCTGGAAGCCGCGTTGTTTCCACCCTTAACATCCGTGTTCGCATTCGAATTCGATGTGGAACCGCAAGCTGCCGTTAGCATGAGAAGCAGCATCACCATCAGCGCTAGTGTCATTCTCGATCGAATTGTTTGTCTCGTTCTCATTCCCCGTTCTCTCCCATTCCCAATTACGAATCTTCATTACCGTAAGTCAGTGCATGCAAAAAAGAGCATTCCCGACAGACAGATGTCAGAAATGCTCATGAGTCATTAAGCAGCGGCAAGGCAAACGGTTACGCCACAAGCATGCAAGCTGCGAACAAACAAGCAGGCTAGCAAGCGATGACGGAATTCGTGTCTTGGCCAATCTCTAACACCTGCCTAAATCCTCGTAGGCAGCGTTGTTTACGAAACAGGCAGGTCTCCTGACTTGGAGCATCTGTAATCCACGTCTTCCCGCGCGGCTGATGGCCGATCAGTGACAAGTGTGAATACAGTGCGAATTGCTTTCCTAAGCGACTTGATGCTAAAGGTAGCAATTGCGCTCCTTACAGTGGCGGGTCCGTGCCGGTTTTACACCGGACTTCCCTATTAAGCTAAGAGGATAATCATCCTCCAAGCACCTGTTTTACGCGTACTATGCAATTGTGCTTGTGTAAATATACCATTCCCTCTATAGGTTGTCTATAGCGTGCTTCTTCTTCCCGAGCGCCCGCGTCATCTGTCCATTTAAGCGCAGCGCGTTGCCTACAACCGACACAGAGCTTAGCGCCATAGCGGTCCCTGCCATCCACGGTTCAATGCCACCTACAGCTGCAAAAGGAATGATGATGGAGTTATAGACGAATGCGAAACCGAGATTTTGCCGGATGTTACGAACGGTCAGACGGCTAATGACAAGCGATTCATAGATGCCCGTCAGTCGGGCGCGCAGTAGTGTCATATCTCCGGCATGGAGCGCAGCTTCCGTACCGCCGCCCATCGCTATACCGACATCTGCTGCCGCGAGGGCAGGCGCATCGTTCCATCCGTCACCCGCCATGGCAACGACATATCCCTTATCCTGCAGCTGACGGATCAGCGTTGCTTTATGCTCAGGGAGCATCGACGCATGGACGCTTGCAATTCCGATCTGGTCTGCGACATTATTCGCAGCGGAGATATGATCACCGGTTGCGAGCAGCACCATCAGTCCTTCACCAGTGAGCAGATGAACAGCTTCTCTCGAGGAGCGTTTCACCTGATCGGCGAAAGCGAACGCACCTGCGCATTGCCCGTTGATCGAGACATAGATGACCGTCTCCCCAGATGACTCTTTGCGAGTAACGAAGCTTTGCATGACACGGCTCATCTTCCAAGACCGTTCAGCGGCGAACACGGCATTGCCTATTTCAATCCGCTTGCCTTCAACATTCGCTTCAATCCCTTTGCCTGGGAAAGCTTGAAACGCAGAGCATTCCGGCATGACCATTCCAGCTCGCCTTGCTGCTGCAACGATTGCTGAGGCGAATGGATGCGGTGAGCTCGCTTCCGCAGATGCGGCCAATCGAAGAAGCGCACTCGGTTCTCCGCTTAGCGAATACATTTCCGTTAAAGCCGGCTTGCCTTCTGTAAGCGTGCCGGTCTTATCGAGCACGATCGTATTAAGCTGAGCGAGCCGTTCGAGCGCGCCAGCCTCCTTCAGCACGACGCCTCTTCTTGCGAGCTTCCCTGTCGCAATGACGAGTGAAATCGGCGCAGCAAGCCCGAGCGCGCATGGACATGCAGCAAGCAGCACCGCAAGCGCGTGGATCGATGCCGTACCCCATTTGCCAGGAGCAAGCCATAGCAGCCATACAAGCAGAGTCCCAAGCGATAGTACCATCATGACCGGTACGAAGATGGCCGCCAGCTGGTCCACTCTACGACCGATAGATGATTTGGTCGCTTGCGCCTGTCGTGTCAATGCCGCAATTCGGCTGAGCATCGTTTGCTGACCAATCGCCGTTACTTGAATGCGCAGCTCTGCGCTGCGCACGATCGTGCCTGCATATACGCGGTCGCCGACCGTGCGCGTCACGAGCGCGCTTTCGCCCGTCAGGAACGACTCATCAATGGCAGATTGACCTTCCACGATAATGCCGTCAGCTGGGATCGGCTCATTCACTGCGGCGATGAGCTGATCCTCCGCCCGAACTCGCGCAAGCGGTATCCGCTCTCTTCGCCCCGCTCGAATGACGACCGCTTCCTTTGCCTCCAACGCACCGAAACTGTCATTTTCTTGAATGACCCGCTCCGACGCGGTTGCTTCCAGCAGCTTGCCTCCGAGCACCGCCGTAATGACGACGGCCGATGTCTCGAAGTACAACGCCCCGCCCGTCATCATCGCGATAAAGCTGTACACGAAAGCAGCTGAAGTCCCGATGGCGACCAGCACATCCATATTCGCGGTCCGCTCGCGCAGCGCATAGAAGGCACCGAAATAGAACGGCATGCCGATGAAGAACTGCACAATCGCTGCCAGCAAGAACTGCAGCAACGGCTCTTGAATAAATAACGGCACTGGAATGCCCTCCGACCAGCTATAATGATGCGCCATCGTCCACAGCAGCGGCAGTGTCAACACAATCGCAGCGAATACCCGCAAGCGCAGCGCATCCGTTTCGGAGGACCCGCTCCCGTCTTTCCCATGCGGAGAAGCATGGAACCCGATCTTCTCAATTCGATTCATGATTGCAGTTGGCGTAATACTTTCGGGCGTATAGGCGACGTAGGCTGATTTGGCTGCATAATGAACCGACACGGCAGTCACGCCGACCAGCTTGCCGACCGCCCGTTCGATTCGGGTCGCGCAAGCGGTGCAGCTCATGCCTTGAATTCGCAAATCCAGTACACCGTCGCTTTGCTCTTGCTGCTGCATCGTTATTCATTCCTCCCTACTCAGGAGCTAAAGCTATCAAGTTTATTTATTAGCAATAAGCTGTCCTACTCTCCACTATATGGTCAGGCTGCTTGCCTCATGATTCAATCACAGAACTTCTGCAACAAATGCAGTCTTAATCCGTCATAGTAGGTATACAGAGTATGTATTGGAAGGGGGAGCTGACGATGCGAATGGTTCAAATCGCACTGTTCGCCGTATTGCTGCTGCTGACAGGCTGCGGTGAGAAGAATCGTGTGGAGATGGCTGAGGCGATGCCGGATGATTTTGACTTCTCGGTCCGATTCGGTTATGGAGAAATGACGAAGAATGAGGTAAATACGTATACGAATACGGTGACGAAGGATCTCATCGTGAAAGGCAGCGCGACAGCGGACCTCACCTTATCTGCGGATGAGATGGCTAACATCTATGCGAAAATGAAAGCGATCGATATTATGAATCTAACGATCAAGCCCTACGCGCCTGGCACAACTACTTGCGAACAAACTCCTTACGGTGAAAATACGTGGAAAATAACGATAGGCGGCGTAACCCGCGAGCTATCATGGACAGACCGTTATTGCAGCGTATCCGATGCAGCGATTCAAATGAGGCAGCTTCGCGTGGACATCATGCAGATTGTTGCTGCCAAGGAAGAGTATAAGGCGCTGCCTGAGGCAGAAGGCGGCTACGACTAAATAAGTCTAATATGTCGCAAATAAAAAAGCATTTTGCTCACCCAAAGCGGATGATCAAAATGCTTTTTACATACCAACAAGCTTATTCGCCCGTTACAACTTCACCGGGCCAGCTCAGCATTCCGCCGAGCACATTCACGACTTCATAGCCTTGCGTGGACAAGTAATCGCCCACTCTGCCGCTGCGATTGCCGCTTCGGCAAACCAGGTAGATCGGCTCCTCCAAGTCGTTCAGCTCGCCAAGACGCTCGACGAATACCGACATCGGAATGCTGATTGCTTCTTTAATATGACCGTCTTCCCACTCGTCAGGCTCGCGAACGTCAATAACGCTCAGCTTCTCGCCTTCACGCAGCCGGGTTTCCAGCTCACTTGCCATAATTTCTCCCATTTTCAGTTGCAGCTCCTTCAAGCTTAGGTACTTGTGCTAGTTGCATTTTACTCTTCGCGAGCTCTCCGTGTCCACCCTATTTCGACATAAAAACAGCATCCGGTTCTCACCGGACGCCGCTTCTACCCTGCTATACGCGAACCGCGGTTCCGCTGACAGCAACCATCAGCATTCCCTCGCGTACCACTTCATAATCAAGATCAATACCGACGATCGCATTCGCTCCTAGTCGCGAAGCTTGGCTGGACATCTCGCTGAACGCCACGTCCCGCGCTTCCTTCAGCTTCGTCTCATATGCGCCTGAGCGGCCGCCGACGATATCTGTAATAGACGCGAACAGATCGCGTACGATGTTCGCTCCCATAATCGCTTCGCCAGTTACAACGCCCAAGTATTGCTGAATCGGATTTCCTTCAATTGTTGGCGTAGTCGATAAGATCATTCGTATCCCTCCCATATGTTATAAGGTGTCATACGGTGCGGCTTGGCAAAAAGATTCAAATTAATACCATCGCAGCTGATAGCCCGCTGGTCCTGTCATCCTCCGAGAAATGAATCCGCACAACTCGCTCGCTCTGCTGCTCGAACCAAATACGTACCGTCACTTCGAACTCCCTTGGTCCCTTACGCAGCTGCAGTCGAAATGTCTCCGTCATCAGTCCGCCGTCTTCCACTTTCCGGCCAACATGCTTGTAATCAATAATATCGGCATGATACCGCTGCGCCGTTTCCTTCATCGCAAGCCTGCCCCATTTGGCGTATGCCGGCTCCGCGCCAGCTTGAATCGCCGCTGTACTTAACATGAACAAGACAAGCACCAGCGTCATCCATACTGTTCTCATCACAGCCATCACCTCCAACTCATACAGTTGGTAGAATTCCCCACAGGAGGCGATTTCATGCAAGGAGTGTCGGTAAGCGATCTATGGGTTACTTAATTGAGTTGACCGAACTTATTGAGCGGCCACAGTCTGAAGACAGCGCGCCCTTCGACACTTGAGAAAGCGATTGGCCCGATTGCACGGCTGTCCATACTGTTCTCGCGGTTGTCTCCCATGACGAACACCGTTCTAGCCGGCACCGTATACGGTACTTTCAGCTCATTTGCATAGGTGCGCCCTTTAATGTATGGCTCTTTCAGCACCTCGCCGTTAATCGTCACTTGCCCTTCATCCGTGAAATCAATGACGTCCCCAGGCAAGCCAATGACTCGCTTAATGAGCCGCTTATCGATCTGCGGCCCATTGATAATGACGATATCTCCACGCTGCGGCTTCTCGAAGTGATAGCTCAGCTTGTCCTCAATGAGGCGCTGGCCTTCTATGAGCGTTTTTTGCATTGATATATTTTTAACCTCGGTTTGTGCAAAAGCATAATTCTGTACGAGCAGTGCCACGACTACAGCCACTGTTAGCGAGATACACCAATCCCGCACTTCTCGCACCCAAGATTTCTTCGATTTCCGAACTGTCACATTATTCGTCTCCATCGTCTTCCCCTTCCCGGTTTACAGCGATAATGTATGAATACCTATTCTAATACGACAGAAGCTGTCCATAAGTTTCTGAATCATTCTCTATTTATGTAAAAAGGATTGCCGAGTCTCTCTCGTGTGCGATACAGTTAGGAGGATTGTTCTCATTCTATCGTAAAAGGAGTGACCCCTTCTTGTCTACTGCAGCTGAGACCTCCGAACGGCCGCTTATTGCCGCGAATCGGACGGATCATCTCATCTTTATTGTCGTCACGCTCCTGTATTGGTCGACGCTTTATGTGTATGTGCCGATTCTAACTCCCTTCATGACTAGCAGGGGATATGCCGATGTGCTGATCGGCGTCGTACTTGGCAGCTACGGATTTATTCAAATGCTTGTGCGATTCCCGCTCGGTTTGTATTCGGATAAGCTGCATAAGCGCAAGCCATTCCTCATGCTGGGCATGATCAGCGGCGCAATAAGCTGCCTGCTGTTCACGATACCAGGCTCATGGCTCTGGCCGCTTGCCGGACGGATGATGTCAGGCGTATGCGCCTCGGCGTGGGTTGCTTTTACCGTGCTCTATGCCGCATACTTCGCCTCATCAGAAGCGACGAAGGCAATGAGCAACATCAGCTTCATGACCGTCTCAGGTCAGCTGATCGGAATGACGCTTAGTGGCTGGCTGGCTGGCGAATACAGCTATAATGCGGCATTCACGACAGGCATCTTCCTTGGCCTTGCCGGACTCTTGCTCGCATTCGCGGTCAAAGAACCGCGTGAAGGGGTTACAAGGCCGCCGATCTCGATGCAACATCTGCGAGAGGTTGTACGAACGAGGTCACTGGTGCAAGTATCGACGCTGTCCATTCTGGCGCACTGCGTTCTTTTCATTACGATGTTCGGCTTTACGCCGCTGAAAGCAACCTCGCTCGGCGCTTCCACTTCGGAGCTGACGCTAATCGTGATTGCTTTCATGGTGCCGCATGCCGCCACCTCCCTTATTACGGGCAGATGGCTTGCGCCGAAGTTCGGCAGCTGGAATGTCATTGCCGTCGGTTATGCGCTCAGCGGCATCTTCACTGTCGCTATTGCGTTCTCCCCATCGCTCGGCTGGCTGGCAGCGACGCAAGCGCTGAATGGACTCGCGCAAGGCATGTATATGCCGCTGCTGCTCGGACTAGCGATTCAGCCGTTCGCCTCCTCGAAGCGCGCGACCGCAATGGGCTTCTACCAGGCGGTATACTCCGTCGGCATGTTCGCGGGCCCTTTCCTCGCAGGCTTCATTAACGATGCCTTCGGCCGCGACTACGGCTTCTATCTTGGCGGCTGCTTCGCCTTGATGGCACTCCTTCTTACGCTCAGCTGGCGCCGCGCCAATTCTCATCTGTAACAAACAAGAAACACCTGCCGTCATGACGGCAGGTGTTTCTTGTTCATACATATAAAGAAAGTTACATGCACTCTTCCGGTGCTTCTACGGATGCATCTTCCACGTTGATCTTCTCTGCTACTGTATCACGAATAACGGAAACGATCGTTTGCAGCAGGTAGTTGATGTCTGCTTGGCTTTGCTGGAAATCCGATACGATCGGAATACCGTCGAGATCATCCTGCAGCACTTCGATTTCCTTCTCGATCTTCTCCACCATGTCAGCATTCTTGAACGTCGTCTGGAACGCGACGAGCTCCTTCTGCTTCTTCTTAATTTGAGCGATCAAGCCTTGCACACGCTCATTGCCATTAATTTGCTTCTCAGCACGTTGGTACTGCTGAACTTCTTCCGAAGTAAAAATCATGCTTGCCAATTCTTTCGTCTTCGCCATAATGTCAGCGCGAACGATGATATCCTCTGTATTGAATTTCGGTACAGCGCAGCTCGTACCGTGATCGTGATCGTGGTCATGCTTATGTTCTTGGTTTGCCAATGGTTCCAGCTCCTCTATGTGGTTAAGATACTGCTTCTTCATTCAAATATTCTTCTACCGGCTCTGCTTTCACGTACCAGGTCGTCGCGTCCGTCACTTTCACCGTAATGAACTGACCGATATACTCCGCTGGTCCTTCGATATGCACGAGCTTGTTCGTGCGCGTGCGACCGGATAGCACCATCGCATTGTTCTTACTCTGGCCTTCGATCAGCACCTCGATCTCTTGCCCGACCAGCAGCTCGTTGCTTTCACGGCTTAGCTCAGCGATCAACGCATTCAATCGAGCCAATCTCGCTTTCTTCACGTCCTGCGGAATGTTATCTTCCATATCCGCAGCTGGCGTTCCTTCACGCGGCGAGTAGATGAACGAATACGCAAACGCGAAACCGACAAGTCGCACGAGCGACAGCGTCTCTTCGAACTGCTCATCCGTCTCGCCCGGGAATCCGACGATGATGTCCGACGTGAGCACGACGTCTGGTATTGCCCTTTTTATTTTGCCTACAAGCTCGAGGTACATCTCTCTTGTATATTTGCGACTCATCCGCTTAAGCACTTCCGTGCTGCCGGACTGAACCGGAAGATGAATATGCTCGACCAGATTGCCTTGCGTCGCAAGCACTTCGATCAGATGATCGTCAAAGTCACGCGGGTGGCTCGTTGTGAAGCGAATCCGCGGGATATTAATCTTCGCCATATCCGCCATCAAATCACCGAAACGATACGTAATGTCTTCAAAATCTTTGCCATACGCATTCACGTTCTGTCCGAGCAACGTAATCTCCTTGAAGCCTTGACGCGCCAGCTCGCGCACTTCTGCAATGACATCTTCAGGACGTCTGCTCCGCTCTTTACCGCGCGTATATGGCACGATACAGTACGTGCAGAATTTGTCACAGCCATACATAATGTTGACCCAGCCGCGCATCCCTTCCCGCTTCTTCGGCAAGTTCTCGATGATGTCGCCTTCCTTGGACCATACTTCAACGACCAGCTCTTTGCTAAACATCGCATCTTGCAATAGATAAGGCAGTCTGTGAATGTTATGCGTGCCGAAGATGAGATCAACGAAACTATGACGCTGCATGATGCGGCTAACGACCGACTCTTCCTGCGACATACAACCACATACGCCAAGAATGAGCCCCGGCTTCTGGAGCTTCAGGCTCTTCAGATGACCAAGCTCGCCGAACACTTTATCCTCCGCATTCTCGCGAATCGCGCAAGTGTTGAGCAGAATAACATCCGCGTGCTGGCGGTCTTCTGTGGACGTATAGCCCATTTCTTCGAGGATCCCCTTCATCACTTCCGTATCATGCTCGTTCATTTGGCATCCGTAAGTCGTGATGTGATAAAGCTTGCCTTTGCCAAGCTGCCGCAGCTCAGGAGGAATCGAAGATTCATAGTGAACTTGAATCTCTTCCTTGCCTCTACGTTTCTCTTCAGTGTGATTGGGCGCAGCATTAACCGTTATATCTCGACCGTTAATCCGGTAAGTTGTTTTGCCATCTGCTTCCTTCAGCACCTTCGCGCCAGAGAAGTCAAAATACTTGGAGAAATCCTTGCCTTTGCTTGCGGATTCCTTCTTCACACTTACTCACGCCCCTTCAGACCAACGTGTCCATTCCAATATTATAGCAAACCGGCATCACTTAATAAAGAGAATGAGACTTATGTCTGGGAGATAGACACCGAATTTGTAACAAAAAAGAGACAATTCGCTTGAGCAGCAAATTGCCTCATCTATCACCAACTAACCGATAATTTCCGCTTGATCCCCTGTCTTCGCACCAGAAGCGTTCGCTTCATCTGTATCAATGTGCATATCTAGCGCAAAATCAGGCGAAACACGTGCCACGACATTCTCGAGCACAAGGCCGCGCTCTCCTTGCAGCCTTACGGTAAGCCGCTGCTTATCCGCAATGCCAAAGCGTTCTGCATCCGTTGTATGGAAGTGAATATGGCGCGCCGCTACGATGACACCTTCTTCAATCGTCACTTCGCCTGCAGGCCCTTTAATCGTAATGCCTGCCGAGCCGGCAATATCGCCTGATTCGCGAACAGGCGGGTTGATGCCCAATTGGAATGCGTCGGTACGCGACACTTCAAGCTGCGTCCGCTTCCGGACAGGACCGAGAATCCGCACTTTGGCGAAGCTGCCTTTCGGTCCAATAACTTCAACAGTCTCATTCGCTGCGTATTGCCCTGGCTGGGAGAGATCCTTGAACACAGTGAGCTCTGCCCCTTGACCGAACAACGTGTCTACGTGCTCTTTCGATAGGTGAATATGTCTGGCGGATACGCCAACCGGAACCATTTTCATATGTAATAACACCTTTCTACACCATGTCGTTAAGAGAGGCATACCGTCCGCATGTGCGGGGGTATGCCTCCATTATTATACAGCTGTTCCTTATTTAAATTCAGTAAGCAGCTTATCGAATTGGTCTTGAGACAAAGACAGCTCCTGGTTTGCAAGACCTTCCGGCTTGAAGCCGCTGATCATGCTCTCATAGGCTTGACGCTGTTTGTTCTGGTAGATAAGGCCAGTAAGCATGCCGTTCGTTTCCATGATCTTGTTCATCGCCGCGATCCGATTCGTCGGATCGTAATCCGGGAATTGATCCAGGTTAACGATGTTCTCTTTGAACCAGTCGTAAGTGTTCACTTTGTTGAACGTTACGCATGGGCTGAACACGTTGATGAGCGAGAAGCCTTTGTGGTTCAAGCCAGCTTCGATGAGCGCTGTGAGCTGCTTCAGATCGCTGGAGAACGATTGCGCGATGAAAGTCGCGCCAGCGGACATTGCAATTTCAAGCGGCGACAATGTCGACTCAATCGAACCTTCCGGCGTCGACTTCGTCTTGAAGCCTTCCGCAGAACGCGGCGATGTTTGACCTTTCGTCAAACCATAAATTTGGTTATCCATAACGATGTAGGTCAAGTCAATGTTACGGCGAATCGCATGGACCGTATGGCCCATACCGATCGCGAAGCCGTCACCGTCACCGCCGGAAGCGATAACTGTAAGCTCGCGGTTCGCCAGCTTCACGCCTTGCGCGATTGGAAGCGCGCGGCCATGAATACCGTGCAAGCCGTATGCATTCACATAACCGGAGATCCGGCCAGAGCAGCCGATACCCGAAATAACAGCCAATCCTTCCGGCTCAAGGCCGACGTTCGCAGCAGCACGCTGGATGGCAGCCTGAACGGAGAAGTCTCCGCAGCCTGGACACCAGTTCGGTTTTACGTTGTTACGAAACTCTTTAAATGTTGCCATCTTAGACCAACTCCTTGCATGCTTTGTGCACTTCGGAAGGCAGGAACGGATTGCCGTCGTATTTCAATATGTTCTTGATCTTGTCGCCGTAGCCTGTGTGCAGCTTCACTTGATCTGCCAGCTGACCAGTTGCATTGTTCTCAAGAACAACGATATTCTTCGCTCCAGCCAGGTACGATTTCACTAGATCTGTAGGGAACGGGTGGATCTGACGAATTGTAATGTGGTTCGTCTTCAAGCCGTCCTCTGCAAGGCGTAGGCGAGCTTCGTCAATTGTACCGCCGGTCGAGCCCATGCCAATGATGAGCAGATCCGCTTCCGCGTGAGGCGCATCCGCACGAACCGCATCGCGGATGTGCATGCCGTTAAGCTTGTTCAGACGCTTATCCATCATCTTCTTACGATTAATCGCACTCTCCGATGGACGACCTGTTTCATCATGCTCAACGCCTGTTACGTGATGCAAGCCGTACTTGTCGCCAGGGATAACTCGCGGCGAGACACCATCGGCTGTTAACTCATAACGTTTGAACAATTCATTCGTTTCAAGCTCTGGCAGATCGCGTACAATTTTGCCACGGTTGATCGGCATTTTATTTAGATCCAGCGGTTCGCAAGATTGCTTACCAAGCGAGAGCTGAAGGTCAGTCATGAGAATAACCGGTACTTGGTATTGCTCCGAGAGGTTGAAAGATTCAATGGTGTCATAGAAGCAATCTTCCAAAGTAGCAGGCGCGATTACGATCTTCGGAATTTCACCATGCGTACCGTATACCATTGCGTTCAAGTCGGATTGCTCTTGCTTCGTCGGCAAGCCTGTTGAAGGGCCCCCACGCTGCGTATCTACGATTACAAGCGGAGTTTCTGTCATACCAGCAAGACCGATCGCTTCCATCATGAGCGACAGGCCAGGGCCTGCTGAAGCGGTCATCGTACGAACGCCTGCATAGTTCGCGCCGATTGCCATCGTTACTGCAGCGATCTCGTCTTCCGTTTGAACGACCGTGCCGCCGAACTTAGGAAGCTTCTTAATCAGGTACTCCATGACCTCTGAGGCCGGAGTAATCGGATATGCGCTCATCAGACGGCAGCCGCCAGCTACAGCGCCAAGGCCAATCGCTTCGTTACCGATCATGAACAGCTTCTGTTTGCCGTCAGCTGGTTCCAGTTGGAACTCTTCCAGAGGTCCGCCTGCCAGCTCAAGTACGAAGTCAGAGCCGCGTTTAACCGCTTCAATGTTCTTCTCTACGATTGCCGGACCTTTACGGCCGAACTCTTCTTCTACTGCTTTATTAAATACATCTACTGGCAGGCCTAGCAGCGCCCAAGACGCGCCGGATGCCACCATGTTCTTCATAAGGGATGTGCCAAGCTCTTCCGCGATCGAAGTGATCGGAACGGGGAACAGACGAGCGTTGATGCCCTCTGGCAGCGTCGGATTGAACTTCGCGTCCGCCACGACTACCCCGCCTGGACGAAGCTCATGCGCATTCAGATCAATGCTTTCTTGGTCGAACGCAACCAGGATGTCCAAATCATCCGAGATGGCTAGCATCGGTTTCGTGCTGATCCGGATTTTATTATTCGTATGACCGCCCTTAATACGGGACGAGAAATGACGGTATCCATACAAGTAGTAACCCAAACGGTTCAATGCTGTCGAGAAAATACGGTCGGTACTTTCTACGCCTTCCCCTTGTTGTCCCCCGATTTTCCAAGACAATTGACTAATCAAAATGCCCATCTCCTCTTTTGATGAACCTGCAATATGTTCGACATTAGTTTTGTGCGGTGAACATTCAGACATGACTATGAGTGAAACGTATACAAGCTGAATGTTAATAAAATATTAAAACTTTTTAACAGTCACATAAATTTTATGTCCCAAAGTAGTAAAATGCAAGTAGAAATCTCGGATTTATAGCATAGTTCTTTTCGATTATATCCATATCACAAACAGAATGGAATCCCCTAACCGTTCATTCAGGCAGATGCTTTACTAGAAATTGGAGCAAATTGCCCGAACAGAATCCGGCTACGGTTGATTCTGAATAATGCGACAATAGTGCCTTTTGCAGCTGTTCTACCTCGCCAGGATGCGCAAGTCCGTGAACGTGCTCTTCAATACCGTCGAAGTCTGAACCGAACATAAGCTGTTCTATCCCGCCTAGCTCGCATATTCGCTCTATGTGACGCAGCACGTCAGTAATTTGTACAGGATGATGAGAGGCGACAAAATGCGGCACGAAAGTAACCCCAACCATACCTCCTGCGGCAAGCAGCGCCGACAGCTGATCATCAGCCAGGTTGCGTGGATGCGGGCAAATCGTCCGACAATTGGAATGGGAAGCAATGACCGGCTTCGTAGACAGATGGAGCACGTCCCAAAATGCGCGGTCGCTCAAATGCGACACATCAACCATTATACCCAATCTATTACATTCTTCTACTAAGGCGCGGCCTTTTTTTGTTAAGCCGCCTCCTCTTGGCTCCATCACACCGTCAGCTGCCCAGTTGGCATGATTCCATGTGAGTCCGACGGCCCTGACGCCAAGTGCAAACAGAATGCGAAGCATCGCGAGATCGCCTTGGAGCCCGTCCACCCCTTCAAGCGAGAGCATAGCGCCGATCTTGCCGCTGCTCTGCAGCTTAGCCGCATCATCTGACGAACGCACAAAGGTCATATCTGGCGCTGAAAGCACCTTTCGATGGAACAGATCGATGCTTCGCAGAATCGGAATCATGGATTTCTCCGTCCGATCCGATACGTAGATTGCAAACGTCTGCAGCACTGCCCCCGCCTGCCGCAGTCTCGGCAACGTTACGTCCAGCGCGTTCGTGGCATCCTGCTCGAATGAAAGCGAAGGATCCTCTAACAGCTTCCACAGCACATCACAATGAAAATCAGCACTATTTAAATTAGCCATCTTACTGAACGCCTCCCTTTTGATAAGCAGCCCCAGCCGGTTAACGCAAAAAAACCTGCCTACGTCGTAAACAGGTCCATTAAATTGCACTTATATTTAAGCTCCTATTGCACTATCTCGGTTCCACGATCAGCTTAATAGCCGTCCGATCTTCACCGTCAATTATAATGTCTGTGAACGCTGGGATACAGATTAGATCCACACCGCTCGGAGCGACAAACCCCCTTGCGATCGCTACCGCCTTTACCGCTTGATTCAACGCACCAGCCCCGATTGCTTGTAATTCAGCCGCGCCGCGTTCGCGTAATACGCCTGCAAGCGCCCCTGCAACAGAATTTGGATTGGACTTTGCTGAAACTTTTAAGACATCCATGGAAAGTATACCTCCTCGGGAATGATGGATGAATACTGCTATTTAGATAGTATTCGAGAGAGGTGAAATAATTCCTTCTTATTTTCATGCCTAGTTAGCAAAATCTTCTGAATTGTGCAAATTTTAATAGGGTAGCATTGCGGTCGATGACGAAAAGGCTCTAAAAAGAAAAAAAGGCTGCTACATGAGCAGCCAATCCGTCTCCGTTAAACGGACCTTCTGGATTTTGCGTGCCTTACCAGTCGCGTCGTCGATATCCACGACAATCGCATGGAAATGCCAGTCGCCTTCGTCAACGACGAACCGCGTCGGCAATTGCGTCAGGAACCTATGTAGCACTGCATCGCGATCCATGCCGAGTACACCATTCTTCGGACCGACCATACCAACGTCCGTCAAGAAGGCTGTACCGCCTGGATGAATCGTATCATCATTCGTCTGCACATGCGTATGTGTACCGACAACGATCGAGGCTCGTCCATCCAGATACCAGCCCATCGCGATTTTCTCCGAAGTCGCTTCAGCATGGAAATCAACAAGAATGTTCTTCGTCTTCTGCTGCAACTGCTCAATCAGTTCATCCGCCTTGCGGAATGGGCAATCGATTGGCGGCAGAAATGTCCGGCCTTGCAGGTTCACGATAGCAAGCTCCTTGCCGTTCGCTTTAATAATCGTTGCACCTTGGCCCGGCAAGCCTTCAACATAGTTCGCTGGCCTTACAATGCGCGGTTGATCATCAATCCACTCGAAAATATCTTTGTTGTCCCACGTATGGTTACCCATCGTAATCCCGTGTACGCCTGCATCGAGCAGCTCTTTCACAATCGCAGCTGTAATGCCTCTTCCTGCTGCTGCATTCTCCCCGTTCGCTATGATGATGTGCGGGTTGTATTTTGACTGCAATGCAGGCAGTACCTTCTTCACTGCGGTACGTCCTACGCTGCCAACAATATCACCAATAAACAATACGTTCATTTCATCAAACCTCTCTAATCCGAGCGTAAACGGCTGTTTCCGTTCTGTGACGAATACAGCTAACGTTTCGCATGAAAATACAAGCAAAGTATAGGAAAAACCTATTCTTTGCTTATATTTTAAGACTAGAAAAGTGGCCGCAAGCAGCCACTTTTCTAGTTCATTGCTATGAAAGTTATTTGGCGTATTCGACAGCCCGCGTCTCGCGGATAACTGTAACTTTAATATGCCCTGGGTAATCGAGTTCACTCTCGATCTTCTTCGTAATATCACGCGCTAAGCGGAATGCTTCGGTATCGTCGATCTTCTCCGGTTGAACCATAACGCGAACCTCGCGGCCTGCTTGGATCGCATACGACTTCTCAACACCTTCGAACGATTCGGAAATGCCTTCAAGCTTCTCCAGACGTTTAATATACGTTTCGAGCGTCTCTCTTCTTGCACCAGGCCGTGCCGCCGACAACGCATCTGCTGCGCCGACAAGCATTGCGATAACCGATGTTGCTTCGCAATCGCCGTGGTGGGAAGCGATACTGTTGATAACAACAGGATGCTCTTTGTATTTCTTGGCAAGCTCTACGCCGATCTCGACATGTGAGCCTTCCACTTCATGATCGAGCGCTTTGCCGATATCATGCAGCAAACCTGCACGTCTTGCAAGCGTAATGTCTTCACCCAGCTCTGCTGCCATGAGACCTGACAAATAAGCGACTTCCATGGAGTGCTTGAGCACGTTCTGACCATAGCTTGTACGATATTTGAGGCGGCCTAAAATTTTAATGAGATCTGGATGCAAGCCATGCACACCAACTTCATAAGTCGCCTGCTCTCCGTATTCACGGATACGTTCGTCCACTTCTTTACGTGACTTCTCAACCATTTCCTCAATCCGTGCAGGATGGATACGACCATCTGCAACGAGCTTCTCGAGGGAAGTACGAGCAATTTCACGGCGAATTGGATCGAAACCAGACAAGATGACCGCTTCCGGTGTATCGTCAATAATGAGATCGATACCGGTCAACGTTTCCAGTGCGCGAATGTTGCGGCCTTCACGTCCGATAATGCGGCCTTTCATTTCTTCATTTGGCAATGCAACTACGGATACCGTAGTTTCAGCCACGTGATCAGCTGCACAGCGTTGGATAGCGAGCGAGATAATGTCACGTGCCTTCTTATCCGCTTCTTCCTTCGCTTGCTGCTCGATCTCTTTAATCATTTGGGCAGTTTCGTGGCGAACCTCTTGTTCAACGTTAGTCAGGATGATCTGTTTCGCATCCTCCATCGTCAAGTTAGAGATACGTTCCAGCTCACTAAGCTGCTGCTTGTAAAGGGAATCGATTTGTTCTTGTGTTTCCTCGATCCGCTTCTCTTTGTTGGCTACTTGTTCTTCTTTGCGTTCCAGCGCTTCTATCTTTTTATCCAACGACTCTTCTTTCTGAATCAGTCGTCTTTCAAGACGCTGTACCTCATTGCGACGTTCGCGAATGTCTTTCTCAGCTTCGGTACGGAGCTTGTGGACTTCATCTTTCGCTTCGAGGACCGTTTCTTTCTTAAGCGCTTCGGCTTCTTTCCTCGCATTGTCAATAATTTGACTAGCGGCCTGCTCGGCGCTTGAAATTTTGGCCTCGGCGATCGATTTGCGAATAAAATAACCGACACCAAAGAAAATTACACCAACAACGAGAGCGATCAGTATACCTAACCATACTGGCATCTTCTCACCTCCTTGTTGCTCACCTAAGCAAACGCTTGGGAATAGTATTTGTTTTTTTCACAGCCGGTTTTTAACCCGATACGTACATTACTTAATTGACGGAAATAATGGGTTCGAATCAATTTTTGGAAGGAAAATCGATTCTAGAAATGTATAATACAAACTCATTTTATCTGTTGTGAAAATCAATTGTCAAGCATGTGCCCATCTTCATCATCTTCCATCCGCTGCGCAGCAGCTTTGACCGCTTCCCGCACAACGCTCATCGGAAACCCGCGGCGCAGCAGAAACGCAGCCAGCTTCTGCTTCCTCTCCCGCGGCTCGCCCTTAATATAAGGCCATTTCTTGTTGGCCGCCCGAACCGCGACCTCGAGCTCCGATTCCGCGCTCAGCTCCTGTGAAGCTTGCTTCGCCATATCCTTGGAGATGCCGCGCTGCTGCAGCTCTTGCTGAAGAAGGCGTCTGCCTTTCAGCTGAGTTCTCATCTTCTCTGACGCATACATGTTCGCGTATTGGTTATCGTTCACCAAACCTTCCTGCGTCAGTCGAACAATCGCCTTCGCAGCCACCTCGGCATCGATTTCTTTCTTAGCTAGATAGCGCAGTATCTCCTTCTCCGTCCTTTGCCTCGCTCCAAGGTACGCGAGCGCCGTTATATAGGCGCGGTGCCGGCTATCTTCTTCTACAATCTCCTTCAGCTCGTCCGCATGGATCTCGCGATCCTTGAACAGCCGAAACTTTATGAGCAAGTCTTCATGTACATTGATATAAGGTTCCTGCGAATTATTTACAAATAAATGGTACCTTTGCTTTAATTTGCGATCCTGCTCCACACCGGTAATAATTAACACCGAATTCCTCCTTCCACTATTGCCAAAACCTACACAATCCAAAACCTACAAAAATAGAGAAGCACCTGCTGACAGGTGCTTCTCTATTTACCAATTGACATAAGTCAACGGAGATTTATTCCACTTCCAAGTCCAATTCGTCCTCGAAATCATCATCGTCGTCTTGGCTTACAGGTTCATTCCCTGCCGCCGCCGCTGCCACATTGCTTGCTTCGCGGATTAGCTTATCAATGACCGCTGCAATATCGCGGTGATCCTTCAAGAACTGTTTCGCATTCTCACGACCTTGGCCGAGACGCTCGCCATTGTAGGAGAACCAAGCGCCGCTCTTCTGGATAATCTCCAGCTCGACGCCGATATCAACGAGACTTCCCTCTTTGGAAATGCCCTCTCCGTACATAATATCGACTTCTGCTTGTTTAAATGGAGGAGCAACTTTGTTCTTTACAACTTTAATACGAGTCCGGTTACCGACAATGTCGTTACCTTGCTTAACAGACTCAATACGGCGCACATCAAGTCGGATCGTGGAGTAGAACTTCAACGCACGGCCGCCTGGCGTCGTCTCAGGGTTACCGAACATTACGCCGACTTTCTCGCGAAGCTGGTTGATGAAGATCGTAATCGTCTTCGATTTGCTAATCGCACCGGACAGCTTACGAAGCGCCTGCGACATCAGACGAGCTTGTAGACCTACGTGGGAGTCGCCCATATCGCCTTCGATTTCCGCCTTCGGAACGAGTGCTGCAACAGAGTCAACGACAACGATATCAACTGCACCGCTGCGAACGAGCGCTTCAGCGATTTCAAGGCCTTGCTCCCCAGTATCCGGTTGGGAAAGCAATAGCTCGTCAATGTTTACGCCAAGCTTGCTTGCATAGGATGGATCGAGCGCATGCTCGGCATCAATAAAAGCAGCTTGTCCACCTGCACGTTGAACTTCTGCGATTGCGTGCAGCGCAACGGTTGTTTTACCGGAAGATTCTGGACCATAAACTTCAATAATACGGCCCCGTGGGAACCCGCCAATTCCAAGTGCAATATCTAATGCCAGCGCACCGCTGGATACAGTTTCAACTTGCATATGAGTAGATTCACCGAGCTTCATAATAGAGCCCTTACCAAATTGCTTCTCTATTTGACGAAGCGCCATTTCGAGTGCGGCTTTACGATCTGCCAACGAACTCACATCCTTCATGATTTATACTTTTATGATACCTTGTTTCTATCGCTTTGACAAGAGTTTTTACGAACATATATTCTTATTTTTCTCTTTTGGCCAAAAAGGAGAAAAAAAGAACCGCAGCAAAGTAATCTTCGCCACGGTTCTTCCGGTAACTAATGTCGATTATAGTCGATTCGCCAGCAAGTTGGCAAGCCTTATTTAAACCATAACCGCTAGCTAATTCTCCTCTGCTCCGCTTAGTGCTTGCCAGACCCGGTACATCAGCGACTTCGCTGCACGCAGTCGAATAATGCCGCGATTGCCGCTCAACTTAGCGGTGAAAACACATGTAGGTTTGCCTCGCTCCGCCAGCCCGAAATAAACAAGGCCAACCGGCTTGCCCTCGGACTCGGCCGGACCCGCAACGCCCGTCAGCGACACGCCGAAGTCGCTGTCTGCCAGCTCACGCACCCGCTCCGCCATAAGCGCAGCGGTGGACTCGCTGACCGCACCTGGAGCATCTGTCCCCTCCAGCTGGGACATCGGGATACTCAGTAGCTTGTGCTTCATCAAGTTCGTGTATGTCACGACGCCGCCGGCAAACTCGCCGCTGCTGCCTGGAATTTGCGTGAGCAGCTGCGCGAACAGACCGCCTGTGAGGCTCTCTGCGCTGGCCAGCGTCCGCGTGGAAGCACGCAGCAGCCTAATGACCGCCTCCTCTAGCGGAATATCCTCGCGAGCGTACAGATGCTTCCCAACGCGCGTCTTAATCTGCGCCTCTGTCGCATCCAGCCGCGCATCAGCTTCCGCTTGGTCCAGCGCTTTCGTCGAGATCCGAATTGCAACTTCGCCATCCTTCGCATACGGCGCAATCGAAGGATCTGTCTGCGCATTAATCAGGTCGATCAGCTCTTCCTCAAGGCTCGATTCGCCGATTCCGGCGAACATCAGCTGGCGCGAGAACAGCTTGCGCTCCTCGCCCATGATAGAGCGGATCCACGCCTTCGCCGGACCATCAAACATCACTTTCATCTCGCGCGGCGGACCTGGCAGCAGCACATAATGAGTGCCATCCTCGCTCAGCGCGTTACCGACAGCCAGCCCCGCATCATTCTTAAGCGGATCACTGCCTTCAATCAGATGTGCCTGTCTGCGGTTGCTCTCAACCATATGAATGCCCCGTGATGTGAACAGCTCCACGATTGTGTCCATAGACGGCTGGTGCAGCTCGATTGCACGGTTCAAATAAGCGGCAAGCGCATCCTTCGTCAGGTCATCCTGCGTCGGGCCAAGTCCCCCTGTGAAAAGAATCAGATCGGCTCTTGTGCGCGCGAGCTCAATCGCTTGGCGAATTCGCCCGGCATTGTCGCCGACAACCGTCTGAAAGTAAACATCAATTCCAAGCTCCGCAAGCCCTTGCGATAAGTACGTCGCATTCGTGTTCACCGTCTGGCCGAGCAGCAGCTCCGTCCCGACTGCGATAATTTCAGCACGCATCTCAACAACTCCATTCTTATGTAGATACATTTATCGATAACTGGCAATAAGACAAACAAAGCATCACCTCTTCTATTATTCAGAAGAAGCGATGCTATATGCAAGCTTACTTTTTGGAGAGCGAACTATTCATTGATCGGAATCAAATTCTTATTCTTGACGAAATAATCGATTCCGGAATAAACCGTGATCAATGCAGCAGCATAGCTGGCAATGATGTCAAACGGGAAATCCACAAACGTAAACGGAAAGTTGTTCAGCAGGAGCGCGATAATCATCGTAATTTGCACAGCCGTCTTCCACTTGCCCCATTTGCTCGCTGCAAGTACAGAGCCTTCAAGCAGCGCAATTTGGCGAAGCCCGGTTACAGCGAACTCGCGGCTAATAATCACAATTGCAATCCAAGCATCCAGCTTGGACATCTCAACAAGCGAAATAAGCACTGCAGCGACGAGCAGCTTGTCCGCTAGCGGATCAAGCAATTTGCCCAAATTCGTTACAATCTTATTTTTACGCGCAATATAGCCATCCAGACCATCTGTACTCGCTGCAATAATGAAGACAAGCGCAGCCAAAATTTGATTCCAAGTAATGGAGAAATCGGAGCCAGAAATCGTTAGCGGCTTCAAATCTACATTAATTAAGAGCAGCACCATGATGATCGGAACCAAAAAGATGCGGACAAGCGTAATACGATTGGCTAAATTCACGATAGTCCCTCCCCGGACATATCAAACTCATAAGCGTGCGTGATGCGCACTCTTTGAATTTCGCCGATAGCGGCTTTGCATTTCGTAATAAATACTTCACCGTCAATCTCTGGCGCATCGTAGGCAGAACGGCCAACATATACATCGCTGCGGCCATCATAGCGTTCAACAAGCACGTCGATCTCTTTGCCGATATGTTTGCCGTTCAGCTCTTTGGACACTTCGCGCTGAATTTCCATTAGTGTATTGGAACGCCATTCCTTCACATCATCCGGCACCTCGTTCGGCAAACGAACGGCAGGTGTATCCTCTTCCGGAGAATAAGTGAACACGCCAAGACGATCAAACTTCATCTCGCGCACAAAATCGCACAGGCGCTCGAAATCCTCTTCGGTTTCGCCAGGGAAGCCGACGATAATCGATGTGCGGAGCGCTACATCCGGGATACGTGAACGAATGCGCTGAACTAGCGCACGCGTATCCGTCTGACGGCCTGGGCGGCGCATCCGCTTCAGAATCGAATCCTCGCTGTGCTGCAGCGGCATATCAATGTAGTTGCACACTTTGTCGTTCGAAGCGATTGTCTCAATCAGCTCGTCCGAGAAGAAGCCAGGGTATGCATAGTGCAGACGCACCCACGCGATGCCTTCTACTTCGCTGACGCGGTTCAGCAGCTCTGGCAGCATAAATTTATCGTACAGGTCCGTACCGTAGTTCGTCGAGTCTTGCGCTATGAGGCTGACTTCCTTCACGCCCTGATCTGCAAGCTGCTGCACTTCCGCAACAATCGACTCCATCGAACGACTGCGGAATTTACCACGCATAATCGGGATCGAACAGAAGGTACATGCATTATCACAGCCCTCAGCAATCTTCACATAGGCGGTGTAACGCGGCGTCGTAACAAGACGCGGAAGCTTCTGGTCATAGTCGAATGCTGGATTGCCTACCTTCACCGGACGTTTACCGTTAAGAGCTTCATCGACAATATCTGTAATGTGGTGGAAATCGCCTGTTCCGACAATCCCATCAATTTCAGGCATTTCTTCCATGAGCTGCTTCTTGTAGCGCTGAGTCAAACAACCGGAAACGATAAGGGCCTTCAGACGTCCCGTTTGTTTAAATTCAGCCATATCAAGAATCGTATTGACCGATTCTTCCTTTGCTGCATCAATAAAACCGCAAGTGTTCACAATAATAACCGTAGCGTCATCCGCCTGATCGACTAACTGGTAGCCGCGCGCATCGATTAATCCGGACATAATCTCCGAATCCACGAGATTTTTCTCACAACCTAACGTTACTACTTTAACTCGTTCTGTCATTATATCCCCCAAACCCCTCCGAAAAGCTATCCTAACAAGTATAATACAAGGCATTTACAGTGTCAAAAAAGGAAAAAGCCCTACTTGCCTGCGCGAAACGCGGCAAATCAGGACTTTAGTTTAACATAACTTTCACTAACGGTAGTTCGTAAATTGCAGGTCAATCTGTAAATCCGCCCCTCTTAGCATCGCCATAACGGCTTGCAAATCATCAAGGCTCTTGCCAGTAACACGGATGGAATCGCCTTGAATCTGGCTCTTCACTTTCAGCTTTGAGTCACGAATAAGCGTATTGATCTTCTTCGAAATATCTTGCTCGATGCCTTGCTTCAGCTTAATCTTCTGTCTGACTGTTCCTGCAGAAGCGCCCTCAACTTTACCGAACTCCATGTTCTTGATCGGAACGCCGCGCTTGATCATTTTGGATTGCAAAATATCGATAACGCTCTTCAGCTTGTACTCATCATCGGAGACGACAACAATATCTTCCTTCTCAAGTTCGATGCTACTCTTGCTGTTCTTGAAATCAAAGCGCGTCTCGATTTCACGCAGCGCTTGTGTAATTGCATTGTTCAGTTCTTGCATATCGACTTTCGATACAATATCAAACGCATTCTCTGCCATGTTTCATTGCAACTCCTCTACATCTTTTTCATGAAAAACATTATAACTCATCTTTATCCGCAAGAAAAGGCATTCACCCCTGACATTGCCAGGAAGAATGCCCTTCTTCATTGCGTTGCAGGAGTCTCCGTTGTCTCCTTTTGCGTTCCCGCAGGCGTCTCAGTCGTCGTTTCAGCCATATTCAGCTGCATTCTGCGCGGATTCGCTTTATTGCCATCAACGAGTGCAACGCCGTCGACGGTCACTTCAACATAATCAGCTCGCCCTACATTCACATAGGCAGGTCCGTCCACCTCAAAGGTTTCCGTTCCTCCTGCTGTATCAAACTGCTTCTGATAAATATATTTTCCGCTGCGGTTCTTGCTCTTGATGCCGACCCACACGCGACCGGTTGCAGTAAAAGTAACGGTATGCTTGCCTGCCGGAGCTACGGTATAGAAGTCAACAGTTCCGCTTGAACGGTCCAATGCCAACGTTGTTGTTGGTGGAGGCGGTGTCGTCTGTTCGACCGGTGGCGTTTCGTCTTTTGGAGGCGTTGTAACATTGTTCGTTTGACCGTCTGTCGAATTATCCGTCGTTGTTTGATCAGTATCGGTATTGTTCTTAACCGTATCCTTATCTGGTGTCGTCTCAGGCGGCTTCGTCTGATCCGTCATCTTCGTCTGGTCCGCCGAATTGACCTTGTCCTTGTCCGGCTGCTTAATCGCATAGACATAGACCAATACCGCGATCAGAAGCAGGAATGACCACATTAGCGCGCGAAAGCCCCACCGACTAAGACGGTCAGATGAATGAGATTGCGCCCGGCGTGGCCGCTGAACGGGTTCAATCACTTGCTCCGGAGCGCTTGAAGGGATTTCATTGGTATATAAGCGAAGCACCTCTTCAGCATCTAAGCCGACCGCTTCCGAATAGTTTTTCACAAATGCACGCACATAAAAAGATCCAGGCAGCACTTTATAATTGCCGTCCTCAATCGCTTCGAGATAGCGTTTGCGAATTTTCGTTAATTCCTGGATATCATCCAGTGACAGATTGCGCTGCTCCCTTGCCTTCCGCAGCAGAGCGCCTAAATCCGACATGACCACACCTCCTTAGTTTAGAAATCGTCATACCCCATCGTAAACTTCTCGTATGAAATTTCCTCATCCGGTGTATTGCGAAGCTCGATAATGTAATCGAAATCGCTGTATTCAAAGGAAGATTCCTTAACGAAAATATCCGGATGCTCAATAACCTTCGTCGAAGGCATCGCCATTATTTCATGAAGGAGTGCATGATGCTTCTCATTCGATCTGATTGTACTTACAATGCCATCAATAATAAAAATGTTGTTTGGCGTCATTTCCTCTTCCGACAGCTGGCTGCGCACGGTCTGGCGAAGCAAAGTAGATGAAACAAACGTCCAACGTTTATTGGAGCAAACACTGCCCGCAATGATGGATTCTGTCTTCCCTACGCGCGGCATTCCGCGCAAACCGATCAATTGATTGCCTTCCCGTTTAAACACCTCGCCAAGGAAATCAACGAGCATACCAAGCTCATCGCGCGTGAAGCGGAACGTCTTGCGGTCGTCCGAATCGCGCTCAATGTAGCGACCATGGCGAACAGCAAGAATATCAACAAGCTTTGGCTCACGAAGCTTCAGAACGGTAATATTGTCAACCTTCTCGAGCATACGGCCGAGAATTTCGATTTTCTCATCATCATTTGTTTGGAGCAGCATGCCGCGCGTACGGTTCTCTACGCCGTTGATTGTAAGGATATTGACTTCAAGCATCCCGAGCAGCGAAGCAATGTCGCCAAGCAGACCAGGACGGTTCTTATGTATTTTATATTCCATGTACCACTGTTTGAACTCCATAGGACACCTCTATTTAAGTATAAAAAGGATAATGCGGCTCTAAAAACATTATTCTACAATATTCGTCAATATCCTGCAACTCATCAAAACATTACAGAAAAGCCTCCACTAGCGGGAGGCTTTTCCGAATCATTCAGAAACTATAAGTTTCACGCCTAACTTTTCTGAATGAACGTTTACGATTGCTGGACAAGCTTGACCATCAGGCCTGCAATCGTTTTACGCTCTGACTCATCGCCGACATCCCATAGCTCTTTAATTGCCCGTTCCTGCTCGTTCTTAGGATCGACCTTTTCCCCAAGGAAGGAGCCGATCTCATAAGCAAGATTCGCAATCGTATCTTCGTTCAAACCCATTCCTTTAGCCTGTGAAACACGATCATTCAAGAAGTTTTTCCAAGTGTCGTAATTAGAAAGGACAGTTGACATTTGTTCGTTCCTCCTTTGCGCGTTAGCCGTTACTCGGCAACAATCGTATTTTACACGCAAAGCGTCCTTCTTATACAACAATCAACCTTTAGGTTAGCCAGCCGCCGTTCGGACTGATGATCTGACCGGTAATATAAGCTGACTCGGGCAGCGCCAGAAAATAAACGAGCGATGCAATTTCTTCAGGCTGCGCAAAGCGTCCGAGAGGAATTTCCGACTCCAAGGCGCTTTTCTCTTCAGCGTTCAGGTTGTCCAACATGACGGTATCGACAGCACCTGGAGCGACGGCATTAACCGTCACGCCTGATGGGGCGAGCTCCTTAGCCAACGCTTTCGTAAAAGCGTTCATGCCGCCCTTGCTCGTTGAATAGAGCACTTCACACGAAGCGCCCGACATCCCCCAGATCGACGATACATTAATGATACGGCCGAAGCGCTGTGAGATCATTGCCGGCATGAACAGCTGTGTGCAGAGGAACATGCCCTTCAAATTCACATCCATCACTTCATCCCATACCTCATCCGTCACGTCGGCAAGCATGCTGTAATGCGCAATGCCAGCATTGTTCACGACGATGTCCGGCATCATGCCGCGCTGCTCCAGCTTCTCTCGCATCCGAGTGAGCTGTTCTCTAGAACGAATATCTGCCGTTACGGTCAATACATTGGCAGCGCCAAGACGCATGCAGGTGCGAGCAGTTTCGTTCGCCGCTTCATGCGCTTGATTATAGTGAATGACGACGTTCATGTTCTCCGAGGCGAA
Source organism: Paenibacillus sp. sgz302114 (assembly GCF_056120345.1). NCBI lineage: Bacteria > Bacillati > Bacillota > Bacilli > Caryophanales > Paenibacillaceae > Paenibacillus > Paenibacillus sp. sgz302114. The sequence goes on from NZ_JBVYOI010000016.1 coordinate 69,548, forward strand.
CCGGCGCGCAATTGCCGCGCCGATGCCTCGGCTTCCCCCAGTTACAAGAACCGTCATTTCCTTTAATGTTTTCACTTCGCTTCTTTCGCTACAATGGATACTGCCATTCGGTTCCAGTCGAAATGACTGCGCAGCCGCGCATTCGCTTCATCCAGTGTGATATCTTCATACACGGGTACAAGCTTGAACAAGTCAGCACCACGGAACCGATACCGCGTAAATTCTCCGGCAATTGCCTCAGGGGAGTTGAGCATACGCAAGTAGCCGCCAATCTTCTTTCGTTTCGTCCTTTCGAAAGTCGCTTTATCAAGGCCGCTCGCCTTAGCGCCCTCGATCGCCTCACGCAGTCTGCGAATGAGCTCATCCGGGTCCCGTGTTTCGCCACCAACGACGGAGAACGCATAGTCCTCGCTACTGTTGAACTCATGCCCAAACGAATCGGAGATAAGATTGTCATCGTACAGCGCATGATAAATCGGCGAACTCGAGCCGAGCAGCGCCTCAAGCATCAGCTTCGTCGTCAGTTCGGTGCGAAGCAGCTCTGTTGGATCTTTCGAACCGCGAGCTTCCTTGAAGCCGATCATGCACTTAGGCATGGACACTGGAAGTTCCGTCGTCTTGCGAGCTATCTTTACCGTCTCCGGTTCTGCATCGAAGAATCTGGCAATTTCACCTTGCGGCTCAAAGCTCTTCGCAGCCTGATTCTCACGAACCAGCTGCATAACAGCTTCAGGCTCTATTCCACCCACCACGAAGAGGAACATATTCGACGGATGGTAGAACGTTTCGTAGCAGCGGTACAGCGTTTCTTTATCAATTTGATAAATAGACTCGACTGTTCCCGCAATATCAATATGAATCGGATGCTTGTGGTACAGTGCATCTATTAATCCGAAATACACGCGCCAGTCCGCATTGTCCCGGTACATATTGATTTCTTGCTCAATGATGCCTTTCTCCTTCTCGACATTCTCGTCTGTGAAGTAAGGGTTCTGAACAAAGTCGATAAGCGTCCGCAGGTTCGCATCAATTTGCTCGGTTGCCGAGAACAGATAGACAGTCCTGTCAAAGCTTGTAAACGCATTCGCTGAAGCGCCCTGTGATGCGAAGGTCGCAAAAATATCACCTGTCGGCTCCTCGAACATTTTGTGCTCCAGGAAGTGGGCTATTCCGTCCGGTACGGAAATCGGCGTCTGTTCGCCAACTGCGAAACGGTTATCAATGGAGCCGTATTTCGTTGCAAACGTCGCATAGGTTTTGCTAAACCCTTGCTTCGGCAGAACGACGACTTCCAGACCGTTTGGCATTACTTCACGATACAGCTTCTCTTGAACGCCTGGGTAAGCTAACGTCTCCATCTATTAACCCTCCTTCCGATCACGTAGGAAATAGATCGTATCAAGCTCAGTCTTCTTCGCAATCGCAGCGATCTGTTCAGCCGTTACTGCCTGAACTTGCTCGAGCAGCTGCTGAGCCGAGCGCTCCCGCTTCGAGAGAATCGCATTGAAATCAAATCCGATCATCTCATTCGCGGAGTCTTGCAGCTCGCGCAAATGGTTCGCGATCATCGCTTTCGTCTGATTCATCTCCAGATCGGTATAAGAGCCGATGCGCATGCTTTCAAGCTGCTCTTGAATAATGGTTGTCGCCTTCTCATAGTTGGCGAACTCGATCCCTGATTGGATTGTGCAGATGCCTTTATGCCCATCAAGACGGGATGCGGCATAGTAAGCGAGACTCGCTTTCTCCCGTACGTTCAGGAACAGCTTCGAATGCGGGTATCCGCCGAGTATGCCATTGTACATGAGCGCTGCAGGGTAATCGTCGTCCCCATAGGCGGTATTAATACGCAGGCCCAAATTAAGCTTGCCTTGCGTTACCTCCATCCGCTCGACAACGTTACGAACTTGGCCTACAGGCTTACTCACGACAGGGAGTTCGTAATCCGCCGGCTCACCATCATTATGATGGAACGCTTCAGCTACGAGCGCTTTCACTTCTTCCAGCGACGTATCCCCAACGACATAGAGGTCGAAAGCAGCTTTGGACAGCCAATCACGGTACGCAGCCGTGATCGACGCCGGTGTAATGCCTTCGATATCCTCAAGCTTGCCAAGAGGGTGAAGCCGATACGGTTCATCCTCGCACATCACTTCTAGGCAACGCTCTGCCGCATATCTGATTTTGTCATTAATAATCGCTTCCAGCCGCTTGCGCAGCGTTTCTTTCTCCGCTTCGACATACTTCGAACGCAGATGGCCGTTCTCGAGTGTCGGCTCTGTCAGCACTTCGCCGAGCAGCTTCAGCGATGCCGCAAGCAGCGGTTGGTTCGATGAGACGAACTTATCATTGATGACATCCATGCGGAATTGTACAATCTGAGCATCGCCGCGCTTATAAACATCAAAGCCGAAGCCTGCGCCGTACAGATCGTCCAGCCGCTCGCGAAACGCGATAGTTTCTGGTGTAGATGCCGTTCCCCTGCGAAGGATAAACGGTACTAGGGCTACCGATGTAACGGTTTCTTCCGTTAGAGGCAGACCTGCGTATAAAGAAATCGAGAAGGTCTTGAAGCGCTGTGTCGGCAATACATGCAGACGAATTCGATTCAGCTGACCTCGTTGAAATGGAGAGTTGCTCACGCTCGTGACGTCCCCTTCCGCTCAAGTTTATAAAGTCAATCTATTCCATTTCCCAAACTTCTATTCCATTCTACCCGATTGGAAATGGAAGAAGCAACCTGCGGTCGAATGCAGGCTGCTCCCGTAATTGCTACATGCAGAAAATATGTTTGCCGATTGTTTTGACCTGTGGACGCGACCAAATCCACTTCGATGTTGCTGTCTCCGGATTGAAGTAATAGATACAGCCTCCGGTTGGATCCATGCCGTTTATGGCATCTTGAACGGCCTTCTTCGCATTCTCATTCGGTGTCAGCCAAATTTGTCCGTCCGCTACAGCCGTAAATGCCCCCGGTTGAAAAATAACGCCGGACACCGTGTTCGGGAAGCTCGGCGACTTCACCCGGTTTAGAATGACTGCTGCCACCGCCACCTGGCCGATATAAGGCTCGCCGCGTGATTCGCCATACACCGCATTTGCCATCAGTTTCAGATCATTCGCACTAAGTCCAAGCTTATTCGACTTGCTAAGATCAGTAGAGTCGGAGCTTGCAGGCGGTGAAGTACCTGTTCCAGTACTGCCGCTGCCGGAGCTCTCAGCTGTCGGCTTCCAATCCTTTGTTGCTTCCCACAGCTTCAGCTTCGTCTTGGCGCCTACAACGCCGTCGGCTTTTATGCCGAACTTCCATTGAAACCAAGTCACTGAATTTTTCGTCTTCGTACCGAACACACCGTCTATCGCTCCGTCGAAAAAACCGAGCGCCTTCAGGCGGCCTTGCAGCTCCTTTACGTCTTTGCCGGACGAGCCAACCTTAAGTATCGCACTGCTGAACGTCTCGGTTGTCTTGCCAAAGGAAGCATGCTTGATCGTAAATGCGCCAAACAACAGAAGGACGATGACGATGGTCACCGTTATTAAACGATTTCTCATCACTAGAATCTGCCTTTCTCTTGCAAGTGGTTTCGTTAAGCAAGCGAAGCATATGGCTAGTATGAGAAATCAAGGGAATGATTATGCACGAATCTGGATTAGGAGCTAATCTTTCCTGCGTCATATTGATCCAGCGTCAACATGACTTCACGCGGCTTGCTGCCTTCGTACGGCCCGACAATGCTGCGTGCTTCCATCTGGTCAATCAGTCTTGCTGCGCGCGTGTAGCCAATCCGCATCCGCCGCTGTAGCAGCGAGACGGAAGCTTGCTTAGCCTCCAGTACGATCCGAACCGCTTGATCGTACAGCTCATCGAGAATCTCTTCGGGCTCGGTTACACTGTCGTCGATCTCGGGAACGAGATCTTCTTTATATTCCGCTTCTCCTTGACCGCGCGCATAAGCAACGATAGATTCGACCTCCTGATCGGAGAGCCATGCGCCTTGGACACGAATCGGCTTCGACATGCCTACAGGCAGGAACAGCATATCTCCTCGGCCAAGAAGCTTCTCCGCGCCGACAGAGTCAAGAATCGTACGCGAGTCCACCTGCGAGGAAACGCCGAATGCAATCCGCGAAGGGATGTTCGCTTTAATAAGACCTGTAATAACATCGACTGATGGACGCTGCGTAGCGATAATCAAGTGAATGCCGGATGCACGCGCCATCTGCGCGAGACGGCAAATCGAATCCTCTACATCATTAGCAGCCACCATCATGAGATCGGCAAGCTCGTCCACGATAACAACGATATATGGAAGCACTGCCGCAGGATTATCTGCCATCAACGTATTGTAACCTTCAATGTTCCGTGTTCCCGACTTAGAGAATAGCTCATACCGCTTCTCCATCTCGACCACAATTTTTTTAAGCGCGAGTGATGCTCGTCTCGGATCGGTTACTACTGGAGCCAGAAGATGTGGAATGCCATTGTACATATTGAGCTCAACCATCTTCGGGTCAATCATGAGCAGCTTCACTTCATCTGGGCGCGCTTTGAACAGAATGCTTGAAATAATGCCATTGATACAAACCGATTTACCTGAGCCTGTAGCACCAGCTACGAGCAAATGGGGCATCTTAGCCAAGTTGCCGACAATCGGTTGACCGGAAATATCGCGGCCGAACGCAATCGACAGCTTGGAGCTGGCGTTCTGGAATGAAGGCGTCTCCATGACCTCGCGCATCGTCACGACGGAAACCTCGGTATTCGGCACCTCAATCCCGATGGCTGACTTGCCCGGAATCGGCGCTTCCATCCGAATATCCTTCGCTGCCAAGGCAAGCGCGATATCATCGGTTAAGCCTACGATCCGGCTTACTTTCACGCCGGTTGCAGGCTGTACTTCATACCGCGTAACCGCAGGTCCCCTTACAACATCAAGCACCTTCGCTCGAACGCCGAAGCTCTCCAGCGTAGCCTCCAGCTTTCGACGCGCCTCGATTGAATCCGCGGAATCGCCGGACTTCCCGCTCCCGCTCGGCTTCTGCAGAAGCGTTAGCGGAGGCAATATATAAGGCTTCTCCGTGGGCGGCTTCACGATGCTGCCCGGACTCTCTAGGCTATCCGGTTCATCCGGTGTAATCGCTGGACTTGTCGGTATGTTCGTGACAGGCAGCTCGCTATCGAACTCCTCGTCTAGGTCGTCATTGTCCTCCTCATCCTTATTAGGCGGCTCTTGCTCTTCATCAGGAACATAATCTGCGAGTATAGCCGCGTCCGCATTGGTATCGGCAATTTTCTCCCATTCTGGTTCGTCCTCTGCCTGGCCTACTCGCTGTACATGTGGCGAAGACTGCGATCCAGGCTCTTTAAATTGCTCCAGTACATTCGCTTTCCAACCATTCTCATCTTGCTCATCCTCATCATCCTGCCACTGAACCGCTCGGGTTCCGCCTGCCATCGCTGCTGTCGAGTGCCCGTCCTCCATCTGCCATTCCGTATCGTGCGCATCGGCATTCGAAGCGTCAGGCACATCATTGAACCAAGAGAAGAACGGAGACCTGCGCTTAGGCTTAACCGGTCTTGGGAGCTCATCATAGTCATCATCATCATCGTCCAGATCATCCGTCATGACTACACTGCCTGTCGCTGCAGCTCCTTTTGCATTGGATGCTGCAAGCGGCTTCCGCTTACTGAACAGCTTCACGCGAAGCAAGGACCATAGTCTCGCCCCCCGAATCCTTCCTGCACGCAGCAGATCCACATACGATTTGCCAGTTATGAGCATGATTGCGATCGCGAACATGACAATCATAATGAACTTCGCGCCAAAATAGCCAAACAGCCCGTATAGCAGCGTATACTGAATGGCTCCTGCATAACCGCCGCTGATTGATGTCACCGCACCTTGATCGCCTGCAGGCGCATTAAAGAGCGCGCCGCGAACGTCACTGCCTAGCTGTGCGAGTATGTATGAAGCAGTGAGGCCGCCTGTCGGCTCCGTCTTCTGGTCCATAACCGCAATCGAGCTCCAAAGCGTACAAGCAAGAACACATAGCAGTAACCCTGTCTTGCGGCTTGACCAGCCGGATGGCCAAGCACGTTTCACCATAACCACGAGTCCCACGTAGATTCCAATTAAAGCAAGGACAAAATAAAAATTGCCCAATATGAGAGCAAACAGTTTGGTCAACGATCTGCCCACCGTAGCCTCTCCGGATAGCGCAATGACAGATACTGTAATCAGCAGAATTCCATACACTTCATATTTAAGGCTCGTCTTGATCGAGCTCTTTCGTTTCTTCTTTTTTTTCGCCAAAATGGTCACCTCTGGTCATTATTATACCATAGGAGACCGACCATTTGTTCTACAATTATCCAATCTGTATCAAAGGTTACGATACCGAATGCCCATATGGGATAAGGGTTCCCGGCGATAGTTCCGGTCGCAAGTAGGCATCAAGCGGACCGTCGAGCAGCCGAACGATACGGCCGATTCCTGGTGAGACTGCTTCGATTTGCAAAGTCACATCTCCAATATGGACGGACACATATGGACCAGGTTCCGTATTAATTCCGTCGAAAACAAGCTCAGGCGGCATTATCGAATAGATCGTCATTGTGTCAGCCCTCCAGTTGATGCGGATTGCTTACGCTGATCGATAAAGAGATTGAGCTGGCGCAGCGCCTGTCCAATCCCACCTACATCATCAATAAGCCCGTGCTTCACCGCATCTGTCCCGATAACGGTAGTGCCGATATCTCGCGTCAGTTCACCGGTCTTGAACATGAGCTCCTTGAACTTCTCCTCCGTAATGTTCGAGTGAGAGGTCACAAACCGAACGACGCGCTCCTGCATTTTGTCCAAGTACTCGAATGTCTGCGGGACGCCGATAACGAGCCCGTTCAATCGTATCGGATGAATGGTCATCGTTGCGGTCTCCGCGATGAACGACTTATTCCCCGCTACCGCAATCGGAACACCAATCGAGTGCCCGCCTCCGAGCACGAGTGTCACAGTCGGCTTCGTAAGTGAGGAGATCATCTCTGCGATGGCGAGCCCTGCCTCCACATCACCGCCGACTGTATTAAGCACGATCATAATCCCTTCTATCTTCGAGTTTTGCTCCGCTGCAACCAGTTGTGGAATGAGATGCTCATACTTCGTCGTTTTATTTTGCGGCGGGAGCACGAGATGCCCTTCCACCTGTCCAATGATGGTCAAACAAAAGATGTTCGATTCCGAGGATGACGGCGTCGATGTCTGCCCAAGCTGCGTAATCGCTTCTACGACCGGATTTGTGCTAGGCGGCTTGTTGTCACCTGCTGGTGGTCCTGGCTGCGGCTGCGGCTGCTCTGATTTAAACTGAATCTCTTCTTCCCACATTGCATAAACCTCCTCCAATATTGCCTATGGTCGGCTCTGCATAGTATGGAATTAGCCCACAGATTTATACAACTGCTGCAGCAAGAACGCAAAAAAACGGCCTTCTCATCAGAAGAGAAGACCGCCAGTTGATTCATATTCTATACTTCCATAATGATTGGCAAAATCATCGGGCGACGGCGTGTTTGCTCATACAGGAAGCGACCTAGCGCGTCCTTCACGTTCGTCTTCAGTGATGCCCATTCATTGACTTTGTCGTTCATTAGCTTATGCAAAGTTGATGTTACGATACGGTTCGCTTCTTCGAGCAAACCTTCGGACTCACGCACATAAACGAAGCCGCGGGAGATAATGTCCGGACCGGACAAAATGGTTCCGTCTTGCTTGCTCAGCGTCACTACAACAACAAGAATACCGTCTTGGGAGAGCAGCTTGCGGTCGCGAAGTACGATGTTACCTACATCGCCAACGCCAAGACCGTCGATGAGTACGTTACCGGCTGGCACTTTGCTGCCTTTGCGTGCTTGTCCACCTTGGAATTCAACTGTATCGCCATTATCAAGAACGAAGATGTTCTCGCGTTCGATACCAACTGCTTCGCCGAGAAGCGCGTGCTGACGAAGCATACGGTACTCGCCATGGATCGGAATGAAGTACTTCGGTCTGATGAGATTCAGCATCAGCTTCAGCTCTTCTTGGCTGCCGTGACCGGATACGTGTACGCCGGATACAGAGCCTGGTCCATAGATTACGTTTGCGCCTAGACGGAATAGCTCGTCCACCGTACGGCCGACATAACGCTCGTTACCTGGAATTGGCGTAGCTGCAATAATAACAGTGTCGCCTGGCAAAATGTCCACTTTACGGTGCGTCGAACGCGCCATTCTAGTAAGTGCGGACATTGGCTCGCCTTGGCTGCCTGTGCAAAGAACAGCAACGCGGTCTGCAGCCATTTTGTTTACTTCTTCAGGTTCAATGATCATACCTTCCGGGATGTTCAAGTAGCCAAGCTCAGAAGCAATCGACACGACATTAACCATACTGCGGCCAACGACAGCAATTTTACGCTTCGTTGCTACTGCAGCATTCACAACTTGCTGAATACGGTGAACGTTCGAAGCGAACGTAGCAACGACAACGCGCTGTGTAGCTTTGCGGAAAATATCTTCAAGCTCATTGCCGATCATGCTCTCCGAAGGCGTGAAGCCTGCGCGCTCTGCATTCGTGGAATCGGACAGAAGCGCAAGAACGCCGCGAGCTCCGATACCAGCCATACGTTGCAAATCAGCATATTGATTGTTAACCGGTGTATGGTCAAACTTAAAGTCGCCTGTGTGAACGACCAAGCCCTCAGGCGTGTCCAAGCATACGCCAACCGAATCCGGAATACTGTGATTCGTTTTGAAGAAGGATGCACGGATCGAGCCAAGCTGGATCTCTGTGTCCGCATTGATCAGGATGCGTTTCGTCTCGCCTAGCAAGCCCGCTTCCTTCAGTTTACCTTCAATCAAACCGAGTGTTAATTTCGTACCGTAAAGCGGTACATTTAGATTCTTGAGCACATACGGCAAGCCGCCGATGTGATCCTCGTGTCCGTGAGTAATGAGAATACCTCTTACTTTATCGCGGTTCTCTGTCAAATACGTTATGTCAGGGATAACGATATCGATTCCGAGCATATCTTCTTCTGGAAACTTCAAACCTGCATCAACTACGACGATATCGTTTCCATATTGGACAACGTACATGTTCTTACCGATCTCGCCAACGCCGCCTAGTGCAAAGACAAGCAGCTTATCCTGGATGTTTTTCTTAGACAAGTGTATCCGTACCTCCTAATAGTTTTACGAAGCAAATCAAACCACAGCTGCAGCCGTCGGCCGCAAACTGAAGAAAGCTTGTCCGCACCATATAATAATTTATTTGTAGCGCATGAAATCGCATCGTTTATCGCTTCCTCCCGCAGGATCGAAAACGCATGCAATTAATAACTAGTGCATTTGAACGCCACCCTTGGCGTTACCCATTTTCAAATATTTTGCCGCACACCGTCACTTGCCTTCATTATACATGATTGAAAATACGAAAAACAAGTAATCGGTAATAACTGTATCCGAAGCGTCAACGGCTGTCGTCGTCCTCCGGCGGAAAAAGCTAACGTTTCGCGGAAACATTATAGAAATTCAAGCAAGAAATACTTGTAAATTTTATTATGCAAACAAAAAACCGATGCAAACGCACCGGTTTTTCGCGAATGCAGCAACTATGAATAAAAATACAAAAATGAACTTAGTTCAAAATTTTACGAAGCGATACAAGTTCTGCTTCCGTCGCGTCTACAAGCGGTAGCCGAACGCCGCCAACCGGAAGTCCTTTTTCCTTCAGTGCTGCTTTGACCAGTACCGGATTCGGCAGGTCGAACAGTCCGCGGAAGATTGGCAGCGACTTCGCATGCAGCTTCGCTGCTTGCTGCACTTGGCCATCCAAGTAGCAATTAATCATTTCACGAATTTGCTTACCAATAATGTGACTCGCTACACTTACGATACCGTGCGCGCCAACAGCAACTGCAGGCAACGCACTGCTGTCGTCACCGCTGTATACGCGGAAGTCCGCAGGAGCCTCAGACACGATTTGTGTCACTTGGTCGAGCGATGCACATTCTTTTGTAGCAATGATATTCGGAATTTGAGCGATCCGCAGCGTCGTCTCTGCAGACATGCTGACAATGGTACGTCCCGGAACGTTATACGCCATAATTGGCAGCTTCGTAGCTTCGGCAATGACTTTAAAATGCTGATAAATGCCTTCTTGAGTCGGTTTATTATAATAAGGAACGACAATAAGAGCTGCATCGACGCCACATTGCTCTGCGATTTTCGTCAAATGGATCGAATGAGCGGTCTCGTTGCTGCCGGAGCCTGCGATTATTTTGCAGCGGCCAGCCGCATGCTTCACAGCATAAGTAAACAAAGCGATCTTCTCATCGTCGGTAAGCGTTGGAGATTCTCCAGTCGTACCTGATACGACGATACTGTCCGTTTGTTGTTCCTCGATCAAATAGTCCATTAACCGTCCTGTTGTTTCCCAGTCAATCGAACCGTCAGCGTGGAACGGGGTAACCATTGCAGTAACTATTCTTCCGAAATCCATTATGACTCCTCCTATAAAGTTTACGAGAGCAGCTTGCACAAACGTAAGCATCTACTTGGCATCGTAAGCATCATTTCTTAGCGTATTTACTCGTGCAATGAAAACTTGGCATGCAGCGCTTGAAGCGCGCTTGCCATATAGCTCTCGCTAACCAACACCCATATCGTTGTATTGGAGTCAGCTGATTGCAGAATTGGAATTCCTTGTTCCGTCAGCGCTTCCACAATCCGCGCCATAATGCCTGGAACACCGTTCATTCCGCCACCAATGACCGAAATCTTGGCGCAGCCGCTTACCGCTTTAGGCGAATAACCGATCTCGTGCAGTACCGATACCGCTTTGTCCGCATCATGATCGAATACCGTATACACAGCGCCGCCGGGATTTACATTAATGAAATCAACGCTAATTTGGTGACGTGCCATCGCTTGAAACACCTGCAGCTGCACGTCAGTATGACCATCCTGTGCTTGCACCGTAATTTGGGTTACTCCGCTGACATGCGCTACGCCTGTTACGTGACGATCACGTACTGCAGCTCTCGCAGCATCGAAGATATCGGTAACAAGCGTGCCTTCCTCTTCGGAAAATGTCGAACGAACGCGGAGCGGAATGCGCGCTTGCTGCGCGATTTCGACAGCACGCGGATGAATGACCTTAGCACCTTGTCTGGCCATATTGCCAATCTCAGCATAACTAATGACGGTTAATGGTCGAGCATCCTTCACGATCCGTGGATCTGCCGTCAGAATGCCATTCACATCTGTATAAATATCAACACGCTCTGCATGAAGCGCAGCACCAAGCGCCGTTGCCGACGTATCGCTTCCGCCTCTGCCAAGCGTCGTCATTTCCCCTACTTCCGTTACACCTTGGAACCCTGTAACGATGACTACATTGCCGTCCTTCAGCGCCTTATGGATGGCCTCTGTACGGATTTCAAGAATTCGCGCACGGCCATATTGGCTGTCTGTAATAATACCGGCTCCACCGCCTGTAAGCGCAACCGCGGGAATATTCGCCGCGCGGAGCAAGCTGCACATCACTGCGGCTGAGATAATCTCGCCGCACGCTTGCAGCATGTCTTGCTCTTTAGGCGGCAGTGAATCGCCGTGTCCGCGAATGAGTGAGAGCAGCGTGTCCGTTGCATACGGATCGCCTTTTCTCCCCATTGCAGAGACGACAACGACAAGACCGTACTGTCGTTGCCGTTCCCGCTGAATATGTCCAATGACGAGCTCTCTTGCCTCATTCGAAGACAGCGAAGTGCCACCGAATTTTTGCACAAGGATGCGCATTGTCAAACCTCCGTATTCTGTCGGATTTTCACCGTCTGAATCGTTGGTACTCTGACATCTGCTCCTGCTACGAACATTCATTCCATCTCGATAGCGATATATTCTGCGATCTGTACTGCATTCCATGCTGCGCCTTTAAGCAGATTATCGGATACGATCCACAGGTTTAGTCCTCTTGCATGGCCCAAATCACGACGCAATCGACCGACGAACACATCTGGCTTACCTGCAGCGATTGTCGCCAGCGGGTAAAGCTGCGATGCCGGGTCATCTACGAGCGTAACCCCTGGAGCCTCAGCAATGAGTTTCCTTACTTCTTCCATTTCATAATCGTTCTTAAGTTCTACGTATACTGATTCTGAGTGACCGTATACGACTGGAATACGCACACAAGTCGCTGTCACTTCAATGGAATCATCACCTAAGATCTTCTTCGTCTCGCGAACCATCTTCATCTCTTCCAATGTATAGCCGTTGTCTTGGAATTTATCAATTTGCGGAATAGCATTGAATGCAATTTGATGCTTCACAGGCAAGGAGCCTACAGGCAAAATGTCAGGTATCACGACATGACCTTCAAGCGCTTCGCGGGTTTGGCGCATCATCTCGTCAATTGCACGAGTGCCGGCTCCCGATACAGCTTGATACGTCGATACGATAATGCGGGCAATGCCATATCGATTCTGGAGCGGTGCCAAAGCAGCAACCAACTGAATCGTTGAGCAGTTCGGGTTCGCAATGATCCCTTTATGCTCAGACACTTTATCCATATTCACTTCTGGTACGACAAGCGGTGTTTCTGGATCCATGCGGAATGCGTTCGTATTATCGATACATACCGCACCGCTCTCGACAGCGTGGGGGGCGAGAAGCTTTGACACATCGCCGCCCGCACTGAACAAGGCAATTTCGATCCCTTTGAAACTGTCTGGCGTAGCTTCTTCAACTGTATGCTCTTTACCTTTGAACATGATTCTCGTACCGGCCGAACGTGCGGAAGAAAGCAACTTTAACTCATTGATCGGAAAGTTCCGTTTCTCGAGCAGGCCAATAATTTGTTCTCCTACTGCGCCTGTCGCCCCAACTACTGCGACGTTAAACAATTTCTGCGACACTGGCTGCTGCTTCCTCCTCAAAATAACTTATGTCAAGGATTGCTCCAATTGCATATGAATTCAAACAATTTCAACTATCATAAGCGCGTACCGGATTAAGTACGCTCAATAAGGAGTGGCTGTAGCTGCTTGCCTTGCAGCGCCGCTTCACATGCTTCAGGAACAAGCTCCATCTTAGCGACGAGCGAGTTCGGCTTCTGAATCGGATTGTCTTGGCCAAATGGTACAAAATACACATTCTTCGTTACTAATAATTTCGCAATATTCGCGGCATTCAAGCCCAGACCGTCGTTCGTTGAGATTGCAAGCACGAGAGGACGCTGATTGCGCATCTGTGATTTCGCTGCCATCAGAACGGGACCGTCTGTCATCGCATTGGCAAGTTTACTTGTTGTATTGCCCGTGCAGGGCGCAATAACAAGGACGTCGAGCAGTTTGGATGGCCCCAGGGGCTCCGCATCGACGATCGTGGATATAATTTCGTTGCCTGTAATCGACCTCAATTGACGCTGCCATTCTGCAGCCGTTCCAAAGCGAGTATCTGTCGTAATGAGCGTCTGTGAAACAATTGGAACGACATTCGCTCCCTCATCGATAAACCGCTGGATAACCGGCATTACTTCTGCAAACGTACAATGTGAACCGGAGAGCGCATAGCCCACCGTTTTTCCTTGCCACTTCATTGCCCATTCCCCCGTTGCAAAGAATCTTCCATAATCAATCGACTTAAACAATCCGCAATGATACGTCCAGCGGTTTTAGGTGCGACGATGCCAGGTAGACCGGGGGCGAGCATAGCTTTAATTCCACGCTTCTCAGCGAAGCGAAAATCCGTTCCGCCGGGCTTAGAAGCGAGGTCGATAATGACCGCTCGCGATGGCAAATTTGCTATAATTTGCGCTGTGACTATCATAGTCGGAATTGTATTAAAAAGCAAGTCAATATTGCTCACATGATGCAACAGATCCTTGAGATAAAAGGGCTCAAACCCCATCTCATATGCCCTTGCAAAATGCTCCTCGCGGCGTACGCCGACCTTCACTTTCGCCCCTAATCCTTGCAGCGTTCTTGCCAGCGTAAACCCGGTTCTGCCGATGCCAAGCACCATGCATGAGGAGCCGTGAATCGTGATGTCCGTGTTCTGGATCGCCATCATGACGGCCCCTTCGGCTGTCGGAATCGAGTTGTAAATTGCGACATCATCCCGATCAAACAGCTCCACCAGACGAACGCCATGTTTTGCACATAAATTGCGCAAGTAAGGCTTCGCCATACCTGTATAGACGGTACAGTGCTTCGGCAGCTTCGCCACATGATCATCAGTCAGCACAAGCTCCTTGTCACTGAATACGGCGATAATCTTCCCGTCATCATCTGTACCAACCGCAGGCAGCACAAGCGCATCCACGCTTGTGAACAAATCTTCGCTCATCTCAGCCCGGACCGCCCCGTCGAGTGACGAATGAAGCTGGTCGAAGCCAGCGACTGTGACAAGTGCGTCGAGCTCGGTCAACTTCCGGATGACCTCCAGTCCCCGGGCATCACCACCGAGAAGTAAGACCTGAACTCCTGTCAGCATAGGTATCACTTCCTTTCTACTGCTACCGTTTGGCGCAGAACAAGTTGCGCACCAGGGCCGCGGTAAACACGCAGGCCTTTAGGCGCTCTTAAGCAGCGTCCCGGTTGACAGCAAGCTGTAGCCGATGGCGCGGGTAGCAAGCACACTTGCGAGATTGACCGCATGCGCTCTTGGTTATAGATCATCTTATGCATTCGCCCAGAGCAGGGTGAAAAGAGAATTATACGTTAAACGGGGAAACGCTGCGCATGTCGAATGATCTTCCGATCGCTGTTGTACTTGGATTCCTAGAACAACTTAAATCGGTTGGAATCCAATTACAAAGGCGAACGCTGACGCTTCTCCAGATTCATTCGACCTGCTCCGCCACTCGTTTAACTTTATCGGAGGAACAACAAAAAGGCGGCACAGAGAGAACCTCTGTGCCGCCTTACGCATTCTTATTATCAGTATTTACACACCCGTATGTCCAAAACCGCCTGCGCCGCGAACGGTATCCGGAAGCTCGTCGACTTCCGTAATTTCGATAGCCGGCACGAGCTGGATCACCATCTGCGCGATGCGCTCACCGCGTTCAATGACGAACGGCTCCTGCCCGTGATTGATAAGCAGCACCTTCACCTCGCCGCGATAGTCAGCATCGATGGTTCCCGGAGAATTCAAGCATGTAATGCCATGCTTGAACGCGAGCCCGCTCCGCGGACGGATTTGCGCTTCCAGCTCGCCGGGCATCGCCATCGAGAAGCCTGTCGGAATGAGCTTCCGCTCGCCGGGCTGAAGCGTGACAGCTTCGCTTAATGCAGCCTGCAGGTCAAATCCAGCTGCAAGCTCTGACATTTTGCGTGGCAATTGCAAATCTTCGTTGCCGGGCAACCGTTTAAAGTGTACTTGAAACAAGCGAGTCCCTCCCGAGTGCTGCTGCTGCTTTATCGTTGCTGCCTACCATTGCGACCGAGAAAGGAACGGACAGCATTCTCTTGGTAACCGCATGAATATCGCTCATCTGCACGGAATCGATCCGCTCCAGCATTTCATCCAGCGTATAGTGACGACCCAGCATAAGCTCATTTTTGCCTAGACGATTCATCCGGCTGCTTGTGCTCTCCAAACTAAGTATAAGGCTGCCCTTTAGCTGTTCTTTACCGCGGTGCAATTCTGCATCACTTAGCCCTTTTACAGCTAGATCATGCATTTGCTCAAGCGTCAGATCAAGCACTTCCTTCGTCTGCTTCGGCGCTGTACCTGCATAGACCGTAAACAGACCGCTATCCGCATACGAAGTATGGTAAGAGTAAACGGAGTAAGCAAGCCCACGCTTCTCGCGGATTTCTTGGAACAGTCTGGAGCTCATGCCGCCGCCGACTGCGTTATTGAGGAGAATCATCGCATACAGCTGCGGATCTGCGATGGAGCAACCTGGGAAAGAGATACAAATATGATTCTGTTCCGTCTTCTTCTTATGGAAGAGATACTGACCGCTGAACGTCGGCGTCGTAACAGCAGTCTCACTGCCAACATTGTTGAATCCGCCAAAATGTTTCTCCAGCAGCTCAATAAGCCCCGCTTCTTCTACATTCCCGGCAACCGCGATTACCGTATTGTCGATCCGGTAGCTGCTCTTCATAAAGTTACGAAGTGAATCGCTGTCCATAGCGCTTAAGCGCTCTTCCAGACCAAGAATTGAATACGCAAGCGGATGATCGCCGTAAGCGGCGCGAGATGCTTCATCATGTACTTTATCGTCCGGCGTATCCTCATACATCGAAATTTCTTCGAGGATAACATTTTTCTCTTTAGCGAGCTCGCCAGCATCCATTTGCGAATTGAAGAACATATCCGCAAGCGCATCTACCGCTATCGGTAAGTGCTGATCAAGCACTTTGGCAAAATAACAGGTGTACTCCTTCGCTGTAAAAGCGTTTACGTTCCCGCCGATACCGTCGAAGAGATCTGCAATATCTTTGGCGCTGTGGCGCTCTGTTCCTTTGAACAGCATATGCTCGATGAAATGGGAAACCCCGTTATTCTCCGGTGTTTCGTTGCGGGAACCGTTCTTTACCCAAATCCCGAATGAGACAGAGCGACAAGTCGGGATATATTCCACAACGACGCGTAACCCGTTGCTTAATTGATAAGTATTCAATTACAATTCCTCCTACACGTTTCTGCTGCCTACTTGTTCTTTCGAGCAGTTGTCATTTTATGGTGCTGCCATAGAAGCAGAAATACAATGTCTCCACTATATCAAAATTATGGTGCTGCCTCAACTAAAGCGACTCTTTTGGAGGAAAGCGTCTCACTTACCGTCCCTAGCCTCAATCCTTTCTGTTTAATGGCTGTAATGATGCCCTCAAGCGCGCTGCTTGCGGAATCCGTCGGATGCATCAGAATAAGTGAGCCTGGCTCCACCTGAGTACGGACTTTACGGATGATGGAATAGGCTGGCGGATGTCTCCAATCGACCGTATCGAGTGTCCACAGCACTGTCTTGAGCCCCTGCTCAGCCGCTACATCAACTGTCATCTGATTGAAATCACCCGAGGGCGGCGCGAACCATTTGTTCGTCACATGCAAGGAAGATTTCAGCAGCGCCTCAGTCTTTGCAATTTGATTATATGCAGAACGGCGGTCTAACTGACTCATATTCGGGTGGGTATACGCATGATTAGAAATCTCATGTCCATCCGCTTGAATAAGCTTCGCAACATCTGTGTTCTTCTTGAGCCACGAACCATCCATGAAAAAAGTTGCTTTCACATTCTCTTTCTTCAGCGTAGCAAGCATGGTTGGGATATACTCATTGCCCCATGCCACGTTAATCATAAGCGCGACCATCGGCTTATTCGGATTGCCCTTATAGATGGGATACCGCCCGAGTGAATCTAAGCTGACCTTCGGCTCAACTTCCTTATAAACGTAGCGGATCGGAACGTTCTCAGGCGCATTCTTCATGAGGAGGTAGGTCTTCTCGACATCGACCTCCAGCCCATTGTAACCTGGAACGGCTTTCCAAACGCGGTCAACCGAAGCATCAACCGCCGCTACCCGCTTCTTCTGCGCTTCTGTCTCAATCATGTCCTTAAGCGAAGTTAGTCCGGATGCTGCATCGAAGGCTTGTATATTGGTATTGGCTCCTCCATGCTTCATCGCGGCGACATATAAGGAAAGCGGTTCGTTCAACCGCACTGTAAAAACCAGCGCACACATCAGTAGTGCCATCACAAGTGCTTTCTTCAGCTTCATACGTTGTCCCACCCTTTCTCCTACATCTTATTATGGCTCGGACAACAATATGAGTAAGCAGATGAAACGCAACTTTTTTTGAAGCACAAAAAAAGAAGACAGATTCGCATCTGTCTCCTCTTATTTCGAGCCGATTATTGATTATGATTGTTGAGCTGGCACTTCAGGCGTCAACAGAACTTTGCGGGAAAGGTTGATACGGCCTTGTGCATCAATTTCAGTAACTTTAACTGTAATTTGATCGCCGATCTTCACCACGTCTTCTACTTTCGCTACACGCTCGGAAGAGATCTGCGAGATATGCACCAAACCGTCTTTGTTCGGCAAAATTTCTACGAAGCAGCCGAATTTCTCGATCCGCTTAACTGTGCCGAGATATACCTCGCCAACAATGACTTCGCGAACGATGCCTTCGATAATTTGTTTAGCACGCTCATTCGCTTCTGCATTAGAAGATGCGATGAACACCGTTCCGTCTTGCTCGATATCGATTTTAACGCCGGTTTCATCAATGATTTTGTTGATGATTTTACCGCCGGAGCCGATAACGTCACGGATTTTGTCCGGATGAATTTTCATGATGACAATCTTAGGCGCGTATTTCGACAAGGCTGTACGCGGTGTAGCCATCACTTCATTCATTTTGCCCAAAATGTGCATACGGCCTTCACGCGCTTGCTCCAATGATTGGGACAGAATCGCACGGTCAATACCGTTGATCTTGATGTCCATTTGGATCGCGGTTACGCCTGCTGCAGTACCTGCAACCTTAAAGTCCATATCGCCTAGGTGATCTTCCATACCTTGAATATCCGACAGAATGGAGAAGTGATCGCCGTCTTTGATCAGACCCATTGCAATACCTGCAACTGGTGCTTTAATTGGAACGCCTGCATCCATCATCGCAAGTGTGCTTGCGCAAATACTTGCTTGGCTTGTGGAACCGTTGGATTCCAAAACCTCGGATACGAGACGGATCGTGTACGGGAATTCTGTTTCACTTGGGATAACCTTCGACAACGCGCGCTCACCAAGAGCACCGTGACCGATTTCACGGCGGCCAGGAGGACGAAGCGGTCTCGCTTCACCAACGCTGAACGGCGGGAAATTGTAATGGTGCATGAAACGTTTCGTTTCTGTCAGGTCAATACCGTCGAGAATTTGAACGTCGCCAAGTGCGCCAAGCGTACAAACGCTGAGCGCTTGTGTTTGTCCACGTGTGAACAAGCCAGTGCCGTGCGTACGCGGCAGCAAAGCAACGTCGCATTCAATTGGACGAATTTCAGCCAATCCCCGTCCATCCGGACGAACTTTATCATGAGTGATCAAGCGGCGAACTTCTTCTTTGACGATATCATAGAGCACTTCTTTCACATCGCCGAGAAGCTCAGGTGTTTCAGCATACTCCGCTTCGAAGCGAGCAATAGCATCTGCATTGACTGCGTCAATTGCTTCTTGCCTTGCATGCTTCTCAACGACGCGAACAGCTTCAACAAGGCGTCCTTGCGCGAATGCGCGAACCGCTTCGTTAACCGACTCGTTAACCGCATGCAGCTTCACTTCGAGCTTCGGCTTGCTAGCAAGCCCTTGCAGTTCTTCGATCGTTGTTACGATACGCTTGATTTCGTCGTGTCCGAACATGATCGCTTCGAGCATCACTTCTTCCGACACTTCGTTTGCTTCCGCTTCCACCATCATGATGGCATCCTTCGTTCCGGAAACAACGACAAAGATGTCGCTCTTCGGCAGTTGCTCAACCGTCGGGTTGATGATGAACTGACCGTCAATACGACCCACGATGACACCACCGATTGGACCGTTAAACGGAAGATCGGAAATGCTCAGTGCAGCGGATGTACCGATCATTGCAGCGATTTCCGGCGAACAGTCTTGGTCAACGCTCATGACGATGTTCGCGATTTGCACTTCGTTACGGAAGCCATCGGGGAACAACGGACGAATCGGGCGGTCTGTCAGACGGCTTGAAAGAATGGCTTTCTCGCTCGGACGGCCTTCACGCTTAATGAAACCGCCTGGGATTTTACCAACCGCGTATAGACGCTCTTCGTAATTCACCGTCAACGGGAAAAAATCAAGATTCTTCGGTTCGTTCGATGCAACGACCGTACAAAGCACAACAGTTTCGCCGTATTTCACGGTAACTGCTGCATTAGCTTGCTTAGCGAGACGGCCTGTCTCAAGAATGAACGGGCGGCCGCCCAATGTTGTTTCTACACGCTGCAGCATTATAATCCTCCTCACCGCAACCGCTATACCTCACTCAAGGTACTCGATTGTCAGTCTTCTATTATTTCCATTCGTGCGCTTACTTACCATTTCTTGCAGTAAAACAATATATAAGAAAAGCTCCTCAATTACGATGGAGCAGATCAAAATCAGTATGTATTTTACATTTATAAAAAGCAACCCAGCGAAGCGTGCCTGGAATCCCAGGCGGCTTAACAACCAGGTTGCTTTTATACCCGCATCTATTATCGGCGAAGGCCGAGTTTTTCGATCAATGCGCTGTAACGTTTAACGTCTTTGTTCTTAAGGTAAGCCAACAGTTTACGACGTTGACCAACCATCTTAAGCAGACCACGACGCGAGTGATGATCTTTCTTGTGCGTCCGAAGATGATCTGTCAAGTTGACGATGTTTTGCGTCAGGATAGCGATTTGAACTTCTGGTGAACCAGTATCGTTCGCATGCGTCTTGTGCTCATCGATCAATTGATGTTTACGCTCTTGTGTAAGTGCCATCCGTATTCACCTCCCTATATCATAATCGCCATTAGCCTCGCCGCCGTCGGTGAATCTCGAGCTGGCCAAGCTAAGGTTCTAATGGTGCGCGAGCTACATACGAAGTATGAGTACGCAACCTTTAAGAGTATAGCACAGTCGCCTACCAAAAGTAAATGCCGGTATGGTCGATTACTTATTATAGGCAGTCAAGACGTTCCGCGCTTTATCTGAATCCGCTTTGATCTGGCTAATTAATTCATCAATCGAGCCGAATTTCTTCTCGGTACGAAGGAATGAGATGAACTCGATCGTAATCGTCTTTTCATACAGATCACCGCTAAAATCAAACAAGTGTGCTTCCATAACCGGCTCCGGCAGCTTCTCGTGGAATGTTGGCTTTACGCCAATATTCAGAACGCCTGGCATCCGTTTGCCATCTACATGAACCATAATGGCGTAAACGCCTTGCCTCGGAACGAGGAAACCAGCTTCCGGCTGCACATTAGCTGTCGGAAATCCGATCTTGCTTCCTCTGCCTTCCCCATGAACGACAATGCCGCGAACTTGATAAGGCTCGCCGAGCAGCTGCTCCGCCGCTTCCGGACGGCCTTCCTGCAGCGCTTCTCGAATGAGCGTGCTGCTTACTTTATCGCCATCTTGCATGAAAGGATCCACAATTTCCACCTCGATGTCCGGCTCTCCAAGAGCCCATAACGTTTCCGGCTTCCCAGCGCCTTTTGCTCCGAACGTGAAGTCAAAGCCGACTACGGCTCTTTTCACACGAAGCGGACGCAGCACCTGACCTACGAAATCTTCTGGCGATACGCCAGCAAAGGTCAAATCGAACGTGACGATATAGACCACATCGACTCCAATGAGGCGGAAGCGTTCAATCTTGTCCTCAAGCGGTGTCAGGCTGACTGCATACTGCCCACTCTGGCCAAGCACTTCCTTCGGATGCGGATGAAAGGTCATAACCGCGCTCTGAAGACCGTTTGCCTTCGCCAATTCCACCGCGCGGCGGATAACATTCTGATGCCCGCGGTGCACACCGTCGAAATGACCAATCGCCAGCGCCTTCGGCACAGCTTGCTGCACGGTTAGCGCAGAAGCGATCGGGTATTGTAATGAGATGATTTCCATCTGCAGTCACACCTGCTTTGTGATGTTCACTAACAAGCTTACGCTGTAGGCGTGAAAACTTTCACACCTTTAAGCGAAGCTGTTTCTTGATCTTGCTCGAACAAACCGACAAACGTTCCGTCTTCCCCATACAATCGAATGATCGCATCCGAATCGAATGGATCATGCTCGAGTAGCGAGGAGAGCGAAATGCGTTTACCTTGAAAAGCACGCTGAACATTGACGCCGCTGACCGTCGCGCGAGGAAAATGATCAATCGCTTGGTCGGCTGGTGTCAGCTTCGACGCGAGCTCGCCCGATGCCATTAGCTGTGCAATATCTTCGAGCGTGTAGCAATCCGCTTCTTTGAAGCCGCCAGACATGGTTCGCGTCAGCTTCACCATTACGGCTGGAACATGAAGCGCTTGTCCAATATCAACGCAAAGTGTTCGGATGTATGTACCCTTGGAGCATTCCACCGAGAAACGAATCGTTGGATGCGGCTGATCCAGCTTCATCTCTAGCAGCTCGAGCTTGTGGATCGTGACCACTCTCGACTTCCGCTCAACGACTTGTCCTTCCCGGGCAAGCTCATAGAGCCGTTTACCGTCAATCTTCACTGCGGAATACATCGGAGGTACCTGCTCGATAGCACCGAGGAACGTTGCAAGTACGCGGCGAATATCGTCTTCCGTAACCGTTACAGAAGGAAGCTCGGTCAGCACTGTGCCTGACATATCTTCCGTATCTGTAGCGATGCCGAATTTCATTTCCGCTTCATAGCTCTTCGGACGTTCTTGTACATATTCGACGACACGTGTCGCTCTGCCAATGCAGAGCGGAAGCACGCCCGTCACTTCTGGATCAAGCGTGCCGGTATGCCCGATTCGCTTCACCTTTACTATTCTTCTTACTTTTGCTACGACGTCGTGAGAGGTCCAGCCAGCTGGCTTCCAGACCGCCAAGATGCCATCCATCATTTATCCAGCGCCTCTCTTACTGCATTTACTACGAATGTGGCTGCTTCCGATATGCCGTGCTCTAACCTACAACCTGCTGCACGAACATGCCCTCCACCGCCAAATGATTGAGCAATTGCAGATACGTCCACCTTGCCGGCCGAACGCATGCTTACTTTCACTTCACCATTCTCGGTTTCTTTTAGCAAAATGCCTACCTCTACACCTTCCACATTGAGCGCGTAGTTCACGAGACCTTCGAGATCATCGCCGACAGCGCCAGTCTCAGCCATATCAGCGTGTGTGATGTAAAGAGAAGCAATTTTGTTATCATCCGAGAACAAGAGCCGACTTAGTCCGCGCTGCAAGATAAGCAATTGCGCCTTCGTCATCTGCTCAAGCAGAAGATTCGCAATAAAATGAGCTGGTGCGCCTTCTGCAAGCATCCGGGAAGCAATATGCATCACCCTCGGAGTTGTGTTGGAGTAGCGGAAACCGCCTGTGTCCGTCAACAACCCGGTATAGATGGCTGTTGCAGCTTCTTTATCAAGCGGGATCGCACCGTGCTCAATTAGATCATATAAAATTTCAACCGTTGCAGCCGCATCGACTCGAATCAAGTTTGCCGTCCCAAACGCATCATTAGTTGGATGATGATCGATATTAAGAAGCTGAGCGTCTTGGGTAAACAGCGTGCTTACAAGTCCGATCCGGCGAGAATCGGCGCAGTCAATCGCGATAACACGATCGAACTTCTCTGTTGGCTGAGAATGACTGTAATTAATAATCATTGCAGACCTGTCCATAAATTGAAGCCGGACAGGCACTTTGCCTTCATTTATTAAGACCGCTTGTTTGCCAAGCTGCTCAAGCAACCAGCCAACAACGATCGTTGAGCTGATGGCATCGCCATCCGGCTGAACATGCGAGACGACAAGAAATCGATTGCCGCCTCGAATGAAATCAAGCGCCTTCTGAAGCTGATCCAGGTAATCGACCGAGAACGCCGCAGAATCCCCGGCGATCATTGCTGAGCACTCCCGCCATTAATGTCAGTGAGCAGAGATTCGATCCGGCTGCCGTATTCGATACTGCTATCGAATTTGAACAGCAAATCCGGTGTGTGACGGAATCGAATCCGCTTGCCGAGCTCGGAGCGCAGGAAGCCTTTGCCGCGGGCAAGTGCTTTCAGCGTCTCCTCCTTCTGCTCGTCACTGCCAAGCACGCTGAGATAAATTCGTGCCTGGGACATATCGTTCGTCAGATCGACGCCCGTTACGGTAATAAAGCCAATTCGCGGATCTTTAAGCTCCAGTTGAATGATTTGGCTTAGTTCTTTCTTAATTTGTTCACCTACACGTCCTACGCGGACTTTCGCCATAGGTTAATCACCTCTCTACTGACTCCATGATGTAGGCTTCAATGACGTCGCCTTCTCTGAGGTCATTAAACTTATCCAGCGTAATACCGCACTCGTAGCCTTGTGCAACTTCTTTCGCATCGTCCTTGAATCGTTTGAGCGATTCGATCTCGCCCTCGAACGTTACGATACCGCCGCGGATCAAGCGAGCTTTGGCGTTACGAGCGATTTTGCCCGAAGTAACCATACAACCTGCGATTACGCCGACTTTCGTAACTTTGAACAAGTTACGCACTTCCGCTTGACCAATAACAACTTCCTTGAAGATTGGATCCAGCATGCCTTTCATCGCTTGCTCGATCTCGTCAATGACGTTGTAGATGATGCTGTGCAGACGAATGTCGACTTTCTCCTGCTCGGCTGTCGCAAGTGCTTGCGGCTCAGGACGAACATTGAAACCGATAACGATTGCGCTTGATGCAGCAGCAAGGTTGATATCGGACTCCGTGATTGCACCGGCACCGCTGTGAATGATCTTCACGCGTACGCCTTCAATATCAATCTTGGCAAGAGATCCTTTAAGCGCCTCAGTGGAGCCTTGAACGTCCCCTTTAATGATGACGTTCAGATCTTTAATCTCGCCTTCTTTAATATGATTGTACAAATCTTCGAGCGTTACTCTCGAGTTCGCGCCAAGATCAGCCTGACGCTGCTTGATTGCCCGACGATCAGCGATAGCACGTGCTTTACGCTCGTCTTCGAACACGAGGAACGGATCGCCCGCTTGCGGAACCTCAGTTAAACCCGTAATCTCGATTGGCGTACTTGGACCCGCTTCTTTCAGTCTGCGGCCCTTGTCATTAACCATGGCACGAACACGACCGAAGCAGTTGCCCGCAACGAATGCGTCGCCGATCTTAAGCGAACCGTGCTGTACGAGCACGCGCGCAACCGGACCTTTACCTTTATCAAGCTCTGCTTCAATGACCGTACCGCGAGCACGTTTGTTCGGGTTCGCTTTGTAGTCGTTCATTTCAGCTACGAGTAGAATCATTTCGAGCAATTCTTCCAAATTGATGCGCTGCTTCGCGGATACGTTAACGAAGATCGTATCGCCGCCCCACTCTTCCGGAACAAGCTCATACTCGGTCAAGCTTTGTTTGATTTTGTCTGGATCTGCATCCGGCTTATCAATTTTGTTCACAGCGACGATGATAGGAACGCCTGCCGCTTTCGCATGGTTGATTGCTTCAACCGTCTGCGGCATAACGCCGTCGTCCGCTGCAACAACGATGATTGTAATATCCGTAACTTGTGCACCGCGGGCACGCATGAGCGTAAACGCTTCGTGACCTGGTGTATCAAGGAATGTAATTTTCTTGTGGTTGATTTCGACTTGGTACGCACCAATATGCTGTGTGATGCCGCCTGCTTCGCCGCTTGTTACACTTGTGTGGCGGATCGCATCAAGAAGCGTTGTTTTACCGTGGTCAACGTGACCCATGATTGTAACAACTGGCGGACGAGTCTCGAGCACATCATCTTCGTCTTTCTCTTCGATTGTCTCGAATGCGTCCTCTTCAACCGGAATCTTCACTTCAACTTCGACACCGTATTCCGTTGCGATAAGTTGAACCGTATCCAGATCAACCTCTTGGTTAATCGTCGCCATAACACCAAGCGTAATAAGCTTCTTGATAACCTCGGAAGCATCCTTATGCAGCAGCTTCGCAAGATCGCCAACGGTCATTGTACCACGCACAATAATTTTCTTAGGCGTGTTGTCGACTTTCTCTCTGCGCTCTTGCTGCTGGCCTCTGCCGCGATTATTTTTGCCACCGCGATTATTTCTGAAATTGCTGCCAGTACGGTTATCGTCAAAGCGTTTGTTTACGCTGTTGAACGAATTGTTTGCAGCTTTCGGATTTGTTCTACGCTTATCTTCCGTCGAGAACGTACGTGCAGGTGCAGGCGCACTGCTGCTGCGGTTTGCTGATGATTGCGGTGCGTTGTTGCGGAAACCACCGCCACCTTGACTGCCGCCTTGAGCGCCTTGGCCTTGCGGACGGTTGCCTTGGTAGCCGCCGCCGCCTTGACCGCTTTGTCCTTGTGGACGATTGCCTTGGTAGCCGCCGCCGCCTTGACCGCTTTGTCCTTGTGGACGGCTGCCTTGGTAGCCGCCGCCGCCTTGACCGCTTTGTCCTTGTGGACGGCTGCCTTGGTAGCCGCCGCCACCTTGACCGCTTTGTCCTTGTGGACGGTTGCCTTGGTAACCGCCGCCGCCTTGACCGCTTTGTCCTTGTGGACGGCTGCCTTGGTAGCCGCCGCCGCCTTGACCGCTTTGTCCTTGTGGACGGTTGCCTTGGTAGCCGCTGCTGCCTTGACCGCTTTGTCCTTGTGGACGGTTGCCTTGGTAGCCGCCGCCTTGACCTTGTGGACGATTGCCTTGGTAGCCGCCTTGACGTTGACCACCTTGACCTTGCGGACGAGCGCCTTGACCTTGG
>NZ_JBVYOI010000017.1:0-82137 GCF_056120345.1 Paenibacillus sp. sgz302114
AGACGATCAGGTTGATAGGTTCGAGGTGGAAGCGCGGCAACGTGTGCAGCTGACGAATACTAATCGGTCGAGGGCTTATCCTAAACAAGTGAAATCCAGCTAAAGCAAGAAACCTTCGCAAAGGTTCGTATCCAGTTTTCAAGGCGTGAATGATTAAAACCCTTGCCAAAAGCAAGGTTTTTTTTGCTGTCTTTAACAAGCGTGAGTGATATGTTTACAAAAACAGACCAACAAAAGGAAAGGATCCCTCTAGCCTAGAAGGCATATTTCCAAATTAACCAACAGATAAGAACAGACGCCCAAGAAATGAAACCAAATATCATGACGATCTTATTCTCGCTCCAGCCATACTTTAAACTAAAATGATAATGAATCGGAGTCATTCTAAATAGGCGCAATTTCGTGCGTTTATAGTACCAGACTTGTAGAATGACAGATAATTGTTCTGCTAAGTATACCGAAAACAAGATGGGAATCAATAGCTCAACCTTCTCTATAATCGCCAAGATGGAGAGTGAACCACCGATGGCAAGAGAGCCGGTATCTCCCATAAAGGCTTTTGCGGGGAAGATGTTATAGAGAAATAATCCTAGTAGACATCCGATCATAACGAGCGAGAAGGTTCGTACCTCCGGCTTGTCCGAGATGAGGAAAAAGAAAAAGTACGTTGGAATGGCTACATTAATTAATAATCCGTCTAAACCATCCGTGAAGTTGATAGCGTTGGCCGAACCGACAACAAACAATGATAGGATGACAACGTAAACATAGACGGGCAAGTGCCACTGAAAGCCGTTAAAGAGTGCAATATCGCTCGTCAGTTCGAATGAACGGAACAACACGATAAAGAGGATACCGGTAATGGCAAACTGAAACACCAGTTTTGTCCGGCCGGAAATCCCTGATGGATCTTGCCATGCTGCTTTCTTCAAATCGTCCATGAAACCGATCGAGCTGAATAGTAGAAACGTAGCGCACAAAAAAATCATCATAGGCGCAGGTGAGAATTGTAAGGAGGCAAAGACCCCAATCAGCAAAATGAGGCCAGCCATTAACGGCGTTCCTCGCTTGGCTTGATGGTCGGGAGGCAATTCGGCGCGAATAGGTTGAGTCAACTTCAGGGAGCGAAGCCCCCAAATGAGCAGCGGTGTCAGCAATATCACTAGCATAAAAGAAACACCTGAAATACCAAAGATTCCGACCATGCCAAAGCTCCTCTCTCGTGTACGACTAAATAGGTCAGTAGACTGCTGTGATGCTTTGCAATCAACTTTACCTAAGTGTTGCATCCCTTTAAATAGAAGGTTTTTCTAGTGCTTTTTCATATTTTTAGGAGCAGTTGCTACGGCAACGGCTCTTTTTCTCATTGTGCTAAGAGTTATTGAATTACCATAACATTATCTGGGAAAGGTGGTGGTCGATGTGGACTTAAGTGGGCTATCGGAACGTTTTAACATTTTTGCAGAAAGGGAATGTAAGGGCTCGATTCCTCTTTATGAACATCTTGCTAGGAGCATCGCTGAGGATCAGAAGCTGCTAAAACTGGCTGCGCGTTCGAAGCCTGGACAGCCTGAAGCTAGCCTGTTCCTAGGGGCCGTTCATTATTTGCTATTAAGCGGGATTGAACACGAGTTAGCTACATTTTACGCCAGTATAGTGGACGAACCGAGGAGTCAGCCGGAGCCATTCATTGCTTCCCGCGATTTTTGCAGGCAGTTTGAGAATGAGATTATTCAGCTTCTAGAGAGCAAGCTTGTTCAAACCAACGAGGTGAGGCGCTGCGCATATCTGTACCCCAGCTTTTGCCGCATATATCAAATAACGCAAAAACCGTTAGAGCCCATAGAAAAAGGCACTAGCGCAGGCTTGCAGCTCCTGTGGGACCAATATAGTTACTCCTATAATACAAACGATAAATACGGAGCGAAACAACCGACTTTTGAAATAAACGTAGAGATTAAAGGGGACAAAGCGCCATTTTCCGAGGATTCAACCATTTGCATTTTTCACACTCATGTAGCCAACCAGATCCCTAACGAAAGTGGAATAAACAAGGCAGAGATAATCTAGAGAATGCAGGGCTATCGTTCAGCTCACTGTTTAGGATGGAAGATCTTATATAGACGCGCTATGAATAAAAAGTGGCTGCCATTAATATGGAAGCCACTTTTTTGCAAGGATGCGATGCTTACGACAGAATGTTAACTAGCTCGATAAACCCTTTTTTTCTAGCGTGTTCAATCGGCAATACATTATTTTTGTCAGCGATGTGCTTATTTGCACCGAATTCAAGCAGCAGCTTAACAATTTCTTGCTGGTTTATTCCGCCGTCTGATAGGACAATAGCTTCTAATAGGGCTGTCCAGCCAGGTATATTTACGTGATTGACACTAACATTCGTTTTTTCAAGCAGCAATCTGACAACCTCTACATGTCCTCGTTCACATGCTGGAATTAATGCTGTTCCTCCATAGCCGTTTAAGATGGTCATATCCGGATTTGAGTTTTCAATCAATAGACGAACAATATCAACATATCCCTGAACACTAGCAATCATAATAGGCGTATTGTCAATCTCATCGCTTGAAATATTTACGTCTGCACCTAAGTCAATAAATAGCTTCACTATTTCATAATGATGATTATCGGTTGCGATGAGGATTCCAGATCTCTTATTAGCATCCGTAAGATTGATATTTATGCCGAGATCCAGTTGATTCTTTACCTCAGCAAGATCACCTTTTTCGATAGCTGTAAAATAGTTGATTTCATTTGCTTGGATATGGGAGCTTCGAATGTTCTTCATCAAATGAGGTTCTCCTCTCTAATATCGGGCCGCTAAACCTGATTCTATGAATGCTGGGTTAATGGCAGAGTGATGTAATACGTGGTACCGGCGCCTTCTTTGCTGCGGACATCAATCTTACCGTTCATTCCTCGAATGACACTGAAGATGACCATCGTCCCAAGACCGGTGCCCTTGTCTTTGGTCGTGTAATACGGTGCTCCAAGCCGGTTAATCTGTTCCTCGTTCATGCCGATGCCGGTATCGCTAATCGTGATGGTGACGGTTCGTTTAGGCTCGTTTACCGCGTAAGTTAAAATCAGAATCCCCCCGCCGGGCATCGCCTCAATGGCGTTCTTACCGATATTGATGATGGCTTGTCTGAACTTGGACTTGCTGCCATATACCGTAGCAGGGACATTAACGTCCGTGACGATCTCTACGTTCTGTAAATTCGCGTAAGAGCTCAATATTTGGGACGCCTTGGTGAGCGCTTCCGCCAGTAGAATAGGTTCTAGCTTCTCGCTCTGCGGCTTGGCGAGAGATAAGTAATCTGAAATGATCGATTCCGCACGGTCTAGCTCCTCGAGCGTTATGGCAGAGAACTCTTTACGCTTCCAGTCACTGAGTACAGGGTCTGACATTAACTGGATGAATCCGCGGACGGACGTTAATGGGTTACGGACTTCATGAGCGACGGAAGCTGCGATTTCGCTGATGACTCTCATTTTTTCCGCTTGAATGATATCCTCATGCATCCGATTTTGCGTGCGGATCAGCTCAATCATGAACACCATCATCAGCGCCATGAAGCATTGCACGAAGATTATGGGCAGACTCGGAACGAACGAATCTATAAAAAATGAAGCATTGCCTTCTAGCAAGGCATAAAGATTGACGACCGTCACCCGCAAGAAGAAACAGATGCTTGAAACGAGCAGCATTCTTTTCTTGGCGCTGGCCTTATCGAATGCTTTGAAGAGAAACTGCAGAATAATGATCGTCGGCAGCAGCGAGAGGAAGTAATGAAAAATATCGATGCCGCCCAAGAACTGCCGATACGCAAGTAGGCTGCCGAATAGCAGCAATGTCGTATAAAGGCCACCGTAGAGGGAGCCGATCACGAGAGGAATTCCTCTTAGGTCGAGCACCGAGTCGAAGATTTTGACCGGAAAGGTCATCGTAATGATCATGGGAATTAAAAACAAAACGTACAAGAAGAGAGGGTGCTTATCTTTATAGAACCGACGGTAAAAAATCAAAGGTAAGAAAATGATGAACGCGTTGAGGATTAAGTCGGAATGAGAGGGCATGGGGCTGGTCCTTTCATGAGTACTTCACTTTGTTTTCGAGAAAAGGACTATAAATACCTTCAAGCTAACGGGCTTTTTTTGCATTCCACTTGTAACGATAAAGGTTCTGCATCGTATACGTATGGAACGGTAAACAAGAAGGAGCGGATGTTGGTGATTGCAGACTGGAAACAAATCGAGGAAGCATTGAGAGGTATCGAGGTTGTTGGACATGACAACAATAAGCCCGTTTCGGTCATCGGTAGTGCAGAAGATTTGCGTTGCATCGGCATCGGAACGGATGCCGCGGTCTTTTATTACCCTAACACCCCAAATTACGCATATAAAGTGTATTCCGATCAGGCTTTAGAGAAAGTGGAAGTTGAGGCTTCTATATACAACCGCTTAAAAGATTCACCATATTTCCCACGATGTTATGGAGCCGGAGCTAACTATTTGGTATTGAGTTATGAACAAGGAATTACCCTCTATGATTGTCTTCTACAAGGTATCCGCGTTCCAGAGCAAGTGATACAAGACGTTGAAGATGCAAGGGTGCTTGTCCGTAGTCAGGGGCTAAACCCAAGAGATATCCATCTTAAAAACGTACTTCTACAAGATGGGAGAGGAAAGGTTCTTGACGTATCGGAATATATCAAAGAAGGCAACGATAGTCGTTGGGAACATCTGGTATGGACATACAAACATTTTTATCCTTTGATAAACGAGGTACATGTGCCTTTATGGATATTGGAAACGATAACGAACTGGTATAACCGTATTGATACGGCGAGTTTTGGTATTGAAGATTTTTCTAAACGAGTAAGTCAGCTTTTCCTTGGGAAACGAAAATAATATAGATAATGGACACAAATCTATAGCTCAGTTATTAAAATGGACATTCCCCCATATATTTGTGATTGTAGTGAAAACCATTAATCAATAATGGAGGGATGTCTACTAATGGCACAGGAAGTTAATGTCATCCAATCAATTGAGAATCTCCTTAAGACGCCGCAACAGCTATTCATCAATGGTCAATTTATACCTTCAGCGGAAGGACAAACGTTCGTGAGCTACAACCCGGCAACCGGAAAGCCGCTGGCACTGGTGCACGAAGGCAAAGAAGAGGATATTAATCGCGCCGTGTCTGCGGCAAGACAGGCTTTTGAGAATGGGCCTTGGCGAACGATAAGCGCCTCGGAGCGCGGTCGCCTCTTGTTTAAACTGGCTGATTTAATTGAAGCAAACCGCGAAGAGATCGCGCAGCTCGAGTCGCTTGATAACGGGAAACCGATCCGCGAAACGCGAGCAGCCGATCTTCCGCTTGCGATAGATCATTTCCGCTATTTCGGCGGATGGGCAACGAAAATTACCGGACAAACGATTCCCGTTGCCGGTGAGTATTTTAATTACACCCGCCACGAACCGGTTGGCGTAGTTGGACAAATCATACCATGGAACTTCCCGCTATTAATGGCGGCATGGAAACTTGGGCCTGCCCTTGCCGCAGGCTGCACCGTTGTTTTGAAGCCGGCTGAACAAACGCCGCTTTCCGCGCTTTATTTGGCAAGGCTCATTCAAGAAGCTGGTTTTCCAGACGGCGTCGTGAACATTGTTCCAGGTTTTGGCGAAACGGCTGGTCAGGCGCTAGTCAATCACCCCGACGTGAATAAAATTGCCTTCACCGGGTCCACGGAAGTTGGCAAACTCATCGCGCGTCAAGCGGCGGACCATGTCAAACGTATCACTCTAGAGCTTGGCGGCAAATCGCCGAATATTATTTTGCCAGATGCAGATCTCTCACGCGCCATTCCAGGTGCTCTTTCAGGCGTAATGTTTAACCAAGGACAGGTGTGCTGCGCTGGCAGCCGCGTATATATTCAGAAAAAGGCGTATGACAACGTGGTTGCTGACATGGCGTCCTTCGCGGCAAAAATCAAACAAGGACCCGGAACGCACGCTGACACGGAAATGGGACCGCTTGTGTCGCTGGAGCAGCAGCAAAAGGTGCTTGGCTATATTCGTAAAGGGCGTGTGGAAGGCGCGGAGCTTGTTTGCGGCGGGGAAGACCGCTTTGATTCTGGCTACTTCGTTAAACCGACGATCTTTGCTGCGGTTGATGAGTCGATGACCATTGCTCGAGAAGAGATTTTTGGTCCGGTTGTGTGCGCGATTCCGTTTGAATCGATTGATGATGTGATCGATCGCGCCAATAACAGTGAATACGGACTTGCCGCAGGTCTTTGGACCGAGAATCTCAAAAATGCGCATTACGTAGCCAATCGGCTTCGCGCAGGCACGGTGTGGGTGAACTGCTACAATATGTTTGATGCCGCATCTCCGTTTGGGGGCTATAAACAATCTGGCATCGGGCGTGAAATGGGCGACTACGCGCTTCGTAACTATACCGAAGTCAAAAGCGTTTGGATTAATATGCAATAACGATAAGAGCTTTGGCGACTTAGCCAAAGCTCTTATCGTTAGTTACTGCCTCTGTAGTAAAAGGAATGTGGGGAAGTGAAAGAAGAGGTACAGTATACGCGGTTTATTGACAACATCTTGTGTCAACGGATTAAGCCTTTATTCACATTGATGGATTTAGTAAATATTGCTAGCATTTTATGGAATGGGAAAAGAAGTTGGATGAGGCCGATAAAAAAGCAAAGTGAGGGGAACCACATGCAGAAGATGATGGGACAAAGTCACAGCCACAGCGGATTCTCTGAACCAGGGCTGCGCAGAATGCGCGAAGTGCTGGCACAACACGTTGAATCCGGGAAGATTCCGGGGCTCGTCGCCCTGATCAGCCGGCCAGCTGAGACGCATGTCGAAGCACTTGGTACGATGCGCCATGACGGTGGCGAGCCGCTGCTCCGGGACACGATCTTTCGAATGGCATCGACGTCCAAGCCGGTTTCGGTCGCAGCGGCGATGGTCCTGCTCGACGAGTGCAGACTACGGCTAGATGATCTGGTAGAGACGTGGCTGCCCGAGCTCGCCAACAGACGGGTGCTGAAGCGGCTCGACGGACCGCTCGACGATACCGTGCCCGCGCGGCGACCAATCACCGTACGGGATCTGTTGACCTCCACGTTCGGGCTCGGCATGGATTTGACATTACTTGGAACTCCGATCATGGGCGCGATCATCGGGCAGGGGCTTACGCCCGATCTGCCAGAACCAATGCCCGAGCCGGATGAATGGATGCGCCGCCTCGGCACGCTTCCGCTCATGCATCAGCCGGGAGAACGCTGGCAGTATCACATCAGCAACGATTTACTAGGCGTGCTCGTCGCAAGGGTCACGGGCCAGTCGTTTGAGACGTTCCTGTGCGAACGCATCTTCGATCCCCTGGGTATGAAGGACACCGGTTTTCACGTGCCCGCTGATAAGATGGACCGATTACCGCCTCTCTACGCTCCCGATCCACAGAGCGGAGAGTTCATCGTGTGGGACGAGTCCAAAGGGGGACGTCACAGCCGGCTTCCAGCGTTTCAGGGAGGCGGCGGCGGGCTAGTCTCCACTGTCGATGATTACCATGCGTACTTCCGGATGCTTCTGAATCACGGGATGCACGGGAGCGTACGGATCTTGTCCCGGCCAGCCGTCGAGCTGATGACCACCAACCGGCTCACGCCTGAACAGCAAGCCGCTCGAAACGCCATGGCTGCCAACAACGTTCATGTGTCATTCGGCCAAGGGCAGCACGGCGGATGGGGCATGGGGATGGCGGTGCGCACTTACCGCGGTGACTACGCGTCCATCGGCCAGTTCGGCTGGGACGGTGGAAGCGGCACCTCGACCTACGCTGACCCGGACAACCAACTTATCGGAATCCTGCTCACCCAGGTCGGGATGTCCACCCCTGATTCAGCGCGGCTAATTCACGATTTTTGGACCACGGTCTATCAAGCAATTGAAAACTAACATCAGGCCGTTGACCGATTATAATTATCATGTACGATAGCACTACATCTCAGAGGCTGCCACTTGGTAGCCTTTGTTCAATTAACGGGTAGATTTTTAAGTTAAGAATGGTTTTTGATATAATAATAAATAGAGCGGTTAAATACGAATAAAGATACAATTGAATTTCAAAAAAAGCGTTCGGAGGAAAGATAATGCAGCCCATCGACAAGACGAAGGTCCAGCAATTTATAGATACACTGATCGATTGGGATTTATATATCCATCTCGAGATGACAACAGGAGCTTACGCAGCGCATCTGGATCATACCAAACATCCAGCCGCTACCTTTATTTCGAATGCCGTTATTCGTTATTCCCACGGATCGATTTCCGGGGACGGCCCTTATCGTGTTGGCTTGAAAACGGAGCAAGGCTGGGTTTATTCCGAGGGGCTTACCCACTATGAGGAGTCGGATTCCAATAGACTTATCCTTGCAGGTCACGATACTGCGGGAAAACTCGTTGTGGCGTTGCAATTGAGCCGGGAACCATTTTAAGGTAAAGGAGGTTTTGAATAAATATGGAACGACACATCCTAGTTGTACTTCCGCATCCAGACGACGAAGCGTTCAGCGTGTCAGGGACGATTGCCATGCATCTGGACCAAGGCTCGCCCGGAGTCACTTACGCCTGTTTAACTTTAGGAGAAATGGGCCGCAACATGGGAATACCCCCCTTCGCCAACAGGGTCACTTTACCTGCCATTCGCAAACAGGAACTGGAAGCTTCTTGCCGTGCCATCGGCATACGGGATCTCAGAATGCTTGGATTTCACGACAAAATGATCGAATTCGAGGATAAAGCGAAGTTAGACGGAAGCATCGAAGCGCTCATGATAGAGCTGAATCCTTCGCTCGTCATTACTTTCCACCCTACGCTGAGCGTTCATCCCGATCACAACGCTTGCGGGGCGGCAGTCATCCGAACGATCGGAAGAATGACTGCCGACCGTAGGCCGGCCGTGCATTGCTTGGCATTCGCAAACAATCACGAAGCAGAGATCGGCAAACCTGATATCATTAATGATGTTACAGGTTTCCTGAAACAGAAAATGGCGTCTATTCAAGCCCATAAATCCCAGTTCCAGGCCGCCGAATTGTTAGGTAACAAAAAATTATCGGATGAAGAATTCCAGGCACGCTTCGGAATGGAACGATTCTGGACGCATCGATTCACATAAAACACGATTATGCAATCGATCTGAGGCAGAATTGCAATAAACAAGCCACCTCTAACAGAGGTGGCTTTGCTTTATTATGATAAGTTATTTGGTGATTGGTGATCCAATCGGATTAGTCTTGCAGTTCAGACAATGCAACAATGCGTTTCTCAGCCACAGAAATGTAAGCTGCTTCCATCACTCTTGTCAAATCGGTTGCCAGCTCGTTATTCTCGCTTGCCTGCGTATCATTCACCATATGGCCAGCCCATTGTTCGATTGCAGTGGGCAGCTCAGGGAGAAACTCGATTGGAACCCATTCTTTTTGTTCCAGCTTGTTGCTCCGTACTCGAATCACGTCATCCGGGAACCCGTAGAGGAGTGAGCCTTCTGTACCGTGAATTTCGATGCAGAATGGGGAGTGAGGGGTGAGGTAACCTGTTTCGAGGATACCGATCGCACCGTTCTCATAACGAAGCGTTACTGTTGCGTTGTCTTCCACTTCTTTGCCGGTAACGTACCCGAAGCTTGCACTTACGCTTTGCGGCAGTCCGAGCAGATAGCGAGTCAGATACACGGGATGACAGCCTAGATCGATAAGTGCGCCGCCGCGGCATTGCTCAAGATTGTAGAAATGCTCCGGCAGCCAATCTCCAGTCGTACCATTATGTGCGCAGCGTACTCGAACTTGAGTCAACTGGCCGAATATTCCGGAATCAATCAGCCCTTTAATTGTTGGCGTATAACGTTCGTTCAGGCGAAACATCGAAACCGTGAATTTGACGCCGGCTTCACGTACAGCCGCCTTAATTTCATTCACTTCTTTCAGCGTAGCTGCAACCACTTTCTCTGTGAAAATATGTTTGCCTGCGCGAGCTGCCTTCACCATTACATCACTGTGAATGTTTGTAGGAGCATCTACGACGACTGCATCAATATCTGTACGGGCAAGCAATTCATCCAAATCAGCGAAGTACGGAACGCCAAGTTTATCAGCGGCTTCCTGTCCTCGGGCAGGAAGCTCGTCCCATATAGCGGCTACCTCAAGGTTTGGGTTAGCTTGCACCTGATTAGTGTAATCCCAGGCATGTACATGCCAATAGCTCAACATGGCTACGCGAATCATTTTCAAATTCCTCCTATTCGTTTGAATTAACGAGTGTAATCCAGCTGCTTCCTGTTGTAGAATGACATGTTTTGTACGGAATAGCAATGTACAATAAGATTTTGAAGCTGATCGCTCTCGAATAACGTGAACTCCCCTCTCGGCTTCCTTGCAACGGGCAGCATAATTTAATGAAAATCGGACAAAATACGTCCAAAAAGTGGAAGTTGGGAGGGTTACTTATGAAATGGCTCTGGATGACGGGGATATTAGGGATGCTCCAGCTGGGTGGTAGTACCGAGCATTTATCTGTGACGCTTCATGGACAGCCCTCTATCATCATTAATCGGGCTGATTATGCATCGCCCGGTTTCACGATGGTGGATTTGGACAAATTCGACCGACTTGTAAAAACATTGGAACGTCAAAGTTATGAAGCTCCTCTTAACGCGGTAATTAATGAACGTGGGGGAATTACTTCCGAGAAATATGGTCACAGGCTCGATGAGAGGGTATTTACCGAAAAGTTTTTCAGCTTCTTTTACGGTACAGGCTCGTCCGTTATGGATATGCCGCTTGTCTCCGTCTATCCGCGTGTTGACCGAGAACTGCTGGCGAACATTAAGGAAAAACCGATAGGTCAGTATGCGACTTACTTCAACGTCCGTAACAAAAATCGTTCGCAGAACATCCTTCTGGCTGCAAAAGCGATTAATAATACGGTCATTTTCCCAGGGGAAACATTCTCTTTCAATAAAGTCGTCGGCAAGCGCACGAAGGAAAAAGGCTACCTGGATGCACCGATCATCGTTAGAGGGGAATTATCGGAGGGGATTGGCGGCGGGATATGCCAGGTTTCGTCAACTTTGTTCAATGCGAGCGACCGTGCGGGGCTTCATATCGTGAAACGATACTCTCACAGCCGAAATGTTCCGTATGTGGGGCCGGGGCGTGACGCGACGGTTAGCTGGGATGGTCCCGATTTTGTTTTTCAGAATCTCTATAATCAGCCGATCCTCATACGAGCTCTGGTAGTTCCAGGAAAGTTGTTCGTTTCCATCTACTCCTCCGATGTCATCGAATATAAACCACGCGAAGTACCTGGTATGTCATTTGGACATCTGCCTGAGGAAATCTCTGCATCAGCAGAAGAGAATGAATTAACTTACCCGATTCATTGATTTTTAGAGATGATATGAGAGGACAAGAAGGTTACGGCGCCAATAGGCGCAGTAACCTTCTTGTTATTTCCAGCTCATACGTCAGACTGCTATAATTGGGAGGATATTTTGACGTCGACATTATTGAAATCACAGTTGGAGGAACAACCATGTTGAAACCGGAATCGCCATTCGTTTTCATCTCTCCTCGGAATCGGCGTAGAAATAGAGGAGGGCTTCATCCATTGCGCCAAAGCGTTCAAACGTTCGAAGCTGTGGGAGCCGGCAAGCTGGCCCGAACCAGGTTCGCTTCCAAAACCGGCAAGGATTCTGGTTGATCATTCAAGCAAGCTGGGCAAAACGGAAGAAGAGATAGCTGCCGCGCTTCGCGATAGTTACGAGAAAAGGCTTTATTAAGATCCAATAAATGGCTTGTTCATAAGTAAAGACGAACGGAAGTACAGGAGGAGACTGAATGCCGCAATTGTTTAGACAAGCGATTGCAGAAGAAATAAAGACCATCGTTGAGCTGAAAATAAGAATGTTCGAAGAAGCCGGCATCAAACATTACCTAAAGGCTGATGCATCAGCCGAGATTCACTCGACCTATGGCGAGATGTACCGAAACCTTCTTGCTATTCATTTCGTCTTGGAAGAAGAAGGGGAAATTGTCGCATGTGCTGGCGCATTCTTGAAGTCAGATATTCCTTACTGCTTCTATGAGCCGGATCGTTACGGATTCATCGGAGATGTCTATGTCATGCCAGAGTATCGCAATCGAGGTTATGCGCGCCGATTAACGGAAGAAGCGATCAGCTGGCTTCAAGCTGGCGGTGTGTCAACAATTCGGCTGCTGGCATCTCCAGATGGCAGACATTTGTATGAGACAATGGGCTTCAAGCCGACGCATGAGATGGAACTCAAGCTGTAACGGAAGGTTAGAGCGAAACAGTTAAACATAAGGGGGCGGACTAAGTTGCCTTGGCCAATGGTTCATTTTGGAATTGCGGAGAAATTGAACGTTGGACATCCCTCTCCCAGCTTCCTGCTAGGAAGTATTGCACCGGATGCGATCCATGCGAGAGGACAGGTGACTCGTGAGGAGAAAGGCGCTACGCATTTCGTTACAGGAGGTCGGCTTCCAAGTGTCGAGCAGTTGAAAAGTCATTGCTTACTCTATCTTGGTGATGTCAGGGGTAATGAGATGGCAGATTTTGTTCGCGGATATATCGCTCATGTTTACGCGGATATGAGGTGGACCGAGACCATCTACGCGAGGTTCGAACAGCACTTTGACGGTGAGAACCAGAGTCGAAGCATTCGTGATGTCTATAATGAAGAAGTGAGTCAGACGGAATTTACGCTGCTGCGGACGCAAACATGGGCGGGGGATATACTTCTTGCGCTTTCGATGGCACAGCCTGACGGCTTGGAGACTCTCGTCTCGGAGCATGAGGTAAGCCTCTACCGAGAGCTGAAGCTACAATGGTTGAATGAACCCGATAACGAGCCTAGGATATTACCGTCCTATTTCACTGCTGAAGAGGTGCTTGCGTTCATCGAACAAACTGCAGAAGAGCTGCAGCATTTGTTCCAAGAATGGAATGTGATGCATGCTGACGCGC
This sequence comes from Paenibacillus sp. sgz302114, assembly GCF_056120345.1. Lineage (NCBI taxonomy): Bacteria > Bacillati > Bacillota > Bacilli > Caryophanales > Paenibacillaceae > Paenibacillus > Paenibacillus sp. sgz302114. The sequence goes on from NZ_JBVYOI010000017.1 coordinate 13,099, forward strand.
GCGGAGCGAGAATATCATGAAGCTGTGGCAAGTGAAACGAGTAGGGTATTCCGCTAGTATGTTGGCGTTGCTGATTTGGACGCTGCTCGTTTGTCTTGATCCCTATTTTGCTGGGATGACGAAGTTCAGTCCCGTTCACTCCTTCGAGATGATTGTGCTGCCAGCTTGCTTATTCGCCTTCGGCTTGCAGCAATCGCGTGTTGTTGCACTCATTATCGCATTTCTCTGGAGTGTACCGTATGGCGTTGTGATGCTAACGACTTCGAGCGTTTTTGTCCTCGTTGGCGTCATAAGCATCGTCTATTTGGTATGCCTAATGATGTGCCGGTATAGAGGAATGAGATATTGGTAGAGGAGGTAGAGAGGCATTGCGCTTGCAAGCGGAAGATTATCGATAAGGTTGAAGCACCGTAACCGAAACTTACTGCAAGACATGGATGTATATGGTAAAATGTTGCTCAACTATTAGTTAACCGAGGTGAAGCAGCTTGTTCGAGACAACCATTCAAACAGCTAGACTGCTGGCAGAGACTGTGATTCGCGAGGCAGGACTAATTTGCAAAGAGAAATTCGATAATTATGCCGAGCTGCGGACGAAGGATGAATTTGGCGATATCGTAACGGAAGTGGACCTCATTGCAGAAGAAGTCATTATCAAACGAATTCGCGAAGCATTTCCCGAGCATCAAATTCATAGCGAAGAAGCGGGTATTACCGGTGCGGAGAACGATTGGCTGTGGATGATAGATCCGCTGGACGGTACGAATAATTTTGCGATTGGACTGCCCGTTTTCTCGTCATCAATCACATTGATACATAAGCGCGAGCCTGTATTAGGCGTCATCTATGAGCCTTTGACCGACCGGTTATTCGTCTCTGTAAGAGATGAAGGCGCATTCTGCAATGGACATCGGATCGAGGTAAAGCCAGCTGCTAACTTGTCCAGAGGTAACATGGGATGGATTCAAGGGCATGGCGTTCAGAATGATTTGGCAGCAGTTGCGCTACGGCAGCATATCGATACAAGCTTCAAGAGAATGCTTCGTCTCTGGGCGCCGACCTTGCTCTGGTGCATGCTGGCAAAAGGAAATCTCGATGGCATTGTGCTCTACAACTCAGAAGGTGATGATCTGTATTCAGGTCTGCTCATGGTGAAGGAAGCCGGTGGCGTCGTCGTTGATTTTGACGGTAATCCTTTCACTGGGATGAAGGATGAACCTTATCTCATTGCATGCCATCCTGATCATAAGGAACAACTGCTCGAAGTTGTGAGAGCGGGGCTTGGTCGTCATCGATGAGGGAGCGGGAACAGGATCTAATGGAGCCGGAGAGGAAGGGATTGCTTGAGAACAGTTAGAATGATACTATCGGTTGTTTCGATTCTGGTCGGTGTAATCATTATTACCGTTTCCAAGCTGGTTGAGGCTTTTACGGTGAAGCTGGGCTTTGCTGCTTATCAAGCGGCGGCGGCTGGATCGTATACCCCTGATAACTATGCTCTTAATCTATCTCTGAATTATTGGCTCGGGGCGCTGTGCATCATCATCGGAGCTTTCTTCGCATTGCTCGACCCGATCAAATCATATATGGATAAAGTAAAAGTGATGAATAAAGAGTTTGATCAACAGAACAAGGACGTGTAAACGAATGGGTATTCAACTGGAGAAAGTGGCGACAGATCATGCGGATTTTGGCTATTTGATAGAGCTGCTCGATCGGGATTTGTGGAATAGATACCCGGAGACTCAGCAGTTTTTCCACGGGTTCAATCAAGTGAAATTAGGTGCGAAAGCGATAGTGGCTTATGTGGATAATAAGCCTGTAGGCTGCGGATGTTATCGTGAAGCCGAAGAGGCTGGCGTCGTCGAGATGAAGCGAATGTTTGTATTGGAAGAGGTACGAGGCAGAGGAGTGGCTCGCGCGATTATGAATGAGCTCGAGCAATGGGCGAAGCGCGAAGGCAATCGAAGGGGGATTCTCGAGACCGGAACAGGGCAGCCGGAAGCGATTGCGTTGTATACGAAGCTCGGCTATGTACAGATTGAGAACTATGAGCCGTATATCGGCAGCGAAGATAGTGTTTGTATGGGGAAGGATTTGTAGGGAGATGTTCGTTAATAGAATACACGCAGAACGAAGGAGCAGAACTTGAAAAAAGCCATTTTGCTCGTATGTGTAGCGATTGTCGCATTCTTCGCCGTTATGTTTGTCGTTGATTATGATCATGGAGGCTTTCAAATTACGATCAACAATAATCTAGACAAGGATGTGCGCCACTTATCCATTGAATATCCCGGTGGACCGAAGGTTATAACGGTGAGTGCCCATTCGACCAAACGTGTCCACCTTGTCCCTGATGTGCATGGAGAGGCAAGTATTAATCTTGTTTATGAGACGGGACATGGTAAGCAGCATGACATTATTTTCGGATATATCGAGCCTGGGTATAAAGGTAAAGCCGTCATCAACATCGATTCCTTGAAGGACAATGGCGAACTTGGCTTAACGATAAAGGAAGACTTGGACAATTATTAGTCGCGACGCCGGAGGTTGATAGCCAATGATTCAGTATCGAGAATTGACCGCAACGGATGCTCGGCTGCTGATCCAAATCGACCGTTCCGAGCATATCGACGTCATCTATGAGATGCAAGATGGCAATGTGACAGAGCGGCCGGCGGATCATGAGTGTCAGACTTGGGATGAAGAGCTGCTGACGGAGATGGAGCACAGGTTCGCCGATGAATGTAGACGTGGTGGTTTTGCCGGCAAGGGATCGGCAGTACAATCTTCCAGCAGCTTCGAGAGGAAGCGATTCGAAGAGGGGCGAAGGCGCTCTATATATCATCGACGGAAACCCGCTCGGCGGTATCCTTCTATCGCAGCGGCGGAGCGCTGCTTGCTGCCAAGCCAGATGAGGAGCTCCTAAGGAAAGAGCCTCTCGATATTCATATGATCGTAGAGATTGGTGAGGGGAACAGCTAAATAAGAGAAGGCAAGGCTAAGGGGCGAATAAGCATGTATATCCCGAAACATACGCTTGTAGAGGACGAAGCGACTCTATTCGCACATATGGAGCGTTACAGCTTTGCGACTCTGTTCTCAACGGGCGGCGGTCATCCGACTGTGACACATTTGCCACTCATTCTGGACCGGGAGAACAGGTGTCTGATCGGACATTTTGCAAGAGCGAACAGGCAGTGGGCGGATATTGGCGGGCAAGAAGTGCTCGCTGTCTTTCAAGGTCCGCACAGCTATATTTCCTCCTCCTGGTATGAAACGAATCAGTCCGTGCCGACTTGGAACTATACAGCTGTTCATGCATACGGACAGGCCCAGCTGATTGAAGACGAAGCAGAGCTTCTGCAGTGCTTGAACCAAATGATCGTAAAGTACGAGGAGCCGGGAAGTGCATACCGCATTGACGACTCGAACAGAGAAGTTATAGACGGACTGATGAAGGGAATCGTCGGGTTCCGGATCCGTATAGATCGTTTGGAGGGCAAATGGAAGCTGAGCCAAAATCATTCCAAAGAGCGCCAAGCGCTCGTTATTAATAAGCTGGAGCAATCTTCGAGCTCGAATGCGCAGGAGCTCGCACGGTTGATGCGGGGGAATAACGAATGAGCACGACTTGTCTAGGCTGCAGCATTGCGAATAGCTGGCAATCATGCGAGGTGGTCTATGAGGATGAACACGTCACCTGCGTACTCGACATCGCACCTCTTAATGACGGGCATACGCTTATACTGCCCAAGCGGCATTTTGCAGAGCTAGTGGAGATGGACTCGGCTGTGCTTGCTGCCATCATGGCGGCATCGGTTCACGTGAGCAAGGCTCTGTCGGCCGTATATGAACCAGATGGCATCAGCGTCATCCAGAATGGCGGGCAATTTAACGACCTCGGACACTATCATATGCATGTGTTCCCGAGATATCAAGGCGATGGATTCGGCTGGCTGGAACCGGAGCAAGCTGCAAATCCACAACCGCCGGGGGCAGTGAAAGAAAAGCTAACGCAAGCAATCCAGGCTGTATTGAAGCCGTAGGGGGCGTTACTTATAGTGAAACGCATTCTCATCATAGGCTCACCGGGATCTGGAAAATCAACATTTGCGCAGAAGCTTGGCTGCATCTGGTCGCTCCCGGTGATACATCTTGACGCGCATTTTTGGAAACCGAACTGGGTGATGCCACCGGAAGCGGATTGGGACCAAACTATAGAGCGGATAACGATGCAGGAGCAATGGATTATTGATGGGAACTACTCACGTACGATGGATAAGAGGATTGAACGGGCTGATCTGATTATTTTGCTGGACATGCCAAGGTGGCTCTGTATGTACCGTATTTTCAAACGGAGATTGATATTCCATAAGAAGTCGCGTCCAGATATGAATGAAGGCTGCGAGGAGAAGATCGATTGGGCTTTTGTCAAATGGGTATGGAACTATCCGAAGCGCAGTCGAAAGAAGACGCTGACTAAGCTGGAGCAGGCTGCTGGGAATGGTAAGCAAGTGAGGATTCTCCAAACAAGAAAACAAGTAAAGGAACTGTTACATGATCAAATACAATATCGGGTTCATACGTAGAAAGGATCAAATCCTACTGCTGAACCGTGAGAAGTCATCTTGGATGGGCGCATGGAATGGTGTTGGCGGCAAGCTTGAAGAAGGGGAATCGGCGCGGGAATCGATTGAACGCGAGATACTCGAGGAAACTGGCATACAGTCTGACGCTTTACGTATCATGTTCAAAGGGCTTGTGACGTGGCAGGTCGACGCGGATTATTTTGGCGGCATGTACTTATATACGGCTGAGCTGGATGCAGATTATCCATATGCGACTCCGATAAAGACGGACGAAGGTATCCTTGATTGGAAAAATATTGATTGGATTATGCATCCGGACAATGTCGGGGTTGCGACGCATTTGCCCAAATATATGCCGCTTATGATTGAGCAGCAAGGCTGTTACAACCATTATTCTATATTCAAGGACGGCGTTCTCGCCAGCGTTACCTCATATCCGGTGCGGGAAGAGATAGAGCGGGATCGAAAGCTGCTGCTGGAGGAGCTTGAACCATTTAGAATAGGTAGGACAGTACAGCGATGAAATCATTCTCAATTACCAATCTAATAAGTGCAATTATCATTGCAGTTTCCATACTCGGAGGCTGTTATCTGTTGAGAGACAATCGCCATGCTGAGGATACGAGCCAGTACGGACCTCTGATGAATCTTGCCGAGACGGCGGATTTTCTGCATCTCACATAAGATGAGATTACCACGATTATTACCCTCGAAGAGACGGTGCTAGAATCGACAGGAACATATACCGGCAAGCTGTTCCCTTATTTCAAGATTAACAAGGAAATCTACGTAAGCCGTAACGAGCTTGCTGCATGGATTAAAGAGTCGACAACACAGCGCAAGGAATACCAGTAAAATTGCAGAGGAGACTGAGCGACGTTGACTGATCCGATAATCGTAGTGCCGTACGACCCGAGCTGGGCAATGGAGTATATCTGGCACATTATGCGAAGAGCAAGCAGCTGGAGTCAAGAGATTGGATGGCGACCTGGCTTATCGGATATGTAGCAGATTGAAAGGGAGCGGGCTAGCGATGATTACAATTGAGGCATTGCATGATCAGCCCCGCGCGTTTATCGAGCGGGCTATTCACTATATATGGGCCCAATGGGGTACGGAGCACAATCTAGCATTCTATCGGGATTGTATTGAACATTCCCTTACAGCAGAGGCAGATTTACCAACGTTTTATGTGGCTGTCGAGGTTGACCGCTTCGTCGGGATGTGCGCGCTGCTGCGCAATGATCTGATTAGTCGGCAAGAACTTATGCCCATGGCTTGCTTGTCTATTCGTTGATCCAGTTTATCGTGGCCGGCAACTAGGGAGCCAGCTAATGGAGCATGTCCAGAAGGAAGCTGCCGAGAGAGGCTATGGCGCGGTCTACCTAAGCACAACGCTTAGCGGCTATTATGAGCGATATGGCTGGGCACACGAGGGGGATGGCTACTATTTGGATGGCAGTGAGACGAAGATTTACAAGAAACAGCTGGTATGAGGAGAGATGGTAAAGCGATGAAAATAGAGATTAAGCTGATTACACCTGATGAGGTGGAGGCCTATTGGCAGCTGCGACTGCTCGCGCTGCAGGACAGTCCGGAAGCATTCGGCGCGACTTACGAGGATTCGGTCGGCACTCCGCTCGATACGGTTAGGGACCGAATCCAACTCCAAGCGGATAACTTCATTCTTGGCGCTTATACGGAGGAAGGCGAGCTAGTCGGGCTGGTCGGTTTTCGCCGGTATGATGGCACGAAGGTGCAGCACAAGGGCTTCGTCTGGGGCATGTTTGTCAGTCCGAAGGCAAGACAGCAAAGTGTCGGAAGAAAGCTGCTTCAGCACCTATTGGAGCGAGTCGAAGTCGTTGAAGGGCTGGATCAAATTACGCTTATGGTCGTTACCAGCAATGAGCAAGCACGAAGGCTATACTTGTCGCTCGGATTTGAAGTGTACGGCTTGGAGCGCAGCGCTCTGAAATATAAAGGCGTCTATTATGATGAAGAGCTGATGGTGTATTGGTTGAATCGGAAATAAAAGAAATGGAGGCAAGCAGGATGGTGGAGGTTCGAGCATATCGGGAGTCGGATTTGGAAGTGTTGGCGGCATTAATGGCTGAGCTCGGTTCTCCTACATCGGTCCAAGATATGCAGCTGAGGATGCAGCGGATATCGGCAAGTCCGATCTATTACACATTCGTTGCCATATTCGAAGAAGACATTGTCGGCATGATCGGCTTACGAATGCAGCACAGCTATGTGAGTAATGGTCTGAAAACACAGGTCTCCTCACTCGTCGTGCAGTCTGGCTTACAAGGGAAAGGCATCGGCAAAGCGCTGCTGGCACATGCAGAGGAGTGGGCGGTGCTGCAAGGGTCTCATTTTGTCTACATCAACAGCGGCATTAAAGATGAACGTACTGATGCGCACGCTTTCTATAAGAAACGCGGATATGCGGTGACAGGCTACCGGTTTGCGAAGAAGCTGAATAACGCATAGCACGAGCGGATATGTTGGACGAGGACGGCTACAAGGACAAACGCAAGCTGTGATATCGAAGGAGCGTCCAAGGCTGGGATGGCGACGATATGGATAAAAGTGAATCAGCCTTGGCGGGATGAGCTGGAGGCGAAGCCGCTTCATACCATTGAGCAGCTGAATGAGCTTCTTCGGTTGATTTAGATGTGAGAGGCGTGGTAAGAGAGTATGGAAATTATAATCAAGCAGCTGCGCAAGGATGAGCAGGTACCTTATGAGCTTCTTCTTCTTGCAGATCCTGAACGGCTAGCGATTGATGCTTACTTCGAGCGAAGTGTGTGTATGGTCGCTGAAGAGGACGATGGAGAAATTATCGGTGCTTATGTGCTGCTGGACACACGGCCGAAGACGGTTGAGATTATGAATATCGCCGTTCGAGAGGAGAAGCAGGGCAAGGGGGTAGGCAGGAGTCTGCTAGAGCATGCTATTGTCCACAGTAAAGAACGGGGCTATAAGCAGCTAGAGATTGGAACAGGCAATTCCAGTCTAGGTCAGCTGGGGCTGTATCAGAAATGCGGATTTCGCATCGTTGGCATTGAGTTGGACTACTTCGTGAAGCATTATTCAGAGCCAATCATCGAGAATGGAATTCCATGCCGGGATATGATTCGGTTGCGGATGGAGTTTAGTTAGGGAGATTATTCCATGATTGATCGAAACGATAGCATGGATTATGATAGTAGTCTCACTCTCAGCTAGAGGAAAGGCATTATTTTATGTGGAAGTACACAGCAAGCTTAGTACAGGATTTATCACCAGGGGTCAAAAGATTTATCGCAACAGAAAGCTTATTCGGGATCGGAGCAGGCATATTCAGTCTTATTCTGAACTTGCATCTGCTCGCGCTTGGCTTCTCGGAAGGGGTCATCGGTCAGATTACTTCGCTTGGCGCGCTCACAGTCGGCATAACAAGCCTTCCTGCAGGCTTGATTGTCAAGCGTGTCGGCCGCAAGCAAATGCTGATCATCGGTATTATGCTCGCTTGCATCTCGCTCATCTTGTTCGGTTTAGGTACGAGCAGAGGCGAGGTAACCGTCGCTCAGCTGATTTGGTCACTCGGCGTCACTGCAATTGTGAATTCGGAAATTCAACTGATATTCCAATATTGCCGAACGAAAAAAGAAGAGACTCGCGCCTATTCGCTGCTCTTCGCGATCTTCACACTATTCACCGGAGTCGGAACGATGCTCGGCGGTTTCCTGCCAGATTGGCTGGGCGGGTCGACGACCGTATATCAGAACGCTTTCTTCGTAGCGGCAGGCTGCTTCGCGATTATGGCGTTACTGAGAGGATTGCTTCTTCCATCATCAGGCGGCAAGAATGCTGACGATAACGTCGCAGCGAACGGGCAGCAAGCTACGGCTCAATCAAGAGAACATGAGAAGAGTAAGAAGCGCCATGCGTTCTACTTCCTGCTCATGCTGTCGCTGCTAATCTTCAGCAACGGATTTACATACGGGCTCGTCAGTCCGTTTCTGAACGTAATCTTGAAGTTCCGCTTTGATATGAGCGATGGCTCTATCTCGAGCTTGCTTGCGCTTTCTGGCGTATTCTTCTTTATCGGATCGATTATAGTGCCTTACTTCGTCGATAAGTGGGGCACAAGGCGTACGTTTGTGATCACATACTTATGCAATATCGTGCTTGCCTGTCTGATGGCGATTATGATGCCGGTTGCTTCATTCGCGGTGCTGCTCATGCTTCGCGGCACAGGCTCCACACTGCTGAGCAATCTGATCGACAGTGAATCGATGTCCGCTGTCGCCGAAGAGGACCGCAACCTGTTCGCCGGGATGCGAACCGTATCGAGAAGCATCGGCAATACGATTGCGTCGTACTGGGCTGGGTATATATTGGCCGGCGGCCATTATTCGCTGCCGTTCCTGCTCACCTCCGCAGCGCTGCTGGTTGGCTTCATCATCTATGTCTGGGTCGTGCAGGGCAAGCTCGATCAGAGGCTGAAGCAGAAGGAATTGGCGGTTCCATAGTCCATAGGTTTAACGCAAGAAAGCAGAGACCAGATGAAGGGTCACTGCTTTCTTGCCGTTTCTTCAGACTAGAATGCCGATTAATTAGTAATCCGCTTCAACTCTGGATAATCATCCAGATATCCGGAATGTTTCAGCTCCTGCAATGCTAGAATCACGCTATTCTCATCTTCGCTGGATTGATCAGATAATGCGAGCAGCTCTTCCAGACTCGCGTTCGGGTGAGCTTTGAAATAGGTGAGCAGCCCTTTGGCTGCCCAAGATAGGCGATCGTCGTTGAATTCGCCGACGAGATGCTTGAACATTTTGTGCGAGATGAGCTTATGGTCAGTGAGGTCTCGAGTCGCTTTAATGACTTGCTTCACGGACATCCGACCTTTGCTCGCCATTTCGGGCAAGCTGAGCGACAGCGAATCCGCAGCGCTTGAGCTGAGTACGATATAGATCATTTGCGCATAAATATCGAGATGAGGATTGGTGAAAATTTCAGTGGAAACGGTAAAGCTTCGAGCCGCAGCAGCAGCTGATTCGGTAGCCATAGGTTGATTCTCCCTCCGTAACGGTATCATCCTTATAGAATACGGGGAGGCGGTTCCGATTCAGGGGTTTATGAAGAGTTTCTAACCTTTGCCAATCGCTTTCCGCGCCGCATTGTGCGCAAGTCGGTGCAGCGGGTTTCCTTTCTTATGCTTGCCAATGTACTTGACCTCGACCCCAATGGACGGAAATTTTGCACTCAGCTGCTCGCAAGCGGTTATATATGCCTGTCTAGCTTCTTCGTAATAAGGTTTTGTAAAGCTGTGCATCGCCATAAGCTTCATGATGGAATGGCAATCGGAGAATACAACGGCGCTCTTAGGCAAAGCGGCTCCGGAGAGGGTCATCTGCTCCAGCAGTTCTGTAAGAAGCTTAACCCCGAATGCAATCGCAAGCATTTCTCCGTAATTAGAGCCTCGCTCATAATCATGCAACAACTGAAGACCGCTCACGTACATCTCGCGGTTGAACACCAGGCAGCAGCCCGCGCCATGAACAGATTTTCCGGCAGCGCCGGAATAATCGCTATAGATCGAGACAACGGATGAATTGACTAGATGCGCCCGGACGGAAGGGGTTTCGTAGGCTTGTTTTATATAAGCAGTAGATCTCTTATGTTGATCAGTAAGTAAAAGCAATCGTTCTCCTCCTCGGTAATTACGTGTTGCTAGCTTTGACAATTATAGAATGAATCAGACTTCTGAAGCGAGCGGATCTAATCGTTAAGCAGAATCTATTGCGGAGTTGTCCAGCGGCATAGTATGTTTAGCTTGCAGCACCATATGAGCGCTAAGGGGAGGCTAAGCATGTGGAACGTCATGATCGTTGAAGACGAGATGCTTGTCCGTTTAGGCTTCAAAAATTCCGTGCATTGGGATCATTATGGGATGACAGTATGCGCGGACGCGGCAAATGGCAGGGAAGCATGGGATTACTATAACAGCGAAGTGAAGCCGGATGTCATTATCACCGACCTGCGCATGCCGATTATGGGTGGAATTGAGCTGATCAAGAAAATCCGTGAGCATGATGCGCAGACGCGAATCGTTATTCTCTCCTGCATGGAGGACTTCGATCTGATCCGTCAGGCTATGCAGCTTGGCATTTCGAATTATATTTTGAAATTAACGATGACCGAGGAAGAAATCCATAATGTGCTTAAGCGGGTGCGCGAGGAGCTTGGCACGCAGCAATCCATCGGAACATCCAGAGGCATCATTCGCAACCCCGACTCTCTCAGAGAGAACATCATTAAAAACTTCGTATTCTATCACCTCTACTCCAAAGAAGAATTCACGCGCCATATCGACCAGTTAAAGCTAAGACTCCAACCTGAACGGCTCGTCGTCAGCATGATGGAGATCGACCATTTCGAGCATGTCCAGACGAAATTCAATGATGAGAAAGGCGAGCTCATTCGCGTTACGTTCTTGAATGTTCTGAGCGAGCTGTTATCGCAGTTCGGGCGCGGTGAAGTTGTGTCGGACGAGGACAAGCGATATTTGTTCCTATTCAGCTTCCGCGACATCGCCAGTGAATCCCAAATTCGTGAAGAGCTGCATGCAATCATGACCCAGATCCAGAAGGTGCTGAAGCGTTTCTTCAATATCTCGGCGACTTTCGGCGTCAGCAGCATGAAGAGCGGGTATGCTTCGCTGCATTCGTTATACAGGGATAGCGAGAAGGCGGTAGGGCAGAAGTTCTTCTACGGGACGGAGCGTATTCTCTATCTGCGTGACATCGAGCTCGAAGCGGGCGATGACACCGTGAAGAGGAAGCTGCAGCAGTTTCATGAGAAGTGGTCCATGGCCGAAGAGAGCGCTCAGCGGGATGTGGAAGCGATCATACGGACATTCCTGTCAACCGGCAGGCTTCGGCATGAGCAGGATATTCGCAACCTGTTCGTTCGGCTGCTGCATACCCCATCGGTAACGTCGGCGCTGAACGAAACGGAACTGATGCTGCTCATCTCGTCGTATGGCGAGGAGATGCAGCGCTCGGAGACGCTTGATGAATGCACGACGATCTACAGCCGTTTTCTGGCGGAGGTGCTCACGACCGGCGGAACGAAGAAGCAGCTGAACAAAGATATTGCGAGGACGGTCAAGTATGTGCAGGAGCGGTTCAATGAAGACATCTCCTTGCAACAGATCGCCGAATATCTGGAGCTGTCGCCAAACCATCTAAGCGTACTGTTCAAGAAAGAGCTGCAGCTTAATTTCTCCGAATATTTGAACCGGATTCGGCTGGAGAAAGCAAAGGAGCTGCTGCTTGGTACGAATCTGAAGTCGTACGAGATTGCGCAACAGGTTGGGTTCACGGACGATAGCTATTTCAGCCGCGCTTTCAAGAAACATACGGGTGTCAGGCCTAACGGCTTCCGCAGGCTGTGGATCAATGACTGGACGGGAGTGGCTGAGGACCGATGAAATCCCTACGCAGATCGACCTTTAAACTCGCCGGCTTCTCGCTTCGGGCACAGCTAATCTTCTCCTTTATGGCCGTCACGCTGCTCGTGCTCTCCATTAGCTCCTATTATAGCTATGTCAAAACGCTCGATATCTTGAAGAAACGCACGCAAGAGACGACGTTCTCGCAGTTTCGCCAGATCGAGATGAATACGCTTACGCTGCTGCATGAGGTCGATAAGCTGTCCAACACCTTCCTCATGGAGAGCAAAGTCCAATCCTTCTTGCAAAGCGACCAGCTCTCAAACCTCGAATTTATTTCGCTCGAACGCGATATTATGGAGCGAATCAATCAATATTTAACCACCTACGATTACCTGGATTCCATTTATATCTTCACTGAGAACGGCACCGTGATCGGCGGCACGTTGACGCAGAATCAGAGTGCTTATCAGATCGGCCGCGGCTACGAATTTTACAACACCGACTTATATAACAAAGTCAAAACCAGCTTTCCTCAGTCCATATGGACCGGGGGGCTGAGGACAAGCGACTTCATGCGCAGTTCCATTCCGGAAGGGCTGACGAATGCGCGCCTCATCTCTTCGATTCGCGGGGTGAGATGGATTGGCGGCAGCCAGATGAGTGCGGAGCTCGTGCTGAACGTGAATGAACGATATTTCAATGCCGGCTACGGCAGTCTTCAGAGCTTGCCCGGCGGTTCGATCCATATCATCGACGGCTCTGGCAACGTCATCTCCAGCACGCATGAGCAGATGATCAGTACTCCTTATCTATTTCATTCGCGGATGAAGCCGGCGCTTAATTTCGGTTCTTTCTCCTCTGATCGAGACGGCTCGCATGAGCAGATCATCTATTACCGCATGAGCGATACTGGCTGGACCTTGGTCAATGAAGTGCCAACTGAGCTGTACACGAAAGACGTCGTCGTTATCGGACGGTTCATTGCTGCAATTTTCTTGCTGTCCCTCGTGCTGATCGTTGTGTTCTCCTCGCTCTGGATGAATCGGATTATGAGCTCGTTCCATCAGTTGATCAAAGGGATGAGGTTCGTCGGGCGAGGCAACATCGGACACACGCTGCCGAAAGCTTCGAACCGGGAGATGGGGCAGCTTATCGAGCAGTTCAACCATATGTCCACAGGTATTTTGGAGCTGATGCAGCAGAACGAAGAGACGGAGAAGTCCAAGCGGCAGCTGGAGATTGAGGCGCTGCAGTCGCAAATTAATCCGCATTTTCTATACAACACGCTTAATACGGTGAAGTGGATGGCAGCGGTCGCCAAAGCGCCTAACATTATGGAATGTATGACGAGTCTTGGCAACATGCTGCGGCCGATCTACTACGATCCTTCACCGCTATGGTCGATTAAGGATGAGCTGGAGTTCGTCCGCAATTATATCAACATCATGAATTTCCGCTATGGCGAGGAGCTAAAGTTTGAGTTTGACGTACCGGAGCAGCTGCTTAACTGTCAGACGCTGCGTTTCATGATCCAACCGTCCATCGAGAACGCTCTCATTCACGGAGAGATGCATCAAGGCGTTATTCAAGTGACCGTAGCGGAGCAGAATGGGGATTTGCAGGTCATTGTAAGGGATACTTGCGGCGGCATGACACCGAGCAAAGTGATTGAGGTGAACCAGCGTATCCGAGAGCAGCAGCCTACCGAAAGGCCAGCTAAAGGAATTGGGCTGAGCAATGTGAATAAGCGGATCCAGCTGCATTTTGGCGAACGGTATGGGATTGAGGTGCGCAGCAGCGAAGGCGTCGAAACCCGGGTCTATATGATGATTCCGATCATAGCAGGCAGTGAAGCGTCCTAGAGAGGGGAATGCGGTTTGAAGCTCATTCGTAATCGAAAAGGGGTATTCGCGTTCATGCTATCGGTGATGCTGTTCGCGCTATCTGGCTGCGACTCAGCGAATACAGGCGGGGATGGAGCGACGGTGAGTGCGCCTTCAACAGGCAATGCGGAGAATAATGGTGCTTCTGGGATTGCATCGCCGGAGCCGATCACGCTGAAGGTGCAAGTGAGCAGTACGGGCAAAGATTTTGAGAATACCGATGTGTATAACGAGATTAAGCGAATTACCGGCGTGACAATGAATCTGGAAACTTATGACGAGCAGAAGTTCAAGGTTCAGTTGGCGGGAGGCAATCTGCCCGACATTATTCAAGTGCCTAATAAGAATATTAAAGAATTAATCGAGGGCAACAATATTATTCCGCTCGATGAGCTGGTGAAGACGAATGGATCAGATATCAATAAGCCGGAGTATGAGAAGAGCCTTGCGTATATTCGAAAGTTTTGGAGCGATAACACGAATAAGTTGTATATGATTCCTGTCCAGATCGGATCGAGCAGCTTCGGCTTCGAGCAACAAATCGGCTTTAATGTCAGGTGGGATTATTATAAGGAGCTTGGTTATCCCAAAATTAGCAGCATAGACGATATGGTGAACGTACTCGCGGAAATGGTCCTGCGTCATCCCTTGACGAAGGATGGCAAGAAGGTGTATGGCGTCAGTATGTGGAACGATTGGGGTTCGCTCGGTACGTGGGGACTTCGCAGTTTAGGGCTTATTACCGGCAACGGCATGTTTAATGTCAATACGGGCCAGCTTGCGAATGAATATACGGAGCCGGATAAGAGCGGTATATGGGATACGGCGTATTTCATGTTCCAGGCGCAGCAGAAAGGGATTCTCGACCCGGATGCGTTCACCGCGAAATATAACGATATCGTGGCAAAAGGGTCAGAGGGTACGCTGCTATCCTCTATCGCAACATGGCCATTCACCGCTGCTAATGCGGAGCTGCTCAAGGAGGGACCGGACAAGGGGTTCGTCACGATCCCGCTCGAATGGGGTTTTACGAACATTGGCGGTACGACCATCGCGGGGTGGGGCGACCGGGCATGGGCGATTTCCTCGAATTGCAAAAATCCGCAGCGCGCCTTGGATTTGATTAATTTCCTCGTCTCGGAGCAGGGCTCGCGGCTTATTGCTAGCGGCATTCAAGGGACACACTGGGAACTAGTAAGTGGAAAACCAATGATGATGATGGACATAGTGAAGCTTGCGGCGGCAGGCGGAGACAGCTGGAAGAAGACCGGCATCGGTCAGATGGCGAACCAGCAGGGCTTCTCCGACCATACGCGCTTGAGCGATGGCGGGGTCGTTAATTTGTTTAATACGCCGGAAGTATACGCGACGAAGGTGAATTCGCTCAACCAAGATTATGACGCCTATTATGGCGTCTCGTATCCTGCCGAAGCATATAAGAAATTTGCGGATCAAGGAAAAGTGAAGACGCTTGATCAAATGCCGCAGGATGTGCTAAACGCGATGCCGCCTCAGCCTGATGCGATTAAGCGCATTGTCGCTAAGATTGATGAGCTATTGGTGAAAGGGTTGCCGATTGTCGTGCTAGGGTCGAGGACGGAAGAAGAGTATAAGTTGAATCGGCAGGCGCTCATTCAGAAGCTGATAGAAGCAGGAGCGGATACGTATTTTGTCTGGTTTAAGCAGGCTTTCGATGAGACGAAGATGAAGCTTGAACAAGGGTAGTTGTGGAAGACAGAGCGGATGTAGGAGGCTAACCATATGATCGTATGTCCATTTTGCGATAATGAGGTTGAGATTCGGAATGGAAGATGCCCGAAGTGCAAGGAGCATCTGCATGAAGTGACGGATGAAGATTTCACGGAGGATAGAGAGACTTCCGGCATGAGCGTGAACGAGCAGATCGAGCATCGGTTCAAATGCGCCAAATGCCAGTCGAATGTGTGCCGAATCAAGGAAGTTTCGATGACAGGGACAGGCATCAGCAAGCTGCTTGACATCGAGCATAATCATTTCCTGTTCGTCTCATGCCAAAATTGCGGCTTCGTCGAAGTCTACGACCCGAATGTGCTGTACGGGAAGAAAGCAGGGAGCATCGGCACGATATTGGATGTGTTGTTCGGGAACTGATTGAACGTGGTGAGCTCCCTGTGAGTGAATTAAAATAACCGCAAACCCCATTATCAGTTCGCTGGTAATGGGTTTTTTGCGTTCGCGCCAATCGCTTCACACCTGCTATAGTCCAAAAATCGTAGATTTCTCCATATTTCCGGATTTTCGCATTCCGTATACTTGGGCTAGAAATAGAAACCCAGGTGGAGTGATTAACAATGAAGCTGAAAGCAAACCGCGTCACGCTGTTCCTGATGGTAATTCCGTTCGTCATTCTTGTGTTCCTCTTCAACTACATTCCGCTATTCGGCTGGATTTACGCGTTCTACGATTATAAGCCTGGCATTCCGCTGTCGCAGACCGAGTTTGTCGGCTTGAAGTTTTTCCGCTGGGCCATTGAGGAGAAGGAAGACCTTATCCGCGTGCTCACGAATACGCTGGCGCTCAGCTTGCTATCCATTCTCGCTTCTCCGCTATCCGCGATCTTCGCCATTATGTTGAATGAGCTGAACAGTAAGCGATTTCGCAAATTCGTGCAAACGCTCACAACGCTGCCGAACTTCATCAGTTGGATCATTGTCTACTCGCTAGCGACGTTCATGTTCTCCTCTGGGGGATTGCTGAATGAGGTACTGATGAAGCTGCACTGGATCGAAGAGCCGACCACGATACTCGGCAACTCCGATGCGACCTGGTGGTTTCAAACCGCAATCACGGTCTGGAAGAGCTTGGGCTGGGGAGCCATAATCTATTTGGCCGCTATCGCCGGAATCGATACCGAGTTGTATGACGCAGCGAAGGTGGATGGCGCAGGACGCTTCCAACGTATTCTCGCGATTACTGTGCCAGGTATTATGCCGACCTTCTTCGTGCTGCTGCTGCTCAATATTGCAAGCGTGCTCTCGAATGGGGCTTCCGGCTTCGAGCAGAACTTCGTCTTCTACAATTCGCAGGTCGGGGATAAGATCGAAGCGCTCGACTACTACGTGTACCGGGTCGGGATCGCGACAGGCGATGTGTCCTTCGGTACGGCAATCGGCATCGCGAAGACACTGGTCAGCGTCATTCTGCTATTCGCAATGAATGCTCTATCCAAGCGGGTAAGAGGGCATTCGGTATTTTAGCAAAGGAGGTTCTTCAACCGATGAAAAATGATTCTTCCATATGGTTCGACATCGCTAATTATACGATTCAAGCGCTGTTCACACTGCTCTGCGTTTACCCCTTCTACTATATCTTCATCTACTCCATCAGCGATCCGCAGCAAGCGCTTAAGGGCGTGTTCCTGCTGCCGACGGGCTTTACCATCGTGAATTACACGCATATCTTCCGGCTAGATAACATGCTTCACTCGTTCTTCATTTCCTTGCTGCGAACCGTTATCGGTACGGTGGTTACGATCGCGTGCAGTTCATGGCTCGCTTATGCGGTTACGAAGAATGAGCTTTACTTCCGCAAGACAATTTACCGCTTCGTCGTCATTACGATGTATTTTAATGCCGGTCTCATTCCGTGGTATATCACAATGAAGCAGCTGGGGCTTAAAAACAACTTTCTGCTGTACATTCTTCCAGTCGCTGTCGTCGCTTACTACGTCGTGCTGCTCAAAACCTTCATCGAACAGCTGCCGCAAGCGCTTGAGGAATCAGCGATGATTGACGGAGCGGGTTTCTTGAAAATTTTCACGCATGTCATCTTCCCGCTGTCGATGCCGATTATTGCGACCATCGCCGTATTCGCCTCGGTCGGGCAATGGAACACCTGGTATGACAATTATTTTCTCGTCTCGGACGATCGATTGCAGACGCTCCAGCTCATTCTGTACAACTACTTGACCGACGCGCAGCGGATTGTCTCAAGCAGCAATTTGCAGGATCTCAACCGCGGTCTCGCTACGAAGATTTCGCCGGATTCCATCCGCATTACAGTCACGATGGTCGTCACCATTCCGGTCTTGATCGTTTATCCGTTCCTTCAGCGCTTCTTCGTCAAAGGACTAATGCTCGGCGCCATCAAGGGCTAGTCCGTACGGGTTAAGGATGCCATAGCTCTCTCGCCGGAAGCTATCATCATAGGGAGAATTACAAAAAAAACAGGAGGTCATGGTATGAAGGTAAAGCAGGCTTATAAAGGATCAGCTGCCTTGCTGCTTGCAACAACGATGGTTCTGGTAGCAGGCTGCGGCGGCAACAATGCGAATACTTCTTCGAACGACTCCACCAAGACGAACAATGCAGCTGCTACAACGACCAACAATTCGAGCAAGGCAGACAACAGTACGAAGACAGATAACAGCGCGACGACGAACAACAGCACAGCAAATAATGCGAATACAAGCGAGCCTGCGACACCTGCCAAAGAAACGATTACGTTCAAGGTGCAAATGGCGGCGACTACGAATGAACTGGAAAATACGGACGTCTACAACGAAATCATCAAGCAAACCGGCGTCACGATGAAGATTGAAACGTTCGACGAAGAGAAGTTTAAGGTTCAACTAGCAGGCGGCGATCTACCTGACATCATTCAGGTGCAGAGCAAATATTTGAAGCAATTGATCGATGGCAAGCTCATCATTCCGCTTGATGATTTGGTTGCCTCGAACGGACCAGATATTCAGAAGCCTGCATTCGAGAAGAGCATTGCTTACAGCAAGCAGTTCTGGAGCGGCGACACGGGCAAGCTGTACGAAATTCCGCTTCAAGTCGGTCAGAAGGGCTGGGGCTTCGAGCAAACGACCGGCTTTACGGTACGCTGGGATTATTACAAAGAGCTCGGCTATCCGAAAGTCGAGAATATCGATGACATGGTGAACGTACTGGCGGATATGGTTGCGAAACACCCGAAATCATCAGATGGAAAGAAAGTGTACGGCACGGCAATATGGAATGACTGGGGCACTTGGGGTCTCAGCAGCATGGGACTTATGATTAATGATGGGTCACCTGTCGTGAACAACTACACAGACACCGCGAAGAGCGGTATCTGGGCGACTTCCGAGTTCATGTATAAAGCAAAGCAGAAGGGCATTCTCGATCCAGACGCGTTCACGGCGAAGTATGATGACATCGTGACAAAAGCAAGCCAAGGGACGCTGCTGAACACGATTGCGACTTGGCCATTCCAGAATGTGAACGCAGAGCTGCTGAAACAAGGCCCCGATAAAGGCTTCGTGACGCTGCCTCTTGACTGGGGATTCGCATGGGCTGCCGGTAACACGATCGCAGGCTGGGCTGACCGCGGATGGGCGATTACAGCGAATTGTAAAGATCCGCAGCGTGCGATGGATCTGATCAACTTCCTGTCCTCGGAGCAAGGCTCGCGTCTGATGGAAAGCGGCATTCAAGGCGTTCATTGGGATATGGTTGACGGCAAGCCGCAGATGAAGCCTGAAACGGTCGAACTGTCCAAAGCCGGCGGTGACGCGTGGAAGAAGACAGGGATTGGCATGATGGCTAATCAACAAGGTATGTCCGATGATACGGTGCTGAGCGACGGCGGTCCGGTCAATCTGTTCAATACGCCGGAAGTGTTCACGACGAAGCTGAATTCGCTGAACAAAGATTACTCCGATTACTATGGCGTGCCATATCCAGCAGCAGCTTACAAGAAGTATGAAGATTCGGGTCAAGTGAAATCGCTCAATTCGATGCCACAGGATGTTCAGGCAGCTATGCCTCAGGTGCCGGACGATATGAAGCGGATTCAGACCAAGCTCGACGATCTCATTACGAAGGGCATTCCGGACATCGTCCTCCATGCGAAGAACGATGCGGATTACAAGGAAAGACAACAGAAGCTGATCGACAAGCTGAACAAAGCAGGTGCCGATGAATTCTATCAATGGCAGCTGAAGGCGTTTGACGATACAAATAAGAAATTCCAGTAAGGATTAGTTGAAGCTGCGGACCCTGTAATGCTGGGCAATCCGCAGCTTTTCCACTGTTTATGAGGGAGGAATAGGAAGCGCGATGAAACTAACATATGATGGCAAATCCTTTATGCTTGGCGGGGAGCGCATCTGGATTATCGGTGGAGAAGTGCATTATTTTCGCTTCCCTCAAGAAGAATGGCGCGAGGTGCTGCTGCGGGCTAAGCGCGCCGGTCTGAATACGATTTGCACGTACGTGCCTTGGAATTTTCACGAGTTCGCGGAGGGGCATGTCGACTTCGAAGGAGATAAGAATCTCGCCCGATATATCGATTTGATTGGAGAACTTGGCATGTATGCGATGCTGAGGCCAGGTCCATATATTTGCAGCGAATGGGATGGAGGCGGGATTCCGGCATGGCTCTGCGCGAAGCAGGTTCGGCGCTTTCGTGAAGACGATCCGGTCTATATGGCTGCTGTGGAAAGTTGGTTCGATCAGCTGATTCCAATCATTAGCGCGCGGCAGATCACGCGCGGCGGTCCTGTCCTTACGATTCAGAACGAGAACGAGTATCCAGGCGGATGGGATGCGTCGATGCGGAGCTATCTGTACAAGATTAATACGATCTACGAGAAGCATGGCATCGACATTCCAGTGCTCGCATGCAACGTGCACGGCAATACCGAAACCAGTGTCAGAATCAACGATTCCGCAGATGAACGTGATCAGTTCATCGACGAGAGCATGATCCTGACCTATAACCACCACGTCGAGGTCGAGCCGGTTTACGACTTAAAGCGCAAGCAGCCGAACGCGCCGCTCATTACGACGGAGTTCTGGTGCGGCGCGCCAATCTATTGGGGCAATCAGATCACGGATTGGCCGAACAGGCTCGAGCTGGCACGCGCCGTCTATGAATATGCTTCAGCAGGGACGCAGGTGTGCTATTACATGTTCGAGGGCGGAACGAACTTCGGGTTCTGGGGCGGCAACAACATTATCACCTCGTACGCATCCGGCTATCCGGTTGGCGAAGCAGGGAAGCTGACGGACAAATATTATGCCGTGAGACCGGCGAATTTGTTTATCTCGGCTTTTAGCAGCTTCTTCGTGGACAGCGAGGAGCAGGCGGATAGTGCGGGCATCCAGTGCGAAGCGGATGTTCGACTTGTCGTTCGCGAAGGGGAACGAGGAATGCTAGCCTTCCTATCCACGCATGGCGGGAAGAGGGAGCTGTCTCTGAAGTTGCGTGAAGGCAAGGAGCTGACTGTCTATCTTGGCGAGGTAGCGGCGGTCGTTATTCCCATTGGATTGCAGCTGTTCGATAGTGTGACGGTGGACTATAGCACGCTGTGCTTGCTCGTGAAAGACGAAGCGAAGCAGGTACTTGTCCTGTATGGCCCGGCTGGGACAGTTGGTATCGTTAGCGTGAATGGCGCGGAGCTAACCATTCCAGTGCTGCGGCGCAAGGTTCAGTACAATGCCGTGAGCGGCATTGGCATCATCGTCGTTGATGAGGAGCTTGCGAGACGCTGTTGGATCGTCGATGGGCATATCGTCTTTGGCCCTGACTATATTGCTGAATCGAGCGCAGACGGAGCTCTCGATATTCGCATAAGCGAAGGGACGCCTGATGTCGTCTACCTGGATGATGACGGACTGCCTGTCGTGCGGTCGTTTAAGCATGAAGCGCATCCGTTGAAGCTGCCGGAGCTGGATGCATGGCGGTTGACGCCGTGCCCGGAAGTAGAACTAGGAAGCGGTGAAGGATGGTTGGCGCTGAATGAGCCATGCTCGCATGAGCAGTTGGGCATCGTGCAAGGGTATCTGTGGTACAGCGCGGAGGTTGAATGCGAGGAGGAGGGCGTTCGAACGATGCTGCTCAGCCATGCACCGACGCGAGTAGCGGTGTTCGTGAACGGACGGTTCTGCGGCATTCACGCCGAAGGAAGAGCTGTACGGATGCGCGATGAATATAGACATCCGGCTGATTGGGCGTTCGAGGAGCTCACGGTGCGGGTGATGAAGGGGATGAACAGATTCGTCTTCCTCTCCGACGATCTCGGTCACAACTACGATGTGCCGATTCCGGTTGGCATCCAAGGTCCTGTAGTGGTCGGCTCCCGCCTAGTAGAAATCGAGAATTATCGTGATGTTCCCCCTCAGCCAGTATCGGATGATGCATTCAATTTCCTGTATAACCGTTTCTACCGGGAGCAGAATCCTCTGCCTGGCATCGAGTTCGAGCTGACGTTTGAGCCGAATGAGATCGCATTCATAATGATTCATGGCGTGAAGGCATGGGTGACGGTGAATGGCGAAGAGGTGCTGCCGATGTCTTATCCCGATTCGCCGTGGACGATGTTCCCTCAGATTAAGCGCTGGATTTCATGGCAGCTGCCGGAGCATCTGTCTGGTCAGGTTTGTCATATATGCATTCAATATGCAGAGCCGAATCAAGCGGCCGTATTGGAGAACATTGCGGTTTATGTCGCACCACGCAGCGGGCAGTTGACGAACTGGCAATGGAAGCCATGGACCGGCGAGGTTGAAACGGCTGTCTCGACCATTGCCTCAGAAGTCGTGGATGGTGGCGAGCAAGAAGAAACGGGGCTCGTTGTCCTGTTGCCGGTAGGATCGCGACTTGCTCGCAAGGGCAGGCTGCTTCGTCCAGCCTATCTGCGAACACGGTTTCCGATGCCGGAGGGCGACCGGCCGGTTTACTTCAAGATCGGCGAGCTGCAGAAGGGCCAGATCTATATGAACGGGCATAACATTGGCCGCTTCTGGGCGTACGGCGGCACGCAGGACGCTTATTATTTGCCGCGCGGCTGGATGCAGGCGGACAATGAGCTCGTTATATTTGAAGAGCTTGGGCTGAACCCGCAGGGTGCGTCGCTTGTTCTCGGAGAAAGCGGCAGCTGGACCAGCGTGAAGCTGAATTTCGAGAAGGCGAGGTGAGTCACGGATATGGCACAGAAGGGAGAGGGCATTCGGCTCTATGTTGCTCCATATGGAGCAGATTCGAATGAAGGGTCAGAAGAAGCCCCGGTATGCACATTATCGGAGGCGCTAGCGCGAACGAGAAGCTGCGGCGGTGCGGACAAAAGGATTATTGTTCGAGCCGGTGAATACGAGGATGTATCCATGGTCTTGACCGCAGATGATGCCGGTCTAACGATTGAAGCTTATCCGAACGAGTATCCGGTGCTGTACGGGGGCTCGTTGATCACGTCTTGGCAGCGGGAAGGAGAATGGCTGACCGCGCCTCTGGATGGCGTAAATGCTGAAGATCACACGCGCGACTTCCGCATGATTGAAGTGAACGGTACATGCCGACAGCGGGCGCGATTGCCGGAGCAGGGGGCGTTCCGGCATCTGAACGCATTCGACGTCGAGTGGCTCTCGACCTTCGCAGGCGGCTGGAAGCGGCAGCCGACGGAGGAAGAAAGGATGACGCTTCGTGTCAATGCTTCCGATGTTGGCACATGGCTGGACTGTGGCAATGCGGAGCTGACCATCTACCATGAATGGGATGAGTCGTTAGTTGGGGTCTCTCATGTTGAACAGGAGCAGGTGAAAGTGTCAGGCGCGGATCAGGAGGATGAATGCGGCGTAACCGTAATTCATTTCGATAATGCGCCAGGACATCCGCCGGGCGCATTCTACGCACGTAATGATAACGCCATGACTTATGCGGTTTGGAATGTACGGGAAGGTATGCGCGAACGGGGTCAGTGGTATTTGGACAGGACGGCTGGGAAGCTCGTCTACTGGCCGCTCCCGGAGGAGTCTGAGCATCCGGAGTCGCTTCGTGTGATTGCACCTGCAAGAGAGCAGCTTCTTCGACTGGAAGAAGGCGCGAATCGGATTCGTATCGCCGGCCTCACATTTGCATGCGCCGCGTCTCCGCTTTCTGCGGGAGGCTTCGGCGCGATGCATGTGAGCGCTGCGATTCACGCTGAAGATGTGGAGGAGGTCGAGTTCGACCGCGTCACTGTTCGCAACACCGGCGGATGGGGATTCCAATTGAGCGGCAAGCATATCAGGCTCAATGAATGTCATGTCCATCATACCGGGGCAGGAGGCATCCAATGGAAGGGAGAAGCGATTGCGCTTGAGTGCTCGCGTATTCACGACGTAGGGCTTGTTTACTCAAGCGCCATTGCTGTGAACAGCGATGGCGCAGGGCATACGATAAGCCACAACGAGATACATGACACGCCGTACAGCGGCATCGCGAGCGCAAGCTCGAATACGACAATTGAAGATAATTTGCTATATAACACGATGAATTTCATGAAGGACGGTTCTGCGATCTACCTGAGCTGGTACAGCGACCAGGTGAACGTAAGCGGCAATGCGGTGTTCGCCAAATCGAAAGAGCATGTGCGGCGGTACGCGTACTACCTTGATGAGAAATGCACGAATTGTACGGTCGAGCGCAATCTAGCCATCAATCTCGGCTTGCCGATGTTGAGTCATATGACGCGGGACTGTCGTTATATTAACAATATTTTTGTCGATCGCGGTCCTCAGGTGATCTCTGTCTATAATACGTTCGGACTTGCGTTTGAACGCAATGTGCTTGAGGCAGAGTCGATTAAGATCATCTCGCCGAAGGGCAATCCGAGCAAGCTGCCTTCTGCGGAATATGACGACCATCCTTATATGAGCACGTTTTCATCCGCAGATGGAATTGCTTCATTCAGGGATAATGTGCTGCACAGTCGAAGTGGCGTTCACACCTTCAGAGAAGTACTGCATTATAAGCAGATAGGCGCGGAGCGGGAGTTGCAGGAGCAAGACGGTAATGTGTTTGCAGATCCGGAGCTGAAGGGAGCTGAGCTAGGAGAGTTGAGCTTCGAGGCGCGTTCTGTCACAGATCCTCGAGGCATCGAGCCGTTGTCATTCGCGGATGTTGGCTGCCAAGGCCGATATGCAGAGGTATTCGAGCAATTCAAATAAGAGAGGAGGAAGGTGTCGTTAACGACGCAGGCGAGCTTGTTCCGTGGGAAGCATGCATTACGCTGACTGATCATTGGGGATACTGCTATAGGGATATGAATTACAAATCACCGAAGTCGGTCATTCGCGGCTTGGTGGAATGCATAAGCAAAGGGGGAACCTGCTGCTCAATGTCGGACTGAGCGCTCTTGGCGATATCCGCGTGAATCGCTTGAGGTTTAGCAGTGCGTATCTTCCGGATGAAACTGACACTGTGATGGAGCTCGAGCTTATTAATGGTGAAAGTTAGAAAGAGCATGTTCATATGTGTGAAAACATGTTCTACTATTTTCTTAATAAACTTAATTAAGTATGTAAAAAAATTAGTGCAATTGACGGGCAAATGTGTTAGTTTAGGAGTTGTAAGCAACTTACGAAGACATACCTTGAGGTGATTTAGGTGAATTTGAAAGTTAGTCAAGAAGAATTGGATACACTAACACTAAAACCGGAAACACTTGAGCTAGCCGCTAACCTGGTTAAGATTAACGGCTATGTTATTATTGAGAGCGTTGTTCCACAAGCGAAAGTAACTGAACTGTTCACAGCTTTCAAGAAAGCGATGGACTGGTTCATTGAGAAGCACGGTCACGATATTTACCTGAAGAAGAAAGGCTTTAACGAAGGTACGAACCACCTCGGCATCTTCCTTCCGTTCGAAGCTCCATTCAACGATTCGCTCGTTATCGAGCACCCGTTTGCAATGGCAATTATCGACAAAGTGCTTGGTCCCGAGTACAGCGTAACGTTGTTCTCGTCCAACACTTCGCTGCCAGGCGGACAGAAGACGCAACCGGTTCACGCAGACTACGGCGCTCGCTTCGGCGATCAATGCCAAGTGTCGCTGCCGATTACGGACCTTGTGTTCAACATTCCGCTCGTTGACGTACACGATGGCAATGGCCCAATGGAAATTTGGCCAGGCGGCACGCACCTGATGCCGGACAGCTGGTACGGCCCGAACGCGCCGAAGCCGGAAGATCTCGCACCATATATGCAGTCGATGAAAGTGCATATGCCAGCAGGCTCCATCCTGATCCGCGACGTTCGTATGTGGCACAGAGGAACGCCTAACAAAGGCAACGAAATCCGTCCGAATATCGCGCTCATCTACAGCTCTGTAGACCGCGACAACCGGGTTCAAATTCCGCAAGAGACGTACGACAACATGTCGCCGCGCGCTCAGCGCCTGTTCCGTTGGCAGAAGATCGGCTTCCCAGCAATCGAGCCTACGCACGAGTAAAATTGTCACAAGAACTACAAGGCTGCGGCTTTGTAGTTCTTTTTATTTCCCAGATTTAGTCATATAATGGAAGGCATCTGGCGGTAAATGGAGGTGGACAGCTTGAGGGATCGAATGCCGCGGCAGCTGTCGCGTCGAGCTTTTCTAGGGACTACCGGCAAACTCGCTTTAGGTGTTACTGCTGCATTGACGGGTACAACGGGACTATTCTATTACGGCGCGAAGACGCACAAGAGCAAAGCGAAAGCCGAGCAACGGCCAGGAAATATCGTAGACCTGGGCAGCTATGAGGAGTTATCGGCACTAACTGATATGAAGAAAATACATTACCAAGCTGAATATGTGGATGCTTGGTATACGAAGCCGATTAGAGGGTTCGTCTATGTGACGAAGGATCAGAATGGACAGATTCTCATTTTGTCGCCAGCCTGCACGCATTTGGGCTGTTCGGTGGAGCCGGCAACGACGGGGCAGCGCGCGAAGACGAAGGATTTGGTACTCTTCTGCCCTTGTCATGGCGCTGAGTTTGGCAAGTTCGGAGAAAACGTTAGTAACGTCGTGAATCGCGGACTGGATACATTCAAGCCAATTATCGCTGAGGGGCGCATATTCTTCGATGCCATGCAGCCGATTCAAAGAAGTGAATCTTCATAGATAGAGGAGAAGCGCGGGCGGATTCGCCGGTGTTTCTGTTTTGAAAGCGATAGCATTGCTTCTCCAAAGCGTATCAGGTACCATTTATGTATGGTCATAGAGAGGAATGGATGCAGGCATGACGGAATCAATTCATGATATCAAGCTAACTTCATATTCAAGCAAAGGCGGCTGCGGCTGCAAAATCGGTCCCGCAGACCTGGCGGCAGTACTCCGCAATTTGCCTGCGGCAAAGCCAGATCCGAACCTGCTTGTCGGTCTCGATACGAGCGATGATGCAGGCGTATATAAGCTGACTGACGAGCTGGCGCTTGTGCAGACGCTCGACTTCTTCACGCCCATCGTCGACAATCCGTATGATTTCGGCCAAATCGCAGCGGCGAACGCGATTAGCGATATCTATGCGATGGGTGGCAAGCCACTGACGGTGCTGAATATTGTCGCGTTTCCAATCTCGACGCTGGACAAGCGTGTTCTTAGCGAGATTCTGCGCGGTGCAGCAGATAAAGTCGAAGAAGCCGGCGCTACTCTTGTAGGTGGTCATTCAATTGATGATAAAGAACCAAAGTTCGGTCTTGCAGTCACAGGGCTTGTTCATCCTGAGAAAGTGCGGGCGAATGCAGGCGCGAAGCCGGGCGACCGCTTGATCCTGACGAAGCCGATCGGTGTTGGCATTCTGACGACTTCGATCAAGAAGGATCAGCTGACGCCGGAAGAGACTGTGCGGTTGACGAAAGTGATGGCGACGCTCAATAAGACCGCGGCCGAGACGATGGAGCCGTTCGATGTGCATGGCTGTACCGATGTGACGGGCTTTGGCTTAGTCGGTCACGCGCTGGAGATGGCAAAGGGCAGCAAGGTCAGCGTGCATATCGAGAAGCAGAGCGTGCCGCTGCTGCCGAGAGTGCGCGAGCTTGCAGAGCAAGGCTTCGTTCCAGGCGGAACGAAGAATAACTTCGCTCATGTCCAAGATGATGTAACATTCGCGGACGAGATTGACCAAATCGACCGATATATTCTGTGCGATGCGGTCACTTCCGGCGGGCTGCTCATTTCAATCGCAGGAGAGCAAGCCGAAGCGCTGCTTGTGGCGTTGAAGGAGAATGGCGTCGAAGCAAGCTTGATTGGTAAAGTGAGCGATGAGCGTGCTGGACATATTTTCGTACAATAACGGTTCAAGGGGAAAAGACGATGTTTCAAGATATTGCAATTGAAGAACTATCAGCGTTGAGACAATCCGGCAGCATCGTTACGATAGATGTGAGATCGCCTTCCGAGTATTCGGATGCAACCATTCCCGGAAGCTTGAATATTCCGTTGTTTAATGATGAAGAGCGTGCCGAGATTGGCACGATCTATAAGCAAGTAAGCGTGCAAGCGGCGAAGGAGCGTGGTCTTGAGATCGCATCCGCGAAGCTTCCTGCTTTTATCAAGGCATTCTCGCAAATTCCGGGCAAGAAAGCTGTATTCTGCTGGCGAGGGGGAATGCGGAGCAAGACGAGCGCGACGGTGCTCGATCTGATGGGCATCCGCACATATCGGATTGAAGGCGGTTACCGCGCTTATCGCCAGTGGATCGTAAGCCGTATGGAGGAGTTTGAGCTTGCGCCTCTCGCTTATGTGCTGCACGGTAACACAGGGACGGGGAAGACCGCTATTCTGCGCAAGCTGCAGGAGCAGTCCTATCCGGTGCTGGATATTGAACATCTGGCGGGCCATCGCGGCTCGATCTTCGGCAACATTGGGCTCAAATCCCATAATCAGAAGACGTTCGACGCACTGCTGTCTGATGAGCTGATCCGGCTTGCGTCTATGCCGTATTTTCTAATGGAAGCGGAGAGCAAGCGAGTCGGCAAGGTCGTGCTGCCAGATCGGCTTATGACGAAGAAAGAAGAAGGCAAGCATATTTGGCTGGAGCTTCCGCTTGAAGCGCGAGTGACGAATTTGCTTGAAGAATATAAGCCGTGGGAGCATCATGAAGCTTGCCTCCAGTCGTTCCGGTTTATCAAATCACGGATTCATACGCCGATCGCTGCAGAGATCGAATGGGCGTTGAAGCACGAGGAGTACCGCATGGCGATTGAGCTGCTGCTTGTTCACTACTACGATCAGCGCTACTCGCATTCGAATGCGACATATAACTTAGAAGATCGCCTGACAATTAAGGCAGACTCAATTGATGAAGCTGTTCTAGCGATTCAACAGCTGCTGGGAGAAGGTGCCGCGAATGAGTAATCAGATGAGTGAAGAAGGATATATTGACGTACCCGGAGGGAAAGTCTGGTATACGCGGCTTACCGAGGAAGGAGGCAATGGGACTCCGCTCGTCGTGCTTCACGGCGGCCCCGGCAATACGCACGGAGCGCTGAAGTTTGCGCTTGGCGCGCTCGCGAACGAGCGACCGGTCATCTTCTACGATCAGCTTGGTTCTGGTAATTCCGAGCGGCCGACAGATGTATCCTTTTGGAAGACGGATCGCTTCGTAGATGAGTTGGCATGTATTCGTGAGGCGCTGGGCCTTGCGGAGATGCATGTGCTCGGACATTCGTGGGGCACGATGCTTGCGGCATCGTATTTGATCGAGCGTAAGCCGGAAGGCGTTCGCAGCATTATTTTCTCCAGTCCATGCCTGAGCAGTGCGCTTTGGAAACAGGATGCCGACAGGCTCATTGCGCAGCTTCCTGACGATGTCCAGCAGACGATCGCGCTTCATGAGGAGCAAGGGACGACGGATTCCGAGGCCTATGAAGCGGCGATGAAGGTCTATTACGACCGGCATGTGTTACGGCTTGATCCGGTGCCGGAAATCGTTAAGCTCGGCAGGCCAAAGGGGAATAAAGAAGTTTACATGACGATGTGGGGACCGTCCGAATTTTGCCCAACCGGAAATTTGAAGCATTATGATGTGACGCCGCAGCTGCATGAAATTGCTATCCCATCACTCTTCTTGTGCGGACGCTATGATGAGGCAACTCCCGAGGCGACACAGCATTACCAGTCGCTTGTGCCAGGGGCGGACATTCACGTGTTCGAGGAAAGTTCGCATATGAGCTATATGGAAGAAACGGACGAGTATTTGCAGGAAGTAAGGCAGTTTCTTCATAAGGTGGAGAGTTAACGTGGAACGAATTAATGAGTCCGCGTGGCCGGTGACACGTACTTCGCTCGCCCATGATTTGACAGCGCTTGGTGTTGCGAAGGGAATGACTCTCATTGTGCATTCCTCGCTGAAATCGATGAATCGCTGGATTGTTGGCGGCGCCGGCGCGGTTGTGCTGGCACTCGAGGATGCAATCGGCGAAGAAGGAACGATTGTCATGCCGACACATAGTGGCGACTTGTCCGATCCTGCGCCATGGCAATACCCGCCTGTGCCGGAAGCGTGGTGGCAGCTTATTCGTGACGAGATGCCGGCGTTCCAGCCAGATCTGACGCCTACGCGGGGAATGGGCGCTGTTGTGGAATGCTTCCGGAAGCAGGAAGGAACGGTGCGGAGTTATCATCCGCAGTTATCTTTTGCAGCAAGAGGTCCGCAGGCGGCTTATCTTACAGCAGATCATTCATTTGCATTTGGGCTCGGTGAGCAGTCACCGCTAGCAAAGCTGTATGACTGTGAAGCTTCGGTGCTTCTCTTCGGCGTCGATCATAGCAATAATACATCTCTTCATCTCGCGGAATACCGCGCAAGCTATGCTAGCAAGCAGCAGGTGACCAATTATGCGCCGATTCTCGTTGATGGCAGACGAGAGTGGACGGCAATCGAGGAGATTAATATTAATTCGGATGACTTTGGCTTGCTTGGTCAAGCATTCGAGCAGGAGACAGGCTGCGTGAAGCTCGGACAGATTGGTGATGCGCTGATCCGCCTCGTGCCAGTTCGAGAGCTGGTTGATTATGGCGTGAAATGGATGGAAGAGAATAGGAAGTAAATATGGAATTTGTGGCGAGTTCGGTCGAAGAGGGAGGATATACAAAGTTGTAACGGTTGCTATAGCGCTTATTTGTGTAAATATAGCCTTCTCAAAAATCTAACGGTTGCTAGAACGCTAATTGGGCTCAAATCGATTGAATTCGATGCTGGAATTGCCCAATAGCCGTTCTGGCAACCGTTAGGGTTCCAAATGAGCGATCTGAAGTAGAATAGCGTTCGTGGCAACCGTTCGTGTATGAAGGGAGTTTGGACTCACGATTGTCCGCTATCACTTTTTTTCAACAAGCTAGCCGCTCCAATGTGGAGCGGCTATAGCTTTGTATGGTGATTGGGTTCATCACAGCGCAGATGGCAGCTGCCGCAAGTACATGTCCTTCGCGTTCGTCGCTTGCTTTAACACTTCGACTGTACTCGGATACGGATGGATATAGATCGTAAGGTAATCGATCTCCTCATAAAGCGTACGAACAGGAAAAGCGAGCTGCTCCTCATCGAGCGAGAACTGGGCGTCGATGCCGGGCTTGTTGCCGCGCGCGTCGAGACGGATCCATCTGCCTAGCGATTGCAGGTAAACTCCGTTCAACGCATGAATGACATAGCCGGTGTCAGGTGTATCGCCTAGTGTAAGCCGCTGATAGCAGAAGCCCGAGGGCACGTCTTTGCTCCGTAGCAGCGCGCAGAGCAGCATTGATTTGGCATAGCAAATCCCTTCTCGGTGCAGCAGGGCGCCAGATGCGGACGAGGTGACGCGAGTGCTCTGGATATCCCAAGTATGGGAGATGTGATCGCGGACGTATTCGAATGCCCTTCGCACATAAGCTAGCTCATTATCTGTCCCGCGGCTCAGCTCATCCGCAAGCGCAGCAACTGCATGGTGTGTGAAATTTACTTCTGCGGTTTCGATCAGGTAATCTTCCAACCGCTCAGATTCTAGCTGCAGCTCCATCCTCGAACAACCTCACTCTCTATATATTCAAGTCTGCAAAGCTGGAACGATCAAATGTCGTTTCAAGATAAGAGGCGAAACGCTCCAAACAGCTTGCGACGGAGTCTCGCATAGCTGCATCGACCATGACATCGCCCTCCCACCACCAATTGAGAATCGTCAACGGCGATTTTTTGCGCTGGTTAGCAAACTCGACGCGCGCGACGAGCCGATTGCCATAAATCACAGGCAGCACATAGTAGCCATATGCACGCTCCGCTGCTGGCTTGTAAACTTCCCAGCGGTACTCAAAGTCGAACAGTTCTTTGATCAGATTCCGATCCCACATCAGATTATCGAGCGGAGCGAGCAGGCTGGCGCGCTTCGTACTGTCATCGCTAGCCACCGTTGCTTGCTCAAACAACTCAAGATCGCAAGCGCGTAGGTAGAGGGGATGCGCTACATCTTCAACATGAACCTCCATGAGCTGTCCGCTTGCAAGGAGCTGCTTGAATGCCTCGTTGCGATTGCGGCTCTTCATCCCGCGAATGCCAATCCACGCATCGCTTGGCCGATTCCATAGGAGGCCTATGCTGCCAATCCGGCGAAGCACATTCCATGCAAAATACTGCTCGTCCGATTCGATCGGATCGGGTTCAGCGTAGAGCTTCTCCGGGATGCTTCGCTTCGCAAGATCATAAAATCTGCGCGTGCCGACTTTATGATGAACGACTAGCGTCCCCGCATAGTACATGCCTTCAAGTGCCGCGCGCGACAGCCTCGTCGGACCCCAGCCCCAGTCGACTTTCTCCGCATAATCTAGATCGCTGGAGCAAAGCGGGCCGCGTCTCTCAATCTCAGCATAGACCTGATTCACGGTGTCCTGATTGGAGCGGCACCACGCCTCGTGCTGCCTGCGAAAGCGGGCAAAATACGGCCAATCCGTAACCGGAACAATCGACATGCACTTGTCCCACTGATCAAATAGCTGATGATCCTCATAAAGCAGCTGCTGAAGCATCTCTCGGTTGAAGTGAGGAATGCGGGCTTGCAGGACAAGCTCATGGTTCATCCCTACCACATTGAGCGGATCAAACTGTATGCAGCCAACACGATCAATGAAAGCCAAAATGCCTTCTTTGCCTTCAAAGTTAGAAGTCTGATCGCTAAGCCCATGATACTGCAACAGGAAGCGTTTTGCCTGCTCCTTCGTAATCGTAAGATGCGCCATTTGTTCACCTGCCTGAATAGTGAGATGTATTCTCTTTATTAAAGAGGATAACGGAGTAGAAGTCCATGCTGGATGTGCAGAAATTTGAATTTTAGCAATTATTTAGAAGAATATCCTTGACTTCGATAAATATTTGTGAAAATACCTGACATGAGGGAAGGAAATGGTCGGTATTTGTCGAAAAAAATCAATATTAATAAAGTGATGGAGGCGCTGCCATGGAGCAACAAACTTCTAAAATCGCAGTACAACATCTATTGTCAACGCCTTCAAACCGCTCCCAGCGGAGGCTTGTTTATGTCATTGGCGCATTCGTTTGTTTGCTGGCTCTGCTGACAGCTCCGATCGCTCGGGTGATGCTGACGGAATTGCCTGCTTATCAGCCTGCAATATTCTCAAGCGTTATCTGCTTCGAACTCATTACGGCTTACGTGCTGTACAGCCAATTTCGCATTAATCGCTTGCCGTCGGAGCTTGCGCTGGCTGCTGGGTATTTATACTCTGGCGGCATGACGGCCATGTATCTATTAACATTCCCAGGCATCTTCTCCAAAACAGGCTTGTTCCATGCGGGACTGCAAACT
The DNA here is from genome assembly GCF_056120345.1 of Paenibacillus sp. sgz302114. Classification (NCBI taxonomy): domain Bacteria; kingdom Bacillati; phylum Bacillota; class Bacilli; order Caryophanales; family Paenibacillaceae; genus Paenibacillus; species Paenibacillus sp. sgz302114. Next base: position 46,583 of record NZ_JBVYOI010000017.1, read on the forward strand.
GCGCCATGGTTGTATTTGATCTGGCATATTGGACTGCCAACGGCGATCGTCGCTTACGTCTGGTTCGAGTCCCGCTATAAAGGGATGCAGCTTAGCCAGGCGAGAGCCAGATCGATTTCTGCGGTTGTCTTAATGGTAATCGTACTAGTAGTTGCGATATGTACGCTGATCACGACCAAATTTCATGACAGCGTACCCATTCTATTAAAGGACGGTCATCTTACCCCGCTCTTCGTGAATCAGATTGGTGTGCCTATTATCATCTACAGCGCAATTGCGCTTGTTTTATTTTTCCGCTTAACGCGAGCAAACACGGTGACGACGGCATGGCTCTGTATCGCATTGCTGGCTTCTTTGCTTGATGTAACGATCATCCTGTGCGGCGGAGGCCGCTTTAGTGTCGGTTGGTATGTTGCAAAGTGGAACACATTCATCTGTGCGAACGCTGTGTTGAGCGGCATGATCTATGAGTTTACGAAGATGTATATGAGTCTTACGCTGCTGTATCGTAAAGTGGCTGATAGTGAAGTTCGCTATAAAGACCTGTTTGGGGAAAGCCAGCTTGCACAGCGCGAAATTGCGAAGCAAAATGAGATCATTGCGCGGATGCTGGAGTCGAGCCAAGAGGCGATTGTAATGTGCGATACCGAAGGGAAGGTTGTGTTCGCGAACCGCAGATTCGAGCAGTTGTTCGAGCGTCCGCTTATGAATGGACAGATGCTTGCCGATTATTGCCATCGGTTAAAGGCATCGCACGGAACGCTTGCGGAGCTGATCGAACGGTATTTCAACGCTAAGCAGCCTAAGCTTTCTCCCTTCCGTGAAAGAGTATCTCTCGTGACAAGTATAGAAAAGACACGTTATTTCGAATGCTACGTCAGTCCGCTTATGGATGATGTGGACGGGGAGCTGCATGGTCATCTATTCGGTTTCCATGATCGCACCGATGAGGTTCGGATTATGTACTATGATGAGTTGACGGGGCTGCCGAACCGCCGATATTTGGGTGAACGGCTTATCGAGGCTCTGGATCGTGCCAAGAAGAATATCGCGAATTTCTCTGTCTTCTTCATGGATTTGGACGGCTTTAAGAAGGTGAATGACACTTACGGCCATGAAATGGGGGATAAGCTGCTGCAGGAGGTTGCAGGCATCCTTCAATTATGTGTACGCAGCAGCGGTGTCTGTGCAAGATGGGCGGGCGATGAATTTATCGTGCTGCTCGAGGACGTTCAGAACAGAGCTCAACTTGAAGCGCTTGGCGAACAGATTATTCATGTCATCGAACAGCTGGACGAAGTGGACGGTGTGAAGATTGGAGTAACCGCGAGTATCGGGATTGCGATCTATCCGAATGACGGCTCGGAAGGAAAAACGCTGCTGATGCATGCTGACCAAGCCATGTATGAAGCAAAGATGAAGGGGAAGAACAATTGCTGCTTCTACTCTGTAGTCACGCAAGTGCAAACGCAAGTGCAATAGCAGCCCCGAAGGCGCTCGATATGGAGCGCCTTTTTTGATGCCCCTAGTTAACTTAAAGCCTCGTACAAAAAAGTTTGCGTACCTCTGATATAAACGAATGATTGGCTCATAGGATTAAGTATGATGCTGTCTTACGTAGGAGTGGGAGCGGATGGAGAAGAGCATATTTTGCAGGAACACTAATAAAATGTTAGTACCGCATTTTTTCATCACTGCTGCCAATTCATGTGTGGAAAAGGAAGTGTGGCCATGAGGAGTTATCAATGGGTAAAGTGGCGTAAAATTCTCCTCTGGCTGATTGCCCTCGTCATCTTAGCTGTTTTTCTATGGAATGGAGGGCCTACGGTCTGGAACGTTACGCTTACGATTCTTAGCTTATTGTTTCAGCTCTTGTTTGCCGTGTTGTTCATCATTATTCAATTCGTGGCGCTGTTCTGGTTTCTCGCGCGAGGGCGAACGTATTGGATATTGCCTGGTGAAACCGGATCGACATGGGACGACTACCGGGGGAATCCGGAAATTGTCGAGAATGCGAAGCGAATTGTCTTGCTGCTCAAAGGCGTGAAGGAGTTTAAGGAAATGGGAGGCGAGGTTATCCGCGGCTTCCTGCTGTGCGGACCGCCGGGTACTGGTAAGTCCTATCTCGCGCAAGTTATCGCGAATGAAGCGAAGGTTCCTTTCGCTTATGCTTCGGCGCCAAGCTTTCAGAACATGTTCTTTGGGGTCGGGAACCTCAAGGTCATGGGCATATATAAGAAGGCGAGGAAGCTTGCCAAAATGTACGGCGCTTGTATCATCTTCATCGACGAGATAGATGCGATAGGAATGAAGCGTCAAGGTGGCGGCGGTATGGCACTTGGCGGCATGATGGGGATGGGCGGCGGCTCAGGTCTCCTGAACGAGCTGCTCCTGCAGATGGACCCGCCAAACTTGGACAATTCAAAGTTTAAGAAGCTGTTAAGGCAGCTCGGCCTTCGCCGCAAGAAAGCGGAGCGTCCAGCAGTGCTTACCATCGCGGCAACGAATTTGCCGGATGTTCTAGATCCGGCGCTGCTGCGACCAGGCCGCTTCGATCGTCAGCTATGGGTCGATACGCCGGATTATGACGGTCGTATCGATGTCTTTCATTATTACCTCGCTAAAGTAAAGCGCGGCGCGTCTCTCACCGCAGAGAAAGCGGCGCTTGATACAATTGGCTACAGCCCTGCGCAGATTAAGCATATCGTCAACGAAGCAGTTGTCATTGCGCATCAGCGCGGCGCGCTCGAAGCCGAATACCAGGATTTCCGTATGGCAATGGAAACGTACGAATGGGGGCTCAAGCAGCCTCTCCGTTCGATGCGAGACGATGAGAAACGGAATGTGGCTTATCATGAAGCAGGCCACGCCGTTGCGCAATATTTGCTGAAGCCGCATGATCGCGTCTGGAAAGTGACAATTATTCGCCGCGGTAACGCGCTTGGGCTAGCTGCGACGAAGCCGACGCACGAGCGGTATAACCGAAGCGACAGCGAGATACTTGCCAGCATCCAAGTTTGCCTCGCGGCAAGAGCGGTGGAGGAAGAGTTCCTCGGCAAGAAGCTGAACGGGGTAACCTCCGACTTGCAGCAGGCGACCAACATGGCGGGCGCTTTCCTCGGCGCAGTCGGTATGGGCGATGAGCTGTTCAGCTGGCTCACACTCGGGTCAATGGGGGAAGCGCTGCGTTCGCTGCGACCGAAGATTAATGCTCTGCTCAAGGAGCAAATGGAGCAAGTGAAGAAGCTTATTCTCGCGCATTCTGAATTCGTGCATGCGATTGCCGAGGAACTTCTTGAGAAGGGCGATTTGACCGGCGAGGAAATCGAGCAAATCTATATTCGTCTCTATGGACAGATTCGTCCGGAGCCCCCTCTAGTGAAGACGCTGATTTTCCTGGAAGAGAACAAGAAATCTCAAGCCGAGGAACAACCGGAGGAAAAGGCCGAGGAACAGCTGGAAGAAGAACCGCTGATAAAAGAGACTGATGACGAAGAGCTCGGCGAGGAAGAGAAGAAGGAAGAGTAGGATATGAATTAAGTCTGATGCGACGATGTGGATGGGATAGAGAGAAGAATGGAGAAAGGCTGCCTAGTGGCAGCCTTGAGCAGGGAAGTCGCTCTTCGCTCGGGCGACTTCCCTGCTTTTTATATGTGCGTGGCATAGTCTGCGAATCCTGAGAATAAGAAAAACCTGAAAAACCTGCTCACAGCACGCAAAACAGTAGCCTAGCAACTCTCTCAATGCAGCACACAACAAACAAACTAACCTTCTGAAACCGAGAGTCCCACCGAAATGACACGTCATGCTAACTGAGCAATCTCAAAAGGCTGCCATAAGGCAGCCTATCTGTTGTGAATCCGTCCTTATCGTCCAATCTTATCGTCCAACTCATCGTCCATCCTTATCATCCAAAACATTTTGGGCAAGCTTTCTTAATTGAATAAGCTCTTCCCTTACCGACAACGCTTGCTCCTCAATTTCTCCGATCAGCTTCAGCAATGTATAGCCAATTGATGTAATAATAATTCCTAGTATGGGGAATAAGATTCGTCTAATAGTGAATAGAATTACAGATTCATCGGATGAGAAATCATGAGACATCAAGTATTGCCAAAGCCCGTAAATGATGAGTACGATTCCTGCGACAATCATGCTGTGCACTAGTTTTCTTGTTGTGCTGTAATACATATACACTACCCTCCTCGACCACCAAGCATATCCATTTAAGTTTATACATCGTTGAGGGGCGGAAGTTGCGTTGTGCATCGTATTATCGCTTGCGAAGCAATGCCCGGAAACAGTGGATTCCACCCCAATATTCCGTATGGAGTGAGCTGGAATTCATAGCAGTGTCGATAGGGCCATAAAATTCGAGCCCGGCTTGGCGGACTATGGCTTGAAAATAACTGAGGTTGACTGCTGGATAGTCCAGCGTGACAACAATTAATCCGTCAGCATGCAATGTACGCTCAAATTCCTTTAGCGCAAGCAGGGCGTCTGCAGGTGTCAAATGCTCCAATACGGAGATACAGAAGATTTTGTCGAAGAGCTGATTGTCATAGGGTAGCTCCGTAATGCTCGCTTGGTTGAGCGTGATGCTGCCCTCTTCATACGTGGAGGCTACTGCTGTTGCAGCTGCTTCGCCAATGTCCAGAGCGACCGCTCTCAGTATGGACGGAATGGAAGTGATGCGGGGATCCATGTCACATGCGTATATCCTGCGAGCATGGTTCGCCAGATAGAACTTGAACGGATGTGAAATTCCGCATGCTGCATCTAGCACCGTGTCGGTCGGTTCAACAAATAACGAACACCACGCATATTCATAAGGTCTGCTCCACCATTCATACGGCAAGCTGTAGACAAAATGCCTCGATGCAGCATCGTCCTTGCGTACGAAACGGGACACGAAATGTTCTTTTGGCAGCTGATTCATCAGTATTCTCCTTCACTCTCGTAATAGATTGCTAAATTCTATTTCAAGTCTATGAATGGCGGACCCGGTTTATATCAGATTCGGTTCGAAAGACTTTCGTTGCTGCGCAAGTGGTTATGATATGATAACGTGTAGGTTGTCAGATACTAGGAGGAGGGCGAAGTCGAAGATGAAAGTACTTGTTACAGGGGCTAGCGGCAATGGCGGTCAAGCGGTATGCCGCGAGCTGCTGCAAGCCGGTTATGAGGTGCGTATGGCCGATGTGATGCCGCCGAACGCGGCAGATTTCCGGGAGCTTGAATTTGTCAGATGCGATACGCGAACGGTTACGGATGTGCAGCAAGCGGTGAAAGGGGTGGACGGTGTAATCCATCTCGCAGCTTGGCATTGTGCGCATCAGCCGCCAGTTAGTGACGATACGATCTTCGCGGTTAACGTCGACGGAACCTATCAGGTGCTGGAAGCATGCCGTAGAGAAGGTGTTCAATCTATTATTTATGCCTCATCGATGGCCTTCGGCTGGGGCTCGGTATACGGCGTAAGCAAAGTGATCGGTGAAGACTTGTGCCGCTCCTACCACGAGATGACAGGGGCTTCTATCGCGATGCTTCGCTATCATGAATTTATTCCTAGACCCTATCTGGAATTCGGCTCCAGATTGCTTCGCAATGGCGTGGATCGGCGGGATGTGGCACGGGCAACCGTTGCTGCATTGGCTGCAGCGAGCAAACGCGAATATGGCTTGTTCCGCACGATCGTACATACGAATCATGGAATGCCGGAAGAAGTAAGAGCTAGCTTCCGCACTCTCGGGCCTGCTTGGTGCGAGGAGCAAGTGCCGGGTGCTGCCGCGCTTATCGCCAAATACGGCATCTCTCTACCGGCAGAAGTAGAGCAGCATGATCTGTCCGAGGCAAAAGAGGTGCTCGGATGGACGCCGCAGGTTGGATTTATAGAGTTTCTTCGCGATTTGAAGCAGCGTGATGAACGCGGTGAAGATGTAGCGAGCTTGTTCGTGCCTTCGGAGTTGTAGAATTTCTAGGAAGACCGCCACCGGGCGGTCTTTCTTTGTTGCTGGAACATTAGTGCAGCCAAGCTCGTCCCGAACTATATGGGACCGAATCAGTTTTGGACACCGTGGGCGAGGCTCGTCGTTGAAGTCGAATAGCGGTAAGCAGACCGAGTAATTCGCGCTCTATTTGGAAAATATAAACAGAATTTATTTCTGAATTGCAAAGGAGCCATTACGAGTGAAAAGAACGATATCTGCACCGTATCGACAGGCGGTCATTGATGAAATTCGAAGAGTGTCGAATAAGTTCGGTCAGGAACAGGATTTACGGCCGCTTGCTGATGCAGCGGGGAGTGCGAAGATTGCGCTTCTCGGGGAAGCGAGCCATGGCACGAGCGAATTTTATACTTATCGGACCGCATTGTCCAAGATGCTCATTGCGGAACATGGTTTTACTTTCATTGCTGTAGAAGGTGATTGGCCTTCTTGCTATGAGGTGAACAAATATGTGAAGCATGCGCCGGATGCCAAGGCTTCCTTGGAAGAGGTTCTGCAATCCTTCGACAGATGGCCGTCCTGGATGTGGGCGAATAAAGAGACGCGGGAATTGGCCGCTTGGCTCCGAGAGTACAATCGTGAGCTGCCTGAGGCGAAGCGGGTCGGTTTCTATGGACTTGATGTATACAGTCTGTGGGAGTCGATGGATGAGATCATTAAGCATCTCAAGGAGACGAATTCTCCGGAGCTGCCAGCAGCCCTGAAGGCGTTCGCCTGCTTCGAGCCGCATGGGAGGGAAGGGCAGAACTACGGCATGACCGCAGCATTCTTCTCGGAGACATGCCAGGAGGAAGTCGTTCAGTTGTTGGCTCAGCTTGAAGCTAGGCGAAAAGCAAATAGAAGTGGGAGTGAAAGTGGGAGAGCTCCCTCGCATGAAGCACTTCTAAATGACGAGATTAACGCTCTTGTCGCCGTGAATGCCGAGCGGTATTATCAGTCGATGGTGAGGGGCGGACCGGAATCGTGGAACATTCGGGATCGGCATATGGTTGAATCGCTCGGTAGGGTGATGAGCTTCTATGGTCCTGAGGCAAAAGCGATTGTGTGGGAGCATAACACCCATATCGGAGATGCTCGTGCGACCGACATGCTTGCTGACGACATGGTTAATGTCGGACAGCTCGTGCGTGAGCAAGCGCAGCATCCGGGCGAGGTGTTCGCGATTGGAGCCGGTACTAACCGAGGCACTGTAATCGCAGCTGCAGCGTGGGATTCGCAGCTTGAGGTGATGCGTGTCCCGCCGGCGATGAAAGGCAGCTGGGAGGAGCTGATGCACGAAGCTGGAGCGCAGGATCAGTGGCTGATCTTTAAAGGGGCTGATTCGCCGTTATTTCATGACACATATGGTCACCGGGCAATTGGCGTCGTCTATCATCCGCATTATGAGCGCGGCAATTATGTGCCAAGTGTCATGTCGGAGCGCTACGATGCCTTTGTCTATATCGATGAATCACACGCGCTGACGCCGCTCGAGCTTGCGCTCGTGTAGCATGTTGAAGACTGCCTCCATGGCGGTCTTCTTTGTTTGATACCCTTTACGCGACTCTAGCAACCTAAACTTGCATCCGCTTTCAATCAATTCTATAATGTGCTTGTACTAGAAGTGAATACCAATACGAGGATGAAGGAGTTGTTGTTATGTTTGACATTGCCATCATCGGTGCTGGACCTGCAGGAGCCAGCGCAGCGCTGTTCACCGCAAAGGCTGGGAAGAAAACGTTACTCATTGATAGTGATAAGAGTGTTACCAAAAAAGCTTGGATCGAGAACCATTACGGCGTTCCAGGCTTGAAGGGTCCCGAGCTTGTCGATATTGGCAAGCAGCAGGCGACCAAGTTCGGCGCTGAGCTTGTTGCGGACGCGGTCGTGAATGTTACGAAGCAGGAGAATGGCTTCAAAGTCGAGACGGAGAGCGCGTCGTTCGAGGCGACTCACGTTGTCTTCGCAACAGGCCTTGGCGCAGATCTTGCTGAGAAAATCGGTCTTGAGATCAAACCAGGCACAGAGCCGCGCATCAAGTCGATTATCGCTTGTGACGCAAGCGGCAAGACGAATATTGAAGGCATCTGGGCAGCCGGCACGATAGCCGGTGTCAGCATGCATACCATTATTACTGCAGGCGACGGCGCGAAGGTTGCCATCAATATCATTAGCGAGCTGAATGGTACACGTTACGTGGATCATGACTTGCTTACAACTTAATCGAATCGCGCTTATTGTGAAAATTGAAGAGGAACTGACCGCAGGTGCGGGCAGTTCTTCTTTGTGTTTCTAATGAATATCGTATATTTTTGTCGATCAACCGATTCTCGTCGCGGAGATGGAACATCCCTAGCGGCACGAACGAAGAAGGATCAAGAGGCGGACTGGAATACCATGATCAAGTTCAAGTGCGGAGTACGGGACAGATTGGCTACCTAGGCAGAATCGGGTTCAATGATTCCCAGCTCATCTAGCGTGCTTTACCTCGAAATCCGCCAATTCGCCAGCTTGAGAGTTGCCGTAATGGATACAATTGCAAAGCCGAATAATACGATGCAATTGATCATTACATCATGGCTCCAGCCGGTAAGCATCGCCCCTCGGAGAGCTTCGGCCGCATAGGTAGTCGGAAGCAAATACGAGATCCATTGAATAGGGAGCGGCAGCTGATCGATCGACACCATCACTGGGGATAGGAACGTAATCAACATCATGAGTGCTTGGGCGAGCATGTTCGTGAGCTGATGATTCGGCGACCAGAAGCCCATGCACACGCCGATTCCGACGACGCTTGCTAAAGCTAGAATGGCCACGAGCGGAAGAGCCCAGGAGAAGTGGAACTGAACATCGTACATCCATTGCCCGAATAAGGCTAGAAGTACAAAAGAAGGCAATGTGCTCATAAGCCCCCTTAGCAGAATGGCAATGACGAAGTTCAGCTTCGAGATTGGCAGCGAGGCATAGAAGGTGAAATGGCCGTCATGCTTTTGCCACGAAATTTCTTGCGCCATTGCGTTCAAACCCATTACGAGCAATCCAAAAATCATGTTGCCCGCGATCATCTGAATCATGGCTTCTTTGGTTGGGTTTTCCACGAAGAAGCGCATGAACAGGAGAGTAGTAAGCGGGAACATCGTCGCCATTAGCACTACCCACACCCAGCTGTCTCTAATGATTGCGAACTGAATGCGAAACAGAATACTAAGCTCTGTCCATATTCTCGCAGGGGTTGGAGCAATGGAAGCCCGCTCGGCTGGTTGAAGCTTCGCCTCGGCAGCTGTTTTCATAGACCGCTCACCTCATTTTGCGCAGCATTATCAATATGGAAATAAACATCCTCCAAGCTGGAGGGCTTAATCGAATATTCTAGGATGGGCAGCTCTGGGTGGCTCGTAATGAAATCCAGCAGCTCGCTGGCATCACGCTTCTCGGCAAGCAGAAGGAAGCGGTTCTCAGAGAGAACTTGGACCGTGCCGAACCGGGAGAGCATGACTTCAATCTCATCTCGAGTGCCAATCGAAGTGAACAGCTCGAACTTGAGCCGGGGGTCAACCTGCTGCTTCAGCTTCGCGACCGAATCGATGGCAAGCAGCTTGCCATGATTGATAACAGCAACGCGGTGCACAACCTGCTCGGCCTCCAGCACATTATGCGTGACAAGAATAATGGTAGCGCCTTCACGATTACGCCTATTAATCATGTCCCACACCAGCCGTCGATTGCGCGGATCAAGCTCATTCGTAGGCTCATCGAGAATGAGCACGGGCGAATGTCCGATCAGGACCGTTCCAATGCCGATCATTCGCTTCTGCCCGCCGGACAGCTGCTTGAGCTGCTTGTCGCGGAATTTGCTCATCTCGAATTGTTCGAGGAGCTCCTTCGTTTGACATATCGCGTCTTCTCTCGACATTCCTCTTAATCGGCCTGTGAATTCCAGTGCTTCATGCACTTTAAGTGCGGCTAATACATGTGGCTCTTGAGCGTAATAGGCGACCAGGGAAGCCGCTCGTTTCGTCTGCCCTGCAATATTCGTCCCGTCAAAAAGCACCTGCCCCTCAGTCGGCTTCAGCAAGCCGACCATCTGCTTGATCAGCGTGGACTTGCCAGCGCCGTTCGGGCCAAGAATGCCAAGTATCTCGCCTGCTGAAATGTCGAAGGAGATGTTGTCATTTGCTTTTACGATACTGCGTTTTTTGCCTTTGTACACATGACTGACATGATCGATTTCATAGATTAAACGATTCATTCGCGTTTCCTCCCAGCCTGTTATAGCCTCATTATACATATTGTCAAAATAAGGAGCATTAGCCTGCAGCATGGAATTCAACTCATCCGTAGGAAGCTCCAACTCCTCCGTCTGAAGACGGAGTGCCGCGCCAGCTGCATTAGCCACTCCTCTTAGAATACAGGTGGAAAAAGTACAATATCTGCTGGAACCCGTTCATTGTATGAGAGCGCTTACTACAAGATAATAGAGTTAATTCAAAGCGAAGTAATGACTTGACTTAACGAAGGAGTGAGCCGAATGTTGTCAGCAGACCAGTTGAAGCAGTACGAGGAACAAGGCTATGTGATCTTGGAGCAGCTATTCTCGAATGAGGAAATGGATCGTGTTCGGTCGATCATCGATGTGTTTGACATGGAAAGCGAAGAAGCTCTGAAACGAAAGGGCAAAGGGTTCATTGATATACCAAACCAAATTAATTTTACATCCAACTTAGCGAGGCGTCACGAGGAATTGGAGAGATTCATAGGCGATCAACGCTTCGTCGATTTGACCACAACTGTGCTAGGGCCGGATATCCGGCTGTATTGGGACCAGTCGGTCTATAAGCGACCAGAGGCGAAACGAGATTTTCCATGGCATCAAGATAATGGTTATGTACCGACAGATCCGGTTGAATATATGACCTGCTGGCTTGCGCTGGATGATGCGACGATTGAAAATGGCTGCATATGGATACAGCCTCAATCGCATTTGCAAGGCTTTGTCGAGCACAAGAAGACGGATGTAGGCTGGCAGTGTTATTTTGGCGAAGATCCAGGTCAGCCAGTGCCGCTTCGCAAGGGCAGCATGGTTATTTTCAACTCCCTGCTATTCCATCGCAGCACGCCGAACCAGAGCAAGGATACGCGCAAAGCGTACGTCATCCAATATTCTGTTGAAGGCGCGAAGAACCCGGATACCGGCGTCATCTTCGATAACGGTCCGCTCATTGCAGTAGGCGGAAAGGCAGTTATCGTCTAATGCCTTCAACAATTGTGTGCTGTTTGCGGAATTTGCAAGAGAATCGGCATGGCAGCTTACTTGATGAGCTTGTTGCTCTGGGGCATGATGTGTCGCTTGTCCACTGTTTAAACCAATGTATCGGCTGCAGGCGCGGACCGTCGCTCTCTCTGAATGGATTGTGGATCGGGGCGACTAGCGAGGCGCAGCTGCGGCAAGAATTAGAGTCGAGGCTGTTCCCTGAGGGCGAGCCGTTCGTGTAAACTAATAGCAAAACGGTTGTTGGATCAGTGGAGGCGCACGTGCAGATGCAGACTAAATCGGTTACAGGGGCAAGCATGGATCAGTGGCAGGTCAGTGTCTATATGGCGGATCTTGCTAAATACGAGAAGCTTAATTTGCAAAATGTCGTTTATCCGAACTGGGTCATCAGCCATGTGCTGGAAGGTCGCGTCATCACGTCGACTGGCGGCGAGCATCACGAAGTGAATGAAGGAGGGGTTATGCTGCACCCTCCTTTTTTGCCATTCTCGGAGGTATCGGCTGGGCCGGGCGTTCATGAGTGGGTGTCGGTCCATATTCATACAGGGACGAATCTCGACCTGTTCCAGCTGTATCCGGTTCATCCGGTTGTAGAGCTGCTGGATCCGGTGGCGTACAGCGCAATCTTCCGATCGTTGTTCCGCTCGTGGCGCAGCACCGATTCGTTCAAATCGATCTCAATTACGGCAGATATGCTCAGGCTGGCTACGATGATTCTAGAGAGCTGGGATGCTCAAGGCAGATTAGGACGAAGCGAGGCGTATACGGCAAAATATGACCGATTCTTCCCGATTATCCGCTACATGTCGGAGCATCTGGATCAGAAGCTTTCTCGGGAAATGCTGGCAGAACAGGTGCACTTGAATACGAATTATTTTGACCGTGCGATCCATGAGGCTTATGGCATTAACCCGATGCAGATGCTTCGGCAGATGCGGCTGAACAAAGCGAAGCGGCTGCTCGAGAAGACCGAGGGGCCGCTAATTGAGCTGGCACAGCTGTGCGGGCTGGGAGATGCCGCATATCTAAGCCGGCAATTCGTGAAGACATTCGGCATGACGCCGGGTAAATATAAGCAGATGATCCGCTCGGCGCAGACGAATTTGATGGCGCTTCAAGAGTAGCCAGGTTAACCTCGATTGCGGCGGGATTGGGCTCGAGCTGCTTGATTCCATCTGAGCTTGGAAAGTTTGCGACGGCGACGCCTAGATTTGGCGGAAGTTATCTTCGGACGCGTGACGTCGTAGTAGATTTGTTCATACTGATCGGCCTCCTGGTTGACAGCAGGTAATTGCTGCTGTGCGAGATTCGCTTTCAACCCGTTTAACAGCTGTGGTTGCTGTACGATCGCTGCGATTCGCTCGGCTAGATGCTGCGCGTCTCCAACGCGAAACGTGAAGCCGTTATGCCCGTCTTTGATCTTCTCAGCCAAGCCTCCGATGTTCGATGCAATGATCGGCACCTGGCAAGCGATTGCATCGTGGAGCGCTAAGGGGTAGTTCTCGTACCAGATGGAAGGGACGATCGCGACGTCGGCATCTTGATATACCTGACCGACCTCTTGTTCGGTGTACAGTCCACAGAAGCTGACCCGTACATCCTGCTGTGCAGCGAGCTGCAGTTGCTCCGTATAGTATTCTGGGCCGGAGCCATACAGCTTCAAGCGTAGTCGCTCACTAGGCACATGCGCCATCGCTTGCAGAATTAGATGTACGCCTTTATGCGGATTCAGCGAGCCGGCATATATGAGAGTAATTGCATCATCCGGCCCATACGTGCGCTGGTTGACTTGTATATGCTCATACTGAATGCCATGCGGCAACACATCAACCATGAAGCCAGGAATATTCGTTCGGAACAGCTGGGCAACGGTCTCTGATGGTGACAGCACCTTGCTCGCAGCCTGTAGAAGCGGGACATGACCTGCTATCCGCTGTTCGACATTCGGAATGAGGCAGTGAACGGTACAGTTGCTGCCGCCAGCGGGTCCGGTACAGAGGGATTCATTATTTTGCAGTAAGGTGCTCTTCGGACACAGGAACCAGAAGTCCGTCAATGTGACCACGTACTTAATTCGCATGTTGACGCACAATTGCATCCATTCCATGCCGCGCATCGCATGACCGAAATGAACGAGATCCGGCTTCTCGGCAAGCAATATGTGCCCGGCAAAATGCAGCAGGTCAGTATTTCCAAGCTCGAAAGACGGGAATTTCAAATCCAGCTGCTTATGTCGATAGGCAATAACAGGTACTCCTTCATAGGTGTAAGACCGGAAGGCGACTTCTCCGTGCGCTTCCGGAAACTGCTGGGCAGGCTCCAGACTGTATGTCAGTACTTTCACACGGTGACCTTTATTTTGCATGGTACGTGCCATGTTTAGTACGAACTTTTCGGTACCGGTATAGGCTTCGGGATAGAAGGCATGCACGATATAGAGAATGGACAGTGGGCGCTTTGAATGTTTCACTTGCTTGGTTTGCCGACCTCGCCTGACTCGTCGTTGTGCTGAACGATATGTTTTCTTACTGTGCTTTGCTCTCGATCTCGATCTCGATAACCGTCTGGGCCGACTTCTTGCAGTAGTCCGTTTGCTGGCCCGTTTCGTAGCCGCTTGGCTCAAAGCGGTTTTATCTCTCATTGACGACATTCGCATCCTTCCTTAGCAGCAGAAATGCTTCATCATATGTGCAAGAAGGGACAAAATCGTGGGTGATCATCACCTTGCAGTAATCCAAAATGTTGAAACTAGAACAGACCATTTACAACAAAGGAAGCTCTATGGTAATCTGGTATTCAACCTATCGCTTCAACGCCAAAAAGCGTCAAAGCGTTAAGCGTAACCCGGACTACATGCATGAAGGAGTGGCACGAGATGACGGTAAACCTGCAGGAACTAAGAGTACAAATTGACGCCATTGATCAACAGATGATTGCCTTGCTGGCGGAGCGATTTCAGCTGACAGAAGAGGTTGGTAAATATAAAGCGGAGCATCAGCTGCCGCCGCAAGATACAGCTCGCGAAGCGCAGCAGTTCGTGAAGATTGCCCGGCTGTCCGAGCAGCATGGCTTGAATCCGCAATATGCGTCGGATATTTACAGACTCATCATTGATATTGTTATTGCTCGCCATCAGGAGCTGCTGCCAGTGAAGGCGTAAGGAATATGTAGGATTCAAGATCAAATGACCTGCCGGAAGGCGAGGTCATTTTTTACATTTTGCAGGATAGTGAGTTGAACTCTATTTCAGGAATGGGTGCGATAATCATAGTATCTATTGTCTATTCAGCGAGTAAGCAGTGGCAGCAAATCGTTGGATTTTACGAGAAGCATGGCTTTAAGATGCGGTTTGTTCAAATGTATCGTTGAAATCAAAAGAGGATCATTAACTTGAGTAGAAGAGATCCGGTAGAGTATAGTAGCTGTGGTATATTCAGTCAAGTCGAGGAGGCACTTAATGCAACAAAAACAAACCGAAGCAAACAGACTGGCATGGAATACACAAGCTTATGAGGCATGGATGACACACTTTGGTACTCCGGCTGTCCGAGCAGAAGAACTGAAAGCTGATCCGAAACATCCGCTTCGTAGATGGTTAAAGTATATGGGAGAAGTACAAGGACAACGAATCATTAATCTCCTTGGCTCAACTGGGGGAAAAGCAATACCTTTGGCCATACTTGGTGCTGAAGTAACTATCGTTGATATATCTGAGGAAAATATGCGGTATGCTGAGCTTGTTGCTAAAGCAGCTGGTGTTCAATTGGATTATATAAACGCTGATGTTCTTCAGATCCCAAATGAAGAAGCGTTAAGGAATTTTGATATTGTTTTGATGGAATTCGGGATTCTCCATTATTTTTCCGATTTAAATCAGATTTTTTCTGTAGTAGCGAGAATGTTAAGGCCAAATGGTCGATTCATTTTAACAGACTTCCATCCTTTCGCTCATAAACTGTTGGTTGATAATGGGAATGGGATCAGCTTGAGAGAATCCGGTAATTATTTCGATACCGAGCTTCGAGAAGATGATATCGCTTATACTTCAATAGTTTCTGAAAATGAACGTTCCAGTTTACATAAAGTGTTATTGAGGAAGTGGACTCTAGGTGAGGTTTTGTCAGCAATGGCTAGCCAGGGAATGTACTTAAGAGTCCTTGATGAAGAGCCTAATCATCAAAATAGGAACTTTCCTGCATTCTACACCGCTGTAGCAGATAAGATTACGACGAGTATTCCGTTAATTCCGTAGCTAGGGTAGTCGATCAGCAATGGTCGGCTGCCTTTAATTTTACAATGAGCAAACCGCGATAGGAATTAACTATAACGTCGATAGTTATTATATATTTTTATGTATAAGCCATTTAGAGTTAAGATCTCCTTACCAACTATTGGGAGATGATATCATGAACTCTATTCATGTCTGGCAAACCGAACTCTATGATAAGAAATTGGATTTTGTTTCGGAATTTGGTAAAGGTGTTGTCGAAGTTTTAAGCCCAAGCAATGGAGAACGAATATTGGATTTGGGTTGTGGCACTGGAGATTTGGCCTATGAGATATCGAGGGCTGGAGCAAATGTTATCGGTATGGATTTATCCACTCAGATGATCGGCTCTGCAAAAGAGAAATATCCTGAAATTAACTTTTCCGTGGGAGACGCCGAGAACTTCAAACTTGATGAGCAAGTAGATGCGGTATTCTCAAACGCAGCCTTGCATTGGATGAAAAAGCCTGAACGGGTAATTAAGTGCGTATGGGATGCATTAAAACCAGGCGGGAGGTTTGCGGCTGAATTCGGCGGTCAAGGGAATGTTGAGGCCGTAATACACGCAGCTAGCCGAGTGCTTGATCGAGATTATGGAATCGATTTATCCAAATCGAATCCCTGGTACTTCCCTAGCATTGCTCAGTATAGCACTTTGCTGGAGAAACAGGGCTTTCGGGTTACGTATGCCATTCATTTCGACAGACCGACAAAGATGAAAGATGGCGAGAATGGATTGAATATATGGCTAACGGGGTTAGCAGACGACTTGTTTAACGGATTATCAGCTCAGGAAAAGAAGGACGCCATTCATAAAATCGAAGCAGAAGCTCGTAAAGAATTATTCAGTGACGGCGCTTGGTATATAGACTACAAACGACTAAGGATTAAAGCCATTAAACTTTAGATCTGAAACGGGGATGGATCGATGAGGATAAAAGAGGTATTTTTACAAGCGAATTCGCTAGAGGAAATTAAGAGCTTTTATGTTGATACTCTGGAACTACCGTTGCTCGAAAGCAGTGATCAACAAATTTCTATTTCTGCCGGAGATTCGGTACTTGCTTTTATGCATTCACTAGACCATGATTCTCCTTATTATCACATCGCTTTTAACATTACTGAATATAAGGTTTCTCAAGCCCTGCAATGGTTGAAGGATAAAAATATTGACATCAATCGAATTAATGATCATGATATTATTCATTCAAAAATGTGGAATGCAGACTCCATTTACTTTAATGATCCAGTAGGAAATATTGTTGAATTGATTGCACGTCACAATCTCCAAGAAGATGATCAAGGTGGATTATTCACTCAACTAGATATTCAAAACATAAGTGAAATCGGACTTCCGTTTGAAGACGTAAAACAAGCGATTACGTTATTAACAGAAAAATATAGCCTTGAAGTTTATAAAGATTCCAATGAAGTATTTGCCGCATTAGGAGATGAGAACGGGTTGTTTATCTTATCCGGACTTAGTCGGAATTGGCTAAGTTCGAATAAAGTAGTCAAAGAGTTTCCGCTAACTGTTCATATTGTGAACAATGATGATAGCAGTGAAGAGTTAATAAATCAGTATAGGATTAGGCAAACAGGATTGACTTTGTAATCAAACGAACTATACTGTAAATAATAACCAAAAGCTATGAATGGATAGAGTACTCTGAAGTCATTGTCAAAGCGAGCCGGCGGGTGGTGAGAGGTCCGGAACAATGATCCAGATGAATGGTTCCATTCGCTTCAATCCGAACATTGTTTCCACAATTAGTAGGCGTTGACGGAAGTCCCTCCGTTATCTAGGGGACTCGTGTTAGCAGCTTGACACGAATGAGTGCGATCAGTGATCGAATTCGGGTGGTACCGCGGAGATAACACTTCGTCCCTTTTTTAGAGATGAAGTGTTTTTTTTATTTTCATTTAAGGGAGATGAGCGTATGAGACGAGTGTTGTCGGGAATTAAACCAAGCGGTGAGCTGAATATCGGAGGCTTCGGCGGAGCGCTGAAACCGTTTGTTTCCATGCAGCAAGACTATGATTGTTTCTTTTTTATTCCGGATCTCCATGCCGTAACAGTGCCTCAAGACCCCAAGGAACTATTCCAGCGCTCAAAGGAAATTGCGGCATTCTATATCGCTGCCGGGATAGATCCACACAAGTCTGTCATCTTTATTCAATCCCACGTACCTGCCCACGTAGAGTTAGGGTGGTTGATGGAGACTCAAGCGTATTTTGGCGAGTTGAATCGAATGACGCAATTTAAAGAAAAGTCGCATGGTAGAGATTCGGTCAGCTCAGCTTTATTTACTTATCCGGCGTTAATGGCAGCAGATATTTTGCTCTATCAGGCTACCCATGTCCCGGTTGGGGATGATCAGAAGCAGCATTTGGAGCTGACCAGAGTTTTGGCAGAGCGCTTTAACAGTCGATTTGATCCGCTATTTACGATTCCTGAACCCATCATTCAAACCATCGGATCAAGGATTATGGGGTTAGACGATCCTTCGAAGAAAATGAGCAAGAGCAACCCGAACAATAGCAGCTATATTCTGATGCTGGATAAGCCGGAAGACATTCGTAAAAAGATTTCCAGAGCCGTGACAGATTCTGATAGTAGTGTTCGTCTTGACTGGGAGAGTAAGCCAGCAGTAAGCAATCTTATTGAGATCTATTCCGTATTCTCAGGTGAAACGATCGAGCAGATTGAAAGGCAGTATGAAGGGCAAGGATACGGCGGATTCAAGAAGAATCTAGCGGAAGCCATTATCGAGAAGCTGACACCTATTCAGCAGAGATATCATGAAATTATTGACACCGACGAGTTAAACCTCATTCTGAAGAACGGCGCGATAAGAGCAGCTGAGGCAGCGAGTGAAACACTCTTGAAGGTGAAGAGAGCAATGGGATTTGTTACATTCGAGTAAGAATGAAGGGCGGAACACTTCAGCCAATTTGATTCAAGCTCAGGTTGGGCAAGTGTTCACATGGACAAATTCTTCACAGTATAATAATTGCAGTAGGAATCGGGATAAAAAGGAGAATCTGCAGCATGCTGCTCCTCACTCTCATCTAAACCACAGTGTAGCTCGTATAGCGTTAGCAGTTGAACATGACAGGAGTAAACTTGTCTAAAACGACAGGTTTCTTTGAGTCGCTTAATGTCTATACGGTACCGGTGAGAAGGAATGGTCAGCAGTGTGAAGATAAACTTTTATCCGGAGGGTTCCCATTGAAACCTATAACAAAGAGCGGATTGCGCACTCTTTATTTGTTGATGATCGTAGAGGGCTTGTCGATGCTCGGCACTCGCATGACTTCTATGTCGATAGGTATTTGGCTCTACCATTCGACGCATCAAACGACGCCGATTTTATGGATTGCATTATTTAACGAGCTTCCGGCAATGCTTGCGGGAAGTATTGCTGGAATCGTGGTAGATCGGTTGCCAAAACGTATCGTGTTATTGTTGAGCGATACAGGGCAAGCGATTGGCAGTGCTTTGTTAGTAATGAGCCTCTGGTTTGATTTCTTCAGTCTGTCGTTATTGTTAGCGATTGTCTTCCTTCAAGGGACATGCGCTATGTTCCAAAGTCCTGCCACGCAAACGGTTACTTCCATGCTGACAAATGAAACCCAGCGAGACAGGGTTAACGGCGTGAGAGAAATGGTCTTTCCGCTTGCAGGTATCATTGCGCCTGCATTGGTTGGCCTTCTCTATGCACCGCTAGGAATTACAGGCATTGTCATTCTAGATGGAATTACTTTTCTCGTGTCGACGATTTTCCTCCTGACATTGCGTTTGCCGGATGAGATGAAGGAAGAGCAGATCATGGATCATGAGAAAATTGCACTTCGCGATATGGTTGGCGGAATTTTATTTATGTTCAGGCATCGATTATTGGGCTTGGCGGTTTACGTTGGCGTAATTAACTTCCTATTAAACGGCACTCTTGAAATGGTTGTTCCTTACGTGTCAGGGGGTTCGGGGGAAGTTGGCCCAGGAACTTCGTTTGTCCTCATAGGTATGAATGCAGGGGCTTTTGTAGGGGCCCTAATCGTGGCATCGATAGGACACTTCCGAGATCGGATAAAGATAATGTTGGCGGGAAATGTCATGACGGGACTGATGTTTATCGTATTCGCGATGGCTAAGGAACCGATTTGGCTAGGAATGGCGTTATTGTTGCTGATGATACCGCTGCCCATTGGCAACGCCATGTTAAACTCCCACCTCCAATCGGTAGTGCCCGCCGCCCTGCAAGGGAGAGTATTCGCCTTTCAGTACCAAATTAATATGACTTCCTCGACGCTATCCTTTCTCGCTATGGGGCCGCTAGTTGACCAAGTTCTTCAGCCCGCCGCCGGAAAAGGGGAACTGCCTTGGTTAGTCTCAATCGTCGGGAATCAAGCGGTTTCTGGGATATCCATCCTCTATTTAGCTGCGGGAACTGTTATAACTGCTGTCGCGTTAACGGTTATGACGCTCCGACCGAAGTAACGAGGATTAGGTTAAAGGCTGCCGATGAGTGATCGGCAGCCTATTTAGAAGGACATATTTTAGTTAGTGTAAGGCTAGTGAAAAGGATCTACTAAAGAATCTCTTACAATTATATATGTATGACTTTACTGAATTTACGGATGCAGATATAAATCCAAGCGGATTGTACAATATCTTTCCGAATTTTGATTCTTACTGGGGAGAGAAAAAAGAAAATCAACCTTATCTAATTCTAAAGAACGATGCTATTGCTGGTTTTGCATTAGTTAGGGAACAATCAAAGGATATGAGAAGATATAATTATCTAGCGCATTTTTTTGTTCTGAGAAAGTTTCGTAGGCAAGGAGTGGGGAAAGAAGTCGCGCTGAGCTTGTTCAACTCGTTAAAAGGCGAATGGGAACTCTATCAACTTATTCGGAATGAAAATTTTGGACGAAGATAATTAACGAATATACGAATGGAAATTATATGGAAAGATTTGAAAACGGAAGAAGATATCAAACCTTTACTAGTTAGGATGCTGCGAGGGATTGTCTAATACAAAAGGCTGAAGAAATTATTAGGTTTCATACAGAGGATTCAGGTCGTCGCTGGGGAATTTTTAGCAAGAGCGATGCTGAGCTAATCGGAACTTGTAGCTGATAAGAGCTCAATAATCTACTCAAAGAAAGATAGGGGGTAATCTGATGAATGAGAAAAGCGCGGAATTACGTAAACAAGCTATTGTCTATATGAATGAATTATCGGACCATCCCGTGCTGAAGCAACACTGGAGTCAAATAACCTTAGTGCTTAAGGGCAGCGCAGCCAGAGGGAACAGTGACCAATATTCTGACATCGATTTTGTTTTCTTCTGCGATGAATCACTTCGACAAACGATAATTGAGCAGTATCTCAACGCTGGTCTGATTAAACGGAAAGACGGTATCTTTTTGCCAATTGACAATTGGGCTGGCCATTATCATTTCGAGTCCTTCGAAATGCTGCGCGGTTACTACGAGGAATCTGATTATCCTCAAGTGTGGGAATTTCAGTATGCGATTCCGCTACATGACCCAGGAGAACGATTTGGCACTATTATGGCTGAGGGTTTGGCTGATTTCTTGCGCGATCCCATACCGGCCATTAAAGATAGTTACCTAGATTTGATGTTAACGCTCGATTGGCTTCGCCATCCGCTCATTCGTGGAGACAGCATCTCTTCTGCACTCCATGCCGCTAACCTCTTACAGCAGCTATGCCGTATAGCCTATTTGTTAGATGGCACCAGTTACCCTCACGACAAATGGGTTTCCCATTACTTGACTACTACCAGATTCGGACAGTTGCATAGTGAAAAGTTAAACGACTATCTAGATACATTGCCAAAGAGCAACGAGTTAACGAAGCACTTGTCACTCGAGGAATATGCTGCTTACGCTAAAGGCGCAGCACTGATGGGTGAGGTGTCTGGGTTCATTCGTGAACAGTACGGCGATTTTGCATGGATTGATGAATGGTACTTGTACGTATAATGGAGGTACCCCAATCGCACCTGTCGTACCTGCAATTTTTGTCTATGTAGCTGATATGAAGCGTTCAGTGGTTTGGTACTGCCAATTGCTCGGATTGCCTACTCCAGATGAGGTTAGGGATGATTTGCATATATTCGATCTTAGCGATAATCGCAGTTCCAATCTATTTCTCAGGAAGAAGGAAGAGTTCAACCCTTCATCTCAACCATTGTTCAGCTTGACGGCCCCGAATATTGATGACGCGTTGCAATTCCTAATCGAGCTTGGCGCAGAGATTGACGATAAGGATGAAGAGGTTATCTATTTTAAAGATCTAGACGGCAATGTCTTGATGGCATGTGCTATTTAATAGATGGAGGTTTTAAATATGGAAGATCTCATTCAAATTCGACAGATGTCGCTCGACGACATTGAAATGATACATCAAGTATTTAATGATCACGACATTGAACGAGATATTGATTATATCTTGAAATGCTGGGAAGAAAATGAATCCGGTACAAGAATAACGTTACTCGCTTTTTATAAAGAGCAGCTTGCAGGAAGCTTGCATCTTCTCTCCACTTCTTTTTATCCTCCTTTTGTACAGCAAGGGATACCTGAAGTTAATGATTTCAATGTATTTGAACCGTTTAAAAGACTGGGTATCGGCAACAGGTTAATGGATGAAATTGAAACGATTGCTTTTGAGAAGTATGGCAAAGTTGGCATTGGTGTGGGAATGCATTTCTACTATGGACCTGCACAGCGTTTATATGCAAAGAGGGGATATCTGCCTGATGGCAGAGGAGTCACTTATCATAATGAAGTTGTAATGCCATTTACTAATGTTTGTGCAGATAATGACTTGGTCCTTTACATGACCAAGGAGTAAGTCGAGGGGATGACAGAAACGGATGGTAGATGCTGTAGTTACACTCGCAGAACGAATCGCAGGCGATTTTCTTGGTGAAGAAGTAAAGGATTGCTACCAGATCATGGGAAAAGGCTTCGTAAATCAGGTATGTGTTGTAGAAATAGATACACGCAAAGTCGTCGTTCGCATGAACGATGCAGGTTCATATCCAAGCTATGTGAAAGAAAAATGGTGTATGGAACAAGCAGCAGCAGTCGGCATTCCTGGACCTGAGATGTTATCCATTGGGGTCTTTGATGAAACCGCATACATGATTCAATCATTCGTTGAAGGAGACAACGGGTTAGACAGCACGGTTCCAACGACCGATATTTGGAGGCAGATTGGCAATTATACCAAGCGCATTCATTCGATCCAAGTGAAAGGCCATGGTGATAATCTGATTGATCCTGTCCATGGAGTATTTCATTCACCTGGTCATCCGGGGTCGGATGGAAGCTGGCTCGGATATATTCAGTATAATATTAATAGTTTGACGGAGAGTGATCGGTTAATTGAGCTTGGCGTACTCACTTTAGAGAAATCGCAAAGAGTACGTGAGCTGTTTGAGAACTTGAAGAAAGTGTCGTTCCGCTTCGGGTTAACACATGGAGATATATCGCTCAAGAATACGATCGTAAATCAGGCTGGACAGGTTATATTAATAGATTGGGGCAATGCGGATGTAAGTCCAGTACCGCATGGAGATATTAATGTGGTGATGCAGAGCCAAATGCTAGGACTGGCAGAAGGTCCGAATAAAGAGGATTTCGATGCATTCTTAGATGGATACGGCATCAGTGTCGAGTGCCTCCCTGAGATGCGCCAGTTGATGCTGTTAAAAGCATTCGACACCCTCCGCTGGGCGATTGATAGATGTCCTGACCGGATAGATTCTTATGCTGCGTTCGCCAAGCAAGTTGTTGATATGATTATAGATTAGCAATTAAATGGATGGAATTACCACTGGAGGTGTTCGCTGTATGGAAGAAATTATTGATTACTATTCTAGCTTTGACGAGTGGGGAAGGCTTGACCGGGAACCACTCGAGTTCAAAGTGAACCTACATTACATTCAGTCGAACCTGCCTCTAGGCGGACAAATTCTAGACAATGGAGCAGGTCCAGGCAAATATGCGATGGAGCTGGCGAGGCTTGGCTATCGGCTTACTTTGAGCGATTTGACGCCAAGATTGGTGGAGGTTGCCGAGGCTAAGGCAGGGGAGCTAAGGTTAACCGATCATTTTACTAATTTCCTCGTTCAAGATGCGAGAAACTTGAGCAAGCTTGAGAGCAATCAATTCGACGCATCGCTTATGCTAGGACCGTTATATCATTTGCAAACTGAAGCGGATCGTGTGCAAGCGTTACAAGAATTGCATCGCGTAACGAAGACGGGCGGTCTCGTATTCGTTGCCGTTCGGCCTCGCACAACCCAGCTTCTCTCGGCATTATTGTCGCCTGCACAGTGGAAGCCGCTTGACCAAGTTGCAGCGATACGAGACTTCATGCAGTCTGGCGTGTTTAATCATACGGATAAAGGCAGGTACACTGGCGCTTATTTCTTCAACATCGAGGAAATAAATCCTTTCTTCGAGCAGCACGGCTTTGAGACGATTCAGTTAATCTCTTCCAAAGGTATCGGAGGTCAATTAACGGAGGAGCACTGGGCTTATTGGCGCGAACGTGGTGAAGAGGACGAAATCATGGAGCTCGTCTTCGAATCGGCGAAAGACTCGTACTTGCTAGGAACTGCTTCGCATCTGTTGTATATTGGGCGGAAGAAGTAATTCTGTAAGGAGCAACAGCGCATGGATCAGATACTGAAAGAGCTAATGTTACATTATGTTGAGCGGGGGACGGATTTTACAGCAAGCTCTGTTCCATTCGGCTTGACGAACACGACTCGCATCATTACATATAGCGATAGGAAGGTTGTCGCAAAAATATATGATGCGCGATCAAAGGCTATATCTCGATTACGATTTGAGATTGAGCTGCTAACCAAGCTGCAGAGACAGAGTCTCTCCTTTGCAGTCCCAACCTTTATTCCATCGCTAGACGGTCGGATGTTCGTCGAGTTGTCAGGGAATCGGATGGGCGCTCTCGTTCATTTCATCGAAGGAGCGACACCAGATTTGAGCGAGATGTTTCACATTGAAGCGATGGGGAAAGCAGTTGGTGAGCTAAGCGTTGCATTGGCATCATTATCGGATATGGGTCCGATTGAAATAGCACCGTTGTCGTTTTGTGAATTGGATACGCTCCACCCGCTTAGCGGCACAGATGCGCTGGTGGACTTTATCAAGTCTCCTCCGTTTGAATTGAAGCAAGCAGGTGTCGCACGAATTCATCGACTGTTGAACGAGTTAAAGGAACGTGAGCTTGACCCCCTGCCTCGCCAGATCGTTCACCATGACTTATTAATCTTCAATTTACTTATTAGAAGCGATGGGACGATGAGCGGAGTACTGGATTTTGATTTCGCGAGTCGGGATATCAGGGCGATAGAGCTTGCAGTTTGTCTGAATCATCTTCTCCAATTCAATCCGGGGCAGTTGGGACCAGTTCGTACATTCATGAAGGCTTATTCTTCAGGAGTGCCACTGAATGCGAACGAGATGGAGCAGTTGCCCTTCCTGATGAACATCTATTATGTCGCTCTTCTAACGATCTATGTTGGACAACACGCTTCAGGGAAAGATGTACAGCACGCATTTGCTTATATTTTGGAGCAGTTGATTCTAACGTCCAATTGGTTGGATGAGCACAGTGACAGTCTCATCGAGCTAGTAGGTGCTCCCAGCTAGTGTTTGCTGGTTAATCAGGACTTGCCTTGCATTAAAAAGAAGGGGCTATCTCGAATGTCATTAATAATGACTTTCGGGACAGCCCCTTTATGCATGGAAACGCTTCTTACTGCTGCGCCGTCATGCCTTGCGGATTTTGCACGGCTTGTGCAGGCATCTCGGAGTATGATTTTTGGCAAACCATGTTCGAAATGCGAGGAATGTAGATCGTTTCCCCTTTTTTTAATTGACTTTGATTCACTTGCGGATTCGCCTCTTCCAGGATGGCGTGAGGCATGTTGTATTTGTGGCAAATGCTTGCAAACGTGTCACCGGATTGGACTTGGTGAGTCGCGAAAACCATGTCCTCTGTCTTGCCGTCACGCCAGAACGGGAAGAACGGCGAGAAGAAGAAAAACGGGAACAAGAAGCGGTTCGGGAAGAATGGATGAACGAAAGGGCGGAAGAACGGTCGGCCGAATCCGCCGCCAGGGAAAAATCCACGATCCATTATGTTACCTCCATATGAAAAAAATGGTTATTCGACTATATAGCATATCGCGGCTCCTGCGGATTTGTAACACGTCCATGAAAAATAGGCGCACGGGCCAATTTATGGTAGGAGACATACTGCGTGAAGCGGTGGCATGAATCTTGCTTCAATTCTAGGCAGGTGAAGGTGAACGAGAGACAAGATTATGTATAGAGGAGTGAGACGATGGAGTCTGGGCCAAAACGCCAGTTTGTGTCGGTGTCCGAAGACTTTCCCGGACCTGCTGCGAGGAAACTGTTGGAGTCAAGACGGCAATATGTGCCGCAGGGACTGTCGAATACAACACCGATCTTCGTGCAGAAGTCGCAGGGAGCGCTCGTTACGGATGTAGATGGCAATGTGTTTCTTGATTTTGCCGGAGCGATCGGCTCGCTCAATGTGGGGCATTGTCCGGCGGAGGTGGTCGAAGCGCTACAGCGGCAAGCGGAGCAATACATTCATAGCTGCTTCCATGTAGCGATGTATGAGCCTTATATCAAGCTGGCGGAGAAGCTGGCTGCGATCACCCCAGGCAGCTTCGCAAAGAAGACGATTCTGCTCAATAGTGGAGCTGAAGCGGTCGAGAATGCAGTGAAGATTGCGCGGAAGTATACAGGGAAACCTGGGATTGTCTCGTTCTCCCGCGGATTTCATGGCCGGACGCTGCTCGGCATGTCGCTTACGAGCAAAGTGAAGCCGTATAAGTTCCAGATGGGTCCATATGCGCCAGCTACGTATAAAGCGATGTATCCTTATCCTCTTTATCGGCCCACAGGGATGACTGAAGAGGCTTATGCAAGCTTCTGTGTGGAGCAATTCGAGCAGTTTCTGCTCACAGAAGCGGCGCCCGAGGAGCTGGCTGCTGTTATTATGGAACCCGTGCAAGGCGAGGGCGGGTTCATCATTCCGCCAATTTCTTATGTGCAAGGGATCTTTGAGATTTGCCGAAAGAACGGTATTCTGTTTATTAGCGATGAAATCCAGACTGGCTTCGGCCGGACAGGGACGATGTTCGCGTCGACGCAGTTCGGTATTGAACCGGATCTGATTACGATGTCCAAGTCACTCGCGGCAGGAGTGCCGATTAGCGCTGTAACGGGCCGAGCTGAAATCATGGATGCGCCGAGTACAGGCGAGATCGGCGGTACTTACGGAGGCAGCCCGCTCGGCTGCGTCGCGGCGCTTGCAGTTATTGAACTAATCGAGCGCGAACGATTGAGCGAGCGGGCGGTGCAGATTGGAGAGCAGATCCGCAGCTTCTTCGAGGCGTTACGTCAGCATTATCCGATGATCGCCGAGGTTCGTGGACTTGGGGCGATGTGTGCGCTCGAATTCACGGACCCAGCAACCGGCGAGCCGCTGAAGGGGTTTGTCGCGAAGCTGGTGAAAGCTTGCTATGAATCCGGCGTAATCGTACTGAGTGCAGGTATTTATAGCAATGTGCTCCGATTTCTGACACCGCTCGTGATGACGGATGAACAGCTCCATGAAGGGCTGCAAATTATAAGCGATGCGATCACATCCACAGCTGCAATCGAAACGTACTAAAGGGGGAACAGCAAAGGTGAAGAAACAACTATTCATCGGGGGACAATGGGTGGAGTCAGGGGCGTATGCACCACTTTATTCCCCTTACTCAGGCGTGCTGCTTGCCGATATCCCGCTGGCAACGAAAGAAGAGACTGAGCGTGCAATCGCAGCTGCCTATGAAGCGAGGGCGGTCATGGCGAGCATGCCTGCGCACAAACGCGCAGCCATTCTGGAGAAGCTCAGCCTGCTGCTCGCTGAGCGTGCGGATGAGGCGGCCAGCCTTATCTCTCTTGAAGCGGCGAAGCCCATCAAGGCGGCACGAACGGAAGTGGATCGGACGATCCAGACGTATAAATTCGCAGCGGAGGAAGCGAAGCGGGTAACGGGCGAGATGATTCCGCTCGATGCCGCGCCTGGTGGCGAAGGCAGGATCGCGTATACGATGAGGGAGCCGCTTGGCGTCATCGGCGCCATTACACCGTTTAACTTCCCGATGAATCTGGTTGCCCACAAGGTCGGGCCGGCGATCGCATCGGGCAATACGATCGTGCTGAAGCCGGCTTCACAGACGCCGCTCTCGGCATATTTCCTCGCAGAGCTGCTTGAGGAAGCGGGGCTTCCAGCTGGCGCGCTCAATGTGATCACCGGCTCAGGCGCCGTCATTGGCGATGTGATCGTACAGGATGAGCGCGTGAAAGCAATCTCGTTCACAGGCAGTCCGAACGTTGGCATTGGCATACGTAATCGGGCGGGACTCAAGCGGGTAGCGCTTGAGCTTGGATCGAACTCTGCGCTTATCGTTGATAATGAGGTGCCGCTTACGAAGCTCATTCCGCGCTGCGTTCATGGTGCTTTTGCCTATCAGGGCCAAGTTTGTATCTCGCTTCAGCGCATCTATGTGCACACTGAGATTTTTGAGCAGTTCGTAGAGCAGTTCACCGCAGCAGCCAGCGGGCTCAAGCTTGGTGATCCGCTCGATCCGAATACCGATCTGTCGTCGATGATTACGAAGCAGGATACGACAAGAGCGCTAGCATGGATAGAAGAAGCCGTTCATCAAGGCGCGCAGCTGGCATGTGGAGGAACGACCACGAATGGTATGGTACTGCCGACCGTGTTGCTCGAAGTCGACCGAACGGCTAAAGTGTCCTGCGAAGAAGTGTTCGCTCCGATTGTCATCATTAACCGCATCCAGGATGTCGGTGAAGGAATCGCGCTTATCAACGACTCGCGTTACGGGCTGCATGCAGGCATTTACACGAATAACATTCATACGGCTTTTGAAGCGGTGGAGAAGCTGCATGTCGGCGGCGTTCTCATCAACGACATTCCAACGTTCCGGGTTGATCATATGCCGTATGGCGGGGTGAAGGAGAGCGGCATCGGCCGTGAAGGCGTGAAGTATGCGATCGAAGAAATGACGGAGCTGAAAACCGTTATTATTAATCGGACCTAGCTGTAGGCGAATACAATATAAGGATCGAGCAAGAGCCACATGAGGCAGGTGATCTTTATGCGACGTACTAACGGCGGGTTTGGAATGCTACAGCAGCAGCGTACGAAGCTGCATATGACGCCACAGCTTCAGCAGGCGGTGAAGATATTGCAGATGCCAGCGCATGAGCTGAGGACTTTTATTAATCAACAGCTGGAAGACAATCCGCTGCTTGAGCAAGCGGATTGGCCCGCGGACGCTGGCATACGCGTCGGAAGTTCCCGAAGCAGCAGCGACTATGATAGCTTGCAGCATGCCCCGGGACCTTCGGAAACGCTTGAGCAGCATTTGCTTGAGCAGCTGAATGTAGACCTGGATGAGTCGGAAGAGCTGAAGCGAATCGTTCGTTATCTGATTGGGAATTTAGATGCCAGCGGCTATTTGACCTTGGAAATCCAGCAGCTTGCAGAGCAGCTTGAGGTCGATCAGGTATTAGTGGATCAGGCGTTTCAAATTCTGAGAAAGCTTGAACCAGCTGGGGTGGGAGCGAGAAGCTTGTCCGAATGTTTGAAATTGCAGGCAGAAAGGCTGCCCGAATGCCATCCGCTGCTCATGCAATTAATCGAGGATTTTCTCGAGGACGTGGCTGACTTACGTATCCATAAGCTGAAGCAACGGTTAAAAGCGAGCGAGGCCGATATTACCGCTGCAATTGCACAGCTCAAGACGCTGCAGCCGAGACCTGGAGCTGCATTTCAAGCGGGAACGCCCGGGTATGTCGTACCCGATGTAATCGTTCGTTCAGCTGGTGAGGAGGGGCAGTTTGCAGTGAGGCTGCATGATGCGGCGTTCCCGCGCTTGCATATCAACGCGGAGTACGAACGGCTGGCTCTGAACGCGTATCGAACGGAGGAAACGGGTGTTTTTCTCCATACGAGGAGGAGTGCCGCCGCCTATCTCATTCGCTGTCTGGAGCAAAGGCAGGCGACACTTCTTCGCGTTACTCGCGCAATTGTTGAAGAACAGGCAGCGTTCTTCCGATTCGGCCCGGCGCAGCTGAGGCCAATGACGCTGCTCGATATCGCCGATAAGCTGGGGCTGCACGAATCGACGATTAGCCGAGCGGTATCCGGCAAGTTCGCACTGACAACGTGGGGAACGTATGAGCTTGGCTTTTTCTTCCCGACAGGTTTCAATAAAGGGTTTGATGATGCCATATCGGCTGAATCGGTCAAAGCACGCTTGAGGGAGCTGATCCGTACGGAAGGCGATTCACCTTATTCGGACCAGCAGCTGGCAGATGCATTAGCTCAGGATGGGATTCCGATCTCGCGCCGAACGGTGACGAAGTACCGGGAGTCGCTCGGCATCGCTTCTTCTATTCACCGGAAACGGTAAGCTGCTTGCACCACATATTCATATCCTCGAATTTATCGTAAATATCGCAGTTCTTGGTTAATCTGCCGTTATATTCGTAGCCGAGCTGGAACAGAGCCGCATTCATGCCAAAAGACAGCGCGCGCGATAACGAGTAGAGAGCGAGAATGTTACGCTTACGCAGATCCTCCTCAAGCGATTGAATTAGCAGCCGCATTAAGCCTTTGCCCCGGTAAGCGGGAAGCGTGACGCAGTCCGTAATCTCTGCATTGTGATAGACCGAATTAATCTCCGCAGACGAAGCGCTGATTAGCTTGCCGTCGTCCACAACGACGTAGAATACCGTTCCCTCATCCATCACATGCCGAATGTACGCCGGGTCATTCATTGGCGTCGGGTAGGTTTGGAACACTTGGCCATACAAGGCTGCGAGCTCGTCAGCATCAGCTGGGGCCGCAAGTCGGAGTACGAATGGCACAGGCACCATATCGCGCTCAGGTTTCTTTTGAAGAGCCAGCACTTGCTTTAGAATCAGATCCTCTTCCATCCAATAGTCGCTCGTTCTCCGCTCCAAGTCTGTATAATAAGCCATGCTATAGGCGTCACTTCCGTGAAAATATCCCTTGAAAATCCCTTCCAGCATAAATCCTCGTGACAGGAATGCCATCCAGTCTTCTTCGCGCGCTTTAATAAATATCTTCGTAAAAGCATGCTCCTGCGCTACTTCGGCGGCACGGCGGCATACCAATTCGGCTTCGCCTGTATAGTCATCGATGCGCAGACGTTTGTTGAAGAAATCAAGAAAGAGCAGGAGCGACAATCCTTCATCTCCATTTTCAGTAACTACGCTGTAATAGCGGTTCGTGTTCGGTTCATTAGACATATAATCGTCCTCCAATCAATCGGCTGCAGCTTATTTCGAAGCAAGTTTGATACCAACTTTGGAGCTAGTGTGAGAACGCCAGACTCCGAGTGAGAATGCAATATAATTTGGCAGTTCCATGCTTGCAGTGCCAGAACTTTGGCACAGGTAACCCTGCTTGATTATACATGGGAGGCGGCTCACGATGAAACGGGAACATCTCATTAAGCCACTGCTGCACCATCATTATCCCACGATTTCATATGGGAAAGGCGTGTTCTTGTATGACGATCAAGGTAACGCCTATCTGGACGCTTCTTCAGGTGCAGTAACGGCCGGCATCGGCCATGGCGTGCAGGAAATTGCCGATGCGATGCAGGAGCAGGCGAGCAAGGTATCGTTCGTGTATCGCTCACAGTTTACAAGTGAACCGGCGGAGGAGCTTGCGAAGCGGCTTAGTGATTTAGCACCCGGGCACGATTATTGGTCGTTCTTCGTAAACAGCGGCTCGGAGGCGACTGAAACGGCGATGAAAATCGCGATCCAGCATTGGCAGGAGAAAGGGAGGCCGAGCAAATATAAGGTGCTGTCTAGGCGAATGAGCTATCACGGCATTACGCTCGGCGCACTATCCATGTCCGGGCATTTCACGAGGCGAAGGCGATTCGTTCCGCTGCTCGAGGACTTTCCTCTCGTAGCGCCACCTTACTGCTACCGCTGTCCGCTGCAGCTCGATCCGTCCGCATGCGGTCAAGCCTGTGCGAATGATCTGGAGACAGTGATCAAAAGAATCGGTTCCGAGCATATCGCCGCCTTCATCGCTGAGCCGGTTATTGGCGCTGCAGGGGGAGCGGTTGTGCCGCCGGACGGCTACTATGAGCGCATTATGGAAATTTGCAGGCATCATGAAATTTTATTCATCGCCGATGAAGTCATGACCGGAA
Source organism: Paenibacillus sp. sgz302114 (assembly GCF_056120345.1). Lineage (NCBI taxonomy): Bacteria > Bacillati > Bacillota > Bacilli > Caryophanales > Paenibacillaceae > Paenibacillus > Paenibacillus sp. sgz302114. The sequence continues at coordinate 78,488 of NZ_JBVYOI010000017.1, forward strand.
TCGCTCGAACCGGCACAATGTTCGGGATGGAGCAATGGGGCGTTCAGCCGGATATCATTGCACTGGGCAAAGGGCTGAGCGCTGGTTATACGCCGGTGGCTGCGACGCTTGCCAAGGATCATGTGCTGGAGCCGATTCTGAACGGCTCGAAGCTTGTCATGTCTGGCCACACCTACAGCGCAAATCCGCTGTCGGCCGCGGTGGCGCTCGCCGTTCTCGATTATATCGAAGAGCAGCAGCTTGTGGAAGCTGCGCGGGTGAAAGGACAATACCTGCTAGCTGCATTGTCAAAGCTGGCTGCGGACCGCGAAATCGTCGGCGATGTGCGCGGCAAAGGGCTGCTGCTCGGGCTAGAGTTCGTCGCGGATCGGCGGACGAAGGAGCCTTTTCCTGCAAGTGCAGCGATTACGACGCGGATGGTCGAGCGAGCGTTCAACAAAGGCTTGCTGATTTATCCTGCGGCGGGCGGCGTGGACGGCGAAGGCGATGCGATTATCATCGCGCCTCCGTTTACGATCAGCACAGAGGAGATGGATCTGCTTGTAGAACGGCTTAGTGAAGCCATTGCGGATGTAAGTCAGGAGGTGCTCGGCGGATGAACAAACAGCGATCGCTCGAGGAAGCGCTGAGCTGGATAACAGACGGCTGCACGCTCATGTATGGCGGCTTCGGGGGCATCGGCACACCGCCGACGCTCATTGAAGGGATTCTCGATAAAGGCGTGAGAGAGCTTACGCTCATCGGCAATGATACGGGCTTCCCGTGGATCGGCATCGGTCGGTTGGTTACCGAAGGCCGAGTTCGTAAAGTTATCACTTCACACATAGGTTCCAATCCGAATGCAGGGCGGATGATGGAGGATGGGCGGATGGAAATTATTTTCTATCCGCAGGGGACGCTCGCGGAGAAGATTCGGGCGGGCGGCGTCGGGCTCGGCGGCATTCTCGTCGATGTCGGGATGGGAACGCCGGTTGCAGAAGGCAAGGAGACGGTCGTTATTGAAGGCAGGACGTACTTGGTCGAGCCGGCTTTAACGGCGGACGTTGCAATTGTTCATGCTAGCAAAGCAGATCCGTACGGCAATCTGGTCTATGACAAAAGCGGGCGCAACTTCAATCCGCTCGTCGCGATGGCTGGTGAGCGGACCATCGCCGAAGCGGATGAACTCGTACCATTAGGCAGCCTTGATCCAGAGCTGATCGTTACGCCTGGCATCTTCGTCAATGCGGTCATCGCAGGCAAAGGGGTGAACTGGCAGTGGGTATGGGAGAAACGAGTCGCGACCGAATCGCAAGAAGGGCCGCCGCAGAGCTGAAGGATGGCATGGTCGTAAACCTTGGCATAGGCATTCCAACGCGTGTGGCTGATTTTATCGGAGAAGGCATTGAAGTGACTTTTCATGCAGAGAATGGCATTCTTGGCGCGGGACCGAGCCCGGCTCCAGGTGAAGAGGACGGATTCCTGTGCAATGCTGGTGGCTATCCTGTAACGATTGTCGAAGGCGCTTCGTATTGCGATAGTGCCATTGCGTTCGCGATGATTCGCAGAGGCTGCATTGATATGACGGTGCTCGGTGCGCTGGAAGTGAGCGAGCGAGGCGATCTCGCGAATTGGATCGTACCCGGCAAGCGGGCGGCGGGGATCGGCGGCGCGATGGAGCTTGCGCAGAAGGCGAAGAAGGTGGTCGCGCTTATGAATCATGTGAATCGGGACGGCGCGCCTAAGATCAAGAAGCAGTGCGAGCTGCCGCTCACTGCTCCTGCGTGCGTCGATCTAATTATTACGGATATGGCGGTCATGGAGGTAACGGCTGACGGACTTCTTTTGCGGGAAATCATGTTGCCTTATACGCTCGAAGAGGTAGTCCGCTGCACAGAAGCGAGCCTTACATTGCCTGAGCAAATTCTCTATATTCCATAAGGGTTGACCGCATTGCATGGGAGGGAGCAGCATGAGCTGGAAAGCACAAATAAATGAATGGCTGGAGCATCATCGCGAAGAAGGAACTCGCTTACTGCAAAGCTTGGTTCGAATGCCGAGCACGCAGGGCAATGAGCAGCAGGCGCAGATGCTAATCGCCGGCAAGCTATACGATTTGAGTCTTGAGGTTGAGCTGTGGGAACCGGATGGAGAGCTGCTGGAGAAGCATCCGTATTTCTACTCGCCGCGCAGTAAATTCACCGGAAGTCCGAACGTCGTTGGGGTTCTCAGGGGGAGCGGCGGAGGGCGGTCCATTCTGCTCAATGGGCATATGGACGTCGTGCCGGAAGGAGATGTGAAGCAGTGGGCCAGTCATCCCTTCAGCGGTGATGTGGCGGATGGCAAGCTGTATGGTCGCGGCGCTTCGGATATGAAGGGCGGCAATGTCGCGCTGCTGCTCGCCATTGAAGCGATTAGGGAGCTAGGCATTCAGCTGAAAGGCGACGTTATCTTCCAAAGCGTAGTCGAAGAGGAGAGTGGAGGCGCCGGGACGCTCGCTGCTATCTTGAAGGGATATAAGGCTGACGCGGCGCTCATCCCAGAGCCGACGAATATGCGGATATTCCCGAAACAGCAAGGTTCGATGTGGTTTCGGATTCATGTAAAGGGCCGCTCCGCACATGGCGGAACGCGGTATGAAGGTGTCAGCGCGATCGAGAAATGCATGATTGTCGTGTCGGAGCTGCTTGAGCTTGAACGCGTGCGGAACGCGCGAATTAACGATCCGCTGTTTGCGAACAATCCGATACCGATACCGATTAATATCGGGACGATCAACGGAGGCAGCTGGCCTTCTTCCGTGCCAGATATCGTGACGATTGAAGGGCGGATCGGCGTAGCGCCAGAGGAAAGCATGGACGCCGTGAAAGCGGAGCTCGCTGCGTGGATGGATCGGCTGCAGGCGCAGGATGAATGGTTCGCGGTTTCGCCGCCGAGGCTCGAATGGTTCGGCGCTCGCTGGGTACCGGGCAACGTCGATGTCCGTCACGAGCTGATACGGGTTCTGACAGAGCAATATGAAGCGGTGCTCGGGAGCAAGCCGGCAATTGAGGCATCCCCGTGGGGAACGGACGGCGGACTGCTCACCGTGGTCGGCGATACGCCGTGCATCGTGTTCGGTCCGGGCTTAACGCAGACGGCCCACTACCCGAATGAGCATATCGTGCTCGAAGACATGTTCCGCACTGCCGAGATTATTGCGCTTACCATAATTGAGTGGTGCGAGGTGGTCTGATCAGGAATCGCGCACCCGCACCCGCACCCGCACCCACCAAAGCTAACGGTTGTCAGATAGGCTATCTCGTCTCAAACGGCCATTTTGGAATTTTAACGGTTGTCAGCAGCGTTATTTGGTGATATCGGCATCGAAAGCCTCCGATTATGGCCTAATAACCTCTCTAGCAACCGTTAAATTGGTAGAATGACTATTTGTGAGCTAATAAGCGCTGTGGCAACCGTTAGAAGTTGGAGGTTTTGAATAGGGTTCTGAATAAACAATCGTTTATTTACAATCAAAAGCCTTACTTCCATAGGGACTGACCCCTGTTTGTGAGACAGGGATCAAAACACCTTTCAAGTTAAGCAGCCAGTCGTCGGAATTCAACCGGCGACTGGTTATTTAGTTTCGTCTGAATACGAATTGAGTTATAGTAGTGAATATATTCTCGAAC
>NZ_JBVYOI010000018.1:0-72452 GCF_056120345.1 Paenibacillus sp. sgz302114
GGGAACCACGCGTACCCATCCCGAACACGACCGTTAAGCCCTCCAGCGCCGATGGTACTTGGACCGCAGGGTCCTGGAAGAGTAGGACGTCGCCAAGCACAGATAACCGACCATATTGATATGGTCGGTTTTTTGTTGTCTGTAAGACGAGCACGATACATTTTTTAAACAAAAAAGTCAGTTCCCACATCGTCCTGCCTCATGAGGAAGCAGGTTAACGATGATAGAAGCTGACATCTGCCGCTGTGATACGGAGGACACCGTCGCGTTTGGCTTTGCGCAGCCGGCGGATTAAGAGCATTCGTGGAAGGAGAAACCAGAGATGACACATAATGAGACTGATCATTGTGCCTTCGTTCGCCCAAGGGTAGAAAACACCGATTGCGCATAGACCGAGCCAGAACAGATGACGATGCAGCCTGCGGAACAATCCGAGCTGTATGTTGGCTGTTGGAATATATCCGATCCATGGTGTCATGACACGCCAGCCCCAGCGCCGGTAATCGGGCTCATCGACACGAATAAGAGTGAGACGAGTAATAATGTAATGGATAATCTGCGTGCCGAGTAACCCAACGCCTAACGCTTTGGCGCCATCTACTTGGTACATAAGCAAAAGGAAGATGGCTAGTATGGCTATAACGCAGAGATGGCTTCGAAGCAGCTCTTCGCGAACGGTTATTTTCTGAATGAGCTGGTACTGATAGATTGTTGCTTTCTCCTGTTCGGAGAGTTTTCCCCTCATAGGTGCTCAACACCTTTCTCTCTTCTAACTCATTTTATCGGATATTTCCCGTCTATTGTGTAGACTTCCCCTCCAAAGAAGTGCAAGCTGTGCGTCACCAATCTGGGCACTTCGACATAAACTGTATTACTATTTGAAATGGGCTATGAAAGTCGTATACGTTGCTAGAGTTTGTGGCATACTAGTAAGATGCAGTAGCTCACTTGGATGAGGTGAAACCTATGGAAGAACATGTAGGAAAGGCTTGTATTATTTGCGGTCATGAGAAGCAGGAAGGTATTCGTATCATTGATGGGTTCATATGCGAAAGCTGTGAGATTGAGATGGTGGGCACCGATGTGCAGGATGCTAAGTACCCCTTCTTTATTCATCAACTGAAGCGCATTTGGATGCAAAATAATGCATAGCAAGGTGCATCTGAACAAGCAGCCGAAGTAATCCCTATATCTCTCGGACCATCATTAGCAACCGAGAAGGTTAGGGGTTATTTTGTTTCACGTGCAACATTTGCACCAAGTCTTATCCAAGATCGATTATGATGGAAGGGATGAGCAGTTAAGGAGGATTTTATTTTGCGAGCGCCATTATTTGAACAACTAATTTCCTTATATGCAACTAATCCGAGCAGTTATCATGTACCAGGACATAAATATGGCACGTCGCTCTCTTTGCTGGAAGATACGAGTAATGAGCAAGTGCTGCAAGCCTATCAAGCGGTTATGCAGCTGGATGTAACGGAGTTGTCCATGACGGATGATCTACACGGACCGTCTGGTGTTATTGAAGAAGCACAACAATTAGCTGCAGCAACGTTTGGAGCGGAAGAAACCTCGTTCCTAGTTGGTGGGAGTACTGCGGGTAATCTGTCCATGGTGCTTGCGGTTTGTGATGCAGGGGATCTCATTATTGTACAGCGCAATGCCCATAAATCCGTATTGAATGGCTTGAAGCTAGCTGGAGCTAGAGCTGTATTCGTCATGCCGCAGAGGGAGCTTGGCAGTGGTCTGGACGTAGTGCCGAGCTTGATACAGATTGAGGAGGCGCTTGAACGCTATCCAGAAGCGAAGGCCGTGTTCCTGACGAATCCAAGCTATTATGGGCTAAGTGTGGAGCTAGAGCCATACGCCAAGCTCGTACATCGCTATGGCAAAGTGCTTCTTGTCGATGAAGCCCACGGGGCGCATTACGGTTTGCATCCAAGATTCCCTCGTTCGGCGCTGCAGGCGGGGGCCGATGCGGTTGTACAGTCTACACATAAGACGTTGACTGCGCTCACGATGGGTGCCATGCTGCATGTACAAGGACCGCGTATCGACCGTAAAGCTCTTGCTGAAGCGTTGCGAATGGTACAGAGCTCGAGTCCTTCGTATCCCATCCTGGCATCGCTTGATATCGCAAGAGCTGTAATTGATAGCGCCGGAGAGCAATTATTCGAGCGAGGGATCGCGGCAGCGGACGATTTTCGACATTGGGTTACCGAAGAGTCAGCTCATTACGAGCTTTGTTCATCACGAGTGTGTGATGGCAACGGTCTGCAAGTACAGCTCGATCCGCTGCGTGTAGTACTGCGAAGTAAGACAGGAAAACACTCTGGCTTCGAGCTATTGCGACAACTGGAGAGCTTCGGCTGTTACGCGGAGATGGCGGATGTTCACTATGTGGTCTTGTTATTTGGAATGGGAGCTGAAACATCCGATGTCGAACGTCTGAAGCAGGCTCTCACCGCGATTGCGGCGGCAGAAGGGATACCAGCAACAGCAACAGTATCGCCGCTGACTAATGAGCCAATTGCCTATCAGCAGTCAGTGTCGGAACCTGTGTTATTTTCCCGAAAAGGGGCAGGAGCGGATTCAAAAAAGATAGAAATCGTGGAGCTATCGTGTGCAGAGGGCTTGCTCGCAGCGGAAGCAGTCATCCCCTATCCACCAGGCATACCGCTTCTCTATGAGGGCGAACGGATTACAGCTGATACCATTGTCATGATTAAGCGGCTTGTCCAGTATGGCGCCAGATGCCAAGGTGCGACTGACCCAACCATGCAGACGATCACGGTGCTGCGGACGGGCTAATCGTTTACGCACCTGATTGGCTTTGATATGATAAGGGTATTAACGGTTAAGAGGAGTTACTTTTGGTGGAAAAAGGATTGTTTTTGACGTTTGAAGGCGGCGAAGGAGCAGGAAAAACGACACTGATCAACGGTGTGGTAGAAGCGCTTCGGAATCGCGGAAGAAATGTGCTTTCAACTAGAGAGCCAGGCGGCAGCCCTATTGCGGAGGAGATCCGCGGTGTCATTCTCGATAAGAAAAATACAGCGATGGACGCGCGAACAGAAGCGCTGCTCTATGCTGCTGCAAGACGTCAGCATCTTGTCGAGATTGTACTGCCAGCTCTGAATAGAGGCGACGTCGTTATCTGTGATCGGTTTGTCGACAGCAGTCTTGCTTATCAAGGACATGCGCGCGGGCTAGGCATTGCAGAGGTGCGGTCTATTAATGATTTTGCGATAGATGGCGTGATGCCGAATTTGACGATTTGGATGGATATTTCGCCGGAAGCCGGCCTTGCCCGAATTAATAGCACGAAGGGGCGAGAAGTGAACCGGCTTGATCTGGAGGAACTCGCATTTCACGAAAGGGTGCGTGAAGGCTATCAGCAGCTAATGGCGAATGAGCCGGACCGTATTATACGCGTTAATGCCGAACAATCGGCGGAAAACGTGCTTCGTGACGTGATTGAGATAATAAATCGACGAATTTAAAGGATTAATTGCTATCGGTGTCAAAATGAATAAGGTGATAGAAATGTCTGCCGTAGAAAGGAACTACTATTGGGAGGGATTCGAATGAAATTAGTTATTGCGATTGTACAAGATAAGGATAGCAACCGGTTATCGAATGCTCTAGTAAGAGAGGGCTTCCGTGCCACAAAGCTGGCCAGTACAGGCGGTTTCCTGCGAGCAGGAAATACAACATTCATGATCGGTATCGAAGATGAACGGGTACACGAGGTGCTGACGGTCATTCGATCCAATTGTAAAGTCCGCGATCAGCTGGTTTCTCCAGTATCCCCGATGGGCAGCACGACGGATGCATATATTCCGTTCCCGGTCGAGGTACAAGTCGGCGGCGCAGCCGTATTCGTCGTACCAGTAGAACGTTTCGAACATTTCTGATTGGGCGTGACGCATAATGAAGATTAATCCGGGCTGGCGGCCACTAGGCCAGGATCGTACGCGGCCGGATCTAGGGGCAAAGCCGATTGCGCCTAAAAACTTTGCAGATGTCATGAATATTCATGATGAGCAAAGAACAATTGAAGAGCTTCAAATGAAGCTGCAAGATATTCATAATCAAGGCGAACGGCTGGCGCGCTCTATGACGGTGAGAGAGCTGCGCCTTTACCGTCAGATGGTAAAGCAGTTCCTTGAGGATACCGTTCGGCGCGGCGTTGGCATGAAAGAAACGCGTGGCTTCGACCGACGCGGACGGACGAAGCGATACAAACTGCTTGAGGAACTGGACTCGAATCTGCTTCAGATGGGCGAAGAGCTTCTTGATTCGGAGGAAGGCAGACTTGAGCTGCTGCAAAAAATCGGTGATATCCGCGGATTATTGATTAACCTGTTTTTCTAGAGAGGATTAACAAGTATGAGCATTGCTGAGCTTGCGGGGCAACCGAGAGCGAAACGCATTTTGCAATTTGCGCTGGCTAGCGGCAAAGTGTCGCATGCCTATCTATTCAGCGGTCCTTCAGGTAGTGGGCGAATGCAGATGGCGATGGCTTTTGCCAAAGCGCTGTTCTGCAAAGGTGGAGGAGACGACGCCTGCGGTCACTGCCTGGAATGCCGCAAATTCGAGCATGGCAATCAGCCGGATCTCCATCTGGTTGAGCCTGACGGCAATTCCATCAAAATCGACCAAATTCGCGAGCTCCAAAGAGAGCTTGCTTATCGAAATATAAACGTGGACCGTAAAGTCTATATTGTGAAGCGTGCCGAGACGATGACTCTTCAAGCGGCGAACAGCCTGCTGAAGTTTCTGGAGGAGCCGCAATCGCCTGTCGTTGCTATTCTGCTGACGGAGAATGGACAAGCTGTTCTGCCTACAATTCGGTCGCGGACACAGCTCGTACCGTTCATACCGCTTGCACCTCAGATGATGCTGCAGACGCTATCAGACGAAGGCGTTCCCCAGCTGTCTGCCCGTGCTGCCGTACATCTTGCATCTGGTGTCGATGCATGCAGGGCGCTTATCCAGCAGAATGGGTTTGCAGAAATGAGAAACGTAGTGATACAATTAGGAAAGGACAGTCTGACCCGATTCACCGCGGCGATGTTGTCTGCACAGCAGCAAATTTTTAAGACAGAGCTCGGTGAGCAACCGCAGCTTCTATTATCTTTATTGGTACTATGGTATAAAGATATGATTCATTTTCAGGCAGGAAGACATGAAGCAATTGTTTTTATAGATCAGCTTGATTGGATTGGCAAACATGCATACTCGCGCTCGGCGGAGGGCTGGGTCAGATGCATGGAGTATACGCTTGAGGCAGGTAAACGGATGCGTGCGAACGTATCGCCGCAGCTTGCGCTTGAGCAGCTCCTAATCCGTGTACAGGAGGGGTGATGAATTGTATAACGTCGTTGGTGTTCGCTTTAAGAAGGCGGGCAAAATCTATTACTTTGATCCAGTCGATTTCTCCATCGATAAAGAGCAGTATGTTATCGTAGAAACGGCAAGAGGGATCGAGTACGGGAAAGTAGTGGTTGGACAGAAGCAAGTCGGTGAATCGGATGTTGTCCTTCCGCTGAAGAAAGTCATACGGATTGCCGGTGACAACGACGCCAGAATAGTCGAAGAGAACAAGACGGCGGCGCGTAACGCTTTTGCCACTTGTCTTGAAAAAATAAGAGACCATCAGCTGAAGATGAAGCTGGTCGATGTTGAATTTACGTTCGACCGCAACAAAATCATTTTTTATTTCACAGCTGAAGGCCGGGTTGACTTCCGGGAACTCGTTAAGGATCTGGCCAGCGTGTTCCGCACGCGGATCGAGCTGAGACAAATCGGTGTACGCGATGAAGCGAAGATGCTTGGCGGCATCGGACCTTGCGGACGCATCTTATGCTGCTCCACATGGCTTGGCGATTTCGAGCCTGTGTCCATCAAGATGGCGAAGGATCAGAACTTATCGCTCAATCCGACGAAGATCTCCGGACTATGCGGGCGACTCATGTGCTGCTTGAAGTATGAGCACGACAATTATGAGAGCATTCGCGAGGAATTGCCGGCAGTTGGTAAATATGTCGTGACTTCTTATGGTGAAGGTAAAGTAACGGGCATCAACGCGGGTTCCAAAACGGTGTATGTACAGCTCTTCGATGGCGGCAAGCCGAAGGAGCTACCGCTCGATGATGTTGTCTTAAAGTAAGCTAGCGCACATAATGCTAAATCCGAAGCTGCACAGCCTTGGGGTGAAGACTTGAAAAGAGATATCTTTAGTCAAATAAGCGAATTTGAATCCCACTTGGGAAGCTTGCATCAAGAGATCGGTGCAATGAAAGAGAAAATCAAATCGCTCCTCGAAGAGAACAACCGGCTCAGTATAGAAAATGGGCAACTGCGTAAAGTATTAAAGCGTGAGACGGCGGTTCATTCGCCGAAGAAGCCTGTTGCGGTACCGGTTGTCGTCGATGAGGAGATCAATACGTTGCCAATTGAAGAGCCAAGCGCCACAGCCGATACAGCTGGTGTTGGACAAGGCTATGACAATTTGGCAAGACTGTATCATGAAGGATTTCATATATGCAATCTGTATTACGGCCATTTGCGTACGGAAGGCGACTGCTTGTTCTGCCTTTCCTTTCTCAATAAAGATTGAACAACAAGACCCTTATTGATAGGGTCTTGTTTGCATATAGAAGGCTGGTACGTAGTCATCAGGTGAAGGAGCAGAAATTGTGGTCAACGAAGTGAAATTAGAGCCGAATGAAAGGCTTGATGATCTCTTAACGCATGAATTATATATTATTCAAAGCCGAGAGGTGTTCAGCTTCTCAATGGATGCGGTGCTGCTGGCACGGTTCGCAGCCGTTCCACCACGCGGGAGGATTATTGATCTATGTACGGGGAATGGCGTTATTCCGCTGCTCTTAACGACACGGACGAAAGCAGCAATCGACGCAGTGGAAATTCAGCCTCGATTGGCAGATATGGCAAGGCGGAGTGTGGAGGCTAATGGGCTGACGGAGCAAATTAAGATCTATGAAGGTGATCTGCGGGAATTTCATAAGCAGCGTCAAGGCATGTATGATGTTGTGACGGTGAATCCGCCATATATGCCGGCAGGCTCCGGCGAACAGAATGGGAATGAGCATTTTGCGATGGCAAGGCATGAGCGTAACGGCACACTTGATAATATTGTGGAGGCATGTGCGCGGCTTGTTCGGACGGGCGGCCGTGTTGCGATGGTTCATCGTCCGTCGCGGCTCGTAGAGATTATGGAGACGATGCGCAAGTGGAAGCTTGAGCCGAAGCGTATTCGTTTCGTACACCCGCATAAGGATGCGGAGGCGAATATGGTACTCATTGAAGCGCTGCGTGATGGTAAGCCGGACATCAAGCTGCTCCCGCCGCTTATCGTGTACAACGAGCAGCGGCAATATAATGAAGAATTAATGCGGATCTATTATGGCGATAAAGCTGCAGAGGCTAAAATGGCGGAAGCGAGGAATACAGAGAAATGATTGTACAACGGAGCTTTAGCAAAGAGGGAGAGCGCAGCGAGAGCGGCACCTTATACTTGGTCGGTACGCCGATAGGCAACTTGGAGGATATGACGTTTCGGGCGATTCGAACGCTGAAGGAAGTGGATTTAATCGCAGCAGAGGATACGCGCCAAACGCGTAAGCTGCTTGCGCATTTTGAAATCGCGACGCGCCTGGTCAGCTATCATGAGCATAACAAGGATGCGAGCGGCCCAGAACTGATTCGGCTGCTGGAGACCGGACAGTCGATCGCGATTGTTAGTGATGCGGGGTTGCCTGCAATCTCCGACCCTGGCGCAGATCTTGCTGCGGCCGCCGCGGAGCGGGGAATAGCGGTTGTACCGATTCCTGGTGCGAACGCTGCTCTGTCGGCGCTTATCGTATCCGGGCTGTCGACGGAAAATTTCTTCTTCGCAGGCTTCCCGCCGCGCGATCGCAAGCCGTTAACGAATTGGCTGCAGCAGCTGCAAAAGCAGGAAGCGACGATAATATGCTATGAATCGCCGCATCGGATTACAAAGACGCTGCCGGTGATGCTCGAGCAGTGGGGCGATCGACGGATGGCAATGGTGCGAGAGCTGACGAAGCGCCATGAAGAAGTAGCCCGCGGTACAATCTCTGAATGTATCAGCTGGCTGGAGGAGCATCCACCGCTTGGCGAGTATTGTCTCGTTATTGCGGGCATAAGCAAGGAAGAAGTGGCCGAGCTAAAGCAAGGCGAGCAGAGCTGGTGGGCAGCGCTAAGTCTAGAGGAGCATGTGAGCCGCTACGAGGAGCAAGGGGAAGATCGCAAGGAAGCAATCAAACGAACTGCACAAGATCGCGGCATGCAGAAGCGGGACGTGTACAATGATGTGATGAAGAAATGAAGAAGTGAATATATAAAAAAAGACCCCCCTGGCCATATTGGCCCAGGGAGGCATCAAGGAGTATAAAAAGGTTAGAATTAACATATTGGATAAACTTATTATAACCTATAATTCTTAGTTTGTCTCTTATTTTGTAACAGGAGTTGGCATTTCAGTCAAACAAGCGTTACAAACGATTTTGCCTTTGAAGTAAGCCACGTTCTCTGCATTGCCACAGAAGATACAAGCAGGCTCATACTTCTTCAACATAATGCGTTCGCCATCTACATAAATTTCGAGTGCGTCTTTCTCGCCAATACCGAGCGTACGGCGCAGCTCGATAGGAATAACAACACGTCCGAGCTCATCTACTTTACGTACAATGCCTGTCGATTTCATCATGATCTATCATTTCCTCTCGTACTAGATTACATCGTCACGATTCGACAAAATCCATCATTTTATGCTTTAATAATACCAACGTTTCCCATAATAGTCAACGACGATTTGACGGTAAATATGACCAGTGACGTTAGGTTTGCTTTAAACAGAAAGCAAATCATCTACTAATATCGTACAATATTTGTAACCAGATTGGAAATGAATTTGCGACATCATTCGACAAACATTCGACTATTGTGTCGAAACGATGAACGATTGAAGGAGTGATTATAGAAATGGCAGCTCGTAAGCGCAAGGAACGATTGGCGGAGGAGAAAGTGTTCAAGGACCCCGTTCATAAGTACATTTACGTGCAGGATCACTTGATCTGGGACTTAATTAATACGAAGGAATTTCAACGACTTCGACGTATTCGCCAGCTTGGCACCTCCTATTTGACCTTTCACGGCGCAGAGCACAGCCGGTTCTCCCATTCTCTCGGCGTCTATGAGATTACCCGCAAAATCATATCCCAGTTCGAGCGAGCTGGCTACACGGATTGGCCTGCCGGAGAGAAGCTGATCGCGCTATGCGCGGCGCTGTTACATGATATCGGACATGGCCCTTTCTCCCATTCCATTGAAGATGTTTTTGACACGAATCATGAAGAGTGGACATGCCGCCTATTATTAGAAGAAACAGAAATTAACGCTGTGCTGAAAGCCTATGATTCCTCCTATCCCGAGCGGGTTGCAGCCGTCATCTGCAAGACTTATTACGAGCCGATTGTTGTTAGTCTTGTCTCTAGCCAAATGGATGCAGACCGGATGGATTATCTGCTGCGGGATGCGTATTTTACAGGAGTAAACTACGGCACTTTCGATCTGGAACGGATTCTGCGAGTACTTCGGCCCTACCGGGGAAGAATTGTAGTGAAAGAGAGTGGCATGCACGCGGTTGAGGACTATCTCATGTCGCGATACCAAATGTACTGGCAGGTGTATTTTCATCCGGTTACGCGCAGCTCAGAGATCATTCTCCGGCAAATCTTCCGCAGGGCGAAGGAGCTGTACGCATCTGGTTACGCATTCAGTTGGATGATTGGTCCGCTGGAGCAGCTGATAGCGGGAAGAATGGATATTGAAGGTTATTTGGCACTTGATGAGGCGCTCGTTCAGACCGCCTTTAGCATGTGGGTAAATGAGCAGGATGAGGTGCTTGCTGATCTATGCCGCCGATTCCTAAACCGAAAGCTGTATAAATATGTAACGATGGATCATGCGGATGAGCAGCTCTGGCAAGAAATACGCGAACAGTTCAAGGCGATCGGGCTGCACCCGGACTACCATCTGGAAATTGACTTTCCATATGACTTGCCCTACGATGTTTATCGACCTGACGCGGCGAATGCTGAGGGTAAGGAAGAAAAACCACCGATTCTGCTGCTGGGCCGTGACGAACAGCTGTCGGAAATATCCGAGCGATCCAGTATCATCAGATCCATCACAGGTATTCGCCAAGGCAAGTACCATCTGTATTACCCGGAAGAACCTCTTCGCGAATCAGCGACGAAGCTCCCGGCGAATTTGCGCGAATTATTCGCTTTATTGTAGAAAGGGGCTACTTTGGCACCAATGTTAATCGACACACATACCCATTTGGACTCGTCGAAATTCGACGAGGACCGCGCAGAAGTTATCGAAAGAGCTCAAGCTGCAGGTGTACATAAGCTTATTAATATCGGCTTCAACCGGGAAACGATTCCGACCACGATGCAACTTGCCGAGCAGTATTCGTTCATCTATGCCGCTGTCGGCTGGCATCCGGTAGACAGCATTGATATGCTGCCGGAGGATCTGGATTGGATTGCATCTTTATGCGATCATCCGAAGGTTGTTGCGATCGGCGAGATTGGACTCGATTATCACTGGGACACTTCACCTAAAGATGTGCAGCAGCGTGTATTTCGGGAGCAAATTCAGCTAGCGAAACAAAAGCAGAAGCCGATTGTAATCCACAACAGGGACGCACATGAGGATGTCGTCAGACTGCTTCGTGAAGAGGGCGCAAGGGAAGTCGGCGGCGTCATGCACTGCTTCTCTGGAAGCTGGGAAACGGCAAAGCAATGCCTCGATATGAACTTCTATATTTCGTTCGGGGGACCGCTTACATTCCAAAATGCACGTGTGCCAAAAGAGGTGCTTGCGCATGTGCCGCTTGACCGTCTGCTGATTGAAACAGATGCCCCTTATTTAGCTCCGCACCCCCATAGAGGGAAACGAAATGAATCATCATTCGTCCGTCTTGTAGCAAATACGATGGCGGAGCTAACAGGCAAGTCCGTGGAAGAAATAGCTAAAATTACGACCGAAAATGCACTGAAATGTTTTGGAATGTAGTGAAAATGGAAGTGAAAGCAAGGATTTAGGACCATTCCGTTGAAAAAACTAACTTTATTCCTAGAAATCAAGTTGAAATCACTGGATTATCCTAAAAATTCGCTAAAATCGTCATTAATCAGTTCTTTACAATGTGCAGCGATAGACGGTATGATTCATTTCAGAGCAACAAAACTTGTATTCCTTTTCCAATAAACGCTTAATCTCCGAAGTTTTGGAGAGCGGGGGAACCAATTGTTGAAACTGTTTGTATCACGCAGTGAAATGAATTGCGCGGTGGCAAACAGAAGTAGACATGGAGATTCTTCTTGGGGTGAATTTTGCTTGGTGACGTGGTTGAAGACATCGCTTAACGTCACGAGCGAATAGGGCGACTCTCACGCCCGAATCCGACAGCTAACCTCGCCAGCGTAAATAAGAGAGATCAACCTCGTGCATGCAATCCATGCTTACCCTTGTCGAATTGGGAAGCCACGAAACAGATCCTCTGTCATCGGGCTTCTTTTTTGTTTGAATGAAGCATATTGTGACGACACAGGGCGTATCATGGAACGGGCACGGAGGTGAATAAGGATTGGAAATGCGTGCGTTTATCGCACGCCAAATCTCAATAGTCGCGTCTAAGTATCATGCGTAACAAGGCGGCGGGGCTATGTAAGGAGGACCGAAGAAATGGGAGCACTCCAGATGAAGGACACCACCCATGGTAAACGATCATCCAGCATGTCTTTCGCATTGCGATGGAAGCATGAGAACGTGCGTTTAATTGTTCTAAGCGCTCTGATCTCAATCGCTATGACTTTCATGTTTTTGGTGTTGTTGCACGGAACGGCTGACAAGCACGTGTCCGTAGTAGTGAATGGACGAGAAACGATTGTTTCGACAAAACAATGGTCCCTTCAACGCCTACTGGATGAACAAGCCATTACTGTTGGCGCTTATGATAAAGTGTCGATGTCGCTCGATGGCGGAATTAAAGATGGCGACCGGATTGTAATTGATCAGGCGGTACCTTTAGTTGTAAAGGCAGACGGCAAAGCAAAGACGATGTATACGACAGAAAAAACGGTAGCGGCAGCGATCGATCAGGCTGACATATCGGTACGTGGTCAAGATAAAGTCGTACCCCCGTTAACGTCTTCGCTTGAGCCTAACATGATTATTACGGTTACACGGATCGATAAGAAGTACTCTGAGAGTGCATATCCGGTTCCGTTCACGGTCGTGAAGAAGGAAGATCCGAAGCTCGCATTGGGGAAAGAAAAACTTGTCCAGACGGGCAAACAAGGCACGATTGTGAAACGGTATGAGAAGGTGTTCCAGAACGGCGTTCTCGTATCGCAAACGCTCGTGGAGAAAATGACGAAGTCCTCTGCCGTGGATCAAGTCGTAGCAATAGGCACGAAAAAGCCTGAACCGAAGGTGACGATGCTGTCTGCTAAATCACCAGCGGTGACAACGCTGACGAAGCGGGGCGTAACGTTCAGCTCGAAGAAGATGCTTCGTAACGTAACGCTGACGGCGTATTCAGCCGGCGTCGCATCGACAGGCAAAGGGAAGAGCCATCCGCAGTACGGTATTACCGCATCAGGGGCACGTGTTCAGGAAGGCCGGACAATTGCAGTTGATCCGAAGGTTATTCCGATCGGCTGGTGGGTCTATATCGAGGGCATCGGCTTCCGTCGTGCGGAGGATACGGGCAGCGCGGTTAAAGGAAACAAGATCGACGTTTACTTTGACAGCGAATCGTTTGCCGATAAATTCGGTTTGAAGCGAGGTTATACGGTCTACATACTAGGACCTAAGAAGCCAGAGTCGCTGTAAGAAGAGATTTTGCCCGTAGTGTATGGGATTTCTTCTTCATTCATATCGTATTTTGCACGTAAATATGCCATCATAAGAAGAGGCGCTGCCTCTTCTTTTTGTATGTTCGTCTGAAGGGAGTGAATGAACGTCCCATGATTAAGGAAATTATTGTCGTAGAAGGTAAAGACGACACCGTCGCGATTAAACGTGCCGTAGAGGCAGAGACCATAGAGACAGGCGGCTCCGCGATCGGTGATGCGGTGCTGAAGCGCGTGAAGCTGGCGATGGAGCGTCGCGGCGTCATTATCTTCACGGATCCCGACCATGCTGGTGAGCGGATTCGCAAAATCGTCGCGCAGCATGTGCCTGGCTGCAAGCATGCGTTCCTCCCACAGGAGGAGGCGCTATACAAGGGCGACATCGGCGTTGAGAATGCTTCGCCTGAAGCGATTCGGCGCGCGCTGGCGAACCTGCGAACGGAAGCGGTAGAAGGAAGCGGCACGCTAGCGGAAGTGACGATGGAAGATCTAATGCGGGCAGGGCTGCTCGTACATCCGCAGGCATCGGAGCGGAGGCTTACGATGGGCAATTTGCTTGGACTAGGCTATGCGAATGGAAAGCAGTTCCTCAAGCGGTGCCAGACGTTCCGAATTACGCGTCAGGAGTTCGACCAGGCGCTTGCAACGATGGAGCAGTCTAATGAAGGAGACCAGCCATGACAGAGGGAATAAGAAAGAATGTCGATGTCGCTTCGCCGAAGCATACGAAGGACATCATTAATAAGTACGGGTTTACATTTAAGAAGAGCCTCGGTCAGAACTTTCTGATCGATCAAAATATTTTGCGTAAAATTGTCGGTGCAGCAGAGCTGGATGAGACGAAAGGCGCACTTGAAATCGGCCCAGGTATCGGTGCGCTTACGCAGCAGCTTGCTCAGGAAGCGGGACGCGTTACGGCAATTGAGATCGACAACAGGCTTATCCCGATTCTGCAGGATGTCTTCGCAGATACGCCGAATGTGCATGTCGAGCACGGCGACGTATTGAAGATGGACTTGCCCGAGCTGATGGAGAAGAAATTCGCAGGGCTGTCCGGCGTAAGCGTTGTGGCCAATTTGCCATACTATGTAACGACCCCCATTCTAATGAAGCTGCTGGAAGAGAAGCTGCCGCTTGAAAATATTGTTGTCATGATTCAGAAAGAAGTGGCGCAGCGGATGGCAGCGAAGCCAGGCGGCAAGGAGTACGGCAGCCTCAGCGTAGCGGTGCAGTACTATTGCGTGCCTGAGCTCGTCTGCATCGTGCCGCATACGGTGTTTATTCCGCAGCCGAACGTCGATTCGGCTGTTATTAAGCTGTCGCTGCGTAAGGAGCCGGCCGTCGAGGTGGAGGATGAAGCTCATTTCTTCCGCACGGTGCAGGCGAGCTTCGCGCAGCGCCGCAAGACGCTGATGAACAACCTGACCGCACTCGTGGGTAAGGAAAACCGCGAGCAGCTCGTGCCGCTGTTGACAAACTGCGGAATAGACCCTGCACGCCGTGGCGAGACACTATCGCTTGCGGAGTTCGCGGTGCTCAGCAAGGCACTGTTAGCGGCAGGCTTCACGGGTTAAAAAACATAATCGGAAGCGCACCATCAGGGGCGTCTCCCCATAGGATAGACGAAGAGGTGATTTGCCCATGAAGCAAGGGGACCTGGTCGTCCGCAAATCCTATGGCGGGGACGTCCTTTTTCGTGTTGCGACAACGTTAGAAGAAACGGCCATTTTGAAGGGAACTGACTACCGTCTGCTTGCAGACGCACCTATTGTCGATTTATCGGTAGTCAGCGACCCGGAATCGTCAGGCGCCGCCAGGCAGGCCCGCATAAAGGCAAGCGAGTCTACCCTGCGGATACAGGAGCAGCGTGAGCAGCAGGCGCTTGAACGTGAGCTTGCGCGCGCGCAGAGTGAAAACCACTCTTATTTTGAGGTGCCAGGAAAAGTCCTTCATCTAGATGGGGACAGCAATTATATGAAGAAGAGCATGCAGTTGTATACGCAAATGCGAGTGCCTGCTTACGGAGTCTATGTGCATGAGTCGCAAATGGCCGATGTCGTATATCGCCTGCTTCCGCAAATCAAGCCGGATATTATCGTGATTACAGGCCATGACGGCGTGCTCAAAACAAGCAATCGCGATGAGCTGCACAGCCTCGCCAGTTACAAGAACTCGCAGAATTTTGTAGACGCCGTGCGCATCGCGCGCCAGTACGAGAAGAGCAGAGACAATCTCATCGTGATCGCTGGCGCCTGCCAGTCTCATTATGAGGCGCTGCTGCAGTCTGGCTCGAACTTTGCTAGTTCTCCTGGCCGCGTGCTCATTCATGCGCTCGACCCGGTCTACGTCGCTATAAAAGCAAGCTACACGTCCATCAGGGAGACAATTAATCTGTCGGACGTCATTCATGGCACGATCAGCGGCATTGACGGTGTTGGAGGCATTGAGACTCTTGGCAAGTTTCGAGTAGGCATGCCGAAGCCGAAAGCGCTTGTCGGTGTGAAGCCAACCGTATAATATGGCAGGGCTCCTAACAAAATATACATGAGTTCCTAAAACAAACTTAATAATTGTTGACATGTGATGAAGACCGCTGTTATAATTATTATTTTTTGACAAACCACCTCCTTTTGGTTATAATGGACAAGGAAAGAGGTGGTAGTGCACAATGGCAAAAAATGCGCTATTGGAGATCAAACGCAGTTTGGAAACCCATGTCGGATCCAAAATACGTCTTCGTGCAAACGGTGGTCGTCGAAAGACTATTGAACGGACCGGTGTGTTAGAAGAAATCTACCCTTCTGTATTTATTGTCAGGCTTGATCAGGATCAACATGCATTTAAACGTGTTTCCTACAGCTACGCCGATATTTTGACGGAGTCCGTTGAAGTGACGGTCGATAGCGATGATGGTCAAGTTCGCATTACGTATATACAGTAAATTGCAGCTAAAAAACAAATGCAATTGCAGTACATGTGCAGATGATGCTAGTGGAGCGGGCTTGCTCCAATTGGCAGTATCTGCACTTTTTTTATGGTCGTATAGCTGTATGAGGAAGTCCGGCTGGAACACATACTAACGGTACGATCCGAGAATCAGGAGGCGACGAGTAGTGTCCCGCAGAAACCGCAGTATGATGAGTGAGGAAATGAAGAATGCGCTGGCTAAGGAGCTGGGCTTCTATGACACCGTCCAGAAGGAAGGCTGGGGAGCGATTAAAGCGAAGGATGCTGGCAATATGGTGAAGCGCGCCATTCAGCTCGCAGAGCAGACTGTGGCAAAGCAGTACCAAGCCGCGCAACAACAAAGGCAGCAACCGGGAGCTTACAACGCTGCCTCTCAGCAGCAGCAAACTGGCAGAACCACGTATATGCCGCCACAGCAGCAATCGTATGCCGCATCTACCAGCACGCAATCTATCGCTAGCCGCGTAACGGTTCCTGCCTATATGCATCAAGCTGTGCAGGCCGCTCAGCAGCAAGCGAACCACTATCCGCATTAATAAGCCATTCACCATGAAGCTAAGATGTGCGTAAAAACGCATCTTAGCTTTTCTTATGACCTTTTGATAAAATAAAAAGATGTATAAGTTTTCTAACGATAATGAACGGGTGAGCATATATGAAAATTTATGAGAAAGCACCGGCGAAGATCAACCTCCTGCTGGACGTCAAGCGTAAGCGCGAGGATGGCTTCCACGAGGTGGAGATGATTATGACGATGGTCGATCTGGCGGATCGGCTCGAGATGGAGGAGCTTCCGCGAGATACGATCATCATATCGAGCCAGGCCGGATACATACCGCTGGATGAGAAGAACTTGGCGTTTCAGGCCGCAAGGCTTATTAAAGACCGATATAACGTCCGCAAGGGCGTCTATATCCATTTGGACAAGAAGATACCGGTTGCAGCAGGCCTCGCTGGTGGAAGCAGTGATGCAGCTGCGACGCTGCGTGGGCTGAACCGCTTGTGGGGGCTCGGCATCTCGGAGGAAGAGCTGTGTGAACTTGGCGCGGAGCTTGGGTCCGATGTGCCGTTCTGCGTGACGGGAGGCACGGCGATTGCCCGAGGGCGGGGTGAGAAGCTCGAGCGGATCAGCAATCCGCCTCAGTGCTGGGTCATTCTTGCGAAGCCGCCGATTAACGTATCGACGGCAGACGTCTACGGCAAGCTGCGCGCGAATGAACTGAAGCAGCACCCGTCGACGCCCGA
The DNA here is from genome assembly GCF_056120345.1 of Paenibacillus sp. sgz302114. NCBI lineage: Bacteria > Bacillati > Bacillota > Bacilli > Caryophanales > Paenibacillaceae > Paenibacillus > Paenibacillus sp. sgz302114. The sequence goes on from NZ_JBVYOI010000018.1 coordinate 17,199, forward strand.
TATGCTGTCGGCGATATCAAGCGGCTCGTTCGCGGGCGTATGCACCTATCTCGGCAATGTGCTTGAAACGGTAACGCTTCAGCTTCATCCGGAGGTGCTGCAGATGAAGGAGATTATGCAGCGTCTTGGTGCGGATGGCGTTCTTATGTCGGGCAGCGGTCCGACTGTATTCGGCCTTGTGAGCAAGGAAGCGAAGGTTTCGCGAATCTATAATGGGCTTCGCGGTTTCTGCAAAGAAGTATACGTGGTAAGAATGCTGACATGAAGCAGACGTGTGTCTTGATTAAATCCGTATGAAAATGTTATATTGTCATTATAATATTCGGGTTTAGCAAGGGGGGAGTACGCTTTGAGGAAGTTGAAACGAAGTGCAAGGTTAGTAGAAATGACGCAATACCTACTTACTCGCCCCCATACGTTAATTTCTCTAACAGCATTTGCTGATCGCTATCAGTCTGCCAAGTCATCGATTAGCGAAGATTTGGCGATTATTAAAGAAGTGTTCGAGGAAGAGGGACTGGGTGAGCTGCATACGTTGGCAGGCGCTGCAGGCGGTGTGAAGTATATTCCGAAGATGGGCGGCGCAGAGGCGCTCACCATAATGAATAGTATCTGCAGGAAGCTGGAGCAGCCGGAACGAGTGCTCGCAGGCGGGTATTTATACATGACCGATATGCTTGGACAACCTGGCTTGCTGTCGGATGTTGGACGAATGTTTGCAACAGCTTTTGCCCATCTCGATATTGATGTTATTATGACCGTTGAGACGAAGGGTATTCCGCTTGCTCATGCTACGGCGGCTTGCATGAACTTGCCGGTCGTCATCGTGCGTCGGGATAACAAGGTAACCGAAGGCTCCGCTGTGAGCATTAACTACGTCTCCGGATCAAATAAACGGATTCAGACGATGTCGCTTACGCGTCGCGCGCTGAAGGAGCATGCACGCGTGCTTATTATTGATGATTTCATGAAAGCAGGCGGAACGATTCAAGGCATGATGGATCTGCTCTATGAATTCAACGCGAAGGTTGCGGGGGTTGGCGTCTTCGTCGAGTCCGGCGAGCTTGAGGGCGAAGAACGACTGTTCGAAGACTATGTGTCGCTGGCAAAATTGACAGCGGTTGATATGAAGACGAAGCATACGACGGTTGTCCCAGGCAACTATTTTACAGGCAACGTAAACTAGAGGAGGATTTCTTGCACATGAAAGCACAACCGCAAATGATTGCAACCGATAAAGCGCCAGCTGCGATCGGTCCTTACTCCCAAGCGATGAAGCTTGGCAATTTGTTGTTCACATCCGGTCAAATTCCGCTGACGGCGGAAGGCGTGCTCGTAGAGGGCGGCATCGAGGAACAGGCTCATCAAGTGTTCCGCAACCTGGAAGCCGTGCTCGCGGAAGCGGGTGCAACATTCGCAGATGTTGTGAAGGCAACTGTGTTCATTAAAGATATGAATCAGTTCGCTGCGCTAAACAGCATCTATGCTTCGTACTTTGGCGATCATAAGCCCGCTCGTTCAACTGTAGAGGTGGCGCGGCTTCCCAAGGATGTCCTTGTCGAAATCGAGCTAATCGTATCAATATAAGTCGAATCGTCGGGGATTATATTTTTTCTTTAAAAAAAGTTAAAAACTTATCATTTATTTTCCAAACTTGTGAAGGATTTTGCATTGGAATGTGGAAGTACTACACCAAGTCTTAGATGGATAAAGGTGGTGAACACAGATGCAAATTACCGATGTTAGACTCCGCCGAGTAAATTCCGAAGGCCGGATGAAGGCAATCGCCTCAATTACCATTGACAATGAATTTGTCGTTCACGATATTCGCGTGATAGACGGTAACAATGGAATGTTTGTGGCAATGCCAAGCAAGCGTACTCCTGATGGAGAATTCCGCGATATCGCACACCCAATTTCTTCGACGACGCGGGAGAAGATTCAAGCTGCCGTACTCGCTGAATACGAGCGTGCTGCAACGGAAGAAGAAGTAGTAATTGAAGAAGGCGCGTAAGGCAAGAGAGTACTTTGTATAAGCGAAGAGAGCCCCTTATGGGGCTCTCTTTTCTTTTGCCTTGTAATACGCTATATTCAGTAGAGAATTTATCGAATTGGCGGATTAAGGTGAGAGTTCAACTCCCTAATATCGTTTAAGGTGAGAGTTTAGCTATCGCTAAACTCCCTATTAATAGGAGGGGTTCCTTTGAAAGTAATGGCAGTTGTTCTTGCAGCAGGTCAAGGAAAACGAATGAAATCGAAACTATATAAAGTGCTTCATCCTGTTTGCGGCAAGCCGATGGTCGGGCATGTGCTGCAGACGGTGAAGGACGCAAATTGCGAGCGGACGGTTGTCGTTGTCGGCCACGGTGCGGAAACGGTCCAAGCCTACTTGGGAGATGGCGCGGAGTTTGTGCTTCAAGCGCAGCAGTTGGGCACAGGACATGCGGTGCGGATGGCGGAGCCGCTGCTTGGCGAAGAGTCCGGTACGACGGTTATTCTGTATGGCGATACGCCGCTTGTGACGTCTGAGACGATCCAGTCACTACTCGATATCCATACGAAGAATGAGGCGGCAGCTACAGTGCTGACGGCTGTTGTGCCGAATCCGCAAGGTCTAGGCCGTATTATCCGCGACGAAGCGGGCAACGTGCTGCGCATTGTGGAGCAGAAGGATTGCACGCCGGAACAAGCGGCAATTACGGAGATCAACACAGGCATGTACTGCTTTGACAATAAGAAGCTGTTCCAAGCTTTGGCGAAGGTGACGAACCAGAATGCCCAAGGCGAGTACTACCTGACAGATGTGATGGAGATTCTGCGGGAAGCGGGCGAGACTGTCGGCGCGTACTGCACGCCGGATTTCGCAGAGGGTATCGGCGTTAATGACCGTGTTGGCCTTGGCGAAGCGGAAGCGCTCATGCGTGCCCGTATCATTCGGAAGCATCAAATCAACGGTGTAACGGTGATAGATCCTGCGGCGACTTATATTGAGGCAGACGTCGCGATCGGCTCGGACACGGTCATCTATCCAGGTTCCGTTCTGCGCGGCAGCACGGTGATCGGGGAGGATTGCGTCATCGGGCCGCATGCGGAATTGACGGATACGAAGGTTGGCAACGGTGTGAATGTGAAGCAGTCGGTAACGACTGAAGCGATCATCGGCGATGAGTGCGCGGTAGGACCTTTCGCGTATTTGCGTCCGGGTGCGAAGCTGGGCACAGGCGTGAAGATCGGCGATTTCGTTGAAATTAAAAATGCCGAGCTCGGCGATGGTACGAAGGTGTCGCATCTGAGCTACGTGGGCGATGCGAAGGTCGGCAAGGACGTGAACATCGGCTGTGGTGCGATCACCGTCAATTATGACGGCTATAACAAGTCGCAGACAGAGATCGGCGACCGTGCATTCGTCGGCAGCAACGTGAATCTGATCGCCCCTGTGAAGATCGGCGACGGCGCTTATGTGGTTGCAGGCTCGACGATTACGCAGGACGTGCCGGAGAATGACGTGGCGATTGCACGCGAGCGCCAAGTGAATAAACCAGGCTACGCGGAGAAGCTGCGCGGACGCGCGAAGGCACGGAAGGACAGCCAGTCCAAAGGATAAGGTAAAGGACGCGTAAGAGGGGCTCGTTCGTTTATTTCAGGGCAGGAATGGGTATGAATATATGGAATCTATTTCGCGAGGAGGGTTCCACATGGCAATACCATTTCGTGCTGAAGAACGGAAGTTATCAACCAGCGGCCAATTGAGAACGATGAGACAGCAGGGCAGCGTGCCCGGCGTCGTATATGGAACGAAGCTGAGCAAGCCGATTAATGTATCGGTGAATGAGAAGGAGCTGGCAGCGCTGCTGCGCACGCATCCGCATTCCTTGCTGGAGCTAGATATCCCCGGTGCAGGCAAGCAGCCAGTTATGCTGAATGAAGTGCAGCGAGAACCGCTGTCACGTCATGTCATTCACGTCGACTTTCATCAAGTGAATATGAATGAGTCGATCAAGACGCCGGTACGGCTTGAAATTATCGGCGATTCAGTCGGCGTTCGCGAGGGTGGCATTCTGCAGCCGATGCTGCATGAGCTGGAGATTCATTGCTTGCCGGATCGTATTCCAGAGGTCATTGAAGTGAATGTGGCAAGCCTCGGCATCGGCGAGAACTTGCTGCTCTCCGATCTCCAGCTGCCGGAAGGCGTAACGACGAAGCTGGATGCCGATCAGGTGATCGTGACGATTCTGGCGCCTCAGCTTGAGCTGTCGGCCGAGGAAGCGCACGACGCAGCCGTAGAAGCTCACGAAGCCGAGCAGCGTGCGCATGAAGCAGAAATGCACGCAGTCAGATTCGAAAAATAATGATCAAGGGCTGCGCGCAAGAAGCAGCCCTTTTACTTTTTTATTAGAACGTTCGCAGGTAAATGGACAGGCTCTGTAGAAAATAGTGGGACAATAGGTTTCGCTGCGCAGGCAGCATGAATATTAGTAGTAGAGCAGGAGTGAAGGTTCAGCATGAAATGGATTGTCGGACTCGGCAACCCCGGTACCGCCTATCAAGGCACGCGGCATAACGTGGGGTTTATGGTCGTGGATACGCTCGCGAAGCGCTGGGGCATTAATGTATCGCAGAGTAAATGCAAAGGTTTAATCGGCGAAGGCAACGTAGGCGGGACGAAGGTCGCGCTTATTAAACCGATGACGTATATGAATCTGTCGGGGGAGACGGTAAGAGGCTTTATGGATTATTTTAAAGCCGATCTCGAAGATGCGATAATTGTATATGATGATTTGGATACAGTAACAGGCAAGATCCGTCTTCGTTATCAGGGAAGCGCTGGCGGCCATAACGGCATTAAATCTATTATTCAGCATACCGGCACGCAGAATTTCAACCGGATTCGCCTCGGCATATCGCGTCCGCAGCCGGGTATGAGCATATCGGACTATGTCCTCTCGAACTTCGCGAAGAGCGAAGGGGATCTGCTGAAGAGCATGGTTGAAGAGTCTTGCGATGCAATTGAGTTCGGCTTGACGAATTCATTCGAGCGGACAATGGCCAAATATAACCGTTAAATTTCACCGTATGAGGGCATACTGAGGGTAGGATGCATACCCGAGCAGCGAACTTGGAAGTACTGAAGAGTGAGATGGGCTCATGAATCAGAGAAAGTTCGAGGGCCAGGGTATAACAACTACTCAGGAGGCATAAATATGGCTGTAAATTACGTTTGCCGGCACTGTAAATCGGCCATGGGATCGATCAACAGCGACCATGTATCGGAAACTCAGCTCGGTTTCCATTTCTTGACCCCCGAAGAGCGCAGCGATATAATAGCCTATAATCCAAACGGAGACGTTACGGTTAATGTCGTTTGCGATTACTGTCGCGAGGCAATTGAGAGCAATCCCGAGCTGCTGCTTGTATCGAATCCGCTGCAATAGCGGGCGGCTAGCAGGGAAAGAAGTTAGAAATTGTATGGACAAGAGAGCCTTGGCGCATGGCTGAGGCTTCTTTTTTTAACATTATAGAATTTATAAGTTTCACTTTTATAAATTTCTATAATGTCTCCGGATTGAAACGCGCTGCCCCGCCAAAACGACGGCGACAGCCGTTTCACCTTGACCATTCAGAATGAAAGGATTCACGCTTCTTCATTTCTGAAATGGGATTTGGTCTGTTGTGAATGAAACGAGGTGCCGCTGAAGTTGAAAGCATTACTGGAAGCTTACGCTGCGGATACGGACTTTGGATCTGTCGTATCCGGGATCAAGAAAGGGATGCAGGAGCAGCTCATTTCGGGGCTCGCAGGCTCATCAAGGCAAGTGATGATTGCGGCGCTGAAGCGGGAGTTCGATCGCCCGATGCTCGTCGTCACCCATAACATGTTCGCGGCGCAGAAGATCGCAGAGGACTTGGTGGAGTGCTTGTCCGAGGATGAGGTGCTGCTCTATCCGGCCAATGAGTTAGTCGCTGCGGAAGCAGCTATATCGAGCCCGGAAACGTTGGCTCAGCGGATGGATGTATTGATCCGGCTGTCCCAAGGGTTTCGCGGGATTGTTGTCGTGCCGTTCTCCGGCGTCCGGCGCTACCTGCCGCTAAGCAGTGCGATGGCGTCCGCGCGGGCGGAGCTGCGCGTAGGCGAGACACTATCTTTGGAAGCGTTCTTACGGCAAATGGTAGAGCTCGGCTACGAGCGTGTCGATAAGGTGGAGGGCAAAGGGGAAATGAGCGTCAGGGGCGGAATTGTCGACCTGTTCCCGTTAACCTCTCCGCATCCATACCGAATTGAATGGTTCGACGATGAGATCGACTCCATTCGTACGTTCGATCAGACGGATCAACGGTCGATCGAGAAGCTGCAGCATTACAGCGTGCCGCCGTGCCAAGAGCTGATGGCGGATAAGCGCCGCTTCGAGAATGCCGCGGAGCATGCAGCTTCGCTGCTGGATCAGCAGCTTGCGAAGATGACGGACCGGACAGCGAAGGACCGGCTGCGGTCGGAGATCGGCTCGGAAATCGAGAAGCTGCGGGAGCATCATTATTTTCCGGAGATCTATAAATATATTTCGCTGCTTTATCCAGAACGGCAAACGCTATTCGATTATATGCCGAAGGACACGCTGCTGATCTATGAGGAGCCGACTCGTCTCATTGAGACGGGCCGCCAGCTGGAGCGGGATGAGGCGGAGTGGGCGACGCATCTGATGACGCATGGTAAAGCGCTGCCTGCGCTTGCTTTGGCGCGCCCTTCGGATGATGTCTTGTTCCACCGACCGTTCCAAACGCTGTTCTTATCGCTATTCTTACGTCAAATTCCGCATACGCAACCGCAGAATATACTGAATGTCGTCTGCCGCTCCATGCAGAACTTCCACGGGCAAATGAACGTGCTGAAGGCAGAGATGGAGCGCTGGCGCAAAACAGGCGCGACAGTCATTATGCTCGCCGGCAACGCGGAGCGGATGGACCGGATGCGCAGGGTGCTGCACGATTACGGCATTGAGCCGCCTACGCTCATAGAGGGTAACCTCCAGAGCGGTTTTGAGCTGCCATCGATTCATCTGATTGTTATTACCGAGGGCGAGATGTTCTCGCAGAAGCAGCGCAAGGCGCGCCGCCTCGATAAGAAGATAGACAACGCGGAGCGGATTAAGAGCTATACGGAGCTCAAGGTTGGCGATTATGTCGTCCATCAGAACCACGGCATTGGCAAGTATATGGGGATCGGCACGCTTGAAATCTCCGGTATTCATAAGGACTACATGCATATTTTGTATGCGGGTGGCGATAAGCTGTCCGTTCCAATTGAACAGATTGACCTCATTCAGAAATATGTCGGCTCCGAAGAGAAAGAGCCGAAGGTGTATAAGCTGGGCGGAAGCGAATGGACACGGGTAAAAAGCAAGGCACAATCATCCGTCAAGGACATTGCTGACGAGCTCATTAAGCTCTATGCGGAGCGTCAAGCGACGACTGGCTTTGCGTTCGGGCAGGACACGACGTACCAGCAGGATTTCGAAGCGATGTTCCCGTATGATGAGACGCAGGATCAACTGCGTGCGATCAGCGAGATCAAGCAGGATATGCAGATTGCGCGTCCTATGGACCGTCTGCTCTGCGGTGACGTAGGCTACGGCAAGACTGAGGTTGCGGTGCGGGCAGCATTCAAATCGGCGATCGAGGGCAAGCAGGTGGCCATTCTGGTGCCGACGACGATTCTCGCGCAGCAGCATTATGAGACGTTCCGCGAGCGCTTCTCTGGCTTCCCGTTCAACGTTCAAGTGCTGAGCCGGTTCCGTTCCAAGAAAGATCAGACCGCAACGATGAAAGGGCTGAAGGCGGGCACGGTCGATGTGGTCATCGGTACGCATCGTTTGCTGTCGCAGGATATTATTTTTAAAGACCTCGGCTTGCTCATCGTCGATGAGGAGCAGCGCTTTGGCGTATCGCACAAAGAGAAGCTGAAGCGGCTGAAGACGAATGTCGACGTGCTTACGCTGACGGCAACGCCAATTCCACGGACGCTCCACATGTCGATGCTCGGCGTGCGCGATCTATCGGTCATTGAGACGCCGCCGGAGAACCGGTTCCCGGTACAGACGTATGTCGTTGAATACAGCACGTCCCTCGTGCGGGAATCCATTGAGCGCGAGCTGGCGCGTGGTGGTCAAGTGTACTATCTCTATAACCGCGTGCAAGGCATCCATCAGATAGCGGAGCAAATTAATGCGCTCGTACCGGATGCGCGCGTGGCGGTCGGCCATGGCCAAATGTCCGAGCAGGAGCTTGAAAAGACGATATTGGACTTCCTGGACGGGGAGTCGGACGTACTTGTCAGCACGAGCATCATTGAGACAGGCGTCGACATACCGAACGTAAATACACTCATCGTCCACGATGCGGACAAGATGGGCCTCTCCCAGCTGTATCAGCTGCGCGGGCGGGTTGGCCGCTCGAACCGGATCGCTTACGCCTATTTCACTTACCAGCGGGATAAAGTGCTGACTGAGGTGGCGGAGAAGCGGCTGCAGTCGATCAAGGAGTTCACGGAGCTTGGCTCCGGATTCAAGATTGCGATGCGCGACTTGTCGATTCGCGGAGCAGGCAACCTGCTCGGCGCGGAGCAGCATGGCTTCATTGCGTCCGTCGGCTTCGACTTGTACTCGCAAATGCTGGCCGATGAGATCGCGAAGCGCAAAGCCGGCATGGATGGGGAAGTAGTAACGCCGGTGAAGGAAGTGAATACGGTTATCGACATGAGCATCGATGCCTACTTGCCGTCTTCCTATATTTACGATAGCATACAGAAGATAGAGATCTATAAGAAAGTAGCCGCAGTGCGCGCGTTTGAGGAAATTGACGATTTGCGCGAGGAGCTTGTTGACCGGTTCGGAGATTTGCCGCAGGCTGTCGATAATTTGCTGTCGGTTGCCCGTCTTAAAGTGTTCGGCGCTGCATGCGGAATCGAGCAAATTAGCGGAAAAGGCGATGATATCACCTTGAAATTCGCTGAGCGGGAGAAGCAGCGGTTCGATAACAAGAAGGTGGACATGATTTGCTTGCAGCTAGAGAACAGATTCAAGCGTTCAACCGGCCAGGAGCCCTATCCGCTTATGCAATTAAGAGGGAAAGGGCTGCAGGTGGAGCAGAAGCTTGAACTGCTGGAACGGTTTTTGACCCATTATAAAGACACCATTCAATCGAAAGGGGAACTACAGAATGCTACGCACTAAAAATTGGAGAAAAGCGATCCTGCTTGTCCTTGCAGGCATTCTCGTCATCACGCTGATGGCGGGTTGCGGCAAGAAGGAGGAGAGCGGCGGCGTACCAGGAGCTGGGGAAGGCAAGACGATTGCAACCTATAAGGACGGTGTCGTCACGGACAAGGAGTTTAAGCTCTACTCCACGTTCTTCGGCGTCGTACAGCCGCAGACGGAGATGTATCTAAGCATTCCGCAGCTGCAGGAGCAGTTCTTGCGTGAATATATCGGGTACAAAATTCTGTACAAGCAACTTGGCGATAAAAAGCAAACGGATGAAGAGAAAAAGAATGTCGACACGTTCTATGCGCAGCTGAAGCAGTCGGTGGATGCTGACGCAGCGACGAAGAAGAAGGTCGACGACGCAGGCTTGAAGGAAAGCGACATCCGTTATTTCTTCACGATGATTTCGACAATCATGAAGGATCAAGAGAGCAAAGTTACGGATGACCAAGTGAAGAAGCAGTATGACGCAACGAAGGACGATTACAACGTCGTTAGCGTTCGACATATTCTAATCGCCACCGTTGATCTGACAACAGGCGCTGCGAAGCGCAAAGACGCGGACGCGCTGAAGATTGCAAAAGAAGTGAAGGCTAAGCTGGATGCAGGCGGCGACTGGACTGCGCTTGCGAAGAAGTATTCCGAGGATACAGGATCCAAGGATAACGGTGGCCTGTATGAAAACCAACCGGCGAAGAGCTGGGTAGCGGAATTTAAAGATGCGGCGAACAAACAGCCGATCGGCAAAGTCGGCGATCCGGTTAAAACGCAGTATGGCTACCATGTCATGAAGGTGGAGAAGCGCACGCCGACTGCATTCGACAAGCTGACGGCAGAAGATAAGGCGCAGCTCAAATCGACGCTGGCGTCCACAAACTTGAACAAATATATGACGGACGAGCTGCCGAAACAAATTACGAAGATCGAGCTGCCGAAGGCAGAGACGCCGGCAACTGACTCCGGTTCCAATGCAGGCGGCACGACAAATACGAATAAAGACGCAAACACGAACACGAAAACAAATGCCGACAAGAAAACAGAAACGAAGTAATAAAGAGCAATCCTTACGGGTGCGGTAACAACAAGACAAGCTCAGCCTAAGCTATGAAGGGCTGGGCTTGTTTTGACTTTATAATCATTTCATGGGAGGTCATAAAGTGACACAGCAGCTATTCTTTGTAGGTTCCTACTCCCCCCGGGAGCAAGAGGGCATATCGGCGATGACTCTGGATACAGAGACTGGTGCAATCAGCCGATTGTCCGGTATAGCAGGCATTCATAATCCATCCTTCTTGCGCGTGAATGATACAGGGAATCATCTCTACGTAGTAAGCGAGACCGGTGTAGAGCCTGGCAGCGTGCTGAGCTATGCGCTGACAGGCGACAACGGCGGGTTAACGGCGATTAACGAAGCGTCCACGCTCGGCGGTTCGCCATGCCATGTCGAATTTGACAAGAGCGGGAAGCTGCTTGTCGTGACGAACTATACGGGCGGCAATTTCAGCTTGTACGCAATCGGTGAGGATGGCTCCGTTACTCTTGCTGATCATATCTCGCATGAAGGCCGCGGACCGCGCGATGACCGCCAGGAAGCGCCGCATCCGCACTCGGCGATCGTGGATCCAGCAGGGCGCTATGTGCTCATTGCCGATCTCGGCACAGATGAAGTCGTCTCGTACCGGATTGATTCAGCTGCACAGAAGCTGAACAAGCGAGGGGTGACTGCTGCGGATCCGGGAGCGGGTCCGAGGCATATGGCGTTCCATCCGCAGCAGCCGATTCTGTACGTAATCAATGAACTGGACAGCACAGTTGCCGTCTACAGCTATGAAGCGGAACAGTCTCAGCTGACACTGAAGCAAGTCATTTCGACGCTGCCGGAATCGTTCACTGATGAGACGACCTGTGCGGACATTCATGTGACGGCTGACGGGCGTTTCTTGTATGCGTCGAATCGCGGACATGACAGCATTGCGGTATATCGCATAGGTGCGGACGGCGCGCTTACGCTTGTGCAGTTCGCGCCAAGCGGCGGGAAGACACCTCGCAACTTTGCGATATCGCCGGACGGACAATATCTGTTGTCAGCGAACCAGGAGTCGAACATCATCGTCACCTACCGGATCGACCAGGCGACAGGTGAATTGCAGCCGACAGGGCACAGCATCGAGACGAATAAGCCGGTTTGCATTGCATTTGTGAAGTAAGCTGCGTGAGCAGAAGAACATATAGGCCGGATGAGCGGGTACTTCGCTTGTCCGGTTTTTTTGCGTTATCCGAAAAGAAGTTTGTGTAATATATATGTTATATATTCGAAATACTCAGCTGGATTATCGCTCAAAAATGTGAGTTAAATTAACATAATTATGAACAAATAACGCATAATAGCAGCAATAAAGAAAAATTTGATTCTTTTGTGTAAAGTTTATTGACATCACTATGAAGCGGATTTTATAATGAGACCACGAACGTTGGAAGACAAATCCAGAAAAACGTTCGGAATAGAGAAAGAGAAAAATAGTAGGGATTGGGAGTGGGAGAATGAGGAGTAGGAAAGCGAAGGGCAGTGCGGCAGTACTCATTGCATTATGCTTGGCGCTCGCGGGATGCGGTACAAACAACGATAAAGCTGCATCCACGAATGAAGGCGCGCAGACAGATTCAACCGGCGGTGGGGAAATTAAAGTTGGTATTCTTCATTCTCTCAGCGGCACAATGGCAATCAGCGAAGTGTCGGTCAAAGATTCAGAGATGATGGCGATCGACGAAATCAACGCGAAGGGCGGCGTGCTCGGGAAGAAGATCGTGCCTGTCGTCGAAGACGGCGCATCGGATTGGCCGACCTTTGCGGAGAAGGCGCGGAAGCTTATCTCCGAAGATAAAGTCGCGACGGTATTCGGCGGATGGACGTCCTCGAGCCGCAAAGCGATGCTGCCCGTATTCGAAGAGCTGAAAGGGCTGCTCTGGTATCCGGTACAGTATGAGGGGCTTGAGCAATCACCGAACATCATGTATACAGGCGCTACGACGAACCAACAGATCGTACCTGCTGTCACCTGGCTCCTCCAAAACCACGGCAAGAAGTTTTTCCTCCTCGGTTCAGACTACGTATTCCCGCGCACAGCGAACAAAATCATCAAAGAACAGCTCAAGGTAGAAGGCGGAGAGCTCGCAGGCGAAGAGTACACCCCGCTTGGTCATACCGACTACGCCACAGTTATCGCCAAGATTAAAGAAGCAAAGCCGGATGTCGTGTTCAACACGCTGAACGGTGACAGCAACGTCGCGTTCTTCAAGCAGTTGAAGGATGCCGGCATTACCTCCAAAGACCTCACAACATTGTCTGTCTCCGTCGCAGAAGAAGAAATTCGCGGTATCGGCACAGACGTACTCGCTGGTACATACGCCGCATGGAACTACTACCAAACAACAGACACCCCTGCCAACAAAACCTTTGTAGAGAACTATAAGAAAAAATACGGCGATGACCGTGTAACCGCTGACCCGATTGAAGCAGGCTATGATGCTGTATACCTGTGGGCTGCAGCTGTCGAGAAAGCAGGCTCCACTAATGTCGAGAAGGTTAAAACGGCGGCAAAGGACCTTGAATGGGATGCGCCGGAAGGCAAAGTGAAGATTGACGGCGAGACCCAGCACTTGTACAAAACCGTTCGTATCGGCGAAGTGCAGCCGGATGGCCAGTTTAAGGAAGTATGGAATTCCGGTGACCCCGTGAAGCCTGATCCATTCTTGAAAGGTTACGCGTGGGCGGCTAGCTTAACTGCAGGCAAGTAAGAGACTACGCAAGTTGCAATTTACTAATCGTGCTGCGCCGCCGCTTCTGTGCTTGGCGGCGCAGCCGGTTTTCGAAAGTCGGTTCGAAAGTTGGTTGCTTGGAACGCGATAAGGGGTGGGTGCATGGACGTTGCTGTGCTGCAGCTGTTTAACGGAATTAGTGTCAGCTCGATTCTGCTGCTGATTGCGCTTGGATTATCCGTTACATTCGGTCTTATGAAAGTCATTAATATGGCGCATGGCGAGCTCATTATGATCGGAGCATATACCGCCTATGTTGTACAAAATTTGTTTGCCTCTTATTTGCCCACCTCGCTCTTCGGCTGGTATTTCGTTCTCGCTATTCCAGCGAGCTTCATCATCGCTTGTCTTTTCGGCCTCGTCCTCGAAATGAGCCTCATCCGCTTCCTATACGGGCGCCCGCTCGACAGCTTGCTTGCCACTTGGGGTGTCGGTCTCATGCTTCAGCAGATCGCGCGCAGCATATTTGGCGCACCGAATGTCGGCGTAACGAGCCCTGCCTGGCTGAATGGTGGCGTAACTGCGTTTGGCGGTGTCGTGTTTCCGTACAAGAGGCTATTCATTCTCGGACTGGTGCTTGTCTGCTTGTTCCTCATGTACGTGTACATTTACCGGAGCCATTCGGGACGCCGCATGCGGGCGGTCATGCAGAACCGGGAGATGGCGGCATGCCTTGGCATTTCGACGCGCCGCGTCGATGCGATGACGTTCGCAATCGGATCGGGCATTGCGGGCATTGCAGGCTGCGCACTTACACTCATTGGACCAATCGGGCCGTCTATCGGCACTTATTATATTGTGGATGCCTTTATGGTCGTTGTGCTTGGCGGCGTCGGCAAGCTGGTCGGCACCGTGTTCGGCGCATTTGGCATTGGCTTGTCGAATACGTTGTTCGAATATTGGACGACGGCCTCACTCGGGAAGGTGCTCGTATTCCTATGCATCGTCGCGTTTCTGCAGTGGAAGCCGAGCGGATTTGTGGCGATGCGCTCGCGCTCGCTCGATAACTAAGCAAGAGGTTTTACTTTGAAAGGTGGTGAGGGCATGCTGCTACGAACATTATCGTCCCGGCGGCTGTGGCTGCTGGCGGTTTATGCGGCGTCGGCAGTCGTTCTCTTCTGCGCGCCGCTTGTGCTCAGTGATTTTCGGCTTAACCTGCTGGCGAAGTTTCTGGCGTATGCTATCGTGGCGCTCGGGCTTGATTTAATCTGGGGCTACACAGGCATCCTCAGCCTTGGCCACGGAGTATTCTTCGGCCTCGGTGGCTACGCGATGGCCATGTACTTGAAGCTGGAGGCAAGCGGAGGGAAGCTGCCGGATTTCATGGATTGGAGCGGGCTGACCGCGCTGCCATGGTTCTGGAGGCCGTTCGAGTCGATCGGCTTCGCGCTGGCTGCAGGCATTCTGCTGCCCGCGCTGCTCGCGCTTGTGCTCGGCTATGTGACGTTTCGCAACCGAATTCGCGGCGTCTACTTCACGATTCTAACGCAGGCGCTCGTCATTATTACGGTGACTCTGTTTGTTGGGCAGCAAGCCTATACGGGCGGGACCAACGGCGTGACAGGCTACAGCAAGCTGTTTGGGTACTCGCTCGCGTCGCCGGAAACGAAGAGATGGTTGTATTTTGTGACGGTGGCGTTGCTAATTGGCGCTTACCTGCTCTGCCGGTTTATTGTGAATAGCCGCTTCGGCAAGGTGCTGCGCGCGATTAGAGACGGCGAGAATCGGGTGCGTTTCATCGGCTACAATCCAGCGATCTATCAGATGGTCGCGTTTGCGATTTCAGCGGGTCTCGCAGGGCTTGCGGGCATGCTGTTCGTGCTGCATGTCGGTATTATTTCACCATCGATGATGGGCATCGTGCCTTCGATTGAGATGGTGCTTTGGGTGGCGATCGGAGGGCGGGGCACGCTCGGCGGCGCAGTGCTTGGAGCGGTGCTGCTTAATTCGGCGAAGAGCACATTCAGTGAATCCTATCCGGATATGTGGACTTTGTTCCTGGGCGCTTTGTTTGTGGTCGTCGTCGTGTTCCTGCCGAAGGGCGCCGCAGGACTATATGGCGGGCTTCGGGGGCTTATTGGAAGGAGGAAGGAATCGGATGAACGAGCGAATGGAGTCCGTAATCCTGCAGTGTGACGGTGTAACCGTTGATTTCGACGGCTTCAAAGCGGTGCAAGGAATGGATTTGACGCTTACGCGCGGCGAGCTGCGGTTTCTCATTGGTCCGAACGGCGCGGGCAAAACAACGATGCTGGATGTCATCTGCGGCAAAGTGAAGCCGGCGTCAGGCAAAGTAACATTGCGCGGCGGCGTTGACATTACGCGGAAGCGGGAGCATCAGATTGCGGAGCTTGGCATCGGCCGGAAGTTCCAAACGCCGTCGATCTTCCCATCGCTAACCGTTTACGACAATCTCGAGATCGCGATGAAGCAGAATCGGGGCGTCTTCGCGGCGATGCGCGCTAAGCTGCGCCCTGCGGAGACTGACCGTCTCGCGGCGCAGCTGGAAATGGTCGGCTTGCAAGGGAAGGCATCGTGGCGGGCAGGCGGGCTGTCGCATGGCGAGAAGCAGTGGCTGGAGATTGGCATGATGCTGCTGCAGGAGCCGGAGATTCTGTTGCTGGATGAGCCTGTGGCAGGCATGACTGACCGGGAGACAGAGAAAACCGGCGAGCTGCTGCAGCATATCCGCAAGACGCAGTCGATTGTCGTCGTGGAGCACGACATGGAGTTCGTGCGCAGCTTTGCGAGCAAGGTGACCGTCATGCATGAAGGCCGGCTGCTGAAGGAAGGGTCTATGGAGGATGTGCAGCGGGATGACCGCGTGGCGGAAGTGTATTTAGGGAAAAGGCGGGATGCCGATGCTAGCCGTTCAACAGCTTGAAGCAGGTTACGGGGAGAGCGTCATCTTAAGGCAGGTGACGCTCCAGGTGAAGCCGGGACAGGTCGTCTGCCTGCTCGGACGCAACGGGGTTGGCAAAACAACGCTCATGAAGAGCATTATGGGCGTGCTCAAAGCGCGCCGGGGAACAGTGACCTACAAAGGCGATGATATGACCAAGCTGCCGCCGGGGCAGCGGGCGAAGAAGGGGATCGGTTATGTGCCGCAGGGGCGTGAGGTCTTCCCGCAGCTCACGGTGTTTGAGAATGTGCTGCTTGGACTTGAAGCAGCAGGAGGGAAGAAGCGGCGTCACGTCATACCGCAGTCCGCAGTCGCCAAGTTTCCAGTGCTTCCCGCAATGTACGACCGCAAGGGCGGGGACTTAAGCGGTGGGCAGCAGCAACAGCTCGCCTTCGCCAGAGCACTCGCTTCGGAGCCGGAGCTGTTGCTCCTCGATGAGCCGTGCGAAGGCATTCAGCCGTCCATCGTTGACGATATCCGCGATGTCATCCGCTCGATCAAGGCAGGAGGGGAGACGTCCATTCTGCTTGCGGAGCAGAGCCTGGAGTTCGTGAAGAGTGTTGGCGACTACTTCTATATTATTGAGAAGGGCTCTGTTGCCTGGGAGGGCGGCCTATCGGATTTGAACGACGAAGTGATTCGTCATTACTTGACGGTATAGACAATTATGTAATAAAACCTAACACAGGTGTTGACACATCCATAGCCCTCCTTTTAATATAAAGACAGATGTTAGATAACCTAACAAACAGAATATCGGTTCCCCGCATTCCGATAGGGAACAACAAGCTGTCTAGGGTTCCGTGGCACGTTACTAGCAAGTGCCAGCTGGTCCGAGAGATGGCGTATGGAGCGAATCGCTTCATATACACGGAAGGACAAAAGCCTGGGAGATCTCTCCTTAGGCTTTTTCTATTTCTTGTACACAAGGTTCTCGTATCAGGCAGCCTTAGGTACATAAAAGAGAAACGATGGGAGTGGGGACGAATGAAGAGAAGAATGAAACGAACGGTTACGGTAGCTGTGCTCGCTGCAATGCTTATTACACTCGCTGGATGCGGGGGATCGAAGGACGCTTCGACAGGTGCGGATGATTCGCCGATTACGATTGCGCTAAGCCCTTGGCCGGGTTGGTTCTTCTGGTTCCTCGTTGATGAGAAAGGCTTCTTCGACAAGCATGGCGTGAAGGTCGATCTCAAATGGTTCCCAGTCTACAGCGATTCCTTGCAGGCGCTAGCGACAGGCAAGGTCGACGCGAACAGCCAAACGCTGAGCGATACGCTTGCGCCAGCATCGAAAGGCATCGGCCTCAAGGCCGTACTGGTTAACGACAACTCCTTCGGCGGCGATGCCATTGTAAGCAAGCCTGATATCGCGTCGATCAAAGATTTGAAGGGCAAGACGGTAGCGACCGAGCTTGGTACAGTCGATCATCTCCTCCTTCTGACGGCACTCGCGCAGAACGGGCTGTCCGAGAAGGATGTCAATTACGTGAATATGACGGTCAACGATGCAGGGCCTGCTTTTATCTCTGGCAAAACAGATGCATCCGTGCTCTGGGAGCCATTCCAGACGAAAGCGGTGAAGGAAGGCAAAGGCAAGGTGCTCTTCTCCTCGAAGGAAACACCAGGGCTAATTCCCGATCTGCTTGTCTTCCGCGATGATGTTGTGAAGAACCGCCCAGATGATATTCAGAAGATCGTCGACGCTTGGTTCGATGCGCTGGACTACTTCAAGACTCATGAAGACGAAGCGATCAAACTCATGGCGGAGAAGGCTGAGACGACGCCGGAGGACTTCAAGCTTGGGCTTGAGAGCATCAAGCTCTTCACGAAGGAAGACAACGTGACGGCGTTCGGCAAACGGGATGAGTACACATCGCTTCCATATACGGCGGAGAAGACGGCAGACTTCCTGAAGAACCTCGACATGGTGGATGAGATTAAAGACTTTAGCGTCCTCTTCGATTCATCGTTTGTAGAAAAAGCAGCGAAGGAGTGAGCCCTATGAGCGCGACGACAGTAGTGAAAGCAAGTACGAGAAAGAGAAAGCCAAACCGGTTTCAAATCTTCAAAGATATTGGCAACAGGCCTTTTGCATTCACGGCAGGCTTCTCCTTCATCCTGCTGTTCGTGCTCTGGTCGCTGCTCAGCTATACCAAATCGGTCAATCCAATCTTTCTGCCGACCCCGGATAAAGTATTCGTCGAGATGTTCCATATGCTCGGCACGAGCGAGTATTGGCATCACATCGGCATCAGCGTATTCCGTGTAACAGCGGGCTTCCTGCTCGCCTGCGTCATCGGCATTCCGCTCGGCATCTTCGCAGGTACGTTCAAGTACGGTGAGGCGTTCGTTGAGCCGCCAATGGAATTTATCCGCTACATGCCTGCAGTTGCGTTTATTCCGCTCATCATGGTGTGGGCAGGGATAGGCGAATTGGCGAAAATCCTGCTTATCTTCTTGGGTTGCTTCTTCCAGCTCGTGCTGATGGTAGCCGACAATACGCGCCGCGTCTCCCACGATCTGCTGCAGGCTTCGTTCACGCTCGGCGCAGGAAGATGGAAGGCGATTGAGACGGTGCTCATTCCAGCAATCCAGCCGCAGCTGATGAATACGCTTCGGCTCATCCTCGGCTGGGCGTGGACGTACCTCGTCGTTGCAGAGCTTGTAGCGGTCAACAGCGGTCTCGGCTACGCCATTATGAAGGCGCAGCGCTTCCTCAACACCGATCAAATCTTCGTCGGAATCATCGTCATCGGACTGCTCGGACTTATCAGCGACCGGATCTTCGCTTTCTTGAACCGCCGACTGTTCCCATGGGCATAGGGCAACAAGAGCAAGGCGTAACACGAACGAGTGAATAAGGAGTGAGTGCCATGGAAGCGGCAAAACGTACGACGGAAGCTGTTGCGGTGCAGGAAAAGGCGGGAAGAAGCATGCACGCGGTAGAGACAGACAAAGCCGCGGCGCAGCGTGGCGAGATTGCGATTAGCGGTCTTACCAAAGTGTACGAAACGAAGAAGAGCCGGTTCGAGGCGCTGCGAGGCATCGACATGTTCGTGCGGACGAATGAATTCGTGACCATCGTCGGCCCTTCCGGCTGCGGCAAATCGACGCTGCTGCGCATCGTGGCCGGGCTCGACGAGCTGAGCGAAGGCTCGGTGACGCTGGACGGCGAAGAAGTGATCGGGCCAGGCGCGGAGCGGGGCATGGTGTTTCAGGGCTATACGCTGTTCCCGTGGCTTACAGTACGGGAGAACATCGAGTACGGCCCGAAGCTTAAGGGTGTGCCTACGCTTGAGCGCCGAAACATCAGCAATCATTTTCTGAAAGTGATCAAGCTTGAATCCTTCGCGAATGCCTACCCGAAGCAGTTATCCGGCGGGATGAAGCAGCGGGTCGCCATCGCAAGAGCGCTTGCGAACCGCCCGAAGGTGCTGCTCATGGATGAGCCGTTCGGCGCGCTTGATGCGCAGACGAAGCTCGAGATGCAGGAGATGCTGCTTGAGGTGTGGGAGAAGGAGAAGACGACGGTTCTCTTCATCACGCATGACATCGACGAGGCTGTATTTCTGTCCCAGCGGGTCATCGTCATGGGGGCAGGTCCCGGACGGATATTGAAGACATTCGATGTATCGCTGCCTGCTCAGCGGACTCCTGAAGTGCGGGAGCTGCCGGAGTTTCTGGCGCTCAAGCGAGAGCTCGGGCTGCTGCTGAAGCACTAATCACGAAGGGGTGACCGATCCATGCCAGGGAAACGTGCAACAAATCGTGAAGGCGCCGATATGCGTAGAAGGTCGGGCAATCGGCTGCTGGCGCTGCTCGGGTCTATTGTGAAAATAATGTTTTTCCGTCATCCTGCCGCTCTTCGTTAGAGCGGCAGTTTTTTTTGTTTGCAGGCTGATTGGATATTTCCAACTAATTTGTGCAGGCTAGCTGGTAATGGAGGCAAGCGCTCCGCAGGACCGCAAGCTGAAGTGGTAGATCCCTCCAGTCGCGGTGAATCAAGGCTTTAGCCCCTTTCCACGTGAATAAGAAAATGGGAGGGGATGAATACTATGGTCAGAACGAAAATCACCTTATTCAAGGATCCTCTCCTCTTGAACCATAGAAATTGCAGCAAGCGCGTTTGCGTCCAGTCCAATTCACAACCTTCAAGGAAAGTGGGGCAACTAGAACATGAAAGCAACTGGAATTGTCCGTCGTATTGATGATCTCGGTCGGGTCGTTATCCCGAAGGAAATCCGCCGAACACTGCGTATACGTGAGGGTGACCCCCTGGAAATCTTCGTCGACCGCGACGGAGAGGTGATTTTGAAGAAATATTCTCCTATTGGGGAGCTTGGCGACTTTGCCAAGGAATATGCAGAGTCTCTCTCGGAAAGCACCAGTCATATTACCTTGATTACGGACAGAGATAACATTATTGCAGTAGCGGGAGCATCCAAGAAGGACTATCTGGAAAAGCAGATCGGCTCTATGCTGGAGAATTGCATGGAGAATCGCAAGACAGTAATGGAAGCCGGAGGAGGCTCCTTTGAAGTCGTGAAGGATATCGGCGAGACATTCAGCTCCTTCGTGGCAGCCCCTATCGTGGCGGGTGGCGATCCGATCGGTACGGTTGTGCTGCTGAGCAAGGATGAGAATATAAAGATGTCGCAAATGGAAACGAAGATGGCAGAGACGGCAGCTGGTTTTCTCGCTAAGCAAATGGAGCAGTAACAAATAATAAGCTTCCCTGAAGAAAGGTCTTCATGGGAGCTTTTTTCTGTATTCTGTAATTTATAAATTTCACTTGTACAACTTCTATGATGCCCTCCGCGAAACGTAAGCTTTTGCCGAAAGGAAGGCGTCAGCCGGTTTCACTTGGTATAGGTCGACTTTGGGGTATAATGGGAGCAGGAGAAGAGATAGGCAGGTGCACGTGGTTGAAGAGTGAAAAGGGGATTCAAGCGGAGTCCGGCAGGCGTGCGAGCGCTCATGGGAAACGTCTGATTGTATATAGAGGCGCTGCGCTTATGGGCGCTGCGATGCTCGTCAGTAAGGCGCTCGGGACACTGCAGAAGATTCCGCTGCAAAATATAGCCGGGGACCGTGTATTCGGCATCTACAACGCGGTGTATCCGCTGTACCAACTGCTGCTCGCGCTCGTGACGGCAGGGTTTCCGGTCGCGATTTCCATTCTTGTCGCTGAACAGGAGGTTCATGGCGCTCGCGGCGGCTCGAACCGGATATTACGTGCGAGTGCGCTGCTGTTGTTTGGCTACGGGGTGGTCTGCTTTGTTCTCTTGTGGAGCGGCGCTGGCCTAATTGCCTCATGGATAGGCGATACGGAAGCAGCGCAAGCGATCCGGATGTCTGCCCTCGCGCTGTGGGTTGTGCCAGTTATGGCTGCGCTGCGCGGGTATTATCAGGGGCGTGGTGAAATGCTGCCCTCCGCCGTGTCGCAGCTGTCTGAGCAGACGGTGCGCGTTGCCGGTATGCTGGCGCTGCTGGCGCTCGGATGGCATTACGGCTGGGCGGACGCAAAGCTTGCCGCTGGCGCGAATGCAGGATCGGCGATCGGTGGCGCGGCAGGGCTTGCGGTCATTGTAGGGATATGGGCTCGGGAGAGGGCTCGTGATGGCCGGGAGAAGGTAGGCCGGGAAGACTGGCGCGAATGGAAAGTGAGAAGAGAGACATTTGAAGGGCAAGAAGAGCGTGGAGTCCATGTAGAGCGGGAAAAACATGAAGTGCAATCGCTTGGAGCTTTGATGCGTCGGCTGGCGCTGCTTGCCGTGCCCGTGACGCTGGGGGCGCTTGCCGTGCCGGTGCTTGGCGCCGTGGATGCATTTACTGTGCCGCGGCTGCTTCGTGCCGCTGGAGATGGACAGGCCGAAGCGATGGCACTCTTCGGCCTGTATAGCCGGGGCCAGCCGCTTGTGCAGCTGGTCGTCATGGTTGCTGGCGCGATGGGCTCCGCGCTTATTCCGGCTCTTGCAGCCGCACGTCTGCGCGGCGATGAGGCTGCGGTGAGACAGCAGGCGGCCATCGTGATGCGGGCTGCCTGGATGATCGGCGCAGCCGCGGCTCTCGGGCTCGCGATTCTGGCCGAGCCCATCAATGTGATGCTGTACGCGGACGATGCGGGCACGCGTACATTCGCCCTTGTCGGGTGCACGGCGTTGGCCGGCACCGTCAGTGCGCTAACCGCGGCGGTGCTGCAAGGGCTTGGGGCGGTTCTCGGCCCCGCCTTGTTCATGCTCGCTGCGGCAGCGCTGAAGGCGGCGCTCAACGCCGCCCTCGTGCCGGCGCTCGGCATCGCCGGCAGTGCCTGCGCCGGCATCGCGGCGCTCACGGCGGCGGCCCTGCTGGGCGCGGGCGCCGTTCGCCGCGCCGCCGGCGCGGCAATGCCGGCGCGGCGCGCCGCGGGCATCGTACTCGCACTCGCGGTCATGTCCGCGGTGCTCGTACCGGCCGAGCGCGGCGCTGCCTCGCTGCTCGGCTCCCTGCCGCCGCGGGCGGCAGCTGCGGCGCTCGCGCTCGGAGGCGTCGCCCTCGGCGGAGCGCTCTTCCTCGCCGCCGTGCTTCGCTTCGGCGGCATAACGGCGCGCGAGCTGCGCGCGCTGCCGGGCGGCGGCGCACTCGCCGCCAAGCTGCAAAGCTTGCGGCTGCTCTCGTCCGGCGACTAGCCCGTGGTTGTTGCTCTTTCCCGGCGACTAGCCGCTAGGTCTTTGCTCTCGTCGGGCGATTAGCCCAATCATGAGCGGCTCTTAAGCTGCTTCTAATCATCCCGCTTATCATCACCAACCTTTCAAGGAGGAATACATATATGCAATCAACCATAACCGTAGTCGGACTCGGTTCCGGCGACGAAGACCAGCTGACGCTAGGTGTCTGGCGCAAACTGCAGGAGGCGGAGCACCGCTTTGTAAGAACGGACAAGCATCCGATGATGCGCCTGTTTCACGACAACAAGCTCAGCTATGAGTCGTTCGACTCGATCTACGAGCAAATGGACTCGTTCCCGGATGTGTACGATGCGATCGCAATGCAGCTGATCGAGCACGCTCAGACCAAACAAAACATCATCTACGCGGTACCTGGTCATCCGATGGTGGCGGAACGCGCCGTGCAACTACTGCGCGAGCGCTGCCCAGAGCATAACATTGAGCTGAACGTTCTAGGCGGCGAGAGCTTCCTCGACCAAGCGTTCACAAGGCTCGGCTTTGACCCGATTGAAGGGTTCCAGCTGCTGGACGCGGCGGAGCTGAAGTCATCGCTAATCCGCACGGACATGCACACGGTCATTGGACAGGTGTACGATGAGTACACCGCTTCAGATGTAAAGCTGTCGCTGATGGAGCTGCTGCCGGACGATTATCCGATCATCATCGGACATGCCCTCGGTGTCCCTGGCGAAGAGCAAATTCTAACGGTGCCGCTCTATGAGCTGGACCGTACGCCCGGCTACGGCAACCTGTCGTTGATCTACTTGCCGCGTTCAAGCGATGAGAGCTTGCGCAACCGTTCCTTTGAACGTCTGCACGAAATCGTCGCCATATTGCGCAGTCCCGAAGGCTGCCCGTGGGATCGTGAACAGACGCATCTATCCATCCGCAAGAATTTCATCGAGGAGACGTATGAAGCGATCGAGGCGATCGACAACGACGATCCGGATGGCATGCGGGAAGAGTTTGGCGATGTCATCCTGCAAGTGATGCTGCATAGCCAGATGGAAGAAGAGGTTGGGACGTTCTCCGTCTATGACGTGATTCAATCGCTCAATGAGAAGCTGCTGTTCCGTCACCCGCATGTGTTTGGCGAAACGAACGCGGGTAATGCCGCCGAAGCGCTTGCGAATTGGGAGCAGATGAAGGCTGAAGAGAAACGGCGCAAAGGCATTGATGCTTCACAAGCTTCGCAGCTGGACGGTATCCCGCCAGGTCTGCCGGAGCTGATGAAAGCTTACAAGATTCAGAAGAAAGCGGCGAAGGTCGGCTTCGATTGGGATAATCTTAATCCGGTGCTAGACAAGATTGCCGAAGAGCTCGGCGAGCTGCGTGAAGCGATTGCGAGCAAGGATGCGGAGGAGCAGGCAGGCGAGCTTGGAGATCTATTATTTGCTGCTGTAAATGCAGCGAGATTCATTCACGCCGATCCGGAAGAAGCTCTAGCACGAACGAATCAGAAATTTAAGAAACGATTTTCATATATTGAGGAGCAGCTTCGTATAAGCGGCCGATCCTTTGACCAAACTGATTTAACAGAGATGGATCGTTACTGGGAGATTGCAAAACGGCTACCCTAGTAAATAAAAAAAGATTCGTCAAATTTCGGCTTTTTTCCTCACAAACTCCGAAAATATTTTCCAGAAAGCAGGATTTATTTGCTAACAGGCAGAATAGTACCACTTGAGGGAATCAGCTAAGCGGCGGCTTTTTAGCTGCCTAAAAGTATAATTCATTTAGGAGGTAATTGAAGGATGAACAAGACTGATTTGATCAACAACATTGCAGCTAAGAGCGGACTCACTAAGCGTGACGTGGAATCCGTATTGAACGGCTTCCTGGGCGAAGTAACAGACGCGCTTGCAAGCGGCGACAAAGTACAACTGATCGGCTTCGGCACTTTCGAGACGCGCAAGCGTTCCGGTCGTACAGGCCGCAACCCGCAAACAGGCAACCCGATTACAATTGCAGAATCCAAGGTTCCAGCATTCAAGGCCGGCAATAAACTGAAGGACGCGATTAAGTAAGTGCGTCTGGATAAATTTCTCAAAGTATCGCGTTTGATCAAGCGGCGTACCGTCGCGAAGGACGTCTCCGAGCAGGGGCGCGTCTGGATCAACGATCGCGAAGCCAAAGCAAGCAGCACCGTCAAAGTCGGCGACGAGCTCAAGATTCAATACGGCCAGAAGATTGTCACCATTCGCGTTGAGCGGATTGTGGAGACGACCAAGAAGGACGAGGCTAGCGGTATGTATACTTTGTTGAAAGAAGAAGCGCGCCAGTCCGAGAACAAGCTATTTACACTTGAATAGTAATAGGAACGTAAGGCCGCTTCCGTCATCGGAGCGGTCTTTTTGTGTTCTAAAACCTGTCCGACATCCATAAGCTAGTCTTAGTTAATAGGACCGCTTATAGGAGGGTGACGGGCAATGAGCGAGCAAGGCAAAGGTCAGAAACGCCAGGAAATCAAAATGCTTAACCGCAAGATCCTTGAGATTACCGGCGTAAATAATGTGGAGAGCTTCGACAATGAAGAGTTTCTGCTTGAGACCGAGCTTGGTTTCTTGGCCATTCGCGGGCAGAATCTGCATATGAAGCATCTTAGCTTGGAGCAGGGATTGGTAGCGATTGAGGGGCTCGTGCATTCGCTTAACTATCTGGATGGCAATACGGCCGCGAAGTCGAAGGGCCTGTTCGGGAAGTTATTCAAGTGAGCCTCAGCATACAATGGTTGACGATGACGACGATGCTGCTCTCTGGGATCGGGATGGGCATCGTCTTCGACGGGTATCGCGTCGTGTCGGACGAGCTGAAGATTAACCGCTTATGGATTCCAGTGCTCGATTTGCTCTACTGGATCGCCGCGACAATTATCGTGTTTCAAGTGCTCTCTTCCAGCAACGAAGGGGAAGTAAGAGCTTATGTGTTCCTTGGCCTGCTCATAGGTATCTGCCTCTATTATTGGCTGTTCAGCAAGATTACGATGAAGATCGTGCATGTGCTGATCGGAACGGTGCGGGCTATTATCCATTTTGTCGTTCGTGCATTCGTTCTGCTCGTTATTAAGCCGCTGCTGCTTCTCTATCGGATTAGCAGGGTGATTTTAGCTTTTTTGCAGGCATTTACTATTTTCATATTCAAAACTGTGTTACAATTGGTTCGTCCTTTTTGGAAATTGTTTGCATGGATGACGAAGCCAATTTGGAAGCCTGTGGTTCGTTACTGGACAAGTCGGGTAAATCCAATTATCGCCAAGTGGCGGCTGAAGGAACGGGTTTTGGCGGTTCGGGAGCGCGCAGTCCGCGTCTGGGAGCGCCTAATGAAACGGAAGCCGGATTCCGATGATGATCCTAAGGAAAATGAATGAAATCATTAGCGTCAGGAGGTCCATGAAATGGCGATTGCACATACAGGTACGAATTCATCCGCCGCTGCCAGCTATGCAGGCACGAAACGTAGGCTGAGAATCTGGTTTATCTTTGTCGCTCTCTTCATGGGCTGGGCGTTGTATACATTGCTTACGCAGCTTGCGCGTCAGGGCGATGCGGAGACGAAGCTTGCGAACGCGACGAAACAGATTGAAGAAGCGACGAAGCAGGTCAAAGATTTGAAGCTTCAAGTGACTCGTTTGAGCGATAAAGAGTATATTGGTCAGCTGGCTACGAAAGAGCAGGGCATGGTAGGCAAGGGCGAGAAGCAAATCGTACCCATCAAACAGCGATAGATAGGCACTGCACCCGGGGTATACGTCTGTTGCCTTGCTTCTCTCATTCGGGTATAATCAGCTTAAGTAACCGCATTTTTAACGGCTTACCGTCATAATTATTTACCTCGCAGCCTAAGGGGCTGAGAGAAATTGAAGCGATCAGCTTCTCATAACGGTTAGGGAGGAACATTTTTATCTATGGCAATTGAAGTGGGCGCCAAGTTAGAGGGCAAGGTGACAGGCATTACGCATTTCGGAGCATTCGTCGATTTGTCGGGAGGTGTCACAGGGCTAGTTCACATCTCAGAGATTGCCGATAATTACGTCAAGGACGTTAAAGACCATTTAAAGCTGGAAGACGTCGTTACAGTTAAGGTCATTAATGTGGACAAAGACGGAAAAATCGGACTTTCCATTAAACAGGCAGTCGATCGTCCAGAAGGCTCTGCACCACCTCCTCAGCGTGAACGCAGTGCGGATCGCGGACCAGGGGGCTTTGGCGGCCGGACTGGTGGACCGAGTGGAGATCGTGGACCGAGCGGTGGCGGCGGTTTTAATCGTCAAGGCGGCGGTGGCGGCGGACGTCCGTTCAACAAAGGTGGCGGCGGTAAACCTGCTTTCGGCAAACCATCCTTCGAGGATAAAATGTCACGCTTCTTGAAGGACAGCGAAGAGCGTATGTCCTCCTTGAAGAAGAATACGGAATCGAAACGCGGTGGCCGTGGCGCTAAGCGCGATTAATTTATAGAACGTCATTGCAGGCAGTGTCTCCTACGACACTGTCTTTTTTTTATGCCATTATTGAATGTATAAGTTTCACCTGTATACATTGCTATAATCACCGCGAAACGTAAGCTTTTGCCGAAAGGATGGCTTCAGCCGTTTCCACTTGTATCCGTTGTTTTAAGCACTCTATGCAGCCCATCGCATTATTATACCCGCCCACGGAAAAAACTTTTCTCCTGTTCTCACTCAATCCCGACAGGTTTGGACGGCAATTCGCTATCGAAATCGATGCCCCGCGCAACAGATTTTGTTGAAAGGATGGCACATGTCAGCTTTCAGAGGGAAGTTATTCCCTTGCCAGCGCTGGTGCGCATCACAATTGACAAGTCGCCGCCCACCGTACGCGAATTGTCGGAAAAAACTTTTGAATTGGCAACGCTTTCTGACAAACTTTCTAAATAAGGTGCTCCTATAATGGGGCTACACTAATTATTCGGAAAGGCTGGTGTCATTCACGTATGGTGGACAAACCTAAAGTTGTTATGTTTCCGGGTGTACGCCCTAGGAACTTCGTACAATCAGCCCTTCGCACAGGGCTTGAGCGTACAGGACTGCTTCGCTTAGCCGGAATGATTACCTCACGCAAGTGGACCTTTGTCTTAATGGCCGTAGGCTTCCTATTAGGCCGAGCAGTTATTCTGGAGTCGCTTACTCCTTTCGCTGTCGCATACTTTACCGTTATTTATTTTTTAAGGAGGGATATGATTCTGCCAGTCGCAGTATCTATTATCGCCGGCAGCTGGCTCGCTATTGCACCGGAGCCGATGTGGACCGCCATGGAGGTAGTCGTTGTCTACCTGCTGCTGCGAGGGCTGGAAGCTTATGAGAGGGCCGAGCTATCGTACGCTCCGCTGCTTGTTTTCCTCTCCACGATGCTGGTCAGGCTGTTCGACAATGTCATTGCGGACAAGCTGGGCTGGTATGAGCTGATGATGGTCGGTGTAGAAGCGTCGCTCGGATTCGTGCTTACGCTCGTCTTCGTTCAGGCGGTTCCGGTACTGACGTTAACGAAGAAGACGTCGGCGCTGAAGAATGAGGAAATTATCTGCCTCATGATTATGCTTGCCTCAGTCATGACAGGCGCTGTCGGCTGGTTAGCTTATGGCCTCTCCATCGAGCATATCTTGTCACGATATATGCTGCTGCTCTTTGCCTTAGTCGGAGGCGCCCCGCTTGGCGCATCGGTCGGCGTCGTGGCAGGGCTCATCTTGAGCCTCGCTGATACGGGCGCAATCGTACAGATGAGTTTGCTCGCGTTCGCTGGGCTGCTTGCTGGACTGCTGCGGGAGGGCGGTAAGGCTGCGGTGGCCTTCGGGATGCTGCTTGGCTCCTCCATTCTTACCATCTATGTTGGCAATCAGACTGATGTGATGGCTTCCACATGGGAGTCGGTCATTGCAGCGACAATGCTGATGCTGACACCGAAATCTATGATTCGGATTATCTCTAAATACGTGCCTGGCACACAGGAGCATGTAAAATCACAGCATGAATATGCCAGAAGGGTACGGGATGTCACGGCACAGCGTGTCTCCCAGTTCTCGGAGGTGTTTCGCCAGCTATCCCGCAGTTTTGGGCAGTTCGGTACCATCGCTGGCGAGGGACAAACGGATGAGAAGGAGAAGCGTGATGCAGCAGTCAATCACTTTATGAACGTGGTTGCTGACCGAACCTGCGACTCGTGTCACCGGAGGGAGCTTTGCTGGGAGGGGAAGTTTTATGAGACGTACAAAATGATGACGGGCATGATGACCGCGGTCCAGGAAGGACGCCGCACCACGCCGAAAGAGGTGCCCCGCGAATGGAGCACACACTGTATTAAGACACCTCAGGTACTGAGTGTCATGCAGCAGCAGTATGAGCTGTATCAGCATGATCAACATTGGAGAAAGCAGCTGAACGAATCGCGTCAGCTCGTCGCCGAGCAGCTCTTTGGCGTCTCTCAAGTCATGGAGGACTTGGCCCGCGAGATTAAGCGGGAAGGACAGCAGCTGCACATGCAGGAAGAACAAATCCGGGAAGCGCTGGAAGGGCTCGGTTTATCCATACAGGGCATTGAAATTATTAATTTGGAGGAGGGAAACGTCGAAATCGAAGTGTACCATACGTTCGGCCGGGGCTATGATGAATGCCGGAAAATTATAGCGCCGATGCTGACTGACATTCTCGGCGAACCGATCGCCGTGATGTCAGAGAATTATCCGGAGAAGGGCGCAGCCATCGTCGTCTTCGGTACGGCCAAAGCGTATGAGGTGGAGACTGGCGTCGCCGGTCTCGCCAAGGGCGGTGATTTGCTGTCGGGAGACAGCTTCAGCACCGTTGAGCTGGGCAATGGCAAGTTTGCTGTCGCAATCAGCGATGGAATGGGCAATGGCGAGAGGGCCAAGCAGGAGAGCAGCACCGCTCTGACCATCCTGCAGCAGCTGCTGCAGTCGGGTATGGATGAGAAGCTGGCCATCAAGTCGGTGAATTCCGTCCTGCTGCTTCGTTCATCTGACGAAATATTCGCGACAGTCGATGTAGCGCTCATCGACATGTACAGTGCGAAGACGACTTTTATGAAAATCGGGTCAACGCCGAGCTTTATCAAGCGCGGTAACGAAGTGATCCCGATCACGGCCAACAATTTGCCGGTAGGCATCTTGCAGGACATTGACATAGACTTGATCCGCGTGCAGCTGCACCCGGGGGATACGCTCATTATGATGACTGACGGCATTTATGACGCGCCGGGCCATGCGGTGAATAAGGAGATGTGGATGAAACGAGTGATCCAGGAGATCAGGTCCGATCAGCCTCAAGAAATTGCGGACGCGCTGCTGGATACCGTAGTGCGATACCACAAAGGCGACATTGTGGATGATATGACGGTTGTCGTTGCGAAGGTGGACAAGCATCAGCCCGAGTGGGCTACATTCCGCTGGCCGGGGAGACCTACGGTCGAGCGTCCAAGGACGGTGAGCTGATTGATGAGTAGATATATTGTTGGCGTTGTAGTTGAAGATGTGGCTGAAGCGAGAATCAGAGCTGGAGCTGGAGCTGGAGCTGGAGCTGAGGTTGTGGCTGTGGCTGTGGCTGGAGTGGGAACCGGAGCAGTAGCAGTAGCGAGAGCAGGAGCTAAAACAGGAACTGAAGTTGGAGCTGGGGCCGCAATGGGTCTAAACAGGGCTGAGTCGAAAGGGCGGAGCGCGGGTAAGCGGCCTGCGCAAAAGGTGGATGCTCGGAAGCGTGCGGAGATGCTGATGTCCCGCGAGCCGATGTCCCGCCGGAAAGCCCGCAAGCGAGTCAGGCGCTCCCAGCAGTTTAAGCGAAGACCCTCCCTGGTGAACGACCAATAATAGAGCCAATAGGAAGAAGCCTGCCTGCTAGCGGCAGGCTTTTTTGCGTTTATTTAAGGGTTATCGCCTCTCAAAAGTGGCAATGCTGATAGAGCTAGTACTAGCAGTAGATTCCAGGGTTTTGGAGGAATGAACGATGAAGCAAATTCTATTGATAACGGACGGCTGCTCCAACGTCGGAGTAAGTCCAGTCGTGGCAGCGGCGCAGGCGTATGCTGCCCAGATTACGGTTAACGTCGTCGGGGTAATTGATCATGGAGATCTTGGTGAGTTCGGCTCATCGGAGATTGAGGAGATTGCCCGTGCTGGCGGAGGCCTAAGCCGATTATCGCATACACGCCAATTGTCGCAGACGGTGCAGATGATGACGCGCAAGACGGTCGTGCAGACGATTCAAAATGCGGTATCGCGTGAGCTGAAGCAGGTGCTTGGGCACTCGTCGATCGAGGAGCTGCCGCCGGAGAAACGTGGCGAAGTGGTGCGCGTCATCGACGACTTGACCGAGACGAGCAGTCTGCGCGTTGCGCTGCTCATCGATGCGAGCGCCAGCATGAAGCCGAAGCTGCAAGCCGTAGAGGAAGCAATTCGCGATCTTGCGCTCAGTCTGCAATCACGGCAAGGCAAGAGCGAGATGGCTGTATTTCATTTTCCAGGCTCGGCTTATGGTGAGGACTGCAAGCAGGACCTTGATTGGACGAGCAATATGAATGGCATTCACTCGATCTTCCCGCGTTTACAGATGCGCGGAACGACGCCAACCGGTCCGGCGCTGCTGCATGTCATTGATTTTTACCAAAAAGCCGATTATGGTAATAGGAAGAATGATGGAACGGACGGGATGATGAGTGACTACGTCGTTTGAATGGAGCCTGCCTCGCGGTTCGATCATTAGCGGTAAGTGGAAGCAAAGCAGCTACCGCGTCGAGAGACCGCTTGGCGAAGGCGCCAATGGTAAAGTGTTCTTGGTTGAGCGAGCGAAGTATTACTATGCGCTGAAGCTCGGGTCCGATGCGGTTGATTTGCAGTCTGAGGTTAATGCGCTGCAATCGATCTATAAGCAGAAGCAGAAACGTGGCGCAGGCGTAGGACAAGGCCTATTCCTTGTCGATGTGGATGATTATCGCGCTGCAGACGGAAAGGAATATCCTTTCTATGTGATGCGTTATATTAAAGGGAAGACACTTTCGGACTACCTGCAGGCGCAGGGTAAGGAGTGGTTTCCCGTTGTGCTCTATAACTTGCTCGGTAAGCTTGCGGAGCTGCATGAAGGGGGCTGGTCGTTCTGCGATCTGAAGATCGAGAATGTACTTGTCGCGGATTACGGCCGTCCGGAGCTTGTCGATTATGGCGGCGCGACGGCTTTCGGCAAAGGAGTGCGGCAGTTTACGGAGATCTACGACCGCGGCTATTGGAATGCCGGATCGCGCATCGCCGATGCGCGCTACGATCTGTTCTCCTTTGCCGTCCTCTGCCTGCAGCTGCAGGAGGGACGACGCTTAGCGCAGCTGTCGTCCGGGCTGCTGCCTCAGACACGGACGCCGGATGAGCTGGCGAAGCTCGCTGCTACGAGCGCCGCTCTGAAGCCGCTGAGCGGATGGCTGCGCAAGGCGCTCTACGGCGAGTTCGCGAGCGCCCGCGAAGCCGCTGCCGCTTGGCAGCTGTGGATGCACAAGGCGGGTGCGCCGACCAAGGCATCGGCGCCCGCGCCGAGCTGGCTGAAGGGCTTGTTCGCCTTGTCAGCGGCGGTACTCGCGACGACTATTTACTTCCTGCTGCGAACAGGGCCGTAAGAGAGAAGAGGGGATGAGTTTAGGCGTGTTAGGTGTGGATGATTGGTCGAGCGGTCTGCTTGCATTAGCCCGGCAGGAGCAGCTATGGCATCCGGGGGACACGGTCGTTGTCGCTGTATCCGGCGGGCCAGATTCAATGGCGCTGCTCCATATGCTTTACAAGCTCGAAGTACCAGAGCGCCTCACTTTAGTGGCCGCACATGTCGACCATGGCTTCCGCGGGGAGGAGTCGGCGAAGGAGGCTGAGTCTGTCCGGCAGTACGCGGCAGCGCTTGGCATTGCTTGTGAAACGGTGTTGTTCGATTTGCCTGCTTATATAGAAGAAACACGAATGAACGCACAGTCGGCGGCGCGGGAGAAGCGCTATGCGTTCTTGCATCAAGTGGCCGCCGATTACGGGGCAGCGCGCATTGCGCTTGCCCATCACGCCGATGACCAGGCGGAGACGGTGCTCATGCGCATGATGCGCGGAACAGGCCCAGGAGGCCTTGCTGGCATGGCGATGAAACGATCCGAAAAAAACGTGGAACTTATTCGTCCTCTTTTGCGTACATACAAGGCAGACATCCTGCGCTACTGTGAACAGTGGGCGGTGCCTTACAGCCACGATAGCAGCAACGGACAGAAGTACTATACTCGTAACGTCGTCCGGTTAGAGGTACTGCCGTATTTAGCGTCGTTTAACCCCCAGATCTCCCAGTCGCTCGTTCGGCTGTCGGAGCTTGCAGCGGTCGAGGATGACTGGCTGGAGCAAGAAACAAGGGCGGTATTTGAGCGCTATACGACGAAGCTGCGCGATGGATGCCAATTAAACCGCAAAGCGCTGCTTGGCTTGCATGTCGCTTTACAAAGGAGATTGATTAAACTAATATTGAGTTATATTGGCTTGGAAACGGAAACCACTTCATTCGATAGCGTAGAAACGATCAGGCTTGCGGCCACAGATGGCGCAGCATCGACGTGGAGCTTCGATGTTGGCAGCGGTGCAAAGTTTCTGCGTGAGTATGACAATCTCATCTTTATCCGCCAAGATCAGTCAGGGATGTCATCCGGACAAGGCGGATACGCATATGTTGTCCCGGAAGGCACAGCTGTACTTCCTCTGCCTGAGTCAGAGTGTGAGCTTGCCCTTGAAGAGATCGCTGCGCCAGAGGCATCAATGCCAGCCAGCCGGCTAGAAGCGTTATTCGACGCCGAAGCCCTTCATTACCCGCTCACTGTACGAAATCGCATCCCGGGTGACCGAATGCAAGTGCTTGGTTTAAATGGTACCAAAAAGGTACAAGATATGTTCGTCGATGAACGCATCGCTCCGTCACGCCGTGACGTGTTGCCGCTCGTTGTCGACGCCAACGGCTTCGTACTTTGGATACCGGGCATTCGAAGATCAAGACATGCGCAGGTGCAAGAATCGACAAGCCGCGTCATTCGCATGACGCTCAGGACGATGTCGGAATTGCCGTAAGCTTCAGGCGCCTTGAATAAGATGCTGCAATCCATTCATAAGTATAGGCAAGATACATTTAGGAGGTCCCTTAGTTGCTGAACGACATTCAAGAAGTGCTTTACGACGCAAACCAAATTCAGCAGAAGGTTCAAGAGCTTGGTGACACGCTCAGCCGTGAGTTTGAAGGTCGCAATCCGCTCGTAATCTGCGTGCTTAAAGGCGCTTTTATTTTTATGGCTGATTTGGTTAAGACCGTTACGATCCCGCTGGAAATCGACTTTATGGCGGTGTCGAGCTATGGCGCATCGACGAAAACAAGCGGTGTAGTCAAAATCATAAAGGACCTCGACACATCCGTGCAGGGCCGAGATGTAATTATTGTCGAAGATATTATCGACAGTGGTCTTACACTCAGCTATCTCATTGATGTGCTGGAGCGCCGCAATTCCAAGTCCATCACGCTTGTGACGCTGTTTGATAAGCCGTCCGGCCGCAAAGTGGAATTGGATGCGGACTATAAAGGGTTTGTACTGCCAGACGCATTCGTCGTCGGCTATGGGCTGGATTATGCGGAGCGATACCGCAACTTGCCGATTATCGGCATCCTGAAGCCCGAGGTTTACGAGAAGTAACCGGAAGTTGCAGGCTCGCCATGTATGACGGGCTCCCACCTACCGTGGGAGCCTCTCGTGCAAGGTCATCTTATTTTTTCGCGTCTTGAGAGGAGGTAGGGGATGAATCGGATCATCCGTAATACTGGCTTTTATTTGATTATTTTTTTGGTGACCGTCGGGATCTTCCAATTTATTAGCAGCCAAAATGACTCCACCACAGAAATCACTTACGATCAATTTAGAAAAGAGCTGGCGAGCAACAACATCAACCAGCTGGAGCTGCAATTTGACAATTACTCCTATCTAATTACCGGTGAATACAAGACCAAACCGGAAAAGGCGGATTCAGCCCAATTCTACACACATACCAGCGTTGAGGAATATGTCGTCAAAGAAATAACTGACGCACAGTCGACGAATGGCTTTAAGATGGAAGTTAAGCCTATGGAAGGCCAAAGCATCTGGCTCACCTTCTTGACATCCATTATCCCGTTTGTCATTATCTTCATTCTGTTCTTCTTCCTGATTAATCAGGCGCAGGGCGGCGGCGGCAAAGTGATGAACTTCGGCAAGAGCCGTGCCCGTCTTTATAATGAAGAGAAGAAGCGCGTAACATTCGAGGATGTTGCGGGTGCTGACGAAGAGAAGCAAGAGCTCGTTGAGGTTGTTGAGTTCTTGAAGGATCCACGCAAGTTTGCGGCTGTCGGTGCGCGTATTCCGAAAGGGGTACTGCTCGTAGGTCCTCCGGGTACCGGTAAAACATTGCTTGCGCGTGCTGTTGCAGGCGAAGCAGGCGTTCCGTTCTTCAGCATTTCCGGTTCGGACTTCGTTGAGATGTTCGTCGGTGTCGGTGCTTCCCGTGTTCGTGACTTGTTTGAGAATGCGAAGAAGAACGCACCTTGTATTATCTTTATCGACGAGATCGACGCAGTTGGCCGTCAGCGTGGCGCAGGTCTAGGCGGCGGGCATGATGAGCGCGAACAAACGCTCAACCAACTCCTCGTTGAAATGGACGGCTTCGGTGCGAACGAAGGGATCATCATCGTTGCTGCTACGAACCGCCCTGACATTCTTGACCCTGCCTTGCTCCGTCCAGGCCGTTTCGACCGTCAAATTACGGTTGACCGCCCAGACGTGAAAGGCCGCGAAGCGGTACTGAAAGTACATGCACGCAACAAGCCGTTTGCTAAAGACGTGAAGCTTGATGTCATTGCAAAGCGTACAACAGGCTTTACAGGCGCGGATCTCGAGAACCTGCTGAACGAAGCAGCACTTCTTGCCGCTCGCCGCAATAAGAGAGATATTGCAATGGTCGAGGTTGACGAAGCGATTGACCGCGTTATCGTTGGTACAGAGAAGCGCAGCCGCGTTATCAGCGACCGCGAGAAACGGATTGTTGCTTACCACGAAGCAGGTCACACGATTGCGGGCTACTTCCTGGAGCATGCCGACCAAGTACACAAAGTAACGATTATCCCGCGCGGACGCGCAGGCGGATATGTCATCATGCTTCCTAAAGATGGCGACCGCATGCTGACGACGAAGCAGGAATTGCTCGATAAAGTAACGGGTCTCCTTGCCGGTCGTGTAGCCGAGGAAATCTACATCGGTGAGATCGGTACTGGTGCATACAGCGACTTCAAACAAGCGACGAGCATCGTCCGTGCCATGATTATGGAATACGGAATGAGCGAGAAGCTTGGACCGATGCAGTTCGGCAGCAGCTCGCAAGGTCAAGTGTTCCTCGGCCGCGATATCGGACATGAGCAGAATTATTCCGATTCGATCGCATACGAGATTGATCAAGAGATGCAGAACATCATCCAATCCTGTTATGCACGTGCGAAGAAGGTTCTTACGGAGAAGAGCAAAGAAATGCATCTTATTGCACAGACGCTTCTCACTGAAGAAACACTCGAGCTTGAGCAGATCAAACGTCTCATTGAGGGCGGTTCTGTGGAAGGCGGCGAGGGTGAGAGCACTTCATCTGCTGTGATGGAGCCGAAAGCTGAACCGATTATCGATACAATCGGCGGCGTGAAGGTACGCATTGGCTCGAAGGAAGCTGGCGAGATTACACCGCCGGCGCTTGATTCGGATAATGGAAACAAGGACGATGACGGCTCGGGAACACCGCCACAATCGTAAGAATAACAGGCAAAAGCTGTCCGCAAGCAGGCAACTGCGCGGGCAGCTTTTCTTTTTTTAAAGTAGCTGTGATATTTTACGAAAAGAATAGGTATTATCCTGCTGTGCTGCTATTTCTCCTTGAAACGGAGTCTCTTGCCTTTAGAGGGCGGTGGGTGCCATTTGCAGTTGGTTGACAGCATACCATACCTTGTGTAAATTAAATGTTAATTACTAATAAAGTAAGCGCGAATCAAGGGGCAGAATGCATGGGCAAACTACAGAAGAAAGCCGTGCAGATTTACTGTTATTCTCAATAAATTAGGTGAACGAACAACCAAGTTTGTGCATCTGTTCACAAAGTTAGTGAAAAGAGGGGAATTTACCATGGAAGCATTGGCTCTCGAGCGGAAAGCAGAGCAAAACCGCGAACTGCGGGAACGTTTGATGCAACTGAAGAAAGAGCGTAACGCAATTATACTTGCACATTATTATCAGCGAGATGAAATTCAAGAGGTGGCGGATTTCCGCGGCGACTCGTTCCTGCTTGCACAGAAAGCAGCCGAGACAGATGCAGATGTCATCGTGTTCTGTGGCGTTCATTTTATGGGCGAGAGCGCGAAGATTTTGGCACCGAACAAGACGGTTATCATTCCCGATGAGCGTGCCGGCTGTCCGATGGCGGACATGGTCAATGTTGACGGCTTGCGCAAGCTGAAGGCGCAGCACCCGAACGCGAAGGTAGTCACGTACATCAACTCGTCGGCGGATGTTAAAGCAGAGACGGATATTTGCTGTACTTCGGCGAATGCGGTGCGTGTCGTAAACTCGGTCGATGCCGATGAGATCATCTGGGTACCGGATAAGAATCTTGGTCACTATGTGCAGCAGAAGACCGACAAGAAGATGATTCTCTGGGAAGGCTACTGCAACACGCATGACATGTTGACCGTTAAAGATGTTGAAGAAATGAAAGCGAAGTACCCGAACGCCCAGTTCGTCGTTCACCCGGAATGCCGTCCTGAAGTTGTGGAGCTTGGCGATTTCGTTGGCAGTACAACCGCTATTATTAAATATTGCAAAGAATCCGATTGCCAGGAATTCATCGTCGGTACGGAAGACGGAACTGGTTATCAGCTGCGTCTCGACAGCCCGAACAAGACATTCCATTTTGCAACGAAATATTTGGTTTGCCCGAACATGAAAGTAAACAACTTGAAGAAGCTTGTTAAATGTCTGGAAACGATGCAGCCGCAAATTTACGTTCCGGAAGAAGTCGCAAGCAAAGCCCGTTTATCCCTGGAGCGCATGTTACAAGTGAAGTAGCATGCGCTACTCTCTTTCCGCACAAACCGCAGAGAGGATAGCTGCCATTATGATTCCACGTTATTTAGTTGATACCCAGTTGGAAGGGCTGCCAGTCATTCATAAAGACGTCATTGTGATCGGGGCCGGCATTGCCGGTCTTTTTACCGCAATCAAAGCAAGCGAAACGAATGACGTCCTAATGATTACGAAGAAGTCCCTCATGGACAGCAACACACGGTACGCGCAAGGCGGCATTGCCGCAGTGTTCTCAGAGGATGACTCGCCTGCTTATCACCGTCAAGATACGCTGATTGCAGGTGCGGGCCTTTGTTCCAATGAAGCGGTGGATGCGCTCG
This sequence comes from Paenibacillus sp. sgz302114, assembly GCF_056120345.1. Lineage (NCBI taxonomy): Bacteria > Bacillati > Bacillota > Bacilli > Caryophanales > Paenibacillaceae > Paenibacillus > Paenibacillus sp. sgz302114. The sequence continues at coordinate 55,355 of NZ_JBVYOI010000018.1, forward strand.
TGCACGAAGGACCGCAGGGCGTACAGGATCTCATTCGCATGGGCACGCAATTCGACCAGGAGAATGGCGAGTTCGCACTGACGAAGGAAGGGGCGCACAGCCAGCGCCGTATCTTACATGCCAACGGTGATGCGACGGGCTTCGAGATTGTCCGTGCTCTGTCAGAGAAGGCGATGGCTAATCCTAGAATTAGCGTTTGGGATGACCACTTTGTCATTGATTTGATTACAGATAACGGTGTTTGTTGTGGAGCGCTTGTTCAGAAGCCGGACGGACAACGATTGTTCGTGCGTGGCAAAGCGACTATTCTTTGCTCCGGTGGTGCGGGGCAGCTATACCGTTATACGACAAATCCGGAGATTGCTACCGCTGACGGCATTGCCATGGCTTACCGGGCGGGCGCTTACATACAAGATGTCGAGTTTATTCAGTTTCATCCGACTTCACTCTGCTATCCAGGGGCGCCGCGCTTCCTCATTTCGGAGGCAGTTCGCGGAGAAGGTGCCATACTGCGCAATATAAGAGGCGAGCGGTTCATGGAGAAATACCATGAGCAGCTTGAGCTTGCGCCGCGTGACGTGGTCGCGCGCGCGATACTTAGCGAGATCGAAGCGACGAAGTCGACCTTCGTCTATCTCGATGTCACGCATGAACCTGCAGAGATGGTGAGGCATCGCTTCCCGAATATTTATGAGTTCTGCCTCAATTACGGTCTTGATTTGACCACGGATTGGATTCCAGTCGCGCCTGCGGCGCATTATATGATGGGCGGGGTTAAAACCGATCTGAACGGCGAGACGAATCTCGCCCGTCTGTTCGCTTGCGGCGAGTGCTCGTCCACGGGCGTCCACGGTGCTAACCGGCTCGCGAGCAACTCGCTGTCGGAAGCGATTGTATTCGGCCGCCGCATCGTCGAGCGAATCAATGCGCTCGCGCCGCTGGAAGGCCACGAGCATGTGCACATGGAGTCGCAGGGCCGGAGCGAGGCGCCGATTCAAGCGGTTGTGGAGAAGCGTCTTAAGCTGCAGAAGCTGATGGTGCGCTACGTAGGGCTTCGCCGCAATGCCAATGGGCTGAACAAAGGATTGGACGAGCTGAAGAGACTTCGTTCCATCTTCAGCTCGGTCATTACGAAGCGCGAAGAATATGAATTCGCCAACTTGCTGACCTGTGCGCTGCTGACGGCGCAATCGGCGCTTTCGCGCGAAGAGAGCCGCGGCGCGCATAGTCGTGAAGATTTTCCAGAGCGGGATGACCTGCATTGGCGCAAGCATACGGTACTCCACCGGGAGTACGGTTTAACAGAGGAGCGAATTGATCATGTATGAGGCTACACTTGCAGCAGTAGGCGGCGGAAGCGCGGATACGTTGCGGGCACAGATTAAGGCGTGGCTCGCAGAGGATATCGGAACAGGCGACATCACAAGCTGGGCGACCATTCCTGCGGGCAGCCGCTCGAGGGCGGTTATTCATGTGAAAGAGGCGGGCGTGCTCGCGGGTATGCCGATTGCAGCTCTCGTGTTCGACGTCGTCGATCCGTCGCTCACGTTCCGTCCGCTTGCTGCTGACGGAGATGCCGTGGAGAAAGGAACCGTGCTGGCTGAGGTTGAAGGCAGCACGCATAGCATATTGACAGGCGAGCGGCTCGCGCTCAATCTGCTGCAGCGCCTATCCGGCATTGCCACGAAGACCCGTGCTTTCGTGAGCGCGATTGAAGGGCTGCCTACGCGCCTTGTTGATACGCGCAAGACAACGCCAGGCCACAGGCTGCTGGAGAAGTACGCCGTTCGTGTAGGCGGCGGACATAACCATCGTTTCGGCTTGTATGACGCCGTTATGATTAAGGACAACCATATTAAGGGCTCGGGCGGTATTACCGGCGCCGTGCAGGCAGCGCGCCATGCGATTCCGCATACGATGAAGATCGAGGTGGAGACGGAATCGCTCGAGCAAGTGAAAGAAGCGCTCGCGTGCGGGAGCGACATCATTATGCTCGACAATATGCCGAATGACTTGATGCGCGAAGCGGTGAAGCAGATTAAAGCTCGCTCGCCGCATGTTATCGTTGAAGCTTCCGGCGGCGTTAATTTGACGACCATTCGTTCCATTGCGGAATGCGGCGTTGATGTCATCTCGGTAGGCGGCCTTACTTACTCGTTCCAGTCGCTGGACATTAGTCTGGACTTGAACGGCAAGAAAGGAGGCGCGTAAGGCAATGATCGTTGTTGTCGACGTTGGGAATACGAACATTGTGCTTGGGATCTATGAAGCGAAGAAGCTGGTCTATCACTGGCGACTGAGCACGAATCGTTCGGCTACCGTAGATGAATACGGCATTATGATTCACAACCTGTTCCAGATCGCTGGCGTGAAGCTGGATCAGATCGACGGTGTCATCATCTCCTCGGTCGTGCCGCCGCTTATGCGGACGCTGGAACAGCTGTGTCAGAAGTATCTGCGCAAATCTCCGCTCATCGTAGGGCCCGGCATTAAGACCGGCCTCAACATTCGTTATGAGAATCCCCGCGAGGTGGGGGCGGACCGTATCGTCAACTCCATCGCGGGCATTGAGAAATATGGCGCGCCGCTCATTATCGTCGATTTCGGCACTGCGACGACGTTCGATTATATCGACGTGAGCGGGGACTATCTCGGCGGAGCTATTGTGCCGGGTATCGGCATTTCCACCGAAGCGCTCTATCAGCGTGCGGCGAAGCTGCCGCGAATTGAGCTTGTGAAGCCGAAGAGCGTCATCGGACGCAATCCGGTTACATCCATGCAGGCAGGCATTATTTTTGGCTATGCTGGTCAAGTGGATGGTATTGTTGGGCGTATTCGCAAGGAATTTGGTGTAAAGCCGCGCGTCATCGCAACAGGCGGCTTAGCTGACCTGATCGCAGCTGAATCGGAAACGATCGAGGAAGTCGATCCGCTGCTGACGCTGGAAGGGTTGCGTATTATTTACGAGCGCAATCAAGAATAGGAATGGACGACGAGCTGGCCTTTAAGCGGCCGGCTTTACGTTTTAGGAGGAGCTTCATATGTCAGGAACACATGATTATTTAGTGCGCGGCACTGCCTGGAACGGGCAGCTGCGTGTTTTTGCAGTTAGAACAACTGTGCTTGTTGAAGAATTGCGGGGACGTCACCAAACGTTACCGACGACGACAGCTGCGCTTGGCCGTACAGCTACGGCAGGCGCTATGATGGGTGCCATGCTCAAGGGCGAGGAAAAGCTGACGATTCAAGTCAAAGGCGATGGGCCTGTTGGTTCAATCGTTGTGGATGCGAATGCCGAAGGGCATGTGAGAGGTTATGTGGATAACCCGCAGGTGCAGCTTCCAGCTAACGAGCTTGGCAAGCTTGATGTTGCAGGTGCAGTCGGCCGCAATGGCTACATTCATATTATCAAGGACTTGGGCCTTAAAGAGCCGTACCGTGGCAGCATTCCGATTGTGTCGGGCGAGCTGGCGGAAGATTTCACGTACTATTTCGCCAAATCAGAACAGACGCCTTCGGTTGTGGGACTAAGCGTACTTGTAGATGAATATGGCACTGTCATTAGCGCAGGCGGTTTTATTGTGCAAGTGCTGCCGGGCATTTCCGATGCGGATCTGTCGAAGCTCGAGCAAGCGATCTCCGCATTGCCGCCGATTTCGTCTCTGCTTAGCCAAGGGGAGACCCCGGAGAGTTTGCTTCGCAATGTCGTGGGCGATGATATAAACCTGATGGATGAGTTGAATATTGCTTTTGAATGTCTATGTTCAAAGGAACGGGTGGAGCGGACATTGATTAGCTTGGGCGAGCCTGAAATTAGACGGTTGATAGAAGATGATGGCCAAGCTGAAGTTGTATGTCATTTCTGCAACGAGACGTATACGTTTGATAGCTCTCAGATGGAGATGCTGCTGGAACAGGCAAAGCCGAAACCGATTCAATAATCGAAAGGCGTTAAGCGCAATGTTGAAGAAAGACCGGGTACTGAGGAGCATTGTACTGCTTCAGGCTGTATGTATGATTATTATGGCGATTGTCGTTGTATTCCGGGTACTGCTCCCGCCCAAGGCAGCACCGCAGACTGAGATTGACGGCGGGCAGCTGCAAGGGAGCACGCCGTCCTCGACGGAAGAGACGATTGCGGCTAAAGTCGGCAGCGAGCAGATTACAGTGAAGCAGCTCAATGAGCAGTTGCGTAAGCAGTACGGCGATCAGCTCCTGCGGACGCTCATGGTGCGCGCGGCTACCAAGCTCGAAGCGGATGCCTACGGGCTGCAAGTGACAGATCAGGAAATCGACGATGAGCTGGCGGCGTTGATGGAAGGCTACGAGGATGAGCAGCATTATTATGATGCCATGAAGGAACAGCTTGGCTTAACGCGGGAAGGCCTTCATGAAGACACGATGTATCGGCTGCTGCTCGAGAAGGTGGCGGTCCGTTCGGTGGATGTCACCGATGCGGAGATCGAGGCTTACATAGCGAATAATAAAGAGCAATATGCGGCACGGACGCAATTGCATTTGGCCTGGATCGTAGTCCCGGATACGAAGTCGGCGGACGATATACTGGACAAGCTTGCAGATGGCGAAGATTTTGCCCTGATGGCTCGTACGTATTCGGTGGATACGGATACGGCGGAGAGCGGCGGCGATCTTGGCTTTATTGATTCAGATGATCCGTTCGCCGAGCAGGCCATGCTTGAAGCCGCTGGTCAGCTAGGTGTCGGTGAAGTGACAGGTCCAATTGCGGTGGAGAGCGGGCAAGCAATCATCCAGCTGCTGGAGAAGAAGACCGAAGAGGAAGTGAGCGGCAGTCGGCAGCGGGAACAAGCGCGGAAGGACATTGCATTGTCCAAGCTGAATGGGCTCCGTTCGTTCGAGGATCAACTTCTCCAGAAGTATGATGCAAAAACAGTACAGCCATAATCATTTCTTATTGAAATGATAAGGACTTTTGAATCAACCAGGCTATTGACAACTAATGGGTTTCGTTGGTAAGATGTAAGTAATACCAACTGAATTAGTCGGAATAAGGAGGAGCACATTTCATGGCTAGAATTGTACAGAGCGTGACTGAGCTTATTGGGGATACGCCGCTTGTTCGTTTGAACCGTTTGGTACCAGAGGACAGCGCAGAAATTTATGTGAAACTGGAGTACCAGAACCCGGGTGCAAGCGTTAAGGACCGCATTGCAATCAGCATGATTGAAGTTGCTGAGCAAGATGGAAGCCTGAAGCCAGGCGACACAATCGTTGAACCAACAAGCGGCAACACAGGTATCGGCCTTGCAATGGTTGCTGCTGCTAAAGGATATAAATCAATTCTCGTTATGCCGGAAACAATGAGCGTTGAGCGCCGCAACTTGCTTCGCGCTTATGGCGCAGAGTTGGTGCTTACACCAGGAGCAGAAGGCATGAACGGTGCGGTTCGCCGTGCAGAAGAGTTGGCAGCACAGAATCCGAATTACTTCATTCCACAACAATTCAAGAACCAAGCGAACGTGAAGATCCACCGCGAAACGACAGGCCCAGAAATCGTAGAAGCGATTAACTCGCTTGATGGCAAGCTGGATGCATTCGTAGCGGGTATCGGTACAGGCGGTACGATTTCCGGTGCAGGCGAAGTGCTGAAACAGAACTTCCCAGGCATTAAGATCGTAGCGGTTGAGCCAGCTGCTTCTCCGCTTCTCTCTGGCGGTAACCCAGGCGGCCATAAGATCCAAGGTATCGGCGCCAACTTCATTCCGGATATTCTGAACCGTGAGATTTATGATCAAGTCATCACGATTGAGAACGAGGAAGCATTTGAAACGGCTCGCCGTGCAGCGAAAGAGGAAGGTATCCTTTGCGGTATTTCTTCCGGCGCAGCAATCTTCGCAGCACTTAAGGTGGCGAAAGAGCTTGGCAAAGGCAAGCGCGTAGTTGCGATCGTTCCTTCGAACGGCGAACGTTACTTGTCCACGCCACTGTTCAACTTCGAGAACTAATACAAAGGCTGTCAGTAGCCTGCAATTCATCATAACCCGTGTAGTGCGCCGATAATGGCTGCATCTGCATGGGTTAATTTTATTTTGCGAGAATCTAAATGGAGAATGAAGGAATTAAACAATGGAATCTCATATTCCGATAACAGACAGTAAGGCGTTTAGATGAAGGAGTGCTAGCATGGAGAACAACTCCCGTCCACGGATCGAGAACATCGAGAACATTAAGCTGGTCATTTGGGATCTGGATGAGACCTTTTGGAAAGGCACATTAAGCGAAGAGGGAATTGTAGTCATCCCGGAGCATGTCGAGATCGTGAAGCAGCTTACGGACAGAGGGATTATGAATTCGATTTGCTCTAAAAATAGTTTTGAGGATACCCGGAAGGCTATGGAAGAATTATCGATATGGGACCTGTTTATTTTTCCTGAGATTGCTTTTATGCCGAAGGGGCCACTTGTGAAAAAAATCATTGAAAGAGCCCAGCTTCAGCCTGCGCATGTGCTATTCATTGATGATAATTCCGGCAATCGTGAAGAGGTTAGCTATTACTTGCCGGGCATTCAAGTCATGGAGCCTGAGCAGATTGGTGATTTATTGAATCAGCCTACGCTTCAAGGCAAACTCGATCTTAAGCGTACGAGGCTGCAGCATTATAAAAATTTAGAATTGCGAGCTAAGGATTATGAGGGATATAGCTCGAACGAGGAGTTCCTCATTCAGTCTAATATTAGAGTCGCTATTAATGATAATTGTGAAGCAGATTTAGAAAGAATCCATGAAATGGTGCACCGGACAAACCAATTAAACTACACGAAAAACCGGATGGCTAAACAAGAGCTGCTTGAACTGATCCAAGATTCATCCGTGCAGACTGCTTGTGTTCATGTTAAAGACAATTACGGGGATTATGGACTCGTCGGCTTTTATGCGATTCAACATCAAACATGTATTCATTTCTTGTTTTCTTGCCGCATATTAAACATTGGCGTTGAACAATGGCTTTATGCGAAGCTGAAACATCCTTCGGTCACCATTGAAGGACAAGTAGCGACAGCGCTGCAGCCAGCCGTATTTCCAAGCTGGATACGGGAAGAACAGTACGTTGATACGCACCAAGCTTCAGGCGCAGCTAACGATAACGCTCAGCTAACGTGTTTCTTGCGTGGCGGTTGCGACTTAAGTCAGATCGCCCATTATTTGAAGCACGCAGGTTACTCCATACAAACGGAGTTTAATTATGTATCTGAACGCGGCTTTAATATGCATCGGGACCATACGATGATTCTGCGTCAGTTCTTTTCCCTGCCACAAGAGAAGAAGGACTATCTTATCGAACATATCCCTTTTTATGATAAAAAGATATTTGAGACCAAGTTGAATGTGATCAATTACGATTTCTTCGTCTATAGTGTGCTCATGGATTATTCGTTAGGCATCTATCGCCATAAACAAGATCCGGAACTTAGGATCGCGGTATGGGATTTTAATATGCCGCTCACGGAAACCTCTTCCTGGGAGCGTATCATTGAGATGCAGAAAGGAAGAATAACGCAGTCATTTCTGGAATGGTTTGCTGAGCATTTTTACTTCGAAGGCCCTTATTCTGAACAGGAGTACCGGGAAAGCCTGACATGGCTTCTAAACCAAACACCTGCTCATGTGCCGATTATTTTCCTAAATGGCAGCGAAGTCGAGAAGGAGCATGAGTGGGAAATTGACCGGCATTTGCACCATCGCTCAATGAATGCGGTGCTCCAAAGCTTTGCGGAGCAGAATGAACGAGTACAAATCGTAGATGTACGTCACTACGTAAAAAACTCGTCAGATGTAACCAATAATATCAGGCATTATTTGCGTGAAACCTATAAAGACATTTCAAAGGACATTATTCATTGCTTCGAGACAAGTAAGGAAGCCGCGGGAGCGCTAATCGGATAACTAGACCAAGGCTCAAGGCCCCTGAAGAAGGGGCCTTCTTTATTGCTGCTGACCAGCGTGACACTTTCCTTTTTCGTGCAATTTCGGTATACTAGCTTCCAAACAAAGAGCGGTGATTGCAGCGGGTGGCTTTTCTACATACGTTCGTTGTGCATCAAGAGACTCTTATGATCGGTTGGAAGTGGAGGGGCTGCAATAGTGGAACGGACAGCCTTTAAGGATTGGTTAACTTGGCGGAAGCAGGGCTACACTTCGCTGCCGCTTATTGCGAAACGTCCGCTTGTAGGCGGTGAAGGGCGTCCGGCTTCTTGGGAGCGTGCATGGAAGTCGGCGGGTAAGAACTTCGGTTCGGGCTCTCCGTATGCTTTCGTGCTAGAGAGCGGCAAGGATGGGCGCTATACATACCTCGGACTGAGTCCGGTCTCGGTCATTCGCGGCAAGGATTTCGCGGCAGAAGCGGTCCATATCGCCGACGGCACGAAGACTACCTACAGCGCGAAGCCGCTCGAAGCGGTGCGCAGCTGGATGGGCGAGCGCAAGGCGCCGCGTGTGCCGAATGCGCCGAAGTGGACTGGCGGCTGCGTAGGCTTCTGGAGCTACGACGTCATCCGAACGATTGAGCGTCTGCCAGAACTGGCGTCGGATGATCTCGGGCTGCCGGATTATCTGTTTATGCGAATGGATGAGCTGTGGGTCGTGGATCATGAGGAAGATCATCTCTATATCTCGGTACATACCGCTATCGCAGGCAATGAATCGGACTCGCAGCTGGAAGTGCTCTATGCAGCCGCATGCGAGAGCGTAGAGCGGCTATCCGCGTACTGGTCGCAGTTTATGGGCGGAGCGGCAGCCGAGCAGGACGAGGCGCTGAAGCGCTCACGCGCCCGCTTAATGGAAGATCAAACGCTGCAGATTGACGTTGAAGCAGTGGACGGCATCGAGTCTCCTTTTGCCAAGGAGGCATACAAGGCAGCGGTTGAGCGCATCCGCCACTATATCGCGGCGGGTGATGTGTTCCAGGTGAACCTCTCGCAGCGACAAAGCCGCAAAGTGAAGACGAGCCCCGAGGAGCTGTATGAGTGGCTGCGGCTCTTCAATCCATCGCCGTATATGGGCTATCTGAGCTGTCCGGACTTTCAGCTCGTCTCAGCTTCGCCGGAGCTGCTCGTTGAGCTGCAGAACGGCAAGCTCGCGACGCGCCCCATTGCCGGAACCCGCAGACGCGGACGGACGGAGGAAGAAGACCTTCGGATGGCCGAAGAACTGCGCAGCAACGAGAAAGAGCGTGCGGAGCATATTATGCTCGTCGATCTGGAGCGCAACGATCTCGGCCGTATCTCCAAGTTTGGCTCCGTGCATGTAGAAGAGCTGATGGTCATCGAGTATTATAGCCACGTCATGCATCTGGTCTCCCAAGTGGAGGGCACGATCGCAGAAGGCAAAGATGCTTACGATGTCATTGGAGCGACCTTCCCGGGCGGCACCATTACAGGCGCGCCGAAGATCCGCACGATGGAGATCATCGAGGAGCTTGAGCCGACAAGGCGCGGTCCATATACCGGATCGCTCGGATGGATTGACTATAATGGGGATATGGAATTTAATATTATTATTAGAACGATGCTGGTGAAGGACGAAGTCGTTCATATTCAAGCCGGTGCGGGCATTGTCATTGATTCCGAGCCAGAACGAGAATATCGCGAGTCGCTGAGCAAGGCGAAGGCGTTGTGGAAGGCTATTCAATATAGTGAGCAATGGGCGGAACAGAGCCGCCTCTAAATGAACGATATATTTTCCAAAAGGGGGAAACGCAAATGATATTGGTCATCGATAACTACGACTCATTTACGTACAACTTGGTGCAGTACCTTGGCGAGCTGGGAGAAGAGATTGTCGTCAAGCGTAACGATGAAATCAGCTTGGATGGCATTGCCGCGCTTGCTCCGGACCATATACTGATCTCGCCGGGACCTTGCAGCCCGAACGAAGCGGGCATTAGCCTTGCACTGATCGAGCGCTTTAAGGGCGTTATCCCGATCTTTGGCGTATGCCTTGGCCATCAAGCGATTGGACAAGCGTTCGGCGGCGACGTTGTGCGCGCTGAGAAGCTGATGCATGGCAAGACCTCGCAGATTCACCATGACGGACGTACGATTTTTGAAGGTATCCCTTCACCTTATACGGCAACTAGATACCATTCGCTAATTGTCAAAAAAGAAACACTCCCGGACTGCCTCGAAATTAGCGCAGAGACGGAAGAAGGCGAAATTATGGGACTGCGTCACAAAGAGTACATGATCGAAGGTGTTCAATTCCATCCCGAATCAATCATTACAGAGAACGGACATAAGCTGCTTCGCAATTTCCTGAACATGCGGGCAGGCGCTGTACGATGAACATCGGTTGGAATGGCAGCATTATTCGTCAGGAAGAAGCCGTGATCTCGGTTTACGATCACGGTTTTTTGTATGGAATGGGACTGTTCGAGACGTTCCGTACATACGGAGGCAAGCCGTACTTATTGCAGCGGCATCTGGATCGTCTCGCGCAAGGGTGCGAGTCTCTAGGCATTTGCAACAGCGAGTGGTTGAGCGAAAATGTTCTCACCGCTTGGCTTCAACAGCTGATGGAAGCAAACAGTCTGACAGATGCTTATGTTCGCCTTACGGTTACGGCAGGAGAGGATATTCTCGGCCTCCCAACAGGCAACTACGAGAACCCGAATATACTGCTCATGGTTAAATCGCTCCCTGCGTCGAACCCCTTCCTTTATCAGAATGGACGCGAGCTGGCGCTACTGAAGACGGCGAGGAACACGCCTGAAGGCGAAGTGCGACTGAAATCGCTGCATTATATGAATAATATTATTGCGAAGCGAGAATTGGCGGCTAGTGGCGCGCTTGCGGGAACAGAGGGACTTATGCTGACGAAGGAAGGCCATCTGGCGGAAGGCATTGTCAGCAACTTGTTTTTTGCTCTCGGCGGCCGCCTCTGCACGCCTTCAATTGAGACGGGCATTCTGCCGGGAGTGACGCGCGGACGTGTGATGGAGCTGGCACGAAATCGCGGCGCCGGTATCGCAGCAGAGGTGGAAGAAGGCTTCTACACGTGGTCGGACCTAATAGAAGCGGATGAAGTGTTCGTCACGAACTCCATTCAGGAGCTCGTACCAGTCACCAGCTTACGAGATCTAACAGGTGCAAGCAAGACGATAGGCAATGGACAAGCAGGGCTGCTCACGACTGAGCTGCTGGCTGCTTACCGGGAGGATACAGAACGATGATCAACTCATTACAAGCTATACATACGAACACGAAGAGTCAGTGGCCTTTCCAAAGGTCGTACACCTTTCCGGATGGCGTGAAGCTCGAGCTAGGCTCGCGGACACTTCTCATGGGGATTCTCAATATAACGCCAGACTCGTTCACCGACGGCGGACTCTACAATGAAGCCGAAGCAGCGGTTCGCCATGCTCGCGAGCTGGCTGCTGATGGCGCCGATATTATTGATATCGGAGGAGAGTCGACACGACCGGGCTTTGCTCCCGTTCCGCTCGAAGAAGAACTGAAGCGCGTCCTTCCGGTCATTCGAGCAATTCGCGAAGCACTGCCAGAGATGACGCTCTCCATCGATACCTACAAAGCAGAGACTGCTCGTCAAGCGCTCGAAGCGGGAGCCCATATCATTAATGATATCTGGGGGCTTAAGGGAGATGCCAAAATGGCAGAGGTTGCAGCAACATTCGGCTGCCCGGTCATCATTAGCCACAATCGGCAAGAGCGCAATTATTCCGATCTCGTAACGGACGTCATTGGTGATCTTCGAGAAAGCATTGCAATCGCGAAGCAAGCCGGCGTGGCAGATGAAGCGATCTGGCTAGATCCTGGCATCGGCTTTGCAAAAACATACGACGACAACATCGCGCTTATGGGACAGCTCGACCGTCTAGTTGAGGAAGGCTATCCGGTGCTGCTTGGCACCTCGCGCAAGAAGTTCATTCGCGAGACGTTGCAGCTGGATACCGCCGAGCTCGGTTACGGCACTGCCGCAACGACGGCGCTTGGCATCGCGCAGGGCTGCCAGATTGTTCGCGTTCACGATGTGCGTGACAATAGACGAACGGCTTTAATGAGCGATGCGGTTGTATATCGCACTCGCGGACTAAATCGCATTTGAGCGAAGCTTGTCAAAGGAACGGGGGGATTCACGAAGATGGATAAGATGACACTGAAAGGAATGCGTTTCTTCGGCTACCATGGCGTATTTCCAGAGGAGAACCGCCTTGGTCAGCAGTTTTATGTCGATTTGTCGTTGCAGATGGACTTGTCCGCAGCGGCGGAAACAGATGAGCTCGACCACACAATCAACTACGCCGACATTCACGCGCTGGTGAAGACAATTGTCGAAGGTCCGCCATTTAAATTGATTGAAGCATTGGCTGGCAAGATTGCATCGGGTGTGCTAGACGCTTATACTAGTGTAAATGAAGTGACGGTGTCCGTAACGAAGCCGCATCCGCCGTTCGAAATTCATTTTGACGGGGTAACGGTGGAACTTTGCAGAAAGCGGGATGAACATGGAGAGACGCGGCCCGCAAGGCTTTAACGACCAGCTTCAACCGGAATGGGTTGAAGCTTATATTGCACTAGGCTCTAATGTTGGCGTTCGTGAGAAGCAGTTGCAGGATGCGCTGCAGCTGCTTGATAAGCATCCGGCTATCAAAATTACGCGTGTATCCGCCATTTATGAAACAGATCCCGTCGGCTATACAGACCAGCCGGCTTTTCTCAATATGGCGGCCGCTCTGCGGACAACGCTTGAACCGCTGCAGCTGCTGCATGTCATGCTGGAGATGGAGAAGCTGCTTGGACGCACACGGGATATCCGCTGGGGGCCGCGAACGATCGACCTCGATATGCTGCTGTACGAAGGCGTCGCACTCGAGGGCGAAGAACTGATATTACCGCATCCGCGGATGATGGAGCGTTCATTCGTACTCGTTCCGCTATATGATGTCATGCAGGACGGACATGTCTTGCAAGAAGAAGTACGTGCTGTCGCACAACAAGCGTTATTGGACAGAGGGGAAGGGATTGCGCTATGGAATACGATCAATTGGCAGGGCGCGTCCGCGCATTCCGGAAGCTGAAGGGCTATACCCAGCAGGAGCTGGCTGCGAAGCTGAACGTATCGGTAGCGGTACTTGGCTCACTAGAGCGGGGAACCCGCAAGCCTGATCCGAAGCTGCTCGAGCGGATTTCGGATACACTAGGTATTAGCTATAGTGAATTAACCGCAGATTACAATAATCAAAACTAAAGTTGCTTTTTACAATCAGAAGGGAGTCTGGACGTCCATGCTCAAAATCGGAAACATCGAGATGAAGAATAAAGTCGTGCTGGCGCCGATGGCAGGTGTGTGCAACCCGGCTTTTCGACTGATCGCCAAAGAATTCGGCACAGGGCTTGTTTGCGCGGAGATGGTAAGCGATAAAGCCATTTTGCACGGCAACAAACGCACGCTGGAAATGCTGTATGTCGATGATCGGGAGAAGCCGCTTAGCTTGCAAATATTTGGCGGTGACCGAGAGTCGCTTGTGGAGGCTGCAAAAATTGTCGATAAACAAACGAATGCCGACATTATCGACATTAATATGGGCTGCCCTGTTCCAAAAGTGACAAAATGCGACGCTGGCGCGCGTTGGCTGCTCGACCCTAACAAAATCTACGAGATGGTATCCGCCGTTGTAGACAGCGTTGATAAGCCGGTCACGGTGAAGATGCGGATCGGCTGGGACAGCGAGCATATTTATGCTGTTGAGAATGCACGGGCAGTCGAACGTGCAGGCGGCAAAGCGGTCAGCGTTCATGGCCGTACAAGAGAGCAGTTGTATACAGGAGTAGCCAATTGGGACATTATAAGGGATGTTAAGCAATCAGTATCCATTCCTGTCATCGGTAACGGTGATGTGTTCACGCCGGAAGATGCTCGCAAGCTGCTTGATCATACGGGCTGCGACGGTGTTATGATCGGCCGCGGAGCTTTGGGTAACCCGTGGATGCTGTACCGTACCATTCATTACTTAACGACAGGTGAATTGTTGCCTGATCCGTCGCCGAGCGAGAAGATGGACGTTGCGATTTTGCACATGGACCGTCTTGTGAAGCTGAAGGGCGAGGGTACGGCAGTTCGCGAGATGCGCAAGCATCTGGCTTGGTACTTGAAGGGACTTCCAGGCGCAGCGCGCGTGAAAGACGTTATTATGGAAGAAACGACACGCGACAAAATGGTGCGGATTTTAGGGCAATATGTCGAATCGCTTGGAGAGCTTGGCTTAGTGCCTGCTACAGCCGATGCCTCCACATCCACGGATGAAGTTGTTTATCACTGATCGCATCGTAAGGAAGAGCCCTTGTAACGGGCGCCTCTCGCGTTTCCTGCGGGTAAGCGATTACATTTGCTGTTTGCCTTTCGTTGACATATAGGTTAAGTTGCAATATAATCTTCCAATAACAAACCGACCGCCTGGCGTAGTGACAGTTGAATCAGATTCCTGTGCGGTGTCATCAAGAGCCTGCAGCATAATATATTAAATATCAGTGAATTCATACGCGGTATGAAAAAACGGCACACGACAGGAGAAATGGTAACATGAGCGATAAAGAAATTATTCTTACGCAAGATGGTCTGAGGAAGTTGGAAGATGAGCTCGAGACCTTAAAGTCCGTCAAGCGTCGTGAAGTTGCTGAACGGATCAAGGTGGCCATCGGATATGGTGATATCAGTGAGAACTCCGAATACGAAGATGCGAAGAATGAACAGGCTTTTATCGAAGGACGTGTTATCACTCTAGAGAAGATGCTTCGCAATGCACGTATCATCAACAACGATGACATCAATATTGACACGGTGAGCATTGGCTCGATCGTAACGGTTGAAGATTTGGAGTTTGGCGATACGATGGAATATGCAATCGTGGGCACAGCTGAGTCTGATCCTATGAACAACAAAATTTCGAATGAAAGCCCGGTTGGTAAAGCTATCCTCGGCAAGAACAAAGGAACAATCGTTGAAGTAAGCGTACCGGCCGGCATTATTCAATATAAAATCGTTGATATTAAAAAATAACCAGGCGCCTCAAACGAGAACGGTTGATGCCGTGTCCACAAGGGCAGAGGCAGACGTTTCGCGGTGAAATATAAGCCAAGAGTATAGAGATAAACTTATACTTTCTTATATTTTGAGAAAGCTTCCTTCGGAAGCTTTTTTCCTCATTATGGGGCTTCCAGGGATTACAAGGAGATGACTAGCGGTGGAGCAAAATACACAAGAGCAAGAACTGAGCGAGCTTCTGCAAATTCGCAGAGACAAGCTGGACCAATTGCGCGGACTCGGAATTGATCCGTTCGGCGGCAAATTCGAGAGAACTCATCATGCCAAAGCTATTGTTGACGATTATGAGAATGTGAGCAAAGAAGAGCTTGAGGAGCAGGCCATTGAAGTAACAGTCGCTGGCCGTATTATGCAGAAGCGCGGCATGGGTAAAGCGGGCTTTGCACATATCCAGGACCTCAGCGGCAAAATCCAAGTTTACGCGCGTAAAGATACTGTAGAGGAATCCCAGTATCAAGCATTTGAACTGCTAGACTTGGGCGATATCATTGGCGTTCGCGGTACGGTGTTCAAGACGAACACGGGCGAAACGTCGATCAAAGCAAAGGAAATCGTGGTTCTATCGAAATCACTGCTTCCGCTGCCTGAGAAATATCATGGCTTGAAGGACGTAGAACTGCGTTACCGTCAGCGCTATGTAGACCTGATTGTGAACCCGGAAGTACAACAAACGTTCATTTCGCGTTCCCGCATTATCCAGTCGATGCGCCGTTACCTCGATGCGCGTGGCTATTTGGAAGTTGAAACGCCAACCTTGCATGCGATTGCAGGCGGTGCAGCTGCTCGTCCATTTATTACGCACCACAATGCACTTGATATGCAGCTCTATATGCGTATCGCGATTGAGCTTCACTTGAAGCGTCTGATTGTCGGCGGAATGGAGAAAGTGTATGAGATCGGCCGCGTTTATCGTAACGAAGGCATCTCGACACGCCATAACCCTGAGTTCACGATGATTGAATTGTACGAAGCGTATGCGGACTACAAAGATATTATGGCTCTAACCGAGTCGCTTATTGCGCATATCGCGCAAGAAGTACTTGGAACAACGAAGATCAACTATCAAGGCCAAGAGGTGGATTTGACTGTAGGATGGCGTCGTGTGTCTATGGTTGATCTCGTAAAAGAAGCAACAGGCGTGGACTTCAATCAGCAAATGACGGATGAAGAAGCGCATGCGCATGCCAAAGCGCACAATGTGAAGGTTGAACCGCACATGACGTTTGGCCATATCCTTAATGCATTCTTTGAAGAGTTCTGTGAGCATACGCTCATTCAGCCTACCTTCGTAACGGGCCACCCAGTTGCGATTTCTCCTCTGGCAAAGAAGAGCGATGCCGATCCGCGGTTTACAGATCGTTTCGAGCTCTTCGTCGTAGCGCGTGAGCACGCAAATGCGTTCACGGAGCTTAACGATCCCATAGATCAACGCCAACGTTTCGAAGCGCAGTTGGTTGAAAAGGAGCAAGGCAATGACGAAGCGCATGATATGGATGAAGACTTCATCCGTGCGCTAGAGTATGGCATGCCGCCTACAGGTGGTCTTGGTATCGGCATAGACCGTCTGGTTATGCTGCTTACAGATGCTCCATCCATTCGCGATGTACTGTTGTTCCCGCTTATGCGTGAACGTGCAGGCGAATAATACTTCGTTATAAGGGCCGCCGGAGAGGATTCTCCGGCGGTTTTTTATATGTTTTACGATAATAATCAAAAAAGTTTAAAATAGGGGTTGCAAACCTTTAGGCGGTTATGATATATTAATCAAGTCGCCGCTGAGACATACGGCAGACAAGCGAAAAACGAATTAATTTGTTCCTTGAAAACTGAACAATGAGCGACCTGTCAAAAGGTCTAAAACAAGCTAGTTTTTTGAATGAGCTAACAAGCAAATTCATTTGGCGCAAATGGCTCCGCCATTTCGCCTATTATGGAGAGTTTGATCCTGGCTCAGGACGAACGCTGGCGGCGTGCCTAATACATGCAAGTCGAGCGGAGTTAT
>NZ_JBVYOI010000019.1:0-64470 GCF_056120345.1 Paenibacillus sp. sgz302114
CCCGATCTTACAGGCAGGTTGCCTACGTGTTACTCACCCGTCCGCCGCTAACCTTGTCCCGAAGGACAAGATCCGCTCGACTTGCATGTATTAGGCACGCCGCCAGCGTTCGTCCTGAGCCAGGATCAAACTCTCCATAATAGGCGAAATGGCAGAGCCATTTGCGCCAAATGAATTTGCTTGTTAGCTCATTCAAAAAACTAGCTCGTCAGAAACACTTTCGCCAGATGGCGATCGTCGTTCCGACGTATTTTTATGACCTTTTGACAGGTCGCTCATTGTTCAGTTTTCAAGGAACAAATTAATTCTTTTATCGCTTGTCTGCCGTATGTCTCAGCGGCGACTTGATTAATATATCACACCGCCCACAAACAATGCAATACTTATTTTCATTTTTTTTATGCACATGTGAATTACCCTATAAATCAGCGGTAAGTACGCATATTAAGCGCGTAACGGGACAGTTCTTTCGGGGAGGCCATGCGGGCATACATCCTAAAAATCACTTTATAACGTTTAGCAATTGCAGTCTTGATGTCACCGTCTAGCCGGGAATCGTTCAAATCGAGCAGCATTTCGTCTAGTTCTTTGCGAAGTACATAGTCTAGTTCTTTACATTCTTTGTCGTTGAACAATATTCCGAGCATAACGTGTTGCGGCCTCCTTCATTAACTAGCCCAAGTGAAAACGGCTGTCGCCGTCCGACCTTCGGAGGCAAAAGCTAACGTTTCACGGAAAAATCTAAGAAGGTATATCAATTCTTAGATTTGATGCAAAACGGCGGCTATCGCATGTCGCGATAACCGCCGCCTTATTGTTATGCTCAAAAATTGGAAATTTTATTACTTACCCAATAACCAGACCGTCACGGTGCTCTCGATCACCGCTGCAAGAGCAAGCATAACGGTGAGTAAAACCATGACCGGCAGTGTGCGCATCACGAACCCCTCGAGCTGCTGCGACCAGCCTGGCCTTCTGGTTAGGACCGAACCCAGGCCTTGTAACATTATTTTCCCAAAACGCAGTCCGTATGCGCATGCAATGACAATCGCGGAGAGCTCAATAACTCCGTGTGGCAGTAACCCTTTGAAGATGATCGTAAATACCGCATCCCCGCCCTGCTCCGCAGTCTTATGAACCAAGTAGCCAAGAATCATCCCATTAATCGCTAGGAATATGATGGGCACAATGCCGAAGATAGCGCCTATGTACATAACCAGTATCGCTTTAATGACGTTATTGAAGAAAATAAACACCATTAAGAATAGTGTCGGATGGTTGCTGGAGTCGATATTTTGCGCAACATTCTTTAGCCCGTTCAGTTGTCCGTGGACAAAAGCATCAAGATCCGGATTCGTAGCTCCTACAACCATCCCGGCGAGCAGAAAGATCGTGCTAAATGCAATATAATGACGCATCGTCTTCAAATGGCGGAATATCTCTGTAGGGGTAAACATGACGCTATCGTCACCTCTTTGAGCAGATTTTGGGCCGAGCTGTAATAAGTTGATGGTACGAGCATATCTTGTACTAGAACAAGCCTAATTAGAGAGGAGTGTACGAAAATAATGAATATGTTTTATGTGATGAACGGACGAAAGCTTAAACGTTATTTTCTGTTGACAGTCGGAATTATCTTTGCTGCCGGCGTTATTTACGCTGAGAAGGACAATATTACGGTGTTTGCCCCTGATCAGCCTGCGGCCATCTACAGTGTCCCGACGGATAAGAAGGTTGTCGCGCTTACGTTCGACATTAGCTGGGGAGAAAAACGGACTGAGCCGATCCTTGAGGTGCTGAAGCAAAAAGGGGTTAAAAACGTGACCTTCTTCCTCTCCTCCCCTTGGAGCCAGACACATCCTGACATTGTGAAGAAGATCGTCGATGCAGGGTATGAAATCGGCAGCCACGGCCATAAGCACGGCAATTACAGCACGTTCAGCGATGAGGAAATCCGCACGCAGATCGAGACGGCTCAGAATATCCTCACACAGGTAACCGGTAAAACGCCAAGCCTCATTCGTATGCCTAACGGTGATTTTGATAAACGGGTGCTTCGTATCGCGGAGCAAATGAATTATAAAGTGATTCAGTGGGATACGGATTCACTTGATTGGATGAACATCGGTACGGAAAAAATTATTAATCGCGTCGTGAGTAAAGCTCACCCTGGCGATATTATTCTGATGCATGCCAGCGATTCGGTAAAACAAACGCATGAAGCGCTTCCGGCCATCATCGACCAGCTGCGCAGCAAGGGTTATGAATTCGTGACTGTATCTGAGCTTATTGCTCAAACGGAGCTGCAAGGCAAAACGGTGCAGGATAAAGCAACGATGTACCATCAGCAGCTCGACGCTTCAGCAGAAAATTAATACCGAGCATTTAATACGGATCATTAAACGGCTGGTTTCGCACTCGATGCGGAATCAGCTGTTTGCTCTTTGCGAACGAGGCGGTGCAGAAGCAGCACTTGATAAGCGTTGCACGCAAACATCGGCACAACCATGAAGATCATGGCATTCACGTTGGCTCCCTCGCCTTGGAGCGCTTTCCAGGATTCAATTACAGTAACTACAATTTGCAGGAACAGAGTTGGAATAAAAGCGTTATTATTCGTCAACTTGGACTTGTAATACGCAACCCCGTAAGCACCAGTCGCCAAGCCTAGCGGCAGCACCCAGAAAATCCAGTCATTGTTTAAGCTTGTCCGATCCTGGTACAGCAAATAACCGACGCCTCCTAGGGCGAATAGTGCTGTATATGCTTGCAGCGCATTCCAAAGGTAGCTCTTGCGCAAGACGCTCAGCGCAATGTAATTCAGCGTCAGGTAAGAGAAGAAGCCCATCTGGCTGAAAGCGCCGAACAGCAGGCCCACTAGTGCCATCATTCCAGCATTAAAGCCCGCTGCTTCCACGCCTATAAATCCGAACGAGCGGTCAGTCCACTGCATCAAGCTGCCGACAACGGTTGTCACGACGGCGCCGACTGCCATTGTGCTCCAGAATAAGAAAAACCATTTTCGTAAATTCACGTTAATTCAGCTCCTAAACAATTTGTGCGAAACGCATCTCGAACCGTTCATACGGCTCTATTTTCACGCAAGTTTAATCATCCTTCATTGTACCACGCCACTTTCAAAAAGCTACGTGCCGTCCATGATAATACGATGAACATTGTCGCATACTACAGCTAGAAGAATGCCGCATTTCCAGAAGGGAGACAGTGCCATTATGCTCAAACGTTTGTCATGGGTTGGTACCATCGCCATCATAGCATCGTTGCTATCCGGCTGCGGATCCGAGCCATCAAGCTCATCAAGCCAGCCAATAAGTTATAAAGACATGAAATCGATGGTTATCGACATACTTAAAACAGAGGATGCCCAAAAGGCGCTTCAAGAATCAGCATCAGCGACTACTGGGAATAACGGTAGCAGCGCGCGAATTCTGTCCGTACAAGACCAAGAGCAAATGCGGATGGCTGTAAAAGAAACGCTAGTCGCACCGGAATACAGTAAAACCATTG
Source organism: Paenibacillus sp. sgz302114 (assembly GCF_056120345.1). Classification (NCBI taxonomy): domain Bacteria; kingdom Bacillati; phylum Bacillota; class Bacilli; order Caryophanales; family Paenibacillaceae; genus Paenibacillus; species Paenibacillus sp. sgz302114. Next base: position 3,529 of record NZ_JBVYOI010000019.1, read on the forward strand.
AGAAGCTGATGACCGACCCCCGCTTCGCCGGCGATTTTGCAAAGGCGGTTAATAAGCAGAATAAGCAGATCCACAAGGATTTACTTAAGGACCCGACTTATCAAAAGGATCTTATCCAAGTGATGAAGAGCCCTGAGATGGATAAAATGATTTTGGAAGTGCTGCAAAGCACGCAATATCGCAAGCAAGTCATGTCGATTATGACGGAATCCATGCAAAGCCCGCTCTACCGGTTGGAAATTCTCGATTTGCTCAAAAAGGCGGTTCAGGAAGAGCTTAAGCCGAAGCCTGATGAGAAAGTGACCAAGCAGAAGGATAGCGGCGGTGGCGACAGTGGCGGTGATCAAGGCGGCCAAGGTGATGGCGGCGATAGCGGTGACGGAATGGGTGACTCCGGTGGCGGCGGTTAATAAGTTTGATCGCTTAGCAGGATAAGTGGATAAGTACGGTACAGTGAACAAGTGATGCGGGCTAATGAGTGGATAAATGAGGGAATGAAAAAAGAAGCCAACATTTTATGCACAGTTGTGCAGAATGTTGGCTTCTTTGTGTGATGTGGCACTAAGGGCGTTCGCTTATGCTTCGCATTTCGCGATAACTGCGTCTGCCACATCCAAATAAATACGGCCTGTATCTGTATCGGCTTTATAGACCGAAGGTGCAAAATCCGGTTCTGTTGCTAAGTTATCCGGAGCACCGAGCGGGATTTGCGCAAGCAGATCGGCATTCAGCGACTCAGCCAATCTGCCTCCTCCTCCACGGCCAAACACGTATTCGCGCTCGCCGCTCTTGCTGATATAGTAGGACATGTTCTCTACGATACCAATAATCTCGTGTTCGGTCTTAATGGCCATTGCGCCAGCTCGAGCAGCAACGAAGGCTGCTGTCGCATGCGGCGTTGTTACGATGATCTCTTTGCTCTGCGGGATCATTTGGTGGACATCAAGCGCTACGTCGCCAGTGCCCGGAGGCAGATCCAGCAGCAGATATTCCAGCTCGCCCCATGCAATCTCCGCAAAGAAATTGCGGAGCATCTTGCCGAGCATCGGTCCACGCCATACGATTGGGGCGTTATCTTCTACGAAGAAGCCCATCGACATCACTTTAACGCCGAATTTCTCGATCGGGATTACACGCTCGTTCACGACTTCAGGGCGTTCTTCAATGCCCATCATATCGGGCACACTGAAGCCATAGATGTCGGCGTCGATAATGCCGACACGCTTGCCCTTGCGGGCTAAGGCGACCGCGAGATTGACGGTCACCGTGGACTTGCCGACGCCGCCCTTGCCGCTCGCGACGGCGATGAAGTGCGTCCCGCTGCTCTCGCTTAGCAGCGGGTTCGCCTCAAGCCCGGCCCCGTGACCGCGTACGGGGCCCGCGGCGGCGGAAGCGCCGGCAGCGCTTGCTGCGCCAGCGCTAGCGCTGCTCGCCGCCTGCGGCGCGGCCTCGCTGGTCCGAAACCGGAAATGCACGGTTTCGGCGCCAGCTGCGGCAAGCGCTTCGCGCAAGCTCGCCTCAAGCGCGCGCTCCGCGCTCGCGGCTGCACCGATGACCGTCATCGATACATGACGGTCTTTCACTACAACATCGCGGAAGGCTAAGCTAACGCCTTCCGTTTTATGAGGAGCCGCCACAATCTCGGCGGCTTCAATTACGTTCTCACGGGTCAACATGTATTCTCGTCTCCTCTTGTCCCTGAATTCGTTCCTGTTACAGCTAAAGGACATGTACTGGCTCTATTATAACAAGACAATGCCTACCATCCAACCTCCATAAGCGCGTTAGATGAATAAGTTAGCTCTACCCCTTAGGCGAAGCTCCCCATTTCTCGCCTGCTGTGAAACGCAGAACGCCCTGATAGATCGACGCAGCCACCTTCTTCTGATACTCAGTATCTGCAAGCCTGGAGGCCTCCCCTGGGTTCGATAAGAAGCCCACCTCGACAAGCGCACTAGGCACGTCCTTCATTGCCTTAAGCAAATAGATCGTATTCACCGTTGCAGCTAATCGGTCCGTGTTTGCGAGATTGCGCCGGATTTCATCCTGAATAAGCGAAGCTAGAACAGCATTATCCGGCAGACTCGGATAGAAGAATGTCTGCGCGCCAGACCACCTTGGTGATGGGATGCTGTTCATGTGGATGCTAAGCAGCAAGCTTGCTTTCTTGTCCTTCACAAACTGCGCTCGTTTCACCAAGTCCTCTGTCTTACGCCGGCTTATCTTAGCGGTTCCTTCATCCGCAAGATCGTAATCGCCTTCTCTGGTCATGACAACGATGGCGCCGGCTTGCTGCAGATAATCCCGAAGCTGCAGAGCAATCGCAAGATTCAGGTCTTTCTCAACGAGCCCCTGCTTACTGACTGCCCCTCCATCTACTCCGCCATGTCCTGCATCAATGGCGATCACTTTGCCGGATAACGGTAAGGTCCAATACGTCCAGGTGCGCGTAGCCGGCACCTCCTGCGTAAGCAGAATCACAGTCAGCATAACAGCTACGACACCTAGCGTGATTCGCATCGCACCCCGATACGTGATCCAGACAACGAATCGTTTCCGAACTCTGGTCATACAAAAAGCCACCCCAATCTCCATCCGATGATCATGCACAGATTGTCCTGTGCTCTTTATCATCCTATGGGACGAGGTGACCTGTTATGCGAACAACTAAGCAAAAACGCCCTTGCCGTCTTGAAACGGACAAAAGCGTTTTGTAGGGTAAGCTCTGTTAATTCACAGGTTGCTCCGCCATGCCTTCAATAAGGATCTTAGCAACCTCTGGACGGGAGAATTCCGGCGGCGGGCATACGCCATCACGCAATAGTGCGCGAACTTTCGTACCGGACAGCGTCAGATGATCCGCTTTATCGTGTGGGCACGTCTTGCTCGAAGCCATATTGCCGCACTTCGTGCAGAAGAAGCTGTGTTCAAAATAAAGCGGGATAATACCCAGCTCATCCGCTGTGAACGAACGGAGCAGCTCCTGTGCTTCATACGTACCGTAGTAGTCGCCTACACCGGCATGATCACGGCCAACGATGAAATGCGTGCAGCCGTAGTTTTTGCGAACCATCGCATGGAAAATCGCTTCACGAGGTCCTGCATAGCGCATTGCTGCCGGGAATACACCGAGGAACGTACGATCCGCCGGGTAGTAGTTCTCAAGCAGCGCGATGTAGCTCTTCATACGTACATTCGCTGGAACGTCATCGGATTTCGTTTCGCCAACAAGCGGGTTCAAGAAGAGCGCGTCAACGATCTCCATCGCAGCCTTCTGAATGTATTCATGAGCACGGTGGACCGGATTACGAGTCTGGAAGCCAACGACTGTGCGCCAGCCCTTCTCTTCGAAGATCTGTCTCGTTTGAGAAGGATCAAAATAAAATTCGTTAAATTTCTCCGGCACTGGACGGTTCAACACTGTAATCGGACCACCTACATAGGTAGAAGGGCGCTCGAGAAGCTTCGCTACGCCTGGGTGCTCGATATCATCAGTCTTAAACACGTTCACAGCTTCATGCTTCTGATCAACGCTGTAGATGCTCTCGATATCAATCACACCGTACACCGTATTGTCTTCGCCAATAAGTGCTGCACGCTGCCCTGTGGACAGCTCAGCTGCCTTTGCTTCTTCAACAGCAAGTGTAATTGGAATACTCCACACAGTGCCATCTGCAAGGCGCATACGCTCTACAACCGAGCGGTAGTCCGATTCATTCAAGAAACCTGTAAGCGGCGAGAACGCACCTACGCCAATTAGATCCAAATCCGAAATTGCCCATGTCTTCACGATAATGACTGGTAAGGATGCTGCTTCTGTTAGAAGCGCATCGCGTTCGACGCCTGTTGCGATTCGGTTGACGAGTGCGCCGCCATGCGGCTTAATGCTGGTCATGTATGGCCTCCTGTAATAGGGAGTTTGACGGAGTCAAACTCTCACTGCTATTGGTAATTCTGCTTTTTTATTTATGCAATCCGCACTCTGTTTTCTCTTGACCCGACCAACGTCCTGCACGAGGGTCTTCGCCCGGCATTACTTGACGTGTGCAGTATTCGCAACCGATGCTTGGGTAGTGATTATCATGAAGCGGATTGTAGTATACATTGTTCTCACGGATGTATGCCCAAACATCTTCCGATGTCCAGTTTGCAATTGGATTGAATTTCACGAGACCAAACTTCGTATCGTATTCAATCTTCTTCGCGTTCGCACGGGTCGGCGCTTGGTCACGACGAATGCCAGTAATCCATGCTTCATATTTGGATAGGATTTGAGTAAGTGGATCTACTTTACGAATGTTGCAGCATTGAGTTGCATCCGACTTCCACAGCTCCTCACCGAATTGAGCAGCTTGCTCTTCAGGTGTAATAGCCGGCTTCACTTCTACGAACTTCAAATTGTAGATTTCTGCCATCTTATCACGCGTTTCATACGTTTCTTTGAAGTGAAAGTCTGTATCCAGATAGAAAATATCTGTATTCGGACTGATCTTCTGCAGCATATCAACCAGTACGACATCTTCCGCACCAAAACTGCATGCAAATGTAATGTTCGGGAATGTTTCTACTGCAAACTTCAAGATCTCCTGCGGCGTTGCATTTTCCAATAGCTCAGCTTGCTCTTTAATGAGCGCTTCTTTTTCAAAAAGATTCATGATGATTTCCTCCATCTCTTAATTCCTAGTAAACTAATCTACATTAAATTATACGTCCATTAATCAAATTGTTCAATAATTATAAATACGCAAAAACATGAAAAATGCCTTCTCCGCATAAGCAGAGAAGGCATTGTGAGAAAAATATTAACGTTTCGAGAATTGTGGTGCACGACGAGCTGCTTTAAGACCGTATTTTTTACGCTCTTTCATACGTGGGTCACGAGTCAAGAACCCAGCACGTTTCAAAGCTGGACGGAATTCTGGGTCAGCTTTGAGCAATGCACGGGAAATACCGTGGCGAATTGCGCCCGCTTGTCCGGAGATACCGCCACCGTGTGCGATAACCAAGATGTCGTATTTGCTTGCAGTCTCAGTAAGAGCAAGCGGTTGTTTCACGATCAGCTTCAGTGTTTCCAAACCGAAGTAATCACTCAGATCACGTTTGTTAATAATGATTCGTCCTTCACCCGGCACGAGACGTACACGTGCTACAGAGTGTTTACGACGACCGGTTCCATAGTATTGAACTTGTGCCATGAACCTGTCCTCCCTCTAATTAACCGCGAAGTTCGTAAACTTCTGGATTTTGTGCTTGATGTGGATGTTCCGAACCTGCATAAACTTTAAGCTTCATCTTCATTTTGTCGCCAAGGCGATTTTTAGGAAGCATACCGTGAATCGCTTGCTCCAGAACTTGCTCTGGTTTGTTCTTGATCATGTCTTGGGCTGGAGTAACTTTCAATCCGCCTTGGTACATGGAGTGACGGTAGTACATTTTGTTTTGCAGCTTCTTACCTGTCAGGTGGATCTTCTCAGCGTTGATGACAACAACGAAATCACCAGTGTCAACGTGAGGTGTAAATTGTGGTTTGTGTTTGCCGCGGATCAGGGCTGCAGCTTCGCTCGCAAGACGACCAAGCGTTTTGCCTTCTGCGTCAATGACGTACCATTTGCGTTCAACTTCATTTGGCTTAGCCATATAGGTAATGCGCATGGATGTTCCTCCTTCTTCATTCAAACAATCGGTTCATGTATGATGTTATGTGACCTTTACAGATGATGCTGAATCGACCATCGGTCTCCTCGAGCCAATCATCTCTAAACGGCTCGATTACTCTTTTAATTGCTAGTGTTTATACGGCGATCTCAGTCGGGGCTGTGGGAGAGCCACTAAGAAAGCACAAGTTATATTCTACTACAACGAATAGGCAAGTGCAAGTGATTTCTTTGGACACGATACATGTGATTAGCTGGTAATGCTCGTCAATTATCGTATTCCACTTCCCACAGCGTGAGGCCGTGAGCCATAGCCGTAGGCCCAGCCTTGGTTCGGTCCTTCGCAGCCAGAATGCGGACAACATCATCCACAGTAAGCCTGCCTTCACCTACCCGCAGAAGGGTCCCTACAATGATTCGAACCATGTTGTACAGGAAGCCATTCCCCGTAATAAAGAGATCCAGCTTCCCTTCGCTCTCGTCCAACCGAGCTTTGAGTACCGTTCGCACATGGGTGCGTTTCGTCGATCGTTGCGATGCGAATGACGTAAAGTCATGCTGGCCCACCAGCTTCGCAAGCGCAGCTCTCATCTCTGACAGATGAAGAGGCATGGGATAATGAAACCGATAATGCCGTTCAAACACATCCGCAAACTTGTTCGTATCAATGGAGTATCGATACGTTTTCCGTTTAGCACTATAACTGGCGTGAAAATCAAGGGGAACTTCATCCGCTCTCAACACAGAGATATCATCCGGCAATCTAGAGTTGATTGCCAACGCCCACCGATGCACTGGAATTGGTGAAGACGTCAGGAAGTTAATGACTTGCCCACGAGCGTGAACACCGGCATCTGTTCTTCCCGACGCTGTAATATTTACGTTTTCCCCTGTTAACGCGACAATCGCCTGCTCCAGAATATCTTGAACCGTATTACCGATCGGCTGTGTCTGAAAGCCATGGTAGGAAGTACCTACATAGCTGATGACCATCCGAATGTTTCTCATCCCATATCTCCTCTCTACCCTAGACGTCAACCCATGGGCAACAAAAAAAGGTGGCCGCAAGGTCCACCCTTCGTTTGCTACGCGCGGTCTACCAGTTCCAAGTAAACCATAGGCGCCGCGTCACCGCGACGAGGTCCTAGTTTCAAGATACGCGTATAACCGCCTGGACGCTCCGAGTAACGAGTAGCCAGTTCGGAGAACAATTTTTGGATTGCATCTTGCTCACCCGCAACAAGAGACTCACGGCGAACGAAAGCTGCTACTTGACGACGCGCATGAAGGTCACCACGCTTAGCAAGCGTGATCAGCTTCTCAGCGATTGGACGAAGTTCTTTCGCTTTCGCCTCAGTCGTTTGAATACGCTCATACAAGAACAAGTCAGTAACGAGGTCGCGGAACAATGCTTTCCGGGAGCTAGCGTCACGGCTCAATTTTGAATATGCCATTCGAATTTCCCCTCCTTAAAACAGTCTATAGACATCTAGTCTGCGCTGCTTTTTATTCTTCCATGCGGAGGCCAAGACCGAGTTCCTCAAGCTTCTCTTGAACTTCTTCCAAAGACTTGCGTCCGAGGTTGCGGACTTTCATCATGTCTTCTTCCGTCTTCGTGATCAGCTCTTGAACGGTATTGATACCTGCACGTTTGAGACAGTTATAAGAACGCACGGACAGATCGAGTTCTTCGATCGTCATCTCGAGCACTTTCTCTTTCTTGTCTTCTTCTTTTTCAACCATGATCTCAGCATCTTTCGCTTCGTCAGTCAAACCAACGAATAGATCCAGATGCTCAGTCAAAATTTTGGCGCCGAGGCTTACAGCCTCTTCCGGACGAATGCTTCCGTCGGTCCAAACCTCAAGTGTGAGCTTATCGTAGTTAGTCACTTGACCAACACGAGTGTTCTCAACTGAGTAGTTCACACGAGTAATCGGCGTGTAGATCGAATCAACAGGGATGACGCCAATTGGCTGATCTTCCCGTTTGTTACGATCTGCTTGCACATAACCGCGTCCGCGATTAGCGAATACTCGCATGTGGAGACGTGCACCGGAGGCCAGCGTCGCGATATGAAGATCAGGGCTTAAAATCTCGACATCGCTGTCTGCGCGAATATCGCCAGCCGTAACGTTGCCTTCGCCTTCCGCATCAATTTCCAATACCTTCTCTTCGTCGGAATGGATTTTTAGCGAGAGGCCTTTGAGATTCAGGATGATTTCAGTTACGTCTTCCATCACACCTGGAACCGTAGAGAACTCATGAAGTACACCGTCGATTTGAACAGAGGTTACCGCTGCACCAGGCAGCGACGACAACAGAATTCTACGCAGGGAATTCCCTAGCGTTGCTCCGTATCCGCGTTCAAGCGGTTCAACGACGAACCTTCCGTACGTGCCATCCTCATTCAGTTCTACGGTTTCGATTTTCGGCTTTTCGATCTCAATCACTAATAGAACCCTCCCTCAAAACGTCGCTCCGTTACCATTATCGCGGTTGCAGTCAAATCATGTAGTATGGCAAACCTTCACAACCATTATTCACAAGTTGGATTAATTTGATACCACAAATATTGACTATACGCGACGACGTTTTGGCGGGCGGCATCCGTTGTGTGGAACCGGAGTTACGTCTTTAATAAGGTTAACTTCTAGACCAGTTGCTTGAAGTGAACGAATTGCTGCTTCACGACCTGCGCCTGGGCCTTTAACCATTACTTCGACAGTTTTCATTCCGTGTTCCATTGCCGCTTTAGCTGCGGATTCTGCAGCCATTTGAGCTGCGTAAGGCGTGCTCTTACGGGAACCTTTAAAGCCGAGGTTACCCGAGCTTGCCCAAGAAATCGCGTTTCCGTGCGGATCTGTGATCGTTACGATCGTATTATTGAATGTCGAGCGGATATGCGCTACGCCAGTATCAATATTTTTACGGTCACGACGTTTCGTACGCACCACTTTTTTTGGTTTTGCCATTATCGGTTATCCCTCCTTCTTATTTCTTCTTGTTCGCTACAGTCCGACGAGGACCTTTACGAGTACGAGCATTTGTTTTAGTCCGTTGACCACGAACCGGAAGACCACGACGGTGACGAACGCCACGGTAGCAACCGATCTCGATCAGACGCTTGATGTTAAGCGAGATCTCACGACGAAGGTCGCCTTCTACTTTAACAGTCTTGTCGATTGTTTCGCGAAGTTGGCTAACTTCATCTTCAGTCAGATCGCGTACACGAGTATTTTCGCTAATACCAGTCGCTTCCAAGATCTTGTTAGCAGTTGTTCTGCCAATACCGAAGATGTATGTCAGAGCGATGACAACGCGCTTATCACGCGGTAAGTCTACACCAGAAATACGTGCCATGTATCGTTATCCCTCCTTTATCCTTGTTTTTGTTTGTGTTTCGGATTTTCACAAATAACCATAACATTGCCTTTGCGGCGAATGACTTTACATTTCTCGCAAATCGGCTTGACCGAAGGTCTTACCTTCATTGTGATTACCTCCCGATATCTTTCGTGGGTAGACCGCTTAGCAGCCTACTTCCGATAGGTAATGCGTCCTCTAGACAAATCATAAGGCGACAACTGAATGACTACTTTATCTCCAGTCAGAATACGGATGAAATGCATTCTGAGCTTGCCCGATACATGAGCGAGAATCTGATGTCCGTTCTCCAGCTCCACCTTGAACATAGCGTTTGGTAGTGGTTCAATAACCGTACCTTCGACTTCAATGACGTCTTCTTTAGCCAAAGTCAGTCTCCTTTCCCTTGCAAAGCCTTCTGAATAGCATAACGCATTTTTGCGTTTGTTACACGGCCGGTTTCCCGCATGCTGTCAGCCACTTCTGAGCTGACTTCCGGTTGCATCAGAAGATGCAGTACGTTCTTCTTCTTCGATTGATCGAAGCGCCGCTTGTCACCATCTGCCACAAGAACAAAACGTTCATCCAGAATCTGAATGATAACGGCAAATGTGCCTGCGTCCTTCCCCCGAAGCACCTTCACAAGTCGGCCGATCTCCGGCATATATTCCAATGCGCTCAACCTGCCTGCTCTCTGGATAGGGTTAATATCTCGCAGCCATCTGCAGTGACAGCCACCGTATGCTCGAAGTGAGCACACCATGTACCGTCCTCAGTAACGACTGTCCAATTATCCACCAGCGTACGCACATATCGCTCACCGATGTTGGCCATCGGCTCAATCGCCAGAACCATTCCTGGTTTAAGACGCGGTCCGCGATCGGGTAATCCATAGTTCGGAATTTGCGGTTCTTCGTGCAATTCTGCACCAATGCCATGCCCCACAAACTCACGAACGACAGAGAAACCAGCAGCTTCGATCACTTGTTGAATCGCATGCGAGATGGTAAACAAACGAACATCCGGCTTCACGAGTGCGAGCCCTGCATACAGTGACTTCTCTGTAATGTCGAGTAGCCTCTGGGACTCTTCACTTATCTCGCCCACACCATAGGTCCAAGCCGAATCGCCATGAAACCCTTTATACTGTGCGCCGATATCAATGCTGATGATGTCACCATCGTTCAGCTTGCGTGGTCCAGGAATGCCGTGTACCAGCTCATTGTTTACAGAAGCGCAGATGCTGGCAGGAAATTGATTGTACCCTTTGAAAGAAGGTGTGGCGTCCTGACTGCGAATGTACGATTCAGCAATGTCGTCCAATTCTTTGGTTGTTACACCGGGACGAATCGCTTGTTTAAGCACTTGATGCGTTTCCGCAACAATTTGACCAGCTCTTCTCATATATTGCAATTCCGACTCGGATTTGCATATGATCATTCCGCTGTTCCCCGTAGGCAGCTTACGATATCAGTCGTAACTTCGTCGATTTCCTTCTCGCCGTCTACTTCACACAAAACGCCTTTGCTCGAGTAGTACTCAAGCAGTGGAGCAGTTTTGGAGATGTATTCGTCAAGACGCGTGCCTACTTTTGCTTCCGTATCGTCTGACCGCTGATACAGCTCACCGCCGCATTTATCACAAACGCCTTCTTGCTTCGGCGGGTTGAACATAACATGGTAAGTGGAGCCGCATGATTTACAAATGCGACGACCGGTCAGACGCGCAAGCAGTAGACCGCGGTCAACTTTGAGGTTAACGACGTGATCGATACTGCGTCCCATTTCAGCCAACATCCCGTCCAGTGCCTCAGCTTGCTGAAGCGTGCGTGGAAAACCGTCAAGCAGGAAGCCTCCGTTGCAATCCTCTTGCGCAAGACGATCACGAACGATGCCGTTCGTAATTTCATCGGGAACAAGTAGACCTTGATCTACGAATTCCTTTGCCTTTACACCAAGTGGAGTACCTTGCTTCATTGCTAAACGGAAAGCATCACCAGTGGAGATATGAGGTACTTTGAAAGTATCTACAATACGTTCCGCCTGTGTGCCTTTACCTGCACCTGGAGGGCCCATGAATAAGATGTTCATTAGCGTGTTCCTCGCTTTAAACATAATAGGCTCGGCCGGGTCCCGCCACATGCTACATGCGCGGAAGCCCGCTAGCGAACCTACAGTTATTTATTGATAAACCCTTTGTAGTGGCGCTTGATCAATTGCGTCTCGATCTGCTTCATCGTATCCAGTGCTACACCGATTACGATTAGCAGCGAGGTGCCGCCTAGCTTCACGTCACGAGGCAGATCTGCGAGCGTACCGAACAGAACCGGCAAGATCGAGATAAGCGATAAGAAAATCGCACCGCTGAGCGTGATTCGCGACATAACGCGTGTAATGTAGGAAGAAGTCGGTTTGCCCGGACGAATGCCTGGGATATATCCGCCATTCTTCTTCATTTGATCAGCCATCTGCACCGGATTGATTTGCACGAACGTGTAGAAGAACGTGAAAGCGATAATCAGGATTACGTACAACACCATACCAAGTGGTTTGTCATACGGCATGTGTTCTTGAACCCATTTAGCCCAAGCGTGCGTCGACCAGAAGTTCGCGATCGTGATCGGGAACATCAGAAGCGATACTGCAAAGATTACAGGAATAACACCTGCACCGTTTACTTTGAGCGGAATGTGAGTCGATTGACCACCGTACATTTTCCGACCAACGACGCGTTTAGCGTATTGAACCGGAATTTTACGAATCCCTTGTTGAACGAAGATAACTCCGACTACGATTGCAATGATTGCAACGATAATCGCAACTACCTTTATGATGCTGAGGAAAATCGAACCTTGCACATCCACGAACTCTTGTTGGTAAATCGAACGTGCATGTGAAGGAATTCTAGCTACGATCCCGGCAAAGATCAGGACCGAGATCCCGTTACCGATGCCTCTCTCTGTGATTTGCTCTCCGAGCCACATGAGGAAGGCAGTTCCTGCCGTAAGGATTATCGCAATCATAATATAATCCGTAGAAGTTGCATTCGGGATCATATCGAGCGAATATAGCCGATTAAAACCGATCGCTGTACCGAAACCTTGGATCAAACCAAGAATAACGGTACCGTACCGAGTGATTTGAGCAAGCTTACGTTTTCCGTTCTCGCCTTCCTTCGCCCATTCAGCGAATTTAGGGATTACGTCCATCGACAACAATTGTACGATGATCGACGAGGTGATGTAAGGCATGATCCCGATCGCGAAAATCGAGAACTGGAACAGTGCCCCACCGGAAAACGTATTGAGCAAACCAAACAACTCAGAACCGGCCTGATCAGTTTGCGTAAATACATCTTTGTTAACACCAGGAACCGGGATGAATGAACCGATCCGGTAGACCAACAAGATGAACAACGTGAACAGGATCCGTCTGCGAAGGTCTTCCACTTTCCAAATGTTGGACACGGTCTTGAACAATTAGATCACCTCGGTTTTACCGCCGGCAGCCTGGATTTTCTCTACCGCAGATTGAGAGAACTTGCTTGCTTTTACCGTAAGCTGAACAGTGATTTCGCCATTACCCAAGATCTTGATTCCGCTCTGTGGGTTTTTAACGATACCTTGCTCAAGCAGTAGCTCAGGAGTTACCTCTGTGCCAGCTGCAAAGCTATTCAACTCATCGATGTTCACAATCGCATACTCTTTACGGAACGGGTTGTTAAAGCCGCGTTTAGGCAAACGACGGTACAATGGGTTTTGACCGCCCTCGAATCCTGGGCGAACACCGCCGCCGGAACGAGCATTTTGACCTTTGTGACCGCGACCCGCAGTTTTACCGTTACCGCTACCGATACCACGGCCTTTGCGGAAACCCTCTTTACGAGAGCCCTCAGCTGGTTTGAGATCATGCAGTTTCATCGTGCGTTGCACCTCCTTAATGTTTTGCGGTGTCTTGCGACATCACTTGTTACTACAATATTGCTACGCCCTGTATGGCGATTAAGCTTGTACTTCTTCCACTTTAATCAAGTGGCTGACATGAGTAATCATGCCACGGATAGCCGGGCTGTCACTGTGGACAACCGATTGACGAATTTTGCGAAGACCAAGCGTAGCAACTGTCGCACGCTGCTTCTCGTTACGACCGATCAGGCTGCGAACGAGGGTGATTTGCAATTTTGCCATCGTATTCTCCTCCTTAGCCCAAAAGCTCTTTCACGGTTTTACCACGAAGTTTAGCAACGTCCTCGGCACGTTTCAGACGGGAAAGTCCTTCCAGTGTCGCGTTAACCATATTCATGGAGTTTGAAGAACCAAGCGATTTGGTCAGAATGTCGCCAACACCAGCAAGCTCAAGAACGGCACGAACCGGTCCGCCTGCAATTACTCCAGTACCTTCAGAAGCTGGTTTCAGCAATACGCGGCCAGCGCCGAAGTGTCCAAGTACTTGGTGTGGAATTGTTGTTTTCACGAGTGGAACATGAATCAGGTTTTTCTTAGCGTCCTCGATACCTTTGCGAATTGCATCAGGTACTTCGCCCGCTTTACCGATTCCTGCGCCAACATATCCTTTACCGTCGCCTACAACTACTAGAGCGCTAAAGCTGAAACGGCGTCCGCCTTTTACTACTTTCGCTACACGGTTGATTTGAACTACTTTTTCAGTAAGTTCCAATGCATTGGGATCTATACGCAAGTCGAGTTACCTCCTTCATAAGTATTATCTTTTAGAATTCAAGACCTGCTTCACGAGCTGCATCAGCCAGTGCTTGAATTCTTCCGTGGTACAAGTATCCGCCGCGGTCAAATACGACTTTGTCAACGCCTTTCGCTTTAGCGCGAGAAGCAATCACTTCACCGATTTTACGAGCAGCTTCAATGTTACCACCATTGCTGAATTGTTCTGCAATTTCTTTATCGAGCGTAGACGCAGATGCGACCGTTACGCCTTGTACATCATCAATCAATTGTGCATAGATGTGCTTGGAGGAACGGAATACAGAGAGACGTGGACGCTGCGTAGTTCCGCTGATTTTCTTACGCACACGCAGGTGACGTTTAAGACGTGCTTTGTTCTTATCGCCTTTTGTAATCATTCGTTGTACACTCCTTTCTCAGTCCTTATGAAGCTATCCGATCAAGCAGCGCGGTTAAGCAGCTGCTTATTTCTTCTTACCAGCTTTACCTTCTTTACGAAGGATACGCTCGCCTTCATACTTGATACCTTTACCTTTATACGGCTCAGGCTCACGTACGGAGCGGATCTTCGCAGCAGTTGCACCAACGAGTTCTTTGTCGATACCTTTTACGATGATTTTCGTGTTCGCAGGAACTTCGAACTCGATGCCACTCTCAGGAGTGATTTCCACTGGGTGCGAGTAACCAACGTTAAGTACGATTTTCTCGCCAGTTTTGTTTGCACGGTAACCAACGCCTACTAGCTCAAGGTTCTTAACGAAGCCTTCAGTAACACCACTAACCATGTTAGCAATGACGCTGCGAGTTGTACCGTGCAGGGAACGATGCAATTTATTGTCAGAAGGACGCTCAACAGTAATGACGCTGTCCGCAACTACCACTTTCATATCCTTGTGAAGTTCGCGGCTCAGTGTACCTTTAGGTCCTTTAACAGTGATTACGCTGTTGTCCAGGTCGATGTTTACACCACCTGGAACTTGAATTGGTTTACGGCCAATACGAGACATTGTTACACCTCCAATCGTTGTGACAGTTAATTACCAAACGTAGCAGACAACTTCGCCGCCGGATTTAACTTGGCGAGCTTCTTTGTCAGTCATAATTCCTTTAGATGTGGAAATGATCGCCATTCCCAAGCCACCCAGTACGCGAGGCACTTCAGTGCTCTTCGTGTATACGCGTAGACCCGGTTTGCTGATGCGTTTCAGCCCCGTAATTACACGCTCTTGGTTCGGGCCGTATTTCAAGAAAATACGGATAATCCCTTGTTTGCTATCTTCGATAAACTCAGCATCGCGGATAAAGCCCTCGCGTTTCAAAATTTCTGCGATTTGCTTCTTAACTTTAGAAGCAGGCATTTCTACCGTCTCATGACGCACAACGTTTGCGTTGCGAATGCGTGTAAGCATATCTGCGATCGGATCAGACATAACCATTGTGTAAACCTCCTTCCCGAACTAGGCTGATTACCAGCTTGCTTTTTTAACGCCAGGTATCTGGCCTTTGTATGCTAATTCACGGAAACAAATCCGGCAAATTTTAAACTTTTGCAAAACGGAATGCGGACGGCCGCAACGTTCGCAGCGTGTATAAGCCTGCACTTTGAATTTAGGAGCACGTTGCTGCTTAACCTTCATCGAAGTTTTTGCCACTTGGTATTACACCTCCTGTGGATTACTTCGTAAACGGCATGCCCAATTGGGTCAGCAGTTCACGAGCTTCTTCGTCCGTTTTTGCCGTCGTGACGATGACGACGTCCATACCACGAACTTTATCAACTTTATCATACTCGATCTCCGGGAAGATCAATTGCTCTTTCAAGCCCAGTGTGTAGTTACCACGGCCGTCGAACGCTTTGTTCGAAACACCGCGGAAGTCACGTACGCGAGGAAGAGTAACGTTGAACAGTTTATCAAGGAAGTAGTACATACGCTCACCGCGCAGTGTTACTTTAACCCCGATTGGCATGTTTTCGCGAAGTTTGAAACCTGCGATCGACTTTTTCGAGCGAGTTACGACAGGTTTTTGACCAGCGATCAAGCGCATATCTTCAACAGCAGCGTCAAGCACTTTGGAGTTCGAAACAGCTTCACCAACACCCATGTTGATAACCACTTTCTCGATCTTAGGTACTTGCATAACTGTTGTGTAATTGAACTTCTGCATTAGAGCAGGAGTGATTTCATTAAGAAAACGATCTTTCATTCTTACTGCCATGTAACGTGAACCTCCTTTCCGTATCGGTTAATTAATCAATAACCTCGCCGGACTTCTTAGCGATCCGGACTTTTTTACCGTTATCAAGCACTTTGTAACCGATCCGAGTTACTTTACCGCTCTTAGGATCGATGTGCATAACGTTGGATACATGAATCGCCGCTTCTTGCTCGATAATGCCGCCTTGCGGATTAGCTTGCGATGGACGAGTATGTTTTTTCACCATATTGACGCCTTCGACGAGTACGCGGTTTTGACGCGGATACGCAGCAATAACGCGGCCTTTTTTGCCTTTGTCTTTACCCGTAATGACCATAACCGTGTCGTCTTTTTTAACGTGCAATTTATTGTTGTGAGATTCCAACACTTTTTTCAACCGTGGCATGAGTTACACCTCCTGCGTGCCCTGCGCCTTCAGCGCAAGATACTAATTAGATAACTTCCGGAGCAAGCGATACGATTTTCATGAAGTCGCGGTCGCGAAGTTCGCGAGCTACTGGTCCGAAAATACGTGTGCCGCGCGGGCTCTTGTCTTCTTTTACGATTACAGCTGCATTCTCATCAAATGCGATGTACGATCCGTCTTTACGGCGAACCGCGCGTTTAGTACGAACGATAACCGCTTTTACTACGTCACCCTTTTTGACAACGCCACCGGGTGTTGCTTGTTTGACGGAGCAGACGATCAGATCGCCGATGTGGCCTACACGACGTCCAGTACCACCTAGTACACGAATGCACATAAGTTCTTTCGCGCCGGAGTTGTCAGCGACGGCCAAACGCGTAAATGGTTGAATCATTTCAACGTCCTCCTTTCGAGAAAATGCTTCTTAAAGCATTCTTAGAAAATAACAGCAGCTTCAACGATTTCGACTAAACGGAACCGTTTATCTTTCGAAAGCGGGCGAGTTTCCATGACTTTGACGACATCGCCAATCTTAGCCTGGTTGTTCTCGTCATGTGCTTTGAATTTTTTCGTATATTTAATACGTTTGTGGTATAGGTCATGCTTCTTGTACGTTTCAATCGCAACTACGACTGTTTTGTCCATTTTGTCAGACACTACTTTACCGATTAGAACTTTGCGCGCATTACGTTCGCTCATGTTCATCCTCCTTCCATACATTCGTTATCGGTCACGGGTATAAGCAGATTAGCTGCTAATTCCGAGTTCTCTTTCACGAAGAACGGTTTTGGCACGAGCTATGTCCTTACGAACATCGCGGATGCGAGTTGGGTTTTCCAGTTGGCCGGTAGCCAATTGAAAACGAAGGTTGAATAGCTCTTCTTTGAATCCAGCGACTTTCTGTTCGAGTTCAACAGAGGTAAGGTTGCGGAAATCGTTAGCCTTCATTTGCTTCACCACCCACTTCTTCGCGTTTCACGAACTTCGTTTTTACTGGAAGTTTATGTGCTGCAAGACGCATAGCTTCACGTGCGATCTCTTCAGAAACGCCAGCAAGCTCGAACATTATTTTGCCCGGTTTTACGACAGCAACCCATTTTTCTACGTTACCTTTACCGCTACCCATCCGAACTTCAAGAGGCTTCTGAGTAATCGGTTTATCAGGGAAAATCTTAATCCATACTTTACCGCCACGTTTAATGTAACGAGTCATCGCGATACGCGCTGCTTCGATTTGACGGTTAGTGATCCATGAAGGCTCAAGTGCTTGCAGACCGAATTCGCCGAATACTACTTCAGCGCCGCCTTTTGCACGACCTTTCATATGACCACGTTGTTGTTTACGATGTTTGACACGTTTAGGTACCAACATGATTAGTTGCCTCCTTCCTGTGGAGCTTTCTTCTTAGTTGGAAGGATTTCACCGCGGTAGATCCATACTTTAACGCCGATACGGCCGTAAGTTGTATGAGCTTCCGCTGTTCCATAGTCAATATCCGCACGCAGCGTATGAAGAGGAACTGTACCTTCGCTATAGCTTTCCGAACGAGCGATCTCAGCGCCACCAAGACGGCCGCTAACGGCAGTTTTGATACCTTTCGCGCCAGAACGGAGCGTACGTTGGATCGATTGTTTCATTGCACGACGGAAGGAAATCCGGCGTTCAAGTTGTTGTGCAATACTTTCAGCTACGAGAACCGCATCCAGCTCAGGATGTTTAATCTCGGAGATGTTGATGTGCACTTTTTTGCCTTTAGCAATTTTCGAAAGCTCGGAACGAAGTGTTTCAACTTCGGAACCGCCTTTACCAATTACCATACCAGGCTTAGCTGTATGAATAGTAACGTTAACGCGGTTAGCTGCACGTTCGATTTCGAACTTGGAAACTGCCGCATCTTTAAGCTTGTTCTTCAGGTGCTCACGGATTTTTACGTCTTCCATAAGCAAGTCGCCGAAGTCTTTACCAGCGTACCATTTGGACTCCCAATCACGGATAATACCGATACGAAGTCCGACCGGATTTACTTTTTGTCCCACACGTTTTCCCTCCTTATTTTTCGGATACCACCAAAGTAATGTGGCTGGTTCTCTTATTAATTCGGCTAGCACGGCCCATTGCGCGCGGGCGGAAACGTTTCATTGTTGGTCCTTGGTTCACAAATACTTGTGAAATGACCAATTTGTTCACGTCCAATTGGTAGTTGTGCTCCGCGTTTGCGATAGCGGAATTCAGCAACTTCTCAACGATTGGAGATGCTGATCTTGGCGTGTGACGCAGGATAGCGATTGCTTCGCCAACTTGCTTACCACGAATCAAATCAACAACCAATTGAGCTTTACGAGGTGCAATGCGGACGTGATTAGCGAACGCTTTAGCTTGTTGCATGGATGAACCTCCTCTCAAACTTTATGACCTTAACTATTTAACCGATTAACGACGGCCTGTCTTCTTGTCGTCGTTACCGTGACCTTTATATGAACGTGTTGGCGCGAACTCACCGAGTTTGTGGCCAACCATATCTTCTGTCACATATACCGGCACGTGTTTTTTACCGTCATAAACAGCGAACGTGTGTCCGATGAATTGCGGGAAAATTGTAGAACGACGCGACCAAGTTTTGACAACAGTCTTCTTTTCCGTTTCGTTCAGAACTTCAACTTTCTTAAGCAGGTAGCCGTCGATAAACGGACCTTTCTTCAAACTGCGACCCATGGATGATCCTCCCTTCACGCTATTGTTACGTGGGCGCCGTGCGCTAAGCAGATGACGCCGAGGTGCCTATTACTTCGTACGACGACGAATAATGTATTGGCTCGATGCTTTCTTCTTCTTACGCGTTTTAGCGCCGAGAGTTGGTTTACCCCATGGCGACATAGGCGATTTACGTCCGATTGGTGCACGGCCTTCACCACCACCGTGTGGGTGATCGTTAGGGTTCATTACAACACCACGAACTTCAGGACGTTTACCCAACCAACGGGAACGGCCGGCTTTACCGATTTTCACGAGTTCGTGATCTTCGTTACCAACAGAACCGATTGTTGCACGGCATTTCTTCAGGATACGACGTACTTCACCAGACGTCAAGCGAATTGTAACGTAATGCTCTTCTTTACCAAGAAGTTGAGCATCAGTACCGGCAGCACGAACCAATTGCCCGCCTTTACCAGGTTTCAACTCGATGTTGTGGATAACTGTACCTACTGGGATGTTTTCAAGTGGCAATGCGTTGCCGATCTTGATGTCTGCACCCACGCCGGATACGACTTTATCCCCAACTTTCAAACCTTTTGGTGCGATGATGTAGGCTTTCTCGCCATCCACATAGTGGATAAGTGCGATGTTGGACGTACGGTTCGGATCGTATTCGATCGTCGCGACGTTACCTACGATACCGTCCTTATTACGTTTGAAGTCGATGATACGGTATTTACGTTTGTGGCCGCCACCGTGATGACGAACCGTAATTTTACCTTGGTTGTTACGACCAGCTTTTTTGAAAAGCGGCGCAAGAAGCGATTTCTCCGGTGTGCTTGTCGTGATCTCTTCAAATGTCGAGACGGACATACCACGACGCGCTGGAGATGTCGGTTTATACTTCTTAACTGGCACTTCGATTCCCTCCTTAACCGATATCTTGTTTAATCACGTTGACCTTATGGCCCGAACGTAAGATTAAACTGTTTCGAAAAACTCAAGTTCGTTGCTGTCAGCGCTCAGTTGCACGATCGCTTTTTTCCACTCGGACGTATATCCGCTGTGTTTGCCATAGCGCTTAGGCTTAGCTGGCATGCGAAGCGTGTTTACGCTTGTTACTTTTACTTTGAAGATCGATTGAATCGCGAGTTTGATCTCAGTCTTGTTCGCACGAAGATCAACTTCGAAAACATAGCGTTTGTTCGCCATGAAATCGCTCGTTTGTTCCGTGATAATCGGGCGCTTGATAATATCGCGTGGATTTTTCATTACGCAAGCACCTCCTGTACTTTTTCAACTGCTTCTTTAGTGATAATAAGCTTGTCGTATTTCATAACATCGAGAACATTGATGCCATCGGCTACAACGAACTTCACGTTAGGAAGGTTACGAGCGGAAAGAGCTACGTTATCTTCGTAGCTAGCTGTAACAACAAGTGCTTTACGAGCCACTTTCAGGTTGTTCAAGATCGCTGCGAATTCTTTAGTCTTAGGAGCTGCAAATGTCAGTTGATCAAGAACGATAATCTCGTTATCAATAACTTTAGATGACAATGCAGATTTGATCGCTAAGCGACGAACTTTTTTAGGAAGTTTGAAGCTGTAGCTGCGTGGAGTTGGTCCGAACACTGTACCACCGCCAACCCATTGTGGGGAGCGAATGCTACCTTGACGTGCACGACCTGTACCTTTTTGTTTCCAAGGTTTACGTCCGCCACCACGTACTTCGGAGCGGCCTTTCGTCTTGTGCGTGCCTCTGCGCTCAGAAGCTTGCTGCAACAATACTGCGCTATGCAATACGTGAACGTTAGGTTCAACACCGAATACTGCTTCGGACAATTCAACCTCGCCAACTTGCGATCCATTCACGCTAAAAAGTGCTACTTTCGGCATTTCATGTTCCTCCTTTCTTTAACGATTATTTCTTCACCGTAGATTTAACTTTAACGAAGCTATTTTTAGGGCCCGGAATGGAGCCTTTAACGAGCAATACGTTGCGTTCAACATCAACGCGTACGATTTCAAGGTTTTGAATCGTAACTGTTTCGTTACCCATGTGACCTGGAAGGTGTTTACCTTTAGGAACGCGGTTCGCTTGAATCGAACCCATCGAACCTGGTCCACGGTGATAACGGGAACCGTGCGCCATTGGACCGCGGCTTTGATTCCAACGTTTGATGTTACCTTGGAAACCTTTACCTTTGGAAGTTGCCGTTACGTCAACAAACTCGCCAGCTGCGAATACATCAGCCTTAATCTCTTGGCCAACTTCATATTCAGCGATGCCGCGGAATTCACGAACGTAGCGCTTAGGAGCCGTTTCGGCTTTTTTCGCGTGGCCGATTTCCGGCTTGTTTGCTCTGTTTACTTTCTTGTCAGAGAAACCTACTTGAACGGATACATATCCATCATTCTCTTGGTCTTTCTTCTGCAAAACAACACAAGGACCTGCTTCGATTACCGTTACTGGTACTACGTTACCTTCAGCGGTGAACACTTGCGTCATGCCAAGTTTTTTACCTAAGATACCTTTCATGTTGACACCTCATTTCCTTTCGGTTTTCAAATGTACTTTATTACAGTTTGATTTCGATATCTACACCGGATGGTAGATCCAAGCGCATCAACGCATCAACCGTTTGCGGTGTTGGGTTAACAATATCGATCAAACGCTTATGAGTGCGCATTTCGAATTGCTCCCTAGAATCCTTGTACTTGTGTACCGCACGTAGAATGGTGATGATTTGCTTCTCAGTCGGAAGCGGAATCGGCCCAGACACGCCTGCACCGGAACGTTTCGCAGTTTCAACAATCTTCTCTGCGGATTGATCCAGAATTCTATGATCGTATGCTTTCAAACGGATACGAATCTTTTGCTTTGCCATTTCAAAGTCCCTCCTTCTATCGCCCAATTTAGTATCGGACATACTCCGTAAGAAAACCCGTCACGCCCCTCATGGCAAAGGAGCCTGGTGTGTCGGCAACCTCTTACATCATCGCAACGTCACAGACCAACAGACAATATTATATCGAATTCTCTGGGCGAATGCAACTAAAATGTTTGCTTCTTTAAAAGAAATGATTGGATGACATCGTTGTGTTCCGCGCCGTGAAATATGGCCTGCGGCTGCTGTTGTTATTCTGTTGCTTCATTATAAAAGAAATTAGTGATAACAACTGAATTGCAAAGGCAGCACGTAAACTCTCCGGCTCATATTTCACTCTGCTGCACAACTCATCAAACTTCTTCATTAAACTTCGCTCAGTGAGAAAGTCATAATAAAAAGTGGCTCTAACCATCAGCCACTTTCCGATTCGATCATTGTCATTGCTGTGTTCGCTGATTGCTTTAATCAGCACGTCTTTGTCTTCACCTATAATAATGAATCCAGACCAAAACCGCAAACCTCAAATTATAGAAAAAAAACAAACCCTCACATAAGTGAGGGTTTGCTGCGATCTGCAGCTTTCGCCGCAGTTCATTATTTTTGGATGGATGCTACTGCACCTGCACCAACTGTACGACCGCCTTCACGGATCGCGAAGCGAGTACCATCTTCCAGAGCGATTGGAGCGATAAGCTCAACCGTAACTGTGATGTTGTCGCCAGGCATAACCATTTCAGTGCCTTCTGGCAAAGAGATGATACCTGTTACGTCAGTTGTACGGAAGTAGAACTGTGGACGGTAGCCTGTGAAGAAAGGCTTGTGACGGCCACCCTCTTCTTTAGTAAGAACGTAGATTTGAGCTGTAAAGTTCGTGTGTGGTTTAACGGAACCCGGCTTAGCAAGTACTTGACCACGCTCGATGTCTTTACGGTCTACACCACGAAGCAATGCGCCTACGTTGTCACCAGCTTGTGCGGAATCAAGCAATTTGCGGAACATCTCAACGCCTGTTACTACGCATTTGCGAGTTTCTTCAGCAATACCGATGATTTCAACTTCGTCAGATACTTTAACTACGCCACGCTCAACGCGTCCTGTAGCAACTGTACCACGACCTGTGATTGTGAACACGTCCTCAACTGGCATAAGGAACGGCTTGTCAGTATCACGTTGTGGAGTTGGGATGTAAGTGTCGACTTGTTCGAACAATTCAACGATTTTGTCAGCCCACTCGCCATCTGGGTTTTGAAGTGCTTCACGAGCAGCACCACGGATGATTGGAGTATCATCGCCTGGGAACTCGTATTCGCTAAGAAGGTCGCGAACTTCCATCTCAACGAGTTCAAGAAGCTCATCATCTTCAACCATGTCGCATTTGTTCAGGAATACGACGATGTAAGGTACGCCTACTTGGCGGGACAAAAGGATGTGCTCGCGAGTTTGCGGCATAGGGCCGTCAGCTGCGGATACAACCAGGATTGCGCCGTCCATTTGAGCAGCACCAGTGATCATGTTCTTAACGTAGTCGGCGTGACCTGGGCAGTCAACGTGAGCGTAGTGACGGTTAGGCGTCTCATACTCAACGTGAGCTGTCGAGATCGTGATACCGCGCTCGCGCTCTTCTGGAGCTTTGTCGATTTGGTCGAATGCTACAGCAGCACCGCCGTATCTTTTCGAAAGAACTGTAGTGATTGCAGCAGTCAACGTTGTTTTACCGTGATCGACGTGGCCGATTGTACCGATATTAACGTGTGGTTTATTACGTTCAAATTTAGCCTTAGCCATTGAACTAATTCCTCCTTAATTATAGAGAAGATTATGTGATCGGCCGGAAGGCCCCGAGTGAGGTTTATCATCCGGCCAAAGTACAACTTATATCATCCGGGCCATTAGGCTGCTATTAAGCAGAACCTTTGGACTTGGACACGATTTCTTCCGAGATCGAACGTGGTACTTCTTCATAGTGCGAAAGCTCCATGGAGAATACGCCGCGTCCTTGTGTACCGGAACGAAGAACTGTGGAATAACCAAACATCTCAGCCAGAGGCACCTTAGCACGAACGATCAACGCACCATGGCGTGTGTCCGAACCTTCGATACGTCCACGACGGGAGCTCAGCATACCCATTACGTCGCCCATGTACTCTTCTGGTACAGTTACTTCTACTTTCATGATAGGCTCAAGCAGGATTGGGTTACATTTCTCTTTCGCTGCTTTAAGCGCCATCGATCCAGCAATTTTGAACGCCATCTCCGAGGAGTCAACGTCATGGTAGGAACCGTCGACAACGACTGCTTTGATATCAACAACCGGGAAGCCGGCAACGACACCATTTTTCATCGATTCTTCGATACCTGCTTGAATTGGAGCAATGAACTCACGCGGAATCGAGCCGCCCACAGTTTTGTTTTCAAAGACAAAACCTGTACCTGGCTCAAGCGGTGAGAACTCAACCCAACAATGACCGAATTGACCGCGTCCGCCGGATTGACGAACGAATTTACCTTCGACCTTCGCAGCTGTCTTAAACGTTTCACGGTAAGCAACTTGTGGTTTACCAACGTTTGTTTCAACTTTGAATTCACGAAGCATACGGTCAACTAGAATCTCAAGGTGAAGCTCACCCATACCTGCGATGATCGTTTGGCCGGTCTCTTCGTCCGTGTGAGCACGGAACGTAGGATCTTCCTCAGACAGCTTTTGAAGAGCAATACCCATTTTGTCTTGGTCAGCTTTAGTCTTAGGCTCAACCGCGAGCTGGATAACCGGCTCAGGGAAGTTCATCGACTCAAGGATAACCGGGTTTTTCTCATCACAAAGCGTATCGCCTGTAGTTGTATCTTTCAGACCTACTGCAGCCGCGATATCACCGGAGTAAACTTCGCTGATTTCTTGACGGCTGTTAGCGTGCATCTGAAGGATACGACCGATCCGTTCACGTTTGTTTTTCGTTGCATTCACAACGTAAGAACCGGAGCTAAGTACGCCGGAGTATACGCGGAAGAACGTCAATTTACCTACGTACGGGTCAGTCATGATTTTGAACGCCAATGCTGCGAACGGTTGGTCGTCAGCAGACTTGCGAATCGTCTCTGTACCATCTTCAAGGTGACCCTTGATATCAGGAACATCGACTGGAGACGGCAAGTAGTCAACAACAGCGTCAAGCATCAATTGAACGCCTTTGTTACGGTACGAGGAACCAACGATTACTGGGAAAATCTTAACTTCGCAAACGCCTTTACGAAGTGCAGCTTTGATCTCAGCAACAGTGATTTCTTCGCCTTCGAGATATTTCATTGTAAGCTCTTCATCAAGCTCAGCAATTTTCTCGATCATTTCCAAGCGGAGTTCTTCCACTTGGTCTTTGTATTCTGCAGGGATTTCAATTTTCTCCGGATCTTTACCAAGATCGTCTTTGTATTTGTAAGCAACTTGATCAACCAAGTCGATTACGCCAACAAAGTCGTTCTCAGCACCGATCGGCAATTGAATTGCAACTGCATTTGCGTTAAGACGCAGGCGCATATCTCTAACTACGTTAAGGAAGTCTGCGCCGATAATGTCCATCTTGTTGACGTAAGCGATACGCGGTACACCGTAACGGTCAGCTTGACGCCAAACTGTTTCGGATTGCGGCTCTACGCCTTCTTTTGCACTGAATACACCTACGGCCCCGTCCAATACGCGTAGGGAACGTTCAACTTCTACTGTGAAGTCAACGTGACCTGGGGTGTCGATAATATTGATGCGGTGACCATTCCATTGAGCAGTTGTAGCAGCGGATGTAATTGTGATACCGCGCTCTTGTTCTTGCTCCATCCAGTCCATCGTAGCTGCACCTTCGTGCACCTCGCCGATTTTGTGGGTACGGCCTGTGTAGAACAGGATCCGCTCTGTAGTAGTCGTTTTACCAGCATCGATATGCGCCATGATCCCGATATTACGCGTATTTTTCAAGGAGAACTCTCTTGCCATAATTCAGTCTCCTTTCGATTAAGCAAATCCTACCAACGGTAGTGGGCGAATGCTTTGTTCGCTTCAGCCATTTTGTGCGTATCTTCGCGTTTTTTCACGGATGAACCAGTGTTATTGGAAGCATCGATGATTTCTGCTGCCAAACGCTCTTCCATCGTTTTCTCACCGCGGTTACGTGAATAGTTCACGAGCCAACGGAGACCAAGCGATGTACGACGTTCAGGTTTAACTTCGATTGGTACTTGGTAGTTCGAACCGCCTACACGGCGAGCCTTTACTTCAAGTACTGGCATGATGTTCTTAATTGCTGCTTCAAAAACTTCCATAGGGTCTTTGCTTGTACGTTCGTTGATGAGTGTAAACGCATCATACAGAATCGTTTGTGCAACACCGCGTTTACCATCGATCATGATACGGTTGATCAGACGAGTTACAAGCTTGCTGCTGTAAACCGGATCTGGCAACACGTCACGTTTCGTTACTGGACCTTTGCGTGGCATGTGGAAGTCCCCCTTTCTTCTAGTTTTACATTTTAGGATGAGGTTAACCGCGAACGGCTATGCCTTCATTATTTTTTTACTTTTGGACGTTTTGTTCCGTATTTGGAACGAGCTTGTTTACGGTTGTTAACACCAGCAGTGTCAAGCGCGCCGCGAACGATGTGGTAACGAACACCCGGAAGATCTTTTACCCGGCCGCCGCGTACCAATACTACGCTATGCTCTTGAAGGTTATGACCGATACCGCCGATGTAAGCAGTAACCTCTACGCGGTTCGTCAAACGTACACGCGCATATTTCCGCAAAGCGGAGTTCGGTTTCTTAGGAGTCATAGTACCTACACGAGTACAAACACCACGCTTTTGAGGTGAGCTTAGGTTTGTTTCTTCACGTTTCAGTGCATTGAAGCCTCTTTGCAAAGCCGGCGATTTCGATTTAACGACTTTCGCTTCACGGCCTTTACGAACGAGTTGGTTAATTGTTGGCATGTTGCATCCCCCTTCCTCACTTAGTAAAGCTTTTCAAGACATATTGGCTATTAAGCCCACAGATCCAGGCGGTTCATAAAGAGACAAACGAAAGTTTCTACCTTGTCTTCCAACTTGGTAAAAACGATATTTGCTTTATTCGATTTCCGGAATAACCGCTGCCATCGCTGCGCCAACTTCGATACCGCAGGTTTCCCCAAGGCTCTTCATTGTTTCAGACCATGTGATTGGCACTCCTGCTCTCTCGCAAAGCTGAACAATATTGTTCTTTAGCCGCGGATCTGCATCTTGCGCAACATAGACTGTAGTGGCGAGACGTTTCTCGACCATCTTCGTCGTTTGTTTACTACCTATAATAAATCGCATCATAACCATCCTTCCAGGTCAACCATTATGACAGGTGAAGAGGTTGTGCGATCAGGCACACTACGACATATTAGCACTTCGCCTAACAATATGTCAAGCATCTTACCCATGAAATTCGTGTAAATTAATGGGTGCAGAGTTTTTCAGTGCATGACGGCTCAAAGAGCGACTAAACGGATGTGTACGAATACACAGCCGCTCAGCACGCTCTTCGCCTTCATGCTTTAGATCATGCATCTAAGTCGATTATGACTCTACAGGCACGCTCTCTGCTTCTGCTTGTTGCTCTTCAGGGCTTAGCACATCATCCATACCGGCAACATGTACGCTGCGATAACGCTGCATACCTGTACCTGCTGGGATTAGCTTACCGATAATAACGTTCTCTTTGAGACCTAGCAGCTGATCGACTTTTCCTTTGATTGCTGCATCCGTCAAGACACGAGTTGTCTCTTGGAAGGAAGCTGCGGACAAGAAGGAATCTGTCTCAAGCGATGCTTTGGTAATACCAAGCAATACCGGTTTCGCAACAGCTGGCTCTTTGCCAGCTAGAATCGCTTCACGGTTATTCGCTTCGTACTCATGAATATCGACGAATGCACCTGGCAACAGCGGCGTGTCGCCTGCTTCAACGATACGAATCTTACGAAGCATTTGCTTAACCATAACTTCGATATGCTTGTCGTTGATTTCTACCCCTTGGTTCCGGTATACGCGTTGAACTTCTTGTAGAATGTAGTTCTGAACGCCACGGATACCTTTGATACGGAGCATATCCTTCGGATCGATCGAGCCGTCTGTCAGTTCATCGCCAGCTTCAATCTGTTTGCCTTTAACGGCACGGATACGCGAACCAAAGGTAACGGTGTATACCTTCGTCTCGGCTTCACCTTGGACTTCGATTTCACGGCGGTCCTTCGTCTCACGGATGTCTTTAATGACACCATCGATTTCAGAAATGATCGCTTGCCCTTTCGGGTTACGTGCTTCGAAGAGCTCCTGGATACGCGGCAAACCTTGCGTGATATCATCGCCGGCAACACCACCGGTATGGAATGTACGCATTGTGAGCTGTGTTCCTGGTTCCCCGATCGATTGCGCTGCGATAATACCGACCGCTTCACCGATTTCAACGAATTTACCTGTTGCCAGGTTACGTCCGTAACAGATCTTACATACGCCATGACGCGCACGGCAGCTGAGTACGGAACGGATTTGCAAGCTTTCAACACCTGCAGCAATTAGTTCCTCAGCTTTATTCGAGTCAATCAATTGATTGCGGGAAAGGATAACCTCACCCGTTTGCGGATTGCGAACAGTTTCGAAGGAGTAGCGGCCTTCAATACGGTCGTACAGGTCTTCGATAACCTCTTTACCGTCTTGAATTTTGCTAACTCTAAAGCCTTTATCTGTTCCGCAGTCATCCTCACGTACGATAACGTCTTGTGCAACGTCAACGAGACGACGAGTCAAGTAACCTGAGTCAGCTGTACGCAGAGCTGTATCGGCAAGACCTTTACGCGCACCATGCGTCGAGATGAAGTACTCGAGAACTGTCAGACCTTCACGGAAGTTTGATTTGATTGGCAACTCGATGATACGACCGGACGGATTGGCCATAAGACCACGCATACCGCCGAGCTGTGTAATTTGCGATTTGTTACCCCGTGCTTTGGAGTCCACCATGAGCATGATGGAGTTGTAACGATCCATCGACTTCATGAGGATATCGGTAATTTGGTCTTTCGTCTTACTCCAAATTTCGATAACACGGTCATAACGTTCTTCGTTCGTAATCAGACCGCGACGGTATTGATTCGATACGATCTTAACTTTATCTTCGGATTCTCTCAGGATTTCCTGTTTCTCCGGCGGCACGATAACGTCGGCTACCGCAACAGTAATACCCGCACGTGTCGAGTATGTGAACCCAAGTTGTTTAATGTGGTCAAGCATGATGGATGTCCGCGTTGTGTGGTACTGACGGAAACACTCAGCAATGATAAGACCGAGATATTCCTTACCTACGCCGCCAACAGTTGGCAGGCTATCCATAAACTTCAGTAAGTCAGCGCCTTTTTCATGGACAAAATACTTATCCGGAGTTCCGTTCAGCAGGTTCACCTTTGTAGGCTCATTGATGTACGGGAAGTCAGCAGGATAAATTTCGTTGAAAATGACTTTACCAACAGTTGTGCAAATCAGCGCCTTCTGCTGTGCATCAGTAAAGGACGTTTTCTTAAGCACTTTAACTGGAATAAAGATACGTGCGTGCAACGATACGATACCGCGTTGATACGAGGAAATCGCCTCGTTAACGTTAGCGAATACCGAACCTGCACCTTGCGCCTCTTTGTTATCCATTGTCAGGTAATAGCTACCTAGAACCATATCCTGGGAAGGTGTTACGACCGGCTTACCGTCTTTCGGGTTCAAAATGTTACCCGATGCGAGCATCAGCAAACGCGCTTCTGCTTGCGCTTCAGCGGAAAGCGGTACGTGAACAGCCATTTGGTCACCGTCGAAGTCAGCGTTGTAAGCTGTACAAACGAGCGGATGAAGTTTAATGGCACGGCCTTCAACAAGAATCGGTTCAAACGCTTGAATACCCAAACGGTGAAGGGTTGGGGCACGGTTCAATAGAACCGGATGCTCCCGAATTACTTCTTCAAGCACATCCCATACTTCAGGGCTCACTCGTTCAACTTTACGTTTCGCACTCTTAATATTGTGCGCGAGACCTTTGTTGACAAGCTCCTTCATTACGAACGGTTTGAAGAGCTCGAGCGCCATTTCTTTTGGCAAACCACATTGGTACATTTTCAAGCTAGGACCGACAACGATAACGGAACGACCGGAATAGTCAACCCGTTTACCGAGCAAGTTCTGACGGAAACGACCTTGTTTACCTTTAAGCATATGGCTGAGCGATTTGAGCGGACGGTTACCTGGACCCGTTACTGGGCGGCCACGGCGACCGTTATCTATTAATGCATCAACCGCTTCTTGAAGCATACGCTTCTCGTTCTGCACGATAATATCCGGCGCACCGAGATCGAGCAGACGCTTCAGACGGTTGTTACGGTTAATAACACGGCGATACAAGTCATTCAGGTCAGACGTTGCAAAACGACCGCCATCGAGTTGTACCATCGGACGAAGCTCTGGAGGAATAACAGGCAGCACATCAAGAATCATCCATTCCGGCATGTTGCCGGAGTTACGGAATGCTTCGATGACTTCAAGACGCTTAATCGCACGATTACGACGCTGGCCTTGAGCAGTACGAAGATCTTCTTTCAGTGTTTCAAGCTCACGCTCAACATCAATGTCTTGGAGCAATTTCTTAACTGCTTCAGCACCCATGCCAGCATGGAAGCCATACCCGTATTTCTCACGGTAACTGCGGTATTCTTTCTCCGAGAGCAGCTGCTTCTTCTCAAGCGGCGTATCTCCTGGATCAGTTACTACATAAGATGCAAAATAGATAATCTCTTCAAGCGAACGAGGAGACATATCTAGCGCAAGCCCCATACGGCTCGGAATTCCTTTGAAGTACCAAATATGAGATACAGGAGCTGCAAGCTCAATGTGACCCATACGCTCACGGCGAACCTTCGCACGTGTTACTTCGACGCCACAACGGTCACAAACGACGCCTTTATACCGTACACGTTTGTACTTACCGCAATGACATTCCCAGTCTTTCGTCGGCCCGAAAATCTTTTCGCAGAAAAGACCTTCTTTCTCCGGTTTCAAAGTCCTATAGTTGATCGTTTCCGGTTTCTTAACTTCTCCGCGGGACCACGATCGGATCTTATCCGGAGATGCCAATCCAATCTTCATATACTCGAAGTTGTTCACGTCCAACAAGGAGCAACCCTCCTTCGTCCTGGTTCACTTTGTTCTTGCTGCTTACATGTCTTGAGCCAGCAGAACGCCTCTATTTAGAGAGACTTCCGCCGGCTTGATCCGCCCGTGAAGAAGGATCGACATTGTTTATGACATTAAACAGTAGTGCGGCCTATGATTCAGCGCCGACCTCTGCACCTTCTAGATTGAGGTTGAGCTTGTCAGATGCTCCGTCATCCTCATCGTCCATCTCTTTCATTTCGATCTCTTCTTCGTTCTCAGATAGGATTTTAACATCCATACCTAAACTCTGAAGCTCTTTGATCAAAACTTTGAACGATTCAGGCACGCCCGGTTCTGGAACGTTCTCGCCCTTCACGATCGATTCGTACGTTTTGACACGGCCGACAACATCATCGGACTTCACTGTCAAAATCTCTTGCAGCGTATATGCAGCGCCATATGCTTCAAGCGCCCAAACTTCCATCTCCCCGAAACGCTGACCGCCGAACTGAGCTTTACCACCCAGCGGCTGTTGAGTAACGAGCGAGTATGGACCAGTGGAACGAGCATGGATTTTATCATCAACCATGTGCGCCAGTTTGATCATGTACATGACACCAACGGTAACTTCACGCTCGAACGGTTCGCCGGAGCGTCCGTCGTATAGAATTGTTTTACCGTTACGCTGCATGCCCGCCTCTTCCATAGTGTCGAATACGTCATACTCTCGAGCACCATCGAATACCGGAGTTGCAGAGTGAATACCAAGATGCTTACAAGCCATGCCAAGATGAACCTCGAGAACTTGACCGATGTTCATACGGGATGGTACGCCGAGCGGGTTAAGAACAACCTCTACTGGCGTGCCGTCTGGCAGGAACGGCATATCTTCTTCCGGAAGGATACGAGCGATGACACCTTTGTTACCGTGACGTCCCGCCATTTTGTCCCCTTCGGAGATCTTACGTTTCTGAGCAATATAGGCACGAACGAGTTGGTTAACGCCTGGTGGCAGCTCGTCACCGTTCTCGCGCGTAAATACTTTAACGTCAACGACGATACCGTCAGTACCGTGAGGTACACGGAGGCTCGTATCACGAACTTCGCGCGCCTTCTCACCGAAGATTGCATGCAGCAAACGCTCTTCAGCCGTCAGCTCTGTCACACCTTTAGGCGTTACTTTACCAACGAGAATGTCTCCGGCGCTAATCTCAGCACCGACACGGATGATGCCACGCTCGTCAAGGTTACGGAGCGCTTCTTCACCGACGTTCGGAATGTCGCGTGTAATTTCTTCAGGTCCGAGCTTCGTGTCACGCGCTTCAGACTCATATTCCTCAATATGAATCGACGTGTACACGTCCTCTTTAACGAGCTTCTCGCTAAGTAGAATCGCATCCTCGTAGTTGTAGCCTTCCCACGTCATGAACGCAACGACAACGTTACGTCCGAGCGCCAATTCGCCCATTTCTGTAGAAGGACCGTCAGCAAGGATATCGCCTTTCTTAACGATGTCGCCTTTATGGCAAAGCGGACGCTGGTTAATACATGTACCTTGGTTCGAACGCATGAACTTATGCAGCTTCATCTTCACAAGGTCGCCTGTAACCGGCTTGCCATCTACCATTTCAACACGACGCAGCCAAATCTCGTTAGCAGATACGCGTTCAATGACGCCATCGTGCTTGGCAACGATACATACGCCGGAATCCTTCGCAGACTTATGCTCCATTCCTGTGCCGACAAGCGGCGCTTTCGGAATAAGAAGAGGCACAGCCTGACGTTGCATGTTGGAACCCATGAGCGCACGGTTGGAGTCATCGTTCTCGAGGAACGGAATGAGTGCCGTCGCGACGGATACAACCTGTTTCGGCGATACGTCCATGTAGTCAACGCGTTCGGTTGGCATGGTCAAAATATTGTCCGCCTGCTTGTTGTAACGAACGATAACCGCATCATCTACGAATTTACCTTCTTCGGTAAGTTTCGCATTCGCTTGCGCGATAACGTAGTTATCCTCTTCATCAGCAGTCAGATATGCAATTTGCTCCGTTACTATAGACACCTTAGGATCAACCCAGCGGTATGGAGCTTCAATAAAGCCATATTCATTAATGCGCGCAAATGTCGACAAAGAGTTGATCAGACCGATGTTCGGTCCCTCTGGCGTCTCGATCGGACACATACGGCCATAGTGAGAGTTATGAACGTCACGAACCTCGAAGCCCGCGCGCTCACGAGTCAAACCGCCCGGTCCGAGTGCGGACAGACGACGTTTGTGCGTAAGTTCAGCAAGCGGGTTCGTTTGATCCATAAATTGCGACAATTGAGAGGATCCGAAGAACTCTTTAATCGACGCAATAACAGGACGAATGTTGATAAGCGCCTGAGGTGTAATCGCATTCGCATCCTGAATGGACATCCGCTCACGAACAACACGCTCCATACGGGACAAACCGATACGGAACTGGTTCTGGAGCAGCTCGCCAACGGAACGCAAACGACGGTTACCCAAGTGGTCGATATCATCCGTGCTACCAACACCATGAAGCAAGTCAATGAAGTAGTTGATAGATGAGATAATATCAGCAGGCGTAACATGCTTAACTGCTTTGTCAATAATACCATTTGCAATAACTTTGATGATTTTACTATCATCCAGCGGAGAGTATACGCTGATCGTCTGCAATGGAATGCTATCAGCATCAAGCACACCGTTCGCAACGTGATAGGTTTTGAAGCCTACGTTGTTCTCCAAATGTGGAATGAGATCATCCAGCAAACGACGGTCAATCATTTGGCCAGCTTCAGCGAGAATCTCTCCTGTTGCCGGATCGACTAATGTTTCCGCCAGTCGTTGGTTGAACAAACGATTCTTGATGTGAAGCTTCTTATTAATCTTGTAACGTCCAACGTTAGCCAGATCATAACGCTTCGGATCAAAGAAACGAGCTACTAGCAAGCTCTTAGCGTTATCCAATGTCGGCGGCTCGCCTGGACGAAGTCTTTCGTAAATCTCGATAAGCGCTTTTTCCGTGGAATCGGTGTTATCCTTATCCAGCGTGTTGCGGATATATTCGTCATGGCCCAGCAATTCCAAAATTTCAGCATCTGTTCCAAAACCAAGCGCACGAAGAAGAACCGTCACTGGAATTTTACGAGTACGATCGATACGGACATAGATGATGTCCTTCGCATCAGTCTCAAGTTCCAGCCAAGCACCACGGTTCGGAATCACAGTTGCTGTATAGTTTTTCTTGCCGTTTTTGTCCACTTTCGTACTAAAGTACACGCTTGGTGAACGAACCAATTGGCTGACGATAACACGTTCCGCACCATTGATAATGAATGTGCCCGTTTCGGTCATCAGCGGGAAATCGCCCATGAACACTTCTTGCTCTTTCACTTCGCCGGTTTCTTTGTTAATGAGCCGCACTTTCACACGCAGCGGAGCTGCGTAAGTAACGTCGCGTTCCTTCGACTCATCGACTGAGTACTTAGGCTCACCAAGTGAATAATCGATGAACTCAAGCATCAAATTACCTGTAAAATCCTGAATCGGCGAGATGTCTTGGAAAAGCTCAAGCAAGTCCTTCTCCAAAAACTTCTCGTACGATTTTTGTTGGATTTCAATCAGGTTCGGAACTTCGAGCACCTCGCGGATGCGGGCATAGCTTCTACGTGTGCGACGCCCATACTGAACAAGTTGTCCTGCCAACTTAACCTCACCCCTCATGTCTGCTTCACAGAAAGTGAACAATGACCTTGTATAAACAAGCTTAAACAGTTCGCTGTTACTACTCGCTCATGAATTTGACTCATTCACTCACAAGCAAGAAACATCGAACGTTTCACATTGTTAAAATCAGCTTTGCATCTTTAAGCAAAATACTGATTCAAATAAAGAAAAGCCCTTATCGAGAGTTCGAAAGAAGAGCATACCTCTGTCAGTCATACCTTTACAGCATAGACCGTAAAAGTCTCATATCAAGTAATTTTGACCCAAAATGTAAACATTATACGTCATTTGCGTGTATTCTATACGTTAAAATACCGCTTGACATTTTAGTTCACTAAAGACATTGTGCCCATTTTAATACTGACATTTTATAATGATATCACATTAGAAAAGTCAAGTCAACAAAATGTTCATTTCTATGCTAGTCTTCTTTCACCGACCTAAATATACGATAACCCTTGTCCTTGGTTACCTCTTCGACATTACCGAATATCGTTTCGAGCTTCGCTTCAGCAGATGGCGCACCTTGCTTCTTCTGAATAACCACCCACATCGCACCGCCTGGAGCTAACAACTTCGCACCTTCTTCAAAGATACGGTGGACAACATCTTTACCCGCCCGAATTGGGGGATTCGTAATGATGGTATCGAAGGATCGGCCTTGCACACTCTCATAGATATCGCTTTGCAACGCAATTGCATTCGTAACGCCATTCAGCTTCGCGTTCTCATTCGCGAGTCCGATCGCACGCTCATTGATATCAATCATCGTTACTTTACCTTTACTTGCTAGCTTCGCTGCTGTAATCCCAATCGGCCCGTAGCCGCAGCCAACGTCCAGTACATTCGCCTGCTCACCTAGCTCAAGCGCTTCAAGCAGCACTCTACTGCCATAATCGATGCCCGTCTTTGAGAATACGCCGGCATCCGTCATGAATTTCAGCTTATAACCACGGATCTCCGTCTCTAGCTGATGGCGATCATGCTCTGTACTTGGTTTGCGCGTGTAATAATGGTCTGCCACGAAAGCTTCCTCCTTCAACAGAACAGTCCTATAAATTAAGGAAACCCCTTGAAGCAAGTGCTCCAAGGGGTTCGCCCGCTAATTACGCGGATTATTACTTAACTTCTACGGAAGCGCCTGCTTCTTCAAGCTTAGCTTTAACAGCGTCAGCATCTTCTTTGGATACTTTTTCTTTAACTGCTTTAGGAGCGCCGTCAACAAGGTCTTTCGCTTCTTTCAGGCCAAGACCTGTAATTTCGCGAACTGCTTTGATAACGTTGATTTTGGAAGCACCAGCGTTGTTCAAGATTACGTCGAACTCAGTTTGCTCTTCAACAGCAGCTACTGCGCCGCCTACTGCTGCAACTGGTGCTGCAGCTGTTACGCCGAATTCTTCTTCGATTGCTTTAACCAGGTCGTTCAGTTCGAGTACGTTCATGCCTTTAATGGCTTCCAAGATTTGCTCTTTACTCATGAGATAAACCTCCAATAATTTGTTTTGTTTTTGTTGTTAAATACCGGTTCACCGGATAGGAAATTAAGCTTCTTGTTTCTCTGCAACTGCTTTAACCGCAAGGGCGAAGTTGCGCATTGGTGCTTGAAGCACGCTGAGGAGCATGGAGAGCAAACCTTCGCGGGAAGGCAGATCTGCCAATGCTTTAATTTCTTCTGCGTTGAATACTTGACCAGCGATAACGCCGCCTTTAAGTTTCAGAGCGTCGTTCTTCTTAGCGAAGTCAGCCAAGATTTTAGCAGGAGCAACAGCATCTTCTTTACTGAACGCGATTGCTGTAGGACCAGCAAGAGCGTCATCCAGTTGAGTAAGTTCTGCGTTAGCAGTTGCACGACGAACCAAGGAGTTCTTCAACACTTGGAACTCAACGTTCGCTGCGCGCAATTGCTTACGAAGCTCAGTTACTTGAGCAACGTTAAGACCACGGTAATCAGCAACAACTGTAGCGGAGCTCTCACGAAGTTTCGTTGTGATTTCTGCAACAGCAGCCTCTTTACCTTGAATGATTTTTGCGTTAGCCAAAATGTACACCTCCCGTTATGTTATCAACATCCCGATTGAAAGCAGCGGAGTCCTTTCCAGTCGGTGCATGAGAAAGGCCCCCGCAGACAGTGCGAAGGCCATGATGGTCCGTAAATCGCACCTGCCAAAGCAGGCAGCGAACAAACACGTTTATCATAACACCTCGGTAGGGAATTAAGCCGCGCAGGCACCTACTGTCTTCGGTATGCATATTCGAATTTCAAAGTTGCGTTTTCTCTTAACGGAATGCAGCTGCGTTAACACGCGCGCCAGGACCCATTGTCGAAGAAACCGCAATGTTTTTCAGGTAAACCCCTTTAGCTGCAGCCGGCTTAGCACGGTTCAGCGCATCAACCAACGATTTCAAGTTCTCGTTCAGCTTCTCAGCGTCGAACGATACTTTACCGATTGGTGCGTGGATTTGACCTGCACGGTCAAGACGGTATTCAATCTTACCAGCCTTGATCTCTTGAACGGCTTTCGTAACGTCAAACGTTACTGTACCCGCTTTAGGGTTAGGCATAAGGCCTTTACCGCCGAGGATACGACCGAGTTTACCAACTTCAGCCATCATGTCCGGAGTTGCAACGCAAACGTCGAACTCGAACCAGCCTTGTTGGATTTTTGCGATTACGTCAGCATCGCC
Organism: Paenibacillus sp. sgz302114; assembly: GCF_056120345.1. Classification (NCBI taxonomy): domain Bacteria; kingdom Bacillati; phylum Bacillota; class Bacilli; order Caryophanales; family Paenibacillaceae; genus Paenibacillus; species Paenibacillus sp. sgz302114. The sequence continues at coordinate 41,066 of NZ_JBVYOI010000019.1, forward strand.
AACATAATCTGCGCCAGCTGCTTCTGCTTCTTTAGCTTTATCGCCTTTAGCAAAAACGAGTACGCGCTTTGTTTTACCAGTGCCGTGAGGAAGTACAACTACGCCACGAACAGCTTGGTCTTGTTTCTTAGGGTCTACACCCAAACGAACTGCTACTTCAACAGTTTCGTCGAACTTTGCAGTCGAAGCTTTCTGAACGAGTTCAATAGCTTCAAGAGCTTCGTAGGTCGCTTCGGAATCAATCAGCTTTGCAGCTTCAAGATATTTCTTACCGTGTTTAGCCATTAAAATTCTCCTCCTTGTGTGGTAGTAGCGGAAAATACTCCATGCGAAATGGAGATCCTCCCACCTAAGCGGAAAACAAGTTCCGCCTAGTCAGACAACGCCATCTGGCGTGTCCTAGTTGTTGTTCATGCGAATTAGTCTTCGATGACAACGCCCATGCTGCGCGCTGTACCTTCAACCATGCGCATTGCTGCTTCTACAGAAGCTGCGTTGAGGTCAGGCATTTTTTGCTCAGCGATCTCACGAACGACCGAACGTTTAACTGTAGCCACTTTTTTCTTGTTAGGCTCGCCGGAACCTTTAGCAATCTTAGCAGCAACGCGAAGAAGTACTGCAGCCGGTGGAGTCTTCGTTTCGAAAGTGAAAGAACGATCCTCGAATACTGTGATTACAACCGGGATAATAAGACCCGCTTGATCAGCTGTACGAGCATTGAACTCTTTACAGAACGCCATGATGTTTACGCCTGCTTGACCTAGTGCTGGACCGATCGGCGGAGCCGGATTCGCTTTACCAGCTGGAACTTGCAGTTTAACCAACTTGATGACCTTTTTTGCCATGATGAACACCTCCTTGCCGTAATAATCACATGTTTGCACTAACGTTTCATCGCCGCAAGGCGATCACGTTAGGCTTGGCAGGTCTATTAAACCTTCTCTACTTGAGCGTAGTCAAGTTCAACCGGTGTTTCTCTGCCGAACATGTTGACATGCACCTTCAGCTTACTCTTGTCGAGCAGAATCTCTTCCACTGTTCCGACAAAATTAGCGAACGGCCCGACTTTAACACGTACCGTTTCCTTCAGATCGAATTCGATCTTCGGCTTAGGCTCTTCCATGCCCATATGTTTCAAAATCTGCTCCACTTCATCAGGCAAAAGTGGGGTAGGTTTCGAACCTGAGCCAGTCGAACCGACAAATCCGGTTACGCCGGGAGTGTTGCGAACGACATACCAGGAATCATCCGTCTGAACCATTTCGACGAGGACATAACCAGGGTAAACTTTACGCATGACGGTCTTTTTCTTACCGTCCTTGTTTACAACCTCTTCCTCCATCGGTACGAGCACGCGGAAGATCTTATCTTCCATGCCCATGGATTCAACACGTTTCTCCAAATTCGCTTTTACTTTGTTCTCATACCCAGAATAGGTGTGAACAACATACCATCTTTTCTCCATCGTTTCCATCTCAAGCCACCCTTGGACCCTTCTTAAACAATCAGTTCAACCAATGCGGAAATCCCGATGTCAAGAACCCAGAAGTAAATTGTCACTGCTACAATCGTAAAGAAAACTACGAGCGTATAGCTTGTCAATTCCTTGCGGCTTGGCCAGCGGACCTTCTTCAGTTCCGCGAAGCTGTCGGTTAAGAAGGAAAAAGTCGACCCGAAGCTTTGCTTCAGTTTAGCTAAAAATGCCACGTCCACACCTCCAAATTGACCTATCGAGTTTCGCGATGAGGAGTATGCTCGTTACAATACTTGCAAAACTTCTTCATCTCAATACGGTCAGGGTGATTCCGTTTGTTCTTGCTCGAAGCATAGTTTCTTTGTTTGCAGTTTGTGCAAGCCAACGTAATTATTACCCGCATTGCTGACACCTCCCGAACTTACCATAAATAAATAAATGTGATGCATGTATGTGAATCTAGCCTGATTCAGAACCCATAATAAAAAAAGACCTATTTAGGGCTACCAAAACACTTTATCACAAGCAATATTCAGTGTCAACGGAAAACTGTTCCTGCACACCGGTATATCACTCGCTTGCCGTTCACATAAGAGACATAGACGACAGAGCAAATAAGACGAACATTTCCATTTCCGCAATTGACAGTATTGTCAACGGAGAAGCACTTCAAACCACGAAATACCCTCCCATTAAAAAAAGAGCCTCGGCGGCTCCCTATTTAAGTCGGTTAGCTTCCAATATCTCGCAGTTCGAGGTAACGCTCTAACTTCCGTTTTACACGTTGCAGTGCGTTATCAATGGACTTCACATGGCGATCGAGATCAACGGCAATTTCCTGATAGGATCTCCCATCAAGATAAAGCATGAGCACCTTACGTTCAAGATCGCTCAGAATCTCCGACATCTTATCTTCAAGACCAATAAATTCCTCTTGATTGATGATCAATTCTTCCGGATCCGACACTCTAGTCCCGCAGATAACATCAAGTAACGTACGGTCAGAGTCCTCGTCGTAAATCGGCTTATCGAGTGAAACATACGAATTCAGCGGAATGTGCTTCTGGCGCGTGGCGGTCTTAATCGCCGTAATAATCTGCCTTGTAATACACAATTCAGCAAACGCCTTGAAAGAAGCGAGCTTATCTCCTTTGAAATCGCGAATCGCTTTGTAAAGACCAATCATACCTTCTTGGACGATATCCTCGCGGTCGGCCCCGATCAAGAAATAGGATCGCGCTTTAGCCCGGACAAAGTTCTTATATTTGTTTATTAAATATTCAAGAGCTTCGCTATCACCCTCGCGAACCGTCTCTACAATGTCTTCGTCCGTTCTGCAGTCATAGTCCAGCGTTTTCCATTCTCTGAGGTCGATGCTCACGAACAATCCCTCCGGCTCGAAAGGCGTACAATGCCCTTAACTATCAGTAGCATAATCTATATACCGGCGCACATTTGTTAATCCTATTAAGAGCATGCAGCAAACCTGGAAAAAATCAATCTAGCACTAGTATCCACGATGAGAAACATAGACTCAGTATACATTATGTAACCTAATACAGTCAATGATAACGGTGCCACGCGGCTGTTTATTATCTAGCAAATCTGGAATATCACACCGAATCTCAGAGGATTCGTTAACTGAAATTTCCAACCTGATTACGCCGGCTGTACACTACAATTCACCTCTGCGCATCTTTTCCAGCTTCATCCGCACATCCATCTTTAAATTGCTGTCGAGTTCATTTCTAACGTTAGTCTTCTGCTCTACTTTATGTTGAATCGCTTTGCGGCTCTGCTTGATCTCAGTTAGCAGCTCCCTTGCTGATTTACGAAGAGCGCCTTTGCCGAATATGACATGCTGCTCAATCATATCTGACGTAGCAACATGAATATTACGGCTCCGTTGCGCCATATCCGATGCAAACCGCTCAATGCAAGCATCGGCTGTTTCCTTCTCCTTCGTAAAAACGACTGTCAGCCTGCGCTGCTTGAAGGTTTTACCGATGCCTGGAACTTGATGCGCGTCAAACACGACGATAACCGTCATGCCTGTAAACCCTTGATAATCAGCGAGCATCTCGAGCAACCGGTCGCGCGCATCCTCGAAGTCCTTGTCCCGTAATGCGGCAAGCTCCGGCCAGGCGCCGATCATGTTGTACCCGTCGACAAGCAGCACATCGTCCCGCCGCTTCACCCTGTTACCTGTTCAGGCGCTGACGCAACACTTCGTACATAAGCACTCCCGCAGCAACGGAAGCATTGAGCGAATTGAGCTGTCCGTTCATCGGCAGCTTGATTAGAAAATCACACTTATCGCGAATTAATCGGCCAATGCCCTTCGCCTCGTTGCCGATGACGATTGCTAGCGGCATATCGAACTTGGTCGATGAGGAGTAAACGTCCTGCTTCGCGCCAACATCCGCTCCGGCCACCCAAATACCCGCTTCCTTCAGCTTATCAATCGTTTGAGCCATATTCGTAATACGCGCAACCGGAATGTACTCAACCGCACCGGCTGATGTTTTGGACACCGTTGCCGTTAATGACGCTGAGCGGCGCTTTGGAATAATAACGCCATGAACCCCTGTGCATTCCGCCGTCCGCAAAATGGAACCGAGGTTGTGCGGATCTTCAATCTCATCCAGCAGCAGGAAGAACGGCTGCTCCCCGCTTTCTTTCGCCCGCTCCAGCAGCTCGTCTACCTCATAATAGCGGTGAGCCGCCGCTTGAGCGACAACGCCTTGATGCGGAACGCCTTCGACCATTTGGTCCAGCTTGCGCTTATCGACCACCTGAACGATGATCCCTGCTTTCTTCGCCTCCATCATGATCGGCTGCGCGTTCTTCTGTGCTTGCTCCGCGATCCAGATCTTATTGATGTCGCGACCGGAGCGCAGCGCCTCCATAACCGGATGTTTCCCTGCAATCCATTCTTGTGATTCTTGTAATTCATCTTGTGTGCTCATGCGGATGCTGAACCTCCTCTTCTGATGTCTTTTTATTTAGTCTGCTCATCTGTATCTTCAGGTTCTTCTGGAGATTCACCGAACGCGATCGCCATAAGCTCACGTATTCGCGCAATTTGCTTCCCATAATAGAGATAGCCAATCAAGCACTCCAGTGCCGTCGCTTGCTGATAATGCGCGGGGTCGGCGTTCTTCGGCGCCGTGCCTGACTTGGCATTGCGTCCCCGGCGCACAATGTCCGCCTCAGCTTCCGTTAAGTGGGGCTGCCACTTCTCCAGCAGCATATACTGCGCCTTCGCTGAGACGAACTGCGTAGCCTGCCGATGCAGATGGTTCGGCTTATGATTCGGCAGCGAAATCAAGTATTGCCGGACGAGCACTTCAAATACGGCGTCTCCGATATAAGCGAGAACGATCGGATTCAGCAGATTGATCGGCTTCGTCGGGATATGAAACAACAGGCTATCTGATGCGAGATCGTCGATATTCATACGCTCGTTCATCATTTGCGCCGCCAACGGATGCCCTGCGACGTATCTTCCAGCACGATACCAAGCGCAGACAATTGGTCACGAATCTCGTCAGCCCGCTTCCAATCTTTGTTCGTCCGAGCTTCAGTCCGCTGTACGATAAGCGCGTCAATATCCGCGTCCAGCAGTTCCTCTTCCGTATTGAGCAGACCAAGAACGCGGTTAAACGCCTCGAACGCTTCAAGCAGCAAATTAAGTGCGGCTTGGGACACGACCGGACGCTGCAGATACAGGTTCGCTTCGCTAACGAGATCGAACAGTGCCGTAATCCCATCTGGCGTGTTGAAGTCGTCGTCCATCTTCGCATTAAACTGCGCTTTGATTTCGCTAATTCGCGCTTCCAATACGGGAACAGATTCATCCGCTTCACTGACTGCGATAGACAGGCGGTGCTTCAGATTTGCAACTGAGTTCACGATCCGCTCCACGCTATTCTCCGCCTGTGCAATCGTCTCATCGCTGAAGTTCAGCGGACTTCTATAATGCGCGGACAGCATGAAGTAGCGAATGACCTCCGGCTTGATCCGCTTCAGGATTTCCTGAACCGTAACGCCGTTGCTGAGCGACTTCGACATTTTCTCATTGTTAATGTTGATGAAGCCGTTATGCATCCAGTAGTTAGCAAGCGGTTTGCCGGTAACTGCCTCGGACTGTGCAATCTCGCACTCATGATGCGGGAACTGCAAGTCATGGCCGCCGCCGTGAATGTCGAGCGTATCACCCAGATATTTGCGCGCCATTGCCGAGCATTCTATGTGCCAGCCCGGACGGCCCGCACCCCACGGACTATCCCACTTGATCTCGCCTGGCTTCGCAGCTTTCCACAGTACAAAGTCTTGACCGCTTTCTTTGCGTTCATCCACGCCGATGCGGATACCGAGCTGCAGCTCCTCCAAGTTCTGATGCGACAGCTTGCCATAATCTGCAAATGTGCTCGTGCGATAGTAGACATCTCCACCACTCTCGTATGCGTGACCGCGATCCACAAGCTCAGCAATGAACGTGATAATCTCTTCAATGTGATCCGTAACGCGCGGATTCAGAGATGCTTTATTAATGCGGAGACCTTCAATGTTCTCCTTGAACGCCTCAATGAATCGTTCCGCTACCTCCGGCACCGTCGTGCCGAGCTGCTCTGCCTTGCGGATCAGCTTATCATCTACGTCCGTGAAATTCACGACGTATGTCACCTCATAGCCAATCGATTCCAAGTAACGGCGAACCACGTCGAAGAAAATCGCAGGACGCGCGTTGCCGATATGGATATAGTCGTATACGGTCGGTCCGCACACATACATTTTGACTTTGCCCGGCTCAAGCGGGATAAAGTCTTCTTTTTCCCGTGACAGGGTATTATAAATTCGCAGGCTCATTTTCTCGCTTCTCCTCACGCGCTTTGCGTTTCTCTTGCTCAAGCTCAAATCGCAGCTCCGACACTTCCTTCTGCATCGCTCGGAGCATCTCAATAACAGGATCCGGCAGCTGCGTATGATCTAACCGATCACTGACGCGCGCGCCATTGCGCTTCACAATTCGTCCCGGAATGCCGACTACCGTGCTGTTCGGCGGCACCTCGCGCAGAACGACAGAATTGGCGCCGATATTCACATTGTCCCCAACCTTGAAGGAGCCTAGAACTTTTGCCCCCGAAGCAATAACGACATTGTTGCCAATCGTTGGATGCCGCTTGCCCTTCTCCTTGCCCGTACCGCCGAGCGTTACGCCTTGATAAATAACGACGTTGTCGCCGATTTCACACGTCTCTCCGATGACGATGCCCATCCCGTGGTCGATAAAGAGCTTCGATCCAATGGTCGCGCCAGGATGAATCTCAATGCCTGTGAAGAACCGGCTCGTCTGTGAAATGAGGCGGGCAATTGTGAACCAATTGCGCTTGTAAAATGCATGCGCAATACGGTGTGCCCAAATCGCGTGGAGGCCTGAATACGTGAAGATGACCTCCAGCTTATTGCGGGCGGCTGGATCGTTCTCAAGAATCGTTTCTATATCGGTTCTAAAATTTCGAAACACGGCAAGGGTCCTCCTCTCGGACATGGTAAACAAAAAAGCCTCCGCAGCCAATTGGCTGCAGAGGCGTGTATACGCGGTTCCACTCTGCATCGGAAATGATTGCTGCTGTACACATGCATGCAGTCAACCATTCTCGTCTCATAAGTCCGTAACGAGGACCAAACGTCACCACCCACCCTGCCGATAACGAATCACGACAGTTCGGAGGCGCGGCTCCCAGGCGCAATGTCTATTCCGAGGAATGAGCAACTCCCAGCCATCAAGCCGTATCCGAATCATAACTAACATGCTCCGGCTCCGTTTGAAGGTCGCCCTCTCTGACAATTCCCAATTGAAATAAACGATCCTGTTCCAAGCCTTATCCATGTTTGTCAGCCTGACAGAAATTAAAGTATCTCAAGTATAGCTTAGCGCCTGAGAACTGGCAAGTAGGGCATACGCCCAAGGCCAGGTCCCGCTTCCTCGCTTAAGCTAAACGTCCTTGCAAACGCTGCTCGACTTTCGCCCGGCCAAGCAAAGCGATCGATTGATTCAAATCCGGACCATGAGTCTGGCCCGTGAGAGCAGCACGAATCGGCATGAAGAGCTGTTTGCCTTTGAAGCCGGTCGCTGTCTGAACCGCTTTAATCGCCGCTTTAATACCGTCTACATGGAATGCTTCGAGCGCCTTCACTTGCTCAAGGAACGCCTGCAGTACAACAGGCACCTGCTCCTCGGAGAGAACCGTCACCGCTTCTTCCTCATCGGCAGTTTCTGCGCTGAAGAACAGCTCCGTTAACGGTACGATATCTGCTGCAAAGCGAAGCTTATCTTGATAAAGCGCAACGAGGTCGCTAACCCAGGCGCGGTCTTCCGCACTCAGCTCAGTAGACAGGAGGCCCGCTCCCTGCAGATGTGGCACGCACATATCGACGACGCGCGGCAGTTCGGTCTTCTTCATGTACTCGTTGTTCATCCAGCTCAGCTTGTTCGTGTCGAACAGGGCCGGGCTCTTGCTAAGACGGCTCGCGTCGAACGCCTCGATCAGTTCCTCACGAGTGAAAATCTCCTGTTCGCCTTCCGGTGACCAGCCAAGAAGCGTAATGAAGTTAAAAATGGCTTCCGGCAGGTAGCCAAGCTTATCGTATTGTTCAATGAACTGGATAATGGACTCATCGCGTTTGCTGAGCTTCTTCCGGGATTCGCTCACAATCAGCGTCATGTGGCCGAATGCCGGCGGCTCCCAGCCGAACGCTTCATAGATCATGAGCTGACGCGGCGTGTTGGAGATATGGTCTTCCCCGCGCAGCACATGGCTGATCGCCATCAGGTGATCGTCGAGCGCTACCGCAAAGTTATACGTCGGAATGCCATCCTTCTTCACGATAACGAAGTCGCCGATGCCATCCGATTCAAAGCTGATCTGACCTTTCACGAGGTCGTTGAACGTATACACTTTGCCTTCCGGCACACGGAATCGGATGCTTGGGATACGGCCTTCCGCTTCGAATGCAGCGCGCTGCTCATCCGTCAGGCTGCGGTGCTTGCCCGAATAACGAGGCATTTCGCCGCGTGCAGTCTGCTCTTCCCGCTCCTGCTCCAGCTCTTCTTCTGTGCAATAGCACTTATAAGCAAGGCCTTTGTCCAGCAGCTCCTGCCAATACTCTTTATAAATATCAAGCCGCTCCGTCTGGCGGTATGGACCGTAGCCGCCGCCGATATCAACGCTCTCATCCCAGTCGATGCCGAGCCACTTGAGGTAGGTCAGCTGACTCTCTTCGCCGCCTGCCACGTTGCGCTTCACGTCGGTATCTTCGATCCGAATGATGAATTTGCCGCCTAAGTTGCGTGCAAATAAATAATTAAATAAGGCCGTTCTGGCATTGCCGATATGTAAATGTCCCGTTGGTGACGGTGCATATCGCACTCTGATTGGTTGTGACATAATGGTCAAGCTCCTTCCGTCATTCTAATCGTATTGCAGAATCATAGCACAACTTTTACAAGGCAGACAACAGACTGTGCAGCAATCCCTTCGCCGCGTCCCGTAAAGCCGAGCCACTCGGTTGTCGTTGCCTTTACATTCACTTGAGAGCTGTCTTCCGCCTCCAGTGCGCCTGCAATAATCTCGACCATTTGCGGGATATGCGGCGCCATCTTCGGCTTCTGCGCAATAATCGTTGCATCGACGTTGCCGAGCTTATATCCCCGCTCCTTCACGAGCTTCCAAATATGCTGCAGCAGCTTCAGGCTGTCCGCGTCTTTAAAGGCCGGATCCGTATCTGGAAAATGCTTGCCGATATCGCCGAGCCCGAGCGCTCCAAGCACCGCATCGCTTATAGCGTGCAGCAGCACGTCCGCATCGGAATGGCCGAGCAGCCCCTTTTCATAGGGAATCGCCACCCCGCCGATAATGCATGGACGATCCTCCACCAATTGATGCACGTCAAAACCTTGTCCTACTCGAATCATTTCTCTTTATCCCCTCTCCTGCTCCCGGCTTGCAAGCAGAAACTCTGCGTAAGGCAAGTCCTCAGGCGTAGTAATCTTAATGTTCGTATAGTCCCCTTCAGCGACGGATACTTGAATGCCTAGACGCTCAACCGCCATCGCGTCGTCCGTGCCGAGAAACTGATCTCGTGCCGCCTGCGTAAGCGCCTGCTGCAGCAAGGAACGACGAAAAGCTTGCGGCGTTTGAATCGCCCACAAGCTTCGCCGGTCCGGTGTCGCGGTAATGACGCCGGTCTCATTCACTTGCTTAATTGTATCTTTAACGGGCACAGCCAGCACTGCCGCTTCCGTCTCTTCCGCCTTCACCATACATCTGCGCACGGCATCAGCCGTCACAAGCGGCCGCACACCATCATGGACCATCGCCCATTCGATATCACTGCCGAGTGCCTGTATGCCAATCGTTACGGAATGCTGACGTTCACTGCCGCCGGCAAGCACCGATTTCACTTTATGCAAACCATATTCCGAGACGAACTGCTCACAGAGCGCTGTGTCTTCCTTGCCGACAACGAGCACTACTTCTGCAATATCATCCATCGCTTGGAATCGTTCAAGGGTATGTACAAGGATCGGCTTGTCCTGCAAAAGCAAATATTGCTTGCTCGTAGACGTTCCCATTCTCGTACCTCGGCCCGCCGCCACAACGACGACTCCCCATTTTGCACCTGCTGCTTCCATGCCCTTCAACCGCCCTTGCGTATATAGGTTCGTTCGAGCTACATGCGGATTGCCACAAAGCAGCCTATCCCCTATCATACTGCTTTAGAGCGCTTTTTCCAACAGCTTCGGCTTCGCAAAAATCATTCGGCCCGCAGACGTTTGCAGCACGCTCGTAACGAGAACCTCCATCGTCGTCCCGATGTAATCCCGTCCGCCTTCTACGACGATCATCGTGCCATCATCCAGATAAGCGACGCCTTGTCCATGCTCCTTGCCGTCTTTGATCACCTGCACGACGATCTCTTCACCAGGAAGAACGACTGGCTTCACTGCATTCGCAAGGTCGTTAATATTGAGGACCGACACGCCCTGCAGCTCGCACACCTTATTCAAGTTGAAGTCGTTCGTCACCACTTTGCCATGCAGCACTTTCGCCAGCTTCACCAGCTTGCTGTCGACTTCGCCCTCTTCCGCTTCACCTTCATAGATGAGCACCTTCACATCGAGCTCTTTCTGGATTTTGTTGAGGATATCAAGACCTCTGCGGCCTCGGTTGCGCTTGAGCAAGTCCGATGAATCGGCAATATGCTGCAGCTCTTCCAGCACGAACTCCGGAATGACCAGCGTGCCTTCAATGAATCCAGTCTTGCAAATATCGGCGATTCGGCCGTCGATAATGACACTCGTATCGAGAATCTTATGCTCTTCGTAGCTGCTCTCCTCATCCACCCGCACCTGCGCATTCGTGCGCTCGGACAGCGATTGGAACATGGATGCCAGTTCGACTTGTTTACTAAGTCCCACTCGCATTCCGATATAACCAAGAAGAATTGTCAGTGCGATCGGAACAAAGATGCCCGCGCCGGTCAAGCTAGACAGTGCCGGATAAATAAGGGCCGATAACGCCAGACCGCCAAGCAGACCACCACCGCCGGACAACAGCTCGCCTGTCGGCATCGCCGAAGCCCGCTCCGCACCTTGCTGCATCCATCTCAAGATTGGACCTGCCAAAACCGTTGCTACCGCAAAGCCGCAAATCGCGCCAATGCCGACGTTCATGTAGTAGCCGCCTGAATGCTGCATAATACCATTTGTTGATTCCATAAAGCTCATGCTCCCGTTCAAAGAGCCGTACATTTGAGCACCTAGAAATCCGCCGAACAAAAAACCCATTAGTTGAATCATTCGCTTCATCATATAAATCCACCTCCACTAACAATTATGTGCCAATTATTGTCACGTTAATCGCCTGCGGTCCCAATCCATTAGAATTTATTAACTTAGCCCGTAATTCGGACAAAATCGTATAAATCGGTTTTGAAAAGAGAGCCGAGGAGGCTTATAATAAAAGTAAGCAATCCCAATCCTGAAATGAGGTGGTACCCGATGAATGCACCAACATTGGAGCAGTTTCAGAAGCAAGTTTCGGAGCTGCTGCTGCGACATCGCAGCTTGCTAGACGTCATGTCTAAGTACGGCCAATCCGGCACTTCCGTGAATCGCGCGGTAGCGAAGGCTGTTACAGAATGCGGATGTATTGAATTAAACGCGCGGAAGCAGCAGTTTGCAGACGACTTTAATCTCGAGCAGGCCAAAACCAAACTTCACCATCACATTTCAGGCGATCTTTGCGAGCACTGCAAGGAAGCCATTCAAAACGAGCTTGGACGCAATATGTTCTATATGTCCGCAATGTGTAATCTACTCGACATTCAGCTTGCCGACGTCATTGACCGGGAATCTGATAAATGCAGCACGCTTGGGCTATTTAATTTAACGTAAATGATCCCCATAACAAAAACCGCCTCGTCAAATGACGAGGCGGTTTCTTTTGTTTAAGCACATGAACTATGCGCTATGTTCGCTATGAACAGCTTCCTCTTGAAGCTTATTTTCCAGCATTCTCTTCCGTTTCCGGCTGGGGAGACGGCGATCAACGTTTTTTTTTAAGCCATAGAGCGCGTAGATCACGAGCGGGATGAAAATAATCTTCGATAGATGGTGCGGGAACAGAATACCGAGCACAACCGCAACTGCTACGACGATCGGCACGACCCATATCGCATTCTTCGGAATGCCCACTTTCTTGAAGTTCGGATAACGGACTGTGCTCACCATTAGGAACGAGAGAACAAGTGTACTGATCATTAGAACAGAAACAGTAATATCCTTGTGGAACAGAGCAAGTGTTGCAAGCACGCCGCCTGCTGCCGGAATCGGCAAACCGATGAAGTAACCTGGCATTCCGGAAACAACATTGAACCTTGCGAGCCGCAGCGCTCCGCAGATCGGGAACAGTGCTGTAATAATCCACGCAGGAGCTGGATTAAGCTCTTGGAAAGCAACGCTGTACATGATAAAAGCTGGTGCAACCCCGAAGGAAATGACATCGGACAAGGAATCAAGCTCTTTGCCGAATTCACTTTGGGCGTTAAGCGCACGCGCCACCCGACCATCAACGCCATCCATCAGCATTGCGATAATGACCATCATCGCAGCTACTTCAGGCTTTGCATTTTCGGGGAATATAAGAATGATGGCGACGATGCCTAGAAATAAGTTCGCCACGGTAAAAAGACTCGGTATTGACTTCGTGATCATTTTGCTCCACCTCATCTTTACTATGCCCCAAAACCGCAATTTGCAGTATCGACGGCAAACTGAGAAAAAAACTTCCTGCGAAGTTTTTGAAAGGATGCATAAAACGGTTCAATTGTAAGTAATACCCAAATGTGATTTGTCTGCATTCCTTCATTGTATGAGATTTAGATTTGTCTGTCAATGAACATCTGCTCTTGTATCCGTTTGAGGCCTTCTTTAATCGCACGCGCCCTCACTTCACCAATACCATCCACAGAGTCGAGCTCTTCAATTGTCGCCATCAAAATATGAGGCAAGTAGCCGAACCGTTCAACCAGATTGTACATAATGACTGCCGGCAGCCGTGGAATACGGCTCAGCAGACGATAGCCGCGCGGTGCAACCATCTCTTCAGATGCAGCGCTAAAGCCGCTATAGCCAAGCAGCTTAATGATCTGCGGCAGCTCCAGCAGCTCTTCGGAGCTAAGCTTGCGAATGCTGGCACGGATTTCACGAATGCGATCCTCATGCGGGTCTTTGACGTAGTCTTTGAGCAAGAACCATGCTTCTTCCTCTACGCCGCCGACGAGCTCTTCCATCTGCATCGCGATAAGCCGGCCTTCGGTGCCAAGCTCATTTACATATCGCTTAATCTCCGTCTTCACTCGGATGACCATTTCAACCCGCTTAATGACGTGCGCGACTTCCTGTAGTGTAACCATCTCTTCGAATTCTAGAGCAGACAGGTTCGTGAACGACTGGTTAAGCACCACTTTGTATTTCTCAAGCGTCTGAATCGCTTGGTTTGCTTTTGTCAGAATAACGCCCATTTCCTTCAGCGAATATCTGAACTGGCCCTGGTACAGCGTAATTACGTTTCTCCGCTGGGAGATCGATACAACGAGCTTGCCGGTTTGCTTCGCGACCCGCTCCGCTGTCCGGTGACGTATTCCCGTCTCGCTGGAAGTAATGGAGCTGTTCGGAATGAGCTGTGTGTTGGCATACAAGATGCGTTTGCGATCCTCGCTAAGAATAATCGCGCCGTCCATTTTGGCCAGCTCGTATAAATAGTTCGGGGAAAAGTCGCAGTTAATGGAGAATCCGCCGTCAACGACCTCCATCACCTCCGGGCTGTAGCCGACTACGATCAGCGCTCCTGTCTTGGCGCGCAGCACGTTATCGAGCCCTTCACGGAAAGCCATACCTGGTGCGACCATCTGGAGCAGTTGATTTACGAAATCTGTCTGGTTCGTCTCTTTCATCCATTTCCCCCCTCTATCCGAATGCTGCGGACAGCGCTTGTGCGACCGTCTCTACACCGATGATTTCTATGCCTTTCGGCGGAGTCCAGCCCTTCAAGCTCTTGCTTGGCATTATGACCCGTTTGAAGCCCAGCTTATGCGCTTCTTTCACACGCTGCTCCGCACGGGATACGCCCCGCACTTCACCAGTAAGTCCAATCTCACCAAAAAATACATCGTACGGTCTTGTCGGTGCATCGCGGAAGCTTGATGCGATGCTGACTGCCGCTGCGAGATCGACGGCCGGCTCATCGAGTCTTATACCGCCGGCGACGTTCAAATAGGCATCTTGCGTCTGCAGGAACATCCCCATCCGCTTCTCCAGTACCGCGACAATAAGCGTCATCCGATTATGGTCGATCCCGGTTGCCATCCGGCGCGGCGAAGGGAAGTTCGTTGTGGCGACAAGCGCCTGAAGCTCTACGAGCACTGGCCTTGTACCTTCCATAGCTGCGACAACGGTGGAGCCCGATACGCCAAGCGGACGTTCGGACAAGAATAGCTCGGACGGATTGTTGACCTCCCGCAGCCCTTCCTCTCCCATTTCGAAGATCCCGATCTCGTTCGTAGAGCCGAAACGATTCTTAACGGCCCTAAGCAATCGGTACGTATGATGCCGCTCCCCTTCGAAATAGAGCACACAGTCCACCATATGCTCCAGCATACGAGGACCGGCGATCGCACCTTCCTTCGTGACGTGGCCGACAAGCACGGTTGCAATGCCTTTAATCTTCGCGACGCGCATAAAGTGGGCCGTACATTCCCTCACTTGCGAGACGCTGCCAGGGGCAGATTGCACATTCGGATCGTACACAGTCTGGATCGAGTCGATAACGAGAAAATCAGGCTGGACCGATTCAATCGCGTCGTTAATTTGCTCCATGTTCGTTTCGCACAGCACATACAGCTTCTCGGTAAGCGCTCCGAGGCGGTCTGCCCGAAGGCGTGTCTGCCGAACCGATTCCTCTCCGGATATATAGAGGACTGTCAGGTTCTTCGAAGCCAGCGCATGCGAAGTTTGAAGCAGCAGCGTCGATTTGCCGATACCAGGGTCTCCGCCTACAAGGATGAGCGAGCCAGGTACGACACCGCCGCCCAGTACGCGATTGAGCTCCTGATTGGTTGTCTCAATTCGTTTCTCTTGGCCACTTTCTATATGTATGATGGGACGCGGCTTTTCTTTCGTCTGAATGAGCTGCGAGCCCATTCCTTGTGTTTTGACGACCGTTTCCTTCTCTTCCACCATCGTATTCCATTGCCCGCAGCCCGGACATTTGCCCAGCCACTTCGGTGATTCCGTGCCGCATTCTGTACATGCGAACTTTGTTTTAAGTTTTGCCATCAGCGGCTCCTTATACTTTAGAGGTATCATTCAAAGTTTACCATTTACAAAGTGTGTAAACCACCCCAATTAAACCTTTATATCAACTAAAGCTGCTTACCACCCCCTAAATCCCCCTCGCCAGGGGGACCCCAAGGGTTTGCCAACCCTCTGGACACCCGGAAGGTATAACGTTGGAGTAACAGAGAAGCGCTCGCGAGTGGGTTTGTGATGGTGATCGCTTTCGTCCCTTGCGCACGCTTTACGTTTGGCGCTGTTTAGTTACCTGATGTCCCTGCGGGACCATGGTAACGTGAGGTGTCGCAGAGGCGCTTCCATGTGGCTGCGTGCTGGTGCTCGCTTTCGTCCCTTGCGGGACACGCTTCCATCTTGGTGCAGAGACAGATGGAATCGCCCTCACTCTGCGAGTGAAGGGCTTCATGTAACTGCGTTACATGTTCGAACAATACAGATGGAAAAGCCCCTCACTCTGCGAGTGAGGGGCTGCATGTAACTTCGTTACATTTTACCACATTACATATTTACATCGTTATTTCGTCGCCGTTTCCTCTGGAGCCGACACACTATCTACATGAGTAACGGTCAACCCGCCATCCTTCTCATCAATGATGAGCTTATGACCTTTGGAAATATTACCCATGAGCAGATCTTCGGACAGACGGTCTTCGATATGCTTCTGGATCGCTCTGCGAAGAGGACGAGCGCCGTACTGCGGATCGAAGCCTTCCTTCGCGAGGAAATCCTTCGCTGCGTCAGTAAGCGTGAAGTCCACTTCCTGCTCGCGCAGACGTTTGCGAAGCTCTTCGGACATGAGCGATACGATTTGAGAAATATGCTCCTTCTCGAGAGAGTGGAACACGATTGTCTCATCAATCCGGTTCAGGAACTCCGGACGGAAGCTCTTCTTGAGCTCTGCCAGAACCTTCTCCTTCATGATGTTAAAGTCGCGGCCCGCATCCTGCGCTGCTGTGAAACCAAGCGAAGAATTTTTCTTGATTTGGTCAGCGCCGACGTTCGACGTCATAATAATGAGCGTATTGCGGAAGTCCACCACGCGGCCCTTGGAGTCCGTCAAACGGCCATCCTCAAGCACTTGCAGAAGAATATTGAACACTTCCGGATGCGCCTTCTCGATCTCATCAAGCAGCACGACCGAATATGGCTTGCGGCGTACTTTCTCGGTCAATTGACCGCCTTCTTCGTAACCGACATAACCTGGAGGCGCTCCGACGAGACGCGAAGTCGAATGCTTCTCCATATACTCCGACATGTCGATGCGGACAACCGCATTCTCATCGCCGAACATCGCTTCAGCCAGCGCACGGGCAAGCTCCGTCTTACCTACACCCGTTGGGCCGAGGAAAATAAACGAGCCCATCGGACGCTTCGGATCCTTCAGACCTGCACGCGCTCTGCGGATTGCGCGGGATACCGCTTTAACCGCTTCGCTCTGACCGATAACGCGGTCATGAAGAATTTCTTCCATCTTGAGCAGGCGTTGTGTCTCTTCCTCAGCTAGCTTCGTTACAGGAATACCGGTCCAGCTAGCTACAATTTGAGCGATATCATCCGGCGTTACTTCAGAATCCGTGCGACCTTGCTTCTCTTTCCACTGGTTCTTAGTAACGTCGAGCTCTTCTCGAATCTTCTGCTCCGTATCACGGAGTGCAGCCGCTTTCTCGAACTCCTGACTCTGAACAGCGGAGTCCTTCTCCTTGCGGATATCCTCCAGACGGTTCTCGAGCTGCTTGAGATTAGGCGGTACCGTATACGATTTCAAGCGTACTTTGGAGGACGCTTCATCAATCAAGTCGATCGCTTTATCCGGCAGGAACCGGTCTGTGATGTAGCGGTCAGATAGCTTAACAGCTTGCTCAATCGCCTCATCGGTAATCTTCACGCGGTGATGCGCTTCATAACGATCGCGCAGCCCGTGAAGAATTTGAATCGCTTCCTCCGGTGACGGCTGATCGACCGTAATCGGTTGGAAACGACGCTCCAGCGCTGCGTCTTTCTCAATGTATTTGCGGTATTCGTCCAGCGTCGTTGCACCGATACATTGCAGCTCACCGCGCGCAAGCGCTGGCTTCAAAATATTCGAGGCATCAATCGCGCCTTCCGCCCCGCCCGCACCGATAAGCGTATGCAGCTCATCGATGAACAAGACGATGTTTCCGGCTTGGCGAATTTCGTCCATAATCTTCTTCAGTCGGTCTTCGAATTCACCGCGGTACTTCGTTCCGGCAACGACAGAGCCCATATCGAGCGTCATGACGCGCTTGTCGCGCAGCGTCTCCGGAATTTCGCCTGCGATGATCTTCTGCGCGAGCCCTTCGGCAATCGCAGTCTTACCAACGCCTGGCTCACCGATCAGAACGGGATTGTTCTTCGTTCTACGGCTGAGCACTTGGATAACGCGCTCGATTTCTTTGCCGCGTCCGATAACCGGATCAAGATTGCCGTCTTTGGCGTACGCCGTCAAGTCACGAGCAAGTCCGTCCAGTGTCGGTGTGCTTACATTAGCCGGCGCGCCATGATTGCTGGACACGGCTTCGCTGCTTCCGAGCAGCTGCAGCACTTGTTGACGTGCTTTATTTAAGCTAATGCCGAGGTTATTCAGTACGCGCGCTGCGACGCCTTCGCCTTCACGAATGAGCCCGAGCAGGATATGCTCTGTGCCCACATACGTGTGACCAAGCTTGCGCGCCTCATCCATCGACAGCTCAATAACCTTCTTCGCACGCGGTGTATAAGCGATATTGGTCGGTTGCTCTTGTCCGCGACCGATTAATGTTTCAACCTCGTCTTGAATCTTCTCAAGGCTAAGGCCTAATCCGATGAGTGCTTTGGCTGCGATTCCTTCCCCTTCTCGGTTCAGCCCGAGCAAAATATGCTCCGTGCCGATATTGTTATGACCGAGACGAACCGCTTCTTCCTGAGCAAGTGCGAGCACCTTTTGTGCCCGTTCCGTAAATCTTCCAAACATCATGTTCATACACCCCCATGATCAGTTTCACTGTACAACTGATTGCGTATAAGTTCCGCTCGCCGGATGTCCCGCTGTTCAGGCGTCATTTTTTCACGGAACACCTGTTGGAGAAAGCCCGGCTGCGTTAATACCATCATTTCATTCATCGCCTGAGGCGACACATCCACAATCAGCCCTAGATCAATGCCGAGCCTTACATCGGAAAGCCGCTGAGCCGCTTCCTTCGAATCCATAATCATCGCATGCGACAACGTACCGTAAGAACGGAGCACCCGATCCTCCAGGCGCACCCGCGACTCTTCCAGCAGACGCTGTCGTGCCGCTCTCTCGTGCTCGATAATTTGACGCGCTACGCTGTGTAGATTCTCGATGATTTCCCCCTCGGACTGACCAAGCGTAATCTGATTGGAGATTTGGAACAAGTTACCGAGCGCTTCGCTGCCCTCGCCGTAAATCCCCCGAACCGCAAGCCCCACTTGCTGGATAGCTGACAAAATCCGGTTGATCTGCTGCGTAAGCACAAGCCCCGGCAGATGCATCATCACTGAAGAGCGAATGCCCGTTCCGACGTTGGTCGGACAGCTCGTTAAGTAGCCTCTTCGTTCATCGAACGCGTAATCAGTGACCTCTTCAAAAATATCGTCAATGCGGCTCGCCACCGTCCACGCTTCCTTAATCTGAAAGCCTGGATATAAGCATTGAATCCGCAAGTGATCCTCTTCGTTTACCATTATGCTAACCGACTCGTTCTCGCTAAGCATCACCGCGCCGCAGCGCGATTCATTCGCTAAGTTCGGGCTGATCAGATGCTTCTCCACAAGCACTCGGCGTTCCAATTCACTTAACTGGGAGAGCTCGATCGTTTCGAATGGTCCACAGCTGTCTAATCGGCCAGTCTCAGCAACAGCGGTGAGCTGCTTCATAACGTCCTGCGCCTGCTGTGAGGTCGCAAGCATCGGAAACGGATGACCCGATAAATTACGAGCAATACGGATCCGGCTGCTAATGACAACATCCGTGTCCGGACCGTTGCCTTTCATCCAGTCGCTTAGCGCTTCTTCTACATAAGACCGCTTCGACATCGTTTCATTTCACCTTCCTAACCGTGCCTAAACATCGGCTATTTTGCGCTCCAGCTCCCGAATTCGGTCGCGTAGCTCAGCAGCGGTCTCAAACTCCTGCTGCTCGATTCGCATGTTCAAATCCTGTTTAAGCTCGTCAATTTCTCGTTTGAGCTGAATTTGAACACCTGTGCGCTTTGGAATTTTACCGACATGTGTCGTATTGCCGTGAACCCGTTTCAGAATCGGGTCCAATTTGCTTCCAAACTGGGTGTAACAATTGCTGCAGCCGAAACGGCCCATCTTACTAAATTGTGTATAGGTCAAACCGCAATTGTCGCAGCGCAGCTGCTGCGCCGGCTTCGCGCCAAGCGCGTTCATGCTGCCTACCGGTTCAAAGTCCAGAAGTCCGGACAGCAAGCTGTGGATGGAAAATCCGTTCGCTGTGCCTGGGATTCCTTCGCCTCGTTCGCGTGCGCACGATTCACAAATATGAAACTCCGTCTTCTCGCCATTCACAATTTTCGTAAAATGAAGCGTAGCCGGCTTCTTGTCACATTCCTGACAAAGCATTCCGCACTATCCCTCCTCTTGCAAGGCTGCGCAGCTTACTTCACGAGCAGCGTAATTAACATCGCCCGGAGCAGCCTAGCCCGAATTTCGTCACGCAGTGGAAGCTTCACAGCAATGGTGTCGCGGGACATCGCCGCCCGGAGCAAATTCGCTTCGCGCCTTGAGATATGCTTCCCTTCCTCCAACTGATACACAATTCCTTCTGCCGTATCTTGGTCCACTTGATCGCCGATTGTTTCGGCAAGATGGCCTTGGAGAGCCGACAAAGTAGGCAGCTCCACGCGCTGAATGCGGATATACCCGCCGCCGCCGCGCTTGCTCTCTACCATATAGCCCTTCTCCATCGTGAACCGTGTACTGATGACGTAATTGATTTGGGACGGAACACAAGAGAACCGATCTGCCAAATCGTTGCGCTGCAGTTCGACAGCACCGCCAGGGCTTTCCTTTAGCATATGCTTGAGATACTGCTCGATGAGATCGGAAATGTTGCGCATTTCGCCAACCTCCCTATGATGCCCTTACAACAAACTTGAGGCTAAAGCAGCTGATTGTTTGAATCGTCAAAGTTTTTAGTCAAATTGACTTTGACTTTCTTTGACTTTAACTTTATTATACGCAAAATTGCCAAAAGGTCAAGTGCATTGCCTTCGTTGTATCACGGTAACGCCCCTTACTATCTTGGGCGGATTCGGTCCATTTATACCCCTGCTTCCAGCCCCCTCTTGCAAAAAAAACGGCCTTCATCCCTGACATGCAGCAACGAGAACGTTTCGTCTTTACTATCGATGCACCTAAAATTTAAGGCTCATCAACGTTTGCAGCGCTTCTTTGCCAGTTCCGATCTTGTAACCGGTAGCTGTGTAGCGTATTTGGGAGTTGCAGTCCAGGACGAACAAATGAGGGAAACCCGCCTCATTCGCCGGTGTGCGGACGATTAGTTCCGGCAGTTCGGCGCGGCTCGTGTCCCGAACGAATACGGTATTCAAAGGCAGCAACGAATAGTTCGCCGGGTCAAAGGAAGCTGTCCACTCTGCATCGCCAATAAGCAGCACAATCGGTATTCCCAGCTCGTTAAGCGGTTTGGCCAACTCGCTCAGCTCGCGGAACGATGCTTAGTCGGCTCCCGTTCCGGCTCAATCCAGGCTGTAATCGCGCCACCCGTTCCGAGCAGCTCCGCAAGCGATGCCGATCCCCCGTCCAACTGCGCTATCCCCTGCTGCGATCGAAGGTACCAAGTACCGGGATATCAACCAGCATCTCTCAGACGCACTCGCACCGTGCCATCCTTCAGACGAATGCCTGTCGTCAGCCGGTAATCCCCTGGCTCCACTTCGAACGACTCTTCATAAACATCCTTCTTGGCATAAGGATACACCAGCGTCTTATAGACACCGCCTTCCAGCCGTGCGAAGGTGAAGTTCTCCATATAGGAGGCGTCCGGCGTATCTGGCGAAGCAGAAGCATCCTTAACGAGCCTCAGCTGCCCGCGCGCGTTCGACTCACGCCCCTCAGAAGCAGCTTCGATGATCCCGGCATCCATCCAGTTGCCCTCGTGCAAGTATTGCGCGTGTTGTTCACTTGGCTGCAATCGAGCCGGAATGCCCAAGCTACGGCAAATAGCGACGAACATGATGTCCAGCGACTGCGGATCGCCGAGCTTCATCTCGAAGGTGCCTACCGGATTTCCCCTTCCTATCAGGTTCGGCAGATCTGTCCAGACGCCGAAGCCCTCCCGAAGATGGCGGACCAACGCTAATGGCTCAGTGCGGAACAGATTAGCTTCCTCTTCCGTGAAAGATTCGCGAAGCTTCTGACGATACGGAACAATCATCTCATGCAACACCCGCGGACATAGCACATAGTTGACAAAAGCATCCTCATCCAGCATGCCACGGGTTGCCAGCGCGCCGATCAAGTGATCATCAAGCGCAGATCGGAATGTATCGATCAAATCCTTATCACGGAGCGTTTCTAACAGGCGAAGCGGCCAGTCGCCGAATGAGCCCGACTGCTCGCGCAAGAAAGCCGCGATTTCCTTGCTGTTACCACGCGCTTTCTGAAGCACGCTCCATACCCGTTCTGGAGGCAAGCCCGTCTCCTCCGCCAGAGCAGCGGCATCTTGCTCGCTCAGGAACGTTCCCTCGTACGCAGAACGGCAGCTGGTTCCCTCCTCCAGTCGGCTGTTATGCTGCTGGATATTCGTTTCCGTTAGCGCCTCCAACACTTCTCCTTCGCGCTCCGGCGGTGGCACCATATCGAAATCGACACTGCCGGACGGCTGATTAGCAGCGTTAAGAACGAGTGTGATAGAGTCGCAATCGGGTACCGAAATTAATGTTTCGTCATCCGTTTGCACGATGGCTATCGGAAACAATTCCGCATAATTGTAAAGCTCGAACCGCACTTCAGCCCCGGCGACAGGCTCACCTTGTGCATCTCTGACTTCCGTGCGGATTTCGCGTGTCGGCGCATAATTTTCTAGCAGGTTAATCTCTGTAAACCAATCGTGAGCGAGAGTAATGTCTTCGGGACCCAGATACTCCGCAAAAATCCGCGTGTTAATCAGCATTGCCCTGCGCGCCGGCGGCGAGAACCAGCCCTGATCGAGACGGGCTTCTGGTTTACAAGCTCCGATGTAATGCCATTTTCCATCTGCCCATGCTTTTACCCATGCATGGTGGCTACCGATGTAAGTCGCTTTCTCATGGCACCAATAGTTTGTTTCCAGAATCGCCTCCGCCATCGAGAGATGTGCAGTCCGCTCCGCCAGTTCGCGGTACAGGTTGCCACGTGATTCCTCAATGTTCTCCGTATTGACCCTGTAGGGCAGCACGAAATGAAGGAAGAGATGATCCGGCACGCGCGATCCCCAAGGCACTTGTTCGCGAATCTCTATCGTCTGGCGCACATGGTTCAGAAACAAAGCGCCACCGTAATCCGCCATGTCATTGATCGGCATATAAGCGAACAAAAACTTGAGAGCCAACGCCTCTTCTTCGGTCAGCGCTTCCTCTTGAAAAATTCCGAACAGCTCCTGCTGTCTAGCCTCGGCCAGCTGCTGCTTCACCTGAAATTTGCGCTCGATGTGCACAAGCGTCGCTTGATCCAACGAGAATACTGATGTTGTTGACTTCATCTTGCTCTCTCCCTCGTTCATATCTGATCCTCCACTTCTTAACATGGACTAACCTATCTTCTGGATAACACTGGAAAAATTCTTGTTAATAACCAAGACAAATGACAGCAATATGTGAGTGGAGACAACAAAAAACCGACCATATCAATATGGTCGGTTATCTGTGCTTGGCGACGTCCTACTCTTCCAGGACCCTGCGGTCCAAGTACCATCGGCGCTGGAGGGCTTAACGGTCGTGTTCGGGATGGGTACGCGTGGTTCCC
>NZ_JBVYOI010000020.1:0-60526 GCF_056120345.1 Paenibacillus sp. sgz302114
ATCTAAGCGTGAAGCCCCCCTCAAGATGAGATTTCCCAGTATGTAAGACCCCTGAAAGACGATCAGGTTGATAGGTTCGAGGTGGAAGCGCGGCAACGTGTGCAGCTGACGAATACTAATCGGTCGAGGGCTTATCCTAAACAAGTGAAATCCAGCTAAGCAAGAAACCTTCGCAAAGGTTCGTATCCAGTTTTCAAGGCGTAAGGCCTTGTATATAGAGTCTCGCTAACGCGGCTCACCGTTTGGTGGCGATGGCGGAGGGGAACCACGCGTACCCATCCCGAACACGACCGTTAAGCCCTCCAGCGCCGATGGTACTTGGACCGCAGGGTCCTGGAAGAGTAGGACGTCGCCAAGCACAGATAACCGACCATATCAATATGGTCGGTTTTTTGTTGTCTGTACTTAATTGCGGGTTGTCTTTTTCACCCAGAGCTGGTCATATCTCCTTCACAACTGTGCGAGCAAGCGGGCACATACTACTGACAACGCAGTCATTCTTTGTGACGGAGGTGGTAACGAGTGATGGTGGACGGTGTGAGAACAAAGGCATTTGCTATAATGACAGCGCTTCTTGTATGTACGGGCTGTGGGAGCTCGACGCAGCTGCAAGAAGCGAGCTTACCTCCATTAAAAAATCAGATGAAGCCACCAAATTTCAATGCACATGTAAATGTTCCACATACTTTTTCTGCCGCGATTAAGTCACAGCAGTCACAACCACGAACTGCCAGAGTACGTAGACCGTCTGTGCCTAAAGAGCCTGTAAAAGGCATCTACGTGTCCGGTTGGGTAGCAGGCAGCAAGAAGCGGCTTGATCGGCTCATCCAGCTTGTTGACCTTACTGACCTCAATGCGATGGTCATCGATGTGAAGAACGAATATGGCCAGCTTACCTACAAGTCTTCGCTGCCTGAAGTAAACGCCATTGGTGCGGACAGGCACGCAGCGATAGGTGACGTACAGGCGCTGCTGCGCAGGCTGAAGGATAAGCATATTTATGTGATCGGGCGTATTGTGACTTTCAAAGACCCGTTATACGCTAAATCACATCCGAGCCTAGCTCTTCAGCGGAAAAGTGGAGGGGTATGGCGGGATGTGCAAGGTAAAGTGTGGCTGGATCCTTTTCAGCAGCAGGTTCGTGTTTATAATGCAGCTATTGCGCAAGAAGCGGCTGCAATTGGCTTTGATGAGATTCAATTTGATTATGTACGATTTCCGGATAACGGGTCGAAGGTTGATCGAGAAGTTCAGTACAGCAGCAGCCGGGGTGGAAAATCAAAGTCACAAGTTATCGCCCAGTTTCTTAAAGAAGCTAAAGGAGGCGTACATGCAGCAGGTGCAAGGGTATCGGCAGATGTCTTTGGACTCGTGACCTCATCAACGAATGACATGGGTATTGGCCAATCATGGCGTTCCATATCGAACGCTGTTGATGTCATCTCCCCGATGACCTATCCTTCTCATTATTCTACAGGCATGTATGGGGTAAAGCAGCCAGATCTTAGCCCTTACGCAATTATCCGCCATGCCATGATGGATGCGAATCACCGTAATAATTTGATTAGTAGCGGAAGTGATCAGAAACCTGCGACTATTCGACCATGGCTGCAAAGCTTCACTGCGAAGTGGGTGCACCCACATCAGCAGTACGGGGCAGAACAGGTGAATAAGCAAATCCAAGCAGCCAAGGAACAGGGGGTTCATGAGTTTCTACTGTGGAGCTCGAATTGCAAGTATGATTATCGTTCTTAATATCGACAAAATCCCCCTGCCGTCGTTATCTTGACAGCCCTATACCCCTCTGATACTATTGCAATAATATACGCGGACCTCTTGATTTTACTGGGATTTTTACGATAATTCCGACAATTCAAGGGAGAAGCAAATCGTTTGGGGAGGAACAAATCTGTGTGGGAAAATAAATTCGCCAAAGAAGGCTTAACCTTCGATGACGTACTGCTCGTGCCTCGTAAATCGGAAGTATTGCCTAGGGAAGTTGATGTTTCGATCACACTAAGTCCTAGCGTCAAACTTAACATTCCACTCATCAGTGCAGGTATGGATACTGTTACGGAAGCTAAGCTCGCGATCGCTATGGCACGTGAGGGCGGCATCGGCATCATTCACAAGAACATGTCCATCGCTCAGCAAGCGGAAGAGGTAGACCGTGTTAAGCGTTCGGAAAGCGGCGTTATTACGAACCCGTTCTCGCTTACAGCTGACCACCACGTGTATGACGCTGAGGAATTGATGGGCAAATACCGGATTTCTGGCGTTCCAGTTGTGGATGGCGATAAGAAGCTTGTCGGTATCATTACGAACCGCGATCTTCGCTTCATCCATGATTATTCGATGAAAATCAGCGAAGTCATGACGAAGGACAATCTCGTCACAGCCCCGGTAGGTACAACTTTGCAGCAGGCAGAGGTTGTTCTCCAGAAGCATAAGATCGAGAAGCTGCCGCTCGTTGATGACACGAATACACTTAAAGGTCTTATTACGATTAAAGACATCGAGAAAGCAATCCAGTTCCCGAGTGCGGCGAAAGACCCTCAAGGCCGTCTGCTTTGCGGCGCTGCAGTCGGTATTGCGAAGGATACTCCAGAGCGTGCGGAAGCGCTGGTTAACGCAGGCGTTGACGTACTCGTCATTGATACGGCTCACGGACATCAGAAGAACGTAATAGAGATGGTTCGATTGCTGCGCAACAATTACCCGGATCTTACAATTATTGCGGGTAACGTAGCGACTGGTGAAGGTACACGCGAGCTGATCCAAGCCGGCGCGTCCGTTATCAAAGTCGGTATGGGTCCCGGTTCGATCTGTACAACTCGTATTATTGCTGGTATCGGCGTACCGCAAATTACAGCGATTTATGACTGTGCTTCGGTTGCGCGTGAATACAATGTTCCAATTATCGCTGACGGTGGTATCAAGTACTCCGGCGATGTTACGAAGGCGATCGCTTCTGGCGCAAGTGCGATTATGATCGGCAGCTTGTTCGCAGGCACGGAAGAGAGCCCGGGCGAGTCGGAAATTTACCAAGGTCGCCGCTTCAAGGTTTACCGCGGTATGGGCTCCATCGGCGCAATGAAGGAAGGCAGCAAGGACCGTTACTTCCAAGAGAACGAGAACAAGCTCGTTCCGGAAGGCATTGAAGGCCGTGTTGCTTACAAAGGACCGCTTGCAGATACCGTGCATCAGCTAATCGGCGGCTTACGTTCCGGTATGGGATATTGTGGTACGGCAAGTATCGAAGAGCTGAAGAACGATACGCAATTCGTTCGTATTACAAATGCGGGTCTGCGCGAAAGCCATCCGCATGATGTTCAAATTACGAAAGAAGCGCCAAACTACTCGCTGTAATCATTACTAATGCTGCAGCATAAATGAAATAATGACGGACCTGGCAGGAAGATGGTGGGAATCACCGTTTTCCTGTCTTTCTTTTTTTAGAAACGATGTGCTTTGTGTTACAATAACTAGAGTAGATGATAGAAGAGGAGAGAGAATGTTGAAACGGAAAAAGGGACTGGTACGCTTCGTACCGACCATCTGTGCAGCTGTTATTGCAACGATGCTTACAACGACTCTAGGCACTTATAAGGCTCATGCGGATTCGTCAGAATTCACACCGAACTCGCTAGGAATTGAGGTGCGTTCAGCAGTTTTAATAGATGCAGATACCGGCCAGGTTCTCTATGCGGTCAATGCCGACAAAGCTTATCCGCCGGCAAGCATGACAAAGCTGATGACCGAGTACCTTGTGCTTGAAGAGGTTACTGCTGGACGTTTGAAAATGACGGATGTGGTTACTGTTTCGAAGGAAGCAGCTGATATTCCTCCTGACGGCTCCGCAATCTATCTGGCAGAGGGCGACAAGCATACGGTTAAAGATTTGTACATGGCGATGGCGGTTCAATCGGCTAATGACGCAACTATCGCGTTGGCAGATGCAGTTGCTGGCACGGAGCAGGGTTTCGTTGAGAAGATGAACGAAACGGCGAAGGCGCTCGGCTTGACATCGGCTCACTTCACAAGTGCGACCGGCCTTGCGGAAACGACGGTTATATCGGCAGGCGATATGGCGAAATTCGCTCGCGTGCTGATCAAGAAGCACCCTGAGTTTCTTGAGTTCGCAAGCACGCCAAGCTACAAATTCCGTGAGCGCGATAAGACGCCAATGATTAACTTGAACTGGATGCTGGAGACGAACAAGTCGATCCCATCCTTGAAGAAATATGCATATACCGGCGTTGACGGCATGAAGACGGGCTACATCGGTGCAGCGGGCTACTGTTTCACAGGAACAGCGAAGCAAGGCGATATGCGTCTGATCTCGGTCGTTATGGATGCCTCTTCGAAATCCTCGCGGTTCATCCAAACAGCGAAGCTGTTCGACTACGGCTTCCAAAATTTCGAGAAAAAGACGGTTGTAGCGCCGAAGACTGTTGTAGAAAGCGCAAAGACGGTAAAAATAAAGAAAGGCAAATCGAAAGAAGTGCCTATCATGACAGCAACAGATGTGACGTTCCTCGTGAAGAAAGGCGCTGCTCCAGACGTTAAGCTGACGAAGGTCGACGTGAAGAAGGATAACGAGCTGGTAGCTCCAATTCCAAGCGGCACTGAA
Source organism: Paenibacillus sp. sgz302114 (assembly GCF_056120345.1). Lineage (NCBI taxonomy): Bacteria > Bacillati > Bacillota > Bacilli > Caryophanales > Paenibacillaceae > Paenibacillus > Paenibacillus sp. sgz302114. The sequence continues at coordinate 4,634 of NZ_JBVYOI010000020.1, forward strand.
GTAGGCTCGGCGACATATTCCTACAAGGATCCGGAAACCGGTCAATCCATTGATAAAACGGTTAAGCTGATCACATCCGAAGAAGTGAAGAAAGCAAGCTGGTGGCGCTTGATGTTCCGTGGACTTGGCGGCTTTATTTCGGGATTATTCCATGGGATTATGGATTTATTTTAAATAAACGGGTGGCGACAGCTATTTATGAGGTGTAAATAGTTGTCGATTAGACCGCTATGCTGTAAAATTATTGGTTAGAGTTAGTCCGGCGATTTACATGTTGGAGAAACTGCGAAAAACTTTTTGGGAGGATTTACGAACATGGAAACAGGAACTTCGCGCGTAAAACGCGGTATGGCTGAAATGCAAAAAGGCGGCGTCATTATGGACGTTATGAACGCCGAGCAAGCTAAAATTGCTGAAGCGGCTGGCGCAACAGCGGTTATGGCGCTTGAGCGTGTACCTTCTGATATTCGTGCAGCAGGCGGCGTAGCCCGTATGGCTGACCCGACAGTGCTTGAAGAAGTAATGAAGGTTGTTTCGATTCCGGTTATGGCGAAAGCACGTATCGGTCACTATGTAGAAGCACGCGTGCTCGAAGCTCTGGGTGCGGACTACATCGACGAAAGCGAAGTACTCACGCCTGCTGATGAAGTGTTCCATATCTCGAAGCGCGACTTCACAGTTCCATTCGTGTGTGGTGCGAAAGATCTTGGCGAAGCGCTCCGTCGTATTCAAGAAGGCGCTGCAATGCTTCGTACGAAAGGCGAGCCAGGAACAGGCAACATCGTTGAGGCTGTTCGCCATATGCGTCTGATTACGGGTCAAATCCGTAAAGTACAGAACCTTTCCAAGGACGAGCTTTATCATGAAGCAAAGAACCTCGGCGTACCTTACGATTTGCTTCTGGACGTTCACGAAACAGGCAAGCTTCCTGTCGTTAACTTTGCGGCCGGCGGCGTAGCAACGCCTTCCGATGCAGCGTTGATGATGCACCTGGGCGCTGACGGCGTATTCGTTGGTTCGGGTATTTTCAAATCCGAATATCCAGAGCGTTTCGCTCGTGCAATCGTTGAAGCAACAACGCACTACACAGATTACAAGCTGATCGCAGAAGTATCCAAAAACCTGGGTACACCGATGAAAGGCATTGAAATTTCGAAGCTGGCGCCTTCCGAGCGCATGCAGGACCGCGGCTTCTAGGAAGGCGGTAAAGCGATGAAGATTGGCGTACTGGCGCTGCAAGGCGCTGTAGCAGAGCATATACGTAGCATTGAAGCGGCTGGCGGAGAAGGCATTGCTGTTAAGCGGGTCGAAGAGCTGGGCGCGCTTGACGGGCTTATCATTCCCGGCGGCGAGAGCACGACGATCGGCAAGCTCATGCGCAAGTATGGCTTCATCGATGCGATTCGTGACTTCTCGCAGCAAGGCAAGCCGATCTTCGGTACTTGCGCAGGGCTGATCGTCCTGGCTGAACGTATAGAAGGCCAAGAGGATGCGCATCTGCAGCTGATGGATATGACCGTCGCGCGAAACGCATTCGGCCGTCAGCGTGAAAGCTTCGAGACGGACCTGCCGATAAAAGGCATTGATGAGCCGGTGCGTGCAGTATTCATCCGAGCACCTCTTATTAAAGAGGTAGCGCCGAGCGTCGATGTACTCTCTACGTACAACGGCGAAATCGTAACTGCAAGGCAAGGCCATCTGCTTGCTTCGTCTTATCACCCAGAGCTTACGGACGATTACCGTCTGCATGCTTATTTCCTGGACATGGCGAAGGAAGCGGCTGCGGCTAAAGCATAGCTGCATAGCATAAAAGACTGCGTAAGCAGTCTTTTTGCCGTTGTTGATGCTGGGTGGGGCACTCCGATAGTGCTCGCATTCACCGACATTCTGATGGTCTCTCCCGTGGTGCTTCGCACCAAAGTCGTTCCCATTCAGAATGTCGGTTTTTCGCTCAACTTCGTCGTGTTTTTATAAATTTTCAAAAAAAGAAGGGGGCGTTCCTTTCGTGTTGGATGTTAAATTGTTGCGTAATGATTACGCTAAAGTAGAGCAAGCTTTGCTGAACCGTGGCAAGTCGCTGGAGCTCATCTCGAACTTCCCGGCGCTCGATGGCAAATGGCGGGACATGCTTCAAGAGACAGAGCAGCTGAAGAACCGTCGTAATACCGTTTCGCAGGAGGTTGCGAAGCTGAAGAAGAGCGGCGGGGACGCAGAAGCGCTGATTCTGGAGATGCGTGAGGTAGGCGACCGCATTAAAGTGCTTGATGAGGAGATTCGCGTCGTTGAAGCAGAGACTGCAGAGCTGATGCTGGCGATTCCGAACGTGCCGAACGAGTCGGTTCCTGTTGGCTCTTCTGAAGACGATAACGTGGAGATTCGCCGTCATGGCGAGGTGCCGTCGTTCGCATTTGAACCGAAGGCGCATTTTGAAGTGGCACAGGATTTGGGCATTCTTGATTTCGAGCGTGCTGCGAAAGTAACTGGCTCGCGCTTCGTGTTCTATCGTGGCCTTGGCGCGCGTCTGGAGCGTGCGCTTATTAACTTTATGATGGATCTACATAGCGATGAGCATGGCTATGAAGAGATGCTCCCGCCGTACATCGTTAATCGCGACAGCCTGATCGGAACGGGTCAGCTGCCGAAGTTCGAAGAGGACCTGTTCAAAATAGCGGACACGGAGTACTATCTTATTCCGACTGCGGAAGTGCCGGTGACGAACTTTCATCGTGAAGAGATTCTGTCGGCGGAAGAGCTGCCAAAGAATTTCGTTGCATACAGCGCATGCTTCCGTTCAGAAGCGGGATCTGCCGGCCGTGACACGCGCGGATTGATCCGCCAGCACCAATTCAACAAGATTGAGCTGGTGAAGCTGGTGAAGCCGGAGGATTCGTATGCAGAGCTCGAGAAGCTCACTGCTAACGCCGAGAAGGTATTGCAGCTGCTTGGCTTGCCTTATCGCGTTCTAACGCTCTGTACGGGCGATATGGGCTTCACATCCGCGAAGACGTATGATCTTGAAGTGTGGATTCCAAGCGGCGGTACGTACCGTGAAATCTCGTCCTGTTCGAATTTCGAGGATTTCCAAGCTCGCCGTGCGAATATTCGCTTCCGTCCGGAACCGAAGAGCAAGCCAGAATTCGTTCATACATTGAACGGTTCAGGCCTTGCAGTAGGTCGTACGGTTGCTGCGATTCTGGAGAACTTCCAGCAAGCTGACGGTTCAGTCGTTGTACCGGAAGTGCTGCGTCCTTACATGGGCGGCCTTGAGGTTATAAGCGCTCGATAAATAATGTTGTGGCCATAGGGTGAATTTGGAGTTGCGAATCTGAATTCCCCTGTGGTATAATACATCTTGTGACCTTTGGAAAAGGGTCGTTTCATCATTCGGAGAGGTACCGAAGCGGTCATAACGGGGCGGTCTTGAAAACCGTTAGGGGGCAACTCCACGTGGGTTCGAATCCCACCCTCTCCGCCATATAATAAACTACAAGCCGCTTCCCGAATGGGTAGTGGCTTTTTTGTGCAATGGCGGAGATGGGATTCGAACGGGCCGTTAAGCAAACACATCGTGTTTGTAGGCCCCGGCGTGATAGTCGCCCTAACAGCGTCCGAATGGACGCTGTGCGACGGAGCGAATCCCACCCTCTCCGCCATAAAACAAACTACAAGCCGTTTCCTGAATGGGAAACGGCTTTTCTGTGCCATGACGGAGATGGGATCCGCCACTAATTCTCATAACGGCGCTCAAGCGAACAATCGCTTGGGTGCTTTTTTGCATTCGCTTTGCGTCACGGCAGCCGCATAAAAACACCGCCAAAACCGCATATTATCGGCATGGAGGTGGTAAGCGATGAGCAAGCACGATGAGCTCGCAATTGATCAGCAACAGCTGACGTTAGCGTGGCAGCAAACACTGCCAACGACGATTAATGAAGCCGATCGCGCGCAGGTGCTGGCTGATGAAGCGGATCCGTCAGCTCTGCGCATTACGATACATGCGGCTGGGCACCAGATGTATGATTTTGATTTTAAGGTCGCCTATGTGGATGGCCGTGAAGTGCAAACGACACTAATTGATGTGGAGAAGGACGGCCGCTCGATCGACGAGAGGACGGAGATCGTTCAGGAGCTGGTGCAGGATTACACACGTCATATTCATGAATGCGCACAAGCGCTGCACGATCTGACACATCCATAGCTCCCGCCGTTATAGCTGTAGCCGTACACACGTATAAGGAAAGGCAGGCGAAGCTAAATTTATGACAAAGGTTAAAGAAACTGCGGATAAGAACTTGAGCAATGTCGTAGAGGATCTGGATAAAAATCCAGTGAACAGCCATCATGCCCAGCAACTGCAGCAGGATACGAATGATCGCCGACATCAGGATGATCTGAATCACGACGAGCCGTCAGATTTGTTCCATTCGCGCAGTTAGTGAATTTCTAATAAAGAGGTGTATTGAGTATGGGCGGCAAGTCCAAGAGCGTTCCTGTATCCAATCCGGATGAGCAGCGTGCCAGATCGCGTTCGGATAATGATTCGCATCAACCGGTAGCTCACTCGGGCTCGAAGAAAACGAAACAGGCCAATCATGTGAGTCATAATAACCCGCAAGGATAAGCATAATTGGAGTATGAAGCAAGCCCTCTGAGATGGAGCAGCATCCGTCGACAGGGGGCTTTTTTGGCATAGGGCTATGGAACTGAAGATGAAAGTGCCATCATTTAATTCTTCCGATTGATCCGAGGATCAGGTAAAATGAAAGGTGCTCGCTTCATTGTGGGCTCGTTTCGTTAAAGGGAGAGGAGTTTTTTTATAATGAAATTCGTGAAGCTAAGCACAATTCTGCTGCTCGTTGCAGCATTAGTCGTCTTAAGCGGCTGCAGCAGCTCCAAAACTGCGAAGGAAACGATGCTGGACGCAATGGCTAACAATCAAGATGCAAAAAGCATGGCATATACAGGAAAAATTACGCTAGGTGAGCTGTCGCTGCCTCAAAAGGAATTAGCGGATGGCAAAGTGCCGGCTGTGGCTCCGCTTATTTTGTCGATGTTGAAAGGTGCGGTTATTAACTTCCACGGTAAGGTGCAGAAGTCGCCTGCGCGTGCTGAGCTTGTGATGGATATGACACTTGGCAGCGGTGATGTGAAGCTGAATGTATCGCTCCCGATGATTATTACAGCAGATAAAGTATGGATAAAGGTACCACATATACCAGGCTACCCGATGCTTGATGCGCTCTCGGGAAAATTCGTGGAAATGGATGCGAAGAAATTGGCGCAGGAGCAAGGCGTCGGTGATCTTACCGCTTCGCAGAACATCGGTCAAGATCTGCTTAAAGCGCTGCTAGATAGTCTGGATGAGAAAACGTTCTTCTCCGAGCCGAAGGCTGCAGATATTAATGGACTGCCGGAAGGGCAGGAGGCTGACAAGTTCGTACGCTTCGCTGTGGATGGGTCGAACAAAGATGCTGCGCTGACGGCGGTGATGGAGAAGGGAGCGCCGCAAATCATTGATATCTTGCTTAGCAATGAGTCGTATATGAAGACTCTTCAGCTGAAAAAAGAACAGCTGGAGGCGGCGAAAAAACAACTCGCCGGCGGTAACACGGGCAAAGCGAAGGATGCAGTTGATACGTTCAAGAAGAGTGTGAAGATTGGCCAGCTCGAGGTAACCGGCGGCATTAAGGATGATTACTTGACGTACGGAGGGCTGAACGTGAAGCTTGAGTCTACTGACGCTGCTGCTGGCGGGCTTAAGTTAGACATGCATTACGAGATGTCGATCTCGGATATTAATAAAGATGTGAAGTTCGAATATGAATTGCCGAAGGATGCGATTCCAGTCGAGCAGCTGCAAGGAATGCTCGGGCTGCCAAGCGGATCATAATCATAAAGAAGAAGAAGCGTCCACTCCGCGATGGAGGGACGCTTCTTTGCATGATCAAGAAGGTTAGAACTTGAAGCTTGCTGCCGATTGCGTCAAGTTGTTCGCCAAGCTGTACAGTGCTTGTGAATTGGCTGCTGTCTGCTCTGAGCCTGCAGAGGCTTCTTGACTGAACGCGGCGATCCCTTCTATGGAGTTCAGCACATCCTTGGTCTGGATGGACTGCTGCTCGCTCGCAGAGGCGATATCGGTAACTTGCTTGGTCATTTCGTTGATTTTGTGCGTAATGGTCTGGAACGATTGCTCGGTGCGCTTGGAATATTCCATGGCGCTCGTCGCGGCTTGGACGCTTTCTGTGCTGTAATTCTGCATATCGTGAATGATGCGTGTAATTTGCATGGCAGCTTCACTGCTGCGCTCAGCCAGTCTGCGTACTTCGTCTGCTACGACAGAGAAGCCGCGGCCCTGCTCGCCTGCGCGGGCTGCTTCAATGGCTGCATTAAGCGCCAGCAGGTTGGTTTGCTGAGCAATCTCGTCGATGACCTCGATGATCTCTCCAATTCGCATTGAGGCGTCTTGCAAGGTCGTCATTTTGCTGCTTAGGGCGATCATACTGTCGATGGAGAGCTGAACAACCCGGCTGCTCTCATCGGAAATTTGCTTCGTATCCATGCAGAGATGCGACGTATTCTCCGCATTGCGAGCGACGAGATTGATTGCGGCAGCCTGCTGCATGAGCAGCTCGTTCATCTCCAGTGTGGAGCGGGCTTGCTCGCTGCTTCCCCTTGCAATCTCTTCTGTACTCTGAGAAATATCCTTGGACGCATTGGAGACGGAGACGGCGCTCTCTTTCATATGGCTGATTACGGTTCGTAAGCTTGCGACCATATGGTTGAAGGATTTGGTGAAGGCGCCGATCTCGTCCCGAGGCGCATAATCGCTCGTGACGGATAGGTCTCCGCTCGCGATGGAACGCGATAACTTCTCCAGATTGGTCAGCGCGCTGACAGTCGAGATGCAGAAGGCAATGGCGAGATAGAGAGCGAGCGCCAGCAAAGCTGCGATGAAGATAATGGCTTGGTAGAGCTGGGAAGTGAAGCTGCCGATACGCTCGTGCAGCAGCTGATCCAGAACAGGCGCTGCTTGATCAGATAGCTTGTAGATGGATGCGGTCGCCGCTCTGGACAGACTTGTGAAATTGGCTGAGGTAGACGAAATTTGACCGCCTTCGCCTAGCAGTTGTTCATTGAATTGCTTCTCTAGCTGCTGGATAAGGCTTGAAGTCTCCGCCAGCTGATTGCTAAGGAGCGGCTTGATCGCCGGATTGCTGGTGAAGGCGGTCTGAAGATCGGATTGCGCGGTGTCCATGTCATATTGAAGCAGCGTCATGTAGCGCAGCAGCTGTGTACGAGCTTCGAGCGAGAGCTGGTTACTGCGGCTTGCTTCCTCCGCAATCGTAAGGGATAAGCTGAGCAAGTTCGACACGGCAGGAAGCTTCACTTGCGTGATGTCCATAATATAATAGCTGTCGAGATCGGGGTCGAGGATCAGATTCGAATTGTTGGCGACAAGCTCTGTCAGCTTGAGAAGGTCTTCGACGAGCGTCAGATGTTTATTATATTGGGGATCAGTGGTGCTTGATTGCAGCACTGTACTCTTATTGGACTGCCATTCAGACTTGATGCGGCTCCAAGCCTCGCTCGTCCCGAGTGTCTTGCCTAGATCAGCGTCGAGCTTATCTTGCGCTGCGATTGCAGTGTCCATCTGCTGCTGCAAGCGTGTAATTGCGATCGATGCAGTAGCATCACCGTGGCTGCTGCGGTATGTATTAGTCTGTTCACGCAGCTCCTCTGCAGTGCGCAGCAGCTTGGTAACGCCGGCATTATACTGACTGCCGAGCAGTTCTTGTTTGCCGAAATGAATGCCGACATTCTTCGATGAAATGTAGAAATACATAAGAAACACGATGGGAATGACGAGGACGATGCCGATCAGCATAAATTTCTTCGCATAGTTCTGACGGTCAAGCAGCTTGATGGCGAGGGAGAAGAAAGGCATTTTCATAGGTAGCACGTTCCCTTCATAGATGTTAGATAACCTAACAAATGAGTTCGGCAAAATATGTTAAAACCCTTCTTGTGTGAGTCGTTATACCTAAAATAAAAAGAACCGCGCCCAAGGACGCGGTTCTCCTGTGTGAGGTTAGCTCTGTTGATGCAGCGCTCGCCATTCGCTCAAGTATGGAGCATAACCGAGATCTTGCGGCTCATCTGGCAGCCAGGCGATAAACTCCAGCTCATTGCCGTCCGGATCGTTGAAGTAAACGGCAGCTGCAGGCATCCACGTGTGGACAATCGGTTCGATTGGCTCGCGGCCAAGCACAGGAACTGGGGATAACCCTCTGGCGCGCAGCCATTCGATGGATTTCTCTAATTGTGCTAGATCCGTACCGAACGCAAAATGCCTTGTGCGAACTTCAGTGCCCGCAGGTACTTCCCATACGCCCAGCATCTGCCGATCTTTGCCTATATAGAAAAAAGCGACGCGGCGCTCCTCAACGACAAGGGACAATTCTAATCCAAGGTCCTTGTAGAAAGCGATGGAGGCTTGCAGATCTTGCACTTGAATATGAGTTTCGTATAGATTCTGAATCATCATCCCGACCATCCTCCTGATATAAAGAATAAACCCTTGAGTATCAAGGGTTTGCAGTGCATCCGTTTAATTGTGTTCGGATATAATGGCGAAGATCTGATGGTCTTCCCATTGTCCATTAATCTGTACACCTTTTCGTTCGATGCCTTCCTTATGAAGGCCTGCTTTCTCAAGTACACGCATGGAGCCTCCATTGCTTAGCATAACGCCTGCATCAATGCGATGCAGCCGTAATTCATTAAACGCATATGCGACAGCTAGGGAGACGGCCTCCGTCGTTAATCCTCTACCGTTATATTGCGCATCCAATTGATAACCAATCATGCCCCGTTGAAGCGGGCCCCGATAGATGTGGTTCAGAGATACACTGCCAATCAGCTTGGCGTTCTCTCTCAAAAAGATGCCAAAGCTATATTTCTTATCGTCATCGCGCTGCTGGAGTGCATCGCTTATATACTTGCGTTTCGACTCAAGCGTGTAAAAGTCATCTGCAATAGTAGGCGAGTACTTCTGAAATAACTCGCGGTTGTCCACATGCAAATCGAGTAATGCTTCTGCATCTTCATCCTCAAAGAAGCGGATATATACATTGTCTCCTGTCATAATCATGTCCATTATGCCTCCGTTAAAAAACAAAAAACCTTGCCATAACAAGGTTTGTAATCAAATGGCGCGCCCGATACGATTCGAACGTACGACCTGCAGTTTAGGAAACTGTCGCTCTATCCTGCTGAGCTACGGGCGCCCGGTAAGGATAATAATAGCATGTTTGGCGCGATTGGCGCAACGTAGCAATGTGGATATCGTGGGGATGATGTGGGTAGATCGCAGTCAATAAGATATCCACATCTGAATAACTACTGAGAGAGACCAAAGACCTATTCGAATACTTATCAACTGTGAATAAAGGACTGGAAACGACTGTTTTGTGCAGAGTGTTGTCGAAAGTTTAAGCGCATTCACGGTCATATTGTCGACAAGGTATTACAAACAGATTCGAACTTAGCGTATATAATAATAGATGACTTATTAAACTTCCTTTAACAATTAGACATCCACGATTCCCGCACATATCGTTGCACCCTTAACCCTAATTGAATGTGATAGGAGCTGTCTCTAAGCCGCCATGAATGACAAAATGATTCTTCTCCATGAGCTGCAGATGCTTCGAATAAAGCTGTTTGAAATAGCTGAAGCCCGCGGCAGTTTAACCGACCCAGAAGTCATCGCCATAAGTGAAGCTGCTGACGAAGTCATTGTGACGCTGCAACAGCTCCATAAGGAAGAACAGGCGAAATATAGTACTAGGTGCGCCCTCGCAATCGACGGAAGAATTGAGTCAGCAGCTGTGCACACTCTTGCTGCAGAAGGCCTCCGAGCAGCTCCGTTTCGTGATTGAAGCGCGGCTCCTGCAGCAAATTCATCAACGTTCCGGCACAGCCCGCCTTCGGGTCGGTTGTGCCGAAGACGACTTTTTGAATTCTCCCCTGCACGAGCGCTCCCGCGCACATCGGACAAGGCTCCAGCGTCACGTACAGCGTACAGCCGAGCAAGCGCCATGCGCCGAGATGCTGGCTTGCTTCCCGAATAGCGATCATCTCCGCGTGTGCGGTCGGATCCAGGTTCGTCTCCCTCAGATTGTACCCTCGACCAATGATTTCACCGTCCTTCACGATAACAGCGCCAATTGGCACTTCCCCAATCTCTTCTGCTTTCCGCGCTTCGGCAATCGCCTCTTGCATCCACTTATAATCTTCCTCGCGAAAATAATCCGTTTCTGTCGTTATCATCTTAATACGCCTCCAGTCCCAGTAAATCCGGTTTTATGCAGCTGCGACATGAATCGACTGTCGAATTGTGCCACGAACAAATATTCGTTGTTAACAGGTTGTGCATAGAATTGTGGATAAGTAGGATTTACTCACAGTTATGTACACAAATTATTCAATCGCCCTGTGAATATGGGGAAAATCCTGTGTATAAGTTGTGAGCCATCCTCCATCTATCAGATGTAACTTCGGTTTCCTCCATAATATTGGTGCTGCAGATTGCTTTCATTTTATGACAATTATGATATGATCCAAGTAAGATGTCCACAAGCTGCCTTAAAGGGTGTGTCACATATTGTCGGTCAAGACGAAGTTGTCTTTTATGATCTCATTGCTTGTATTTATCATGCTTGCATTTCATGTAATTTTGAGTGAATATTCGACACGCGTCAATTTACGCTCTGACGTAGAGGCGAATATGATGGCCATTAGCCAGCAAATTGCAGTTAATGTCATGCAGAATTCAAGGGAACATACATTTATACATACGATGCTGACGGAGAAGCTGAAGGCGGTTTCGCTCGAGGCAGCGGACCAGCTTCCAGAATCCTCGCTTCTCGTTACGGATCAGAAATTGGCGTATTTAGCAGATAAGCTTGGCGTTACTCGAATATCCACGATGATCCTTGATGGATCCAATTATATTACTGTTCATTCATCTGATCCCTCAGAGATCGGGCTGGAGCGGGATGCATTGCAGTTCTTGCTTTCGGGCAACACGTTCTGGACGCCGCCATTTGTCGCATCTCTCAATGACAAAGAAACGATGGGGGAAGGCAGCTACTTTGCAGTGAGCGGGCGCAATTATGTCATTCATTGTTATATGCAAAGCGATCAGCTAAGCGATTATGAGGAAATCGCGCATACGACATCATTTTTGACGGAAATGAAAGCAGGCAACCCCACCATACTCGAAGTGACGGGGTTTGACCCGGCAACATTTGCAAAAATACCGGAGTCGCAAGCGCCGGATTACGTCAACAGCACGGAGTCCATGAGCAATTCAATCCCGTTCGGCAGTTATGGCTACCGAGAAATCGAGCAAGATAAGAAGAGCGTGAAGGAAGCGCTGAAGGGCAAGCAGGTGTTCCGCTATACGGATATAAACAACAGATCGGTAATCAAGAGCTTTGTCGCAGTAAACCAGCCTCTCCCTTACGTCATTGGGCTTGTATTCGATAAGAGACCGATGCTCGAGCTGATGGCGGAGCAGCGCAACAATCAGATTATGATTTCCGTATTGCTGCTCGTATTCGTCATCTTCTGCAGCTACTGGCTCTCGGGCCTCCTTTTCCGACCGGTAAGCTCGATTCTATGGAAAATAAACGAAGTATCCTTCGGCCGATTCGACAATTCAATTGAAGTAAAGCGCAAGGATGAGCTGGGTCAGCTGGCGCAGCGAGTGAATGCGATGTCGAAGAACCTCGGCATCTACATGACGAAGCTGAAGATGGCGTTTGAAGAGAACCGATCTATGAAAGAATATTTGGAATCATTCATTAATCATACAACCGATGCGATCCATGTTGTCGACCTGGAAGGACGTACGACGCAAGTGAACCGTGCGTTCGAGCAGTTGTTCGGCTATGAGGCGGAAGTCGCAGTCGGTCAGGTCCTGCCGCTCGTACCGGAGCATTTGATCGAGGAAGAGCAGAAGTACTTGGAGCAGCTGCGAAGCGGCAAGACGCTGACTGCACGCGAAACGCTGCTGGTAACGAGCGAAGGCGAGTGGATCGCGGTTAGTGCGACAACGTCGCCAATACGCGACAAACACGGCGAGATTCGTGCGATTGCGACCATTACGCGGGATATGACAAGCCGCAATAAGATGGATGAGCTGCTCCGCAGGTCTGAGAAGCTGACGACAGTTGGCCAGCTTGCTGCCGGCGTCGCGCACGAAATTCGTAATCCGCTGACGACGCTTCGCGGATTTCTGCAGCTGCAGCTCGAGACGTCTAAGCTGAATACGATGCATGTCGATCTCATGCTGTCGGAGATTGACCGGATCAATCTCATTGTCGGTGAGTTTCTAATTCTGGCGAAGCCGCAAGCGGCACGGTTCGAAGAGAAGGATGTCCGCTTCATTCTCGGCGATGTCATCTCGCTCCTCGACAGCCAGGCGCATCTATGCAATATTGAATTTCTTACCGCATTCGAGCAAGCGGAGTGCATCATTTCCTGTGAGGAGAATCAGCTGAAGCAAGTATTTATTAATGTAATCAAAAATGCGATCGAAGCGATGCCGGAAGGCGGACAAATAACGATCGAGGTCAAGCGTGATATGCCACATCACGTAAAAGTCGTGATTATTGATGATGGGATTGGCATTCCGGAGGATCGCATTCCAATGCTCGGCAACCCGTTCTATACCGATAAAGATAAAGGAACGGGACTCGGCATCATGGTGAGCCAGCGCATTATTCAGAGCCATCAAGGAGCGCTCGAGATAAAGAGCAAGGTTGGGGTAGGTACGAAAGTGATGATCACGCTCCCATTATTGAAATCATAACGGCATCATGTACAATACATACCGAGGAGTGACCGGACATGAATGAAGCAAGCCGCGGCTATCGCTCGTTGGTGCTTGGTGCTACAGGGCTGGTCGGCTCGGCGTTGCTTGGGCAGCTGCTCGCTGATCCGCAGTGTACGGCGGTGACGATTCTGGCGCGCAGGCCGCTGCGTCCATCGCCGGATATGCTGCAAGCCTATGGCAGCAAGCTTACTGTTCTAACCGCCGACCTCGATCGGATGGAAGAGGCGCTAACCGGAGTGGAAGTCGATATCGTGTTCTGCACGCTCGGCACCACGATTAAGAAGGCCGGCTCACAGGAGGCTTTTCGCGTGGTCGATCTAGAGTACCCGGTAAGGCTTGGGGAATGGGCGAAGACGCATGGCGCATCCAAATATATTGTGGTCTCCGCGATGGGCGCCAATGCGTCGTCCTCGATCTTCTACAACCGGGTCAAAGGGGAAATGGAAGCCCGCCTAACGGAAATTGGCTTGCCGGAGCTGCATATCCTTCGTCCCTCGCTGCTGCTCGGGAAGCGTGAAGAATTCCGCCTAGGCGAGAAGGCGGCGATTCTGCTAAGTCCGCTCATGAAGCTGTTGATGGTTGGTCGGCTGCGTATGTACCGTCCCGTACAGGCTGCCGCAGTGGCCGCTAAGATGGTGAAATGCGCCCATGCGGGGCAAGTGGCCTTGGGCGGGCGCCCGATCACGCAGATATATGAGAATGATGCAATTACTGCTACAATAATAGATGAATAACGATAGGTGCGGGGTGAACAAGTCAGTTGAGGATTAACAAGTTTATTAGCGAAACCGGCTATTGCTCAAGACGCGAGGCGGACAAACTGGTTGAATCGGGCCGCGTATCTATTAACGGCGTAACAGCCGAGCTTGGCAGCCAAGCGGAGCTTAGCGATGACGTTCGCGTCGATGGCCGCCGAATTGGAGAGCAGCGTTCCCACGTCTACATCGTGCTGAACAAGCCTATAGGCATCACGAGCACGACCGAATCGCATGTTGGCGGCAATATTGTAGATTACATCGGACATTCGGAGCGGATTTTTCCGATTGGACGCTTGGACAAGGATTCGGAAGGGCTCATTCTGCTGACCAATGACGGAGATATTGTGAACCGGATATTGCGTGCGGAGGGCAAGCATGAGAAGGAGTACGTCGTTACGGTTGATCGTCCAGTGACACCGCGTTTTCTTCAGGCGATGAGCGAAGGCGTTCGTATCTTGGGCGCGATGACCTTGCCGTGCAAGGTGGTGCGGGAAGGCGACCGGGTATTCCGGATTACGCTGACGGAAGGGAAGAATCGTCAAATTCGACGTATGTGCCAAACATTCGGCTACAACGTGAACAAGCTGCGCCGTGTTCGGATTATGAATATTCATCTCGGACAGCTTGGTTACGGGAAGTGGCGGGATCTGACGAAGGACGAGCTGAGCGAATTGTTTACGATGCTCGACTATAAGTAGTAAGCAGGGACGAGGCTTCAAGAGGAGCTTTTCCCGGGAAATAATACAATAGCAGTAAAGCGAAAGATCAGAGAGAATCGGCTTTAATGAGGCGCCTCTGATCTTTTTGCATGGAAAACAAACATTTGTAATCCTAGAAAACATGAAGTAAAATTATAAAGGATTGTAGGCACTTTGCATAGAGGAAACTGTAAAATAATTGCGTTTAAGCAGGACGCCGCAACGGGTAATGAGTTGGACAAGCCCGGCAGCGCTAGCTGCGAGTTAGTGGACATCCACATCATTTCATGGGCGGAAGGGACTTATTCCATGACTAAATTACGAGAGCTGCTCCAAGAGACAGCTATTATCGATACTTATCAGGCAGCCGTAGATTCTATGATGATCTCCGGCATTGCTTATCATTCGGGTAAAGTGCAAGAGGGTAACCTCTTCGTCTGTATTACCGGTTACGCGACCGATGGGCACAAGTATTTGCGCGACGCTGTGGCGAAAGGTGCGGTAGCGGCAATCGTGGAGCGCGTGCAAGACGATGTCAACGTGCCGCAATATGTCGTGCCGAACAGCCGGATTGCCCTTGCCCAGCTTGGCAGCGCGTATTATGGTCATCCGTCAGAGAAGCTGAAGATGATCGGCATTACGGCGACGAATGGTAAAACGACGACGACCTATATGACCAACGCGATTCTAGAGCAGCATGGGCTGAAGACAGGGCTCATCGGTACAGTTGTTATTAAGATCGACGATTCGGAGATCCCATCGGAGCTGACGACACCGGAGTCGCTTGATCTGCAGTCTTATCTGGCACAGATGGCGGAACGGGGCGTATCCCATGTGAGCATGGAAGTGTCCTCGGCGGCGCTCGAGTCCCATCGGGTGGAGACGGTTGATTATGATATCGTCTGCTTCAATAACTTGGGCCGTGAGCATATAGATTCGCATGGCACGTTTGAGAACTATTTTGCGGCAAAAGCAAGCTTGATCAAGCGCGCCAGTGAACACAGCTACGCTGTGCTTAACCTCGATGACGAGTATGCGGCATCCCTCGTTACGGAGACGGCGGCGCAGGTCATTACGTTCGGCATGAAGAGCAGCGAAGGCACGCTCCACTGCAAGGATCTAGATCTCTCAACAGGCCGCGCCAAGTTTACGGTCGAGATCAAGAAGCCGTTCAAAGCGGGCGGGATCGAGTATACGCCGGGCGAGTTCCGCGTGGAGCTGCGCATTCCGGGGCTGCATTCCGTTTACAACTCGATGGCGGCTATTACGGTGGCGCTGCTGTGCGGCATTCCGATCGCGACCATTCAAGAGGCGCTGCGTACGTTCGGCGGCGTGGAGCGCAGATTCGAGTTCATCCATGAGGATGAGTTCATTATCATCGACGACCATTTTGCTAATCCGGGCAATATTAATGTAACGCTTGAGACGATGCGCTATATGGACTATGAGAAGTTCCATCTCGTGTATGCGATACGCGGTCATCGCGGACCGGTCATTAACCGCGAGAACGCAGAGGCGATCGTGGAGTGGCTGAACAGGCTGGAGATGCGCGAGATCATCGCTACGCGAAGCGAGTCGCATGTGAACAAGAACAATACCGTTTCCGATGAGGAAGCAGAGGTGTTCCTGGAAGTAATGAAGGAAGCGAACATTGATGTACAGCTGTACCGTGAGCTACCGGATGCCATTGCGACTGCGCTGTCTAAGGCGGGCCGCGGTGATCTGATTCTGCTCGCAGGCTGCCAAGGGATGGACCCTGGCGCTGAGATTGCGCTGAAGCAGCTGGAAGAGCAACGCAACAACCGATAACGGATTAACGGATAAAGTAGGTAGAATGATGATGGAGCATAAAAGGCGGTTAGGTGTTCTTGGCGGGATGGGGCCGAAGGCGACGTCCGTATTTATTGATCAAATTATAGAGGCAACAGTAGCCGACATAGATCAGGATCATATTGATATGATTATCTTGAATCATGCTTCCTTGCCGGATCGGACCCATGTCATTCTGGAGAATAACCCGGGGCCGTTTCTCCGTGAGATCGAGAAGGACATTCGACTTTTGGAGCATGCCGATGTCGCGAATATTGCGATGCCTTGCAATACGGCGCATTATTATATCGAGGAAATGCAGCAGATGACGCCGATTCCGATCATTGACATGGTGGAAGAGACGATGAAGGAGATCCATGCGCAGCATGGCGACGGCTGCAAAGTCGGCATTCTGGCGACGAACGGCACGCTGCACAGCGGAATCTACAGCAAATCGGCGCTTAAGTATAACTTGGTGCCGCATGTGCCGGAGCCTAAGGTCCAGCAGCAGGTGATGAATATCATCTACAAGGATATTAAGGGCGGCGTCCAGATTGACCCGAAGGAAACGGAAGAAATCATTCATAACTTGGTTACAGTAGATGGCTGTCAGTGCGTTATCATCGCATGCACGGAGCTCTCGATTATTCCGTTCAGCGCCGAGGCGAAGCGGGTCAGCATTGATGCGATGGACGTACTCGTACGCAAATCAATTGAGCTGTCACTGCCGCGCGACTAGATGAATCATATAGATAGGCATAAAGAAAACCCGTCAAGCTTCATTAGAGCCTGACGGGTTTTGTTGCATTACTTCTTCGTGGGGTCGACCGGAATCGTCACGAATTTCGTGCTATCGGCGTATTTCCGGATAATGGACACTTCAACCCGGCGGTTCTTCGCACGTCCTTGCGCGGTTTTGTTATCCGCAATAGGGCGATACTCGCCATAACCGATGTTGCTGAAGTGGTGAGGGTTGAGCTTCTTGTTCTCAAGCAAAATATCGGTGAACCGGATAGCCCGAATCGAGCTAAGATCCCAGTTTGAATTGAATTCGCTGGAATTCATTGGTACATTGTCTGTGTGGCCAGAGACGACGACCTCATAGTCGTTGTATTTCTGCAGCATGTTCCCAATCGTGACGGCCAGCTTCCGGGATTCCGGCTTCACCTTCGCACTACCCGGTGCAAAGAGGGAGCTGTCGCTGATTGTAATTGTCAGCTGCGACTGATTAAGCTTCGTATTAAGCTGTGTCGTGAGGCCGTTCGACTGAATGTACTTGTCCATCTGCTTCTTCAGCTTCTCAAGATCCTCTTGTTCCTTCTTAATCAGCGAGTCGAGCTGATCCTGCGTCGGAGCGCCGCTCTTCTTCAGGGACTGATTGTCTTCATTATTAACCTCGGTTGTGTTAACCACTTGTTCAAGCGGATTGACGAGCGAGGCTTGATCTAGCACGCCAGTGCCGCTGTTTAGCGCAACATTGAAGGCTTTGCTCATCTCTTCAAACTTCTTGGAATCGGAGGTGCTCATCGCATAAAGCACGATAAACAACGCAAGCAGCAGAGTCAGCAAATCGGCATAAGGGATGAGCCACGTTTCGTCAGCATGCTCCTCGTGGTGTTCGGCTTTATGCTTTTTGCTCAACGGCCTCTGCCCCCTTCTGGCTCAGTTGCAGACGTTCTGTCGGCGTTAAGAAGACAGACAGCTTCTGATTAATAGCGACCGTAGATACGCCAGACTGAATGGAGAGCAAGCCTTCTACCATCATGAGACGCAGCTCGACTTCACGCTTCGAAAGTCGTTTCAGCTTATTGGCAATCGGGTGCCACAATACATAACCTGTGAATATACCTAAAAGAGTGGCAACGAAAGCCGCTCCAATCGCGTGCGCGAGTTTTCCCATATCACTCATATCAGCGAGAGCGGCGATCAGACCGATTACGGCCCCGAGCACCCCTAGCGTTGGCGCGTACATGCCGGCTTGGGAGAAGATGAGCGCGCCGGCGCGATGACGCTCTTCCGTTGCAGCGATATCCTCGAGCAGAACGTCGCGAACGAGATCCTGGTCGTTACCGTCAATGATCATCCGCATGCCATTACGAAGGAACAGGTCTTCAATCTCGTCGACCTTCGACTCCAGTGCTAGAAGACCTTCGCGGCGTGTAATTGTTGCCCACTCCATGAAGAGGGCGATTACTTCTTCGCGGGGAAGAAGCTTTTGTACGACAAAAATCATTTTGATCAGTTTCGGGAACTTCTTCAGTTCAGAAATTGGGAAACCGATGAATAACGAGGCTGCAGTACCGACGATAATGATTACAAAAGCGGCCGGATTGATGAGAGCCTCAATCGGAGCGCCTTTGAGCGTCATACCTAGCAGAACTGCGATAAGCCCAAGAACAATACCAATGACAGTAGATTTTTCCATGACACACCTCAACTAGTTAAGAATATTAGGATACAATTGTAAACGGCAGGGCCGTATAAGCCTGATGTAATCTCAATCCGCGCACCTCATGTGGATGCGACGTCGAGAAAGGAAGCAGACGGCTGACCGCTGTGTCATTATGACAAAATGGACCTCGTTTCGACAGACCTACCTCTATATTATTTATCGGCAAAAGGTGCGTTCAGATTAGAGCGAATTGGATGTTTTAGTCGTTTTCATCCGATTTCGTGTAGAATAGTAGATATTCTGTCTCAAAATTGTGCGGAAGGCGAGGAAATGAGAATGGGAGTTAAGCATGCAAGGGAGTACGTCGATATTCTGGGCGAGCTGAAGGAGGCGTTGAACTCGATAGGGGATGGGTATATCTTCTTCGAGATGGAGACCGAGGATTGGGAGCAGCTTGAAGAGCCGCAGCGGCTCGAATTAATGGAAGCACTCGCGGACGATGTGTTCTATGCCCTTGGCGAGGATCCAGTCATTCATGTCGGCGGGGGAATTGTCACGTACCGTCCGAAGCATCATATTATTGAAGTTTCGGTGGATGAGAAGGAAAGCAGAATCATTCGGCTCATCTAATATGACTTGGTAGAGGCGGGGGTTTCCTTGGCGAAAATGGAAAAAATGGCGCTGGACGCTGTGGATGCTGCAATCGCAGCGCTTGCCGGCTGGTCGCGCCAGGATGAGAAATGGATGCAAGGAAGCTACCGGTTCAGCACGTTTCCGGCTGCGATTGCGTTCGTAGATCGCGTGGCGGAGATTGCGGAAGCGATGAATCACCATCCTTTCATCGCTATTGATTACAAGAAAGTGACGCTGCGCCTAACCACTTGGCATTCGGGCGGCTTGACGGAGCTCGACGTGGAGTCGGCCCGGCGCTATAACGAAACGTATGAGACGTCGATTCCCGAACGCGGGTAATCGGCGTTTCTTTTTATTTGTGGGGGAGGGAAAAGAAAGGCATTAAAAGAGCCCGCCGAGCGCTCAATGGAGCGCGCAGCGGGCTTGAACATAGCGTGTGAAGTGTGCAGCCTGAACGGACCGTCAGTCCTCTGTTGCCACCTTGGCGAAGAACGATAGGCTGTATAGTGCCGCCAAGCCCACAATAATGTAGACGACCTTGGCGCCGACGGAATCCTGACCGTCGAAAATCTCCGATACGACATCGTACTCAAACAGACCAATGACAAGCCAGTTCAACCCGCCGAGAATGAGGATCAGTAAGCTCACAATATTGAGCGCCTTCATGAAGACCCGCCTCCTTTGAGTAATAGTGACTCGTGACACTACTACGGATATGCGGGAGAGAATGCTTTTAGCACGATAAAAATGTAAGCGCTTTGTAAAGGGACCATTCGCGGGCGATAGGTGAGCGCTAGTCCATCGCTTGTGGCGTATAGCACATACAGTGAACATCAACCATGCCGGCTGCGGTAGTCTTGGCATAGGTGTCGGTGATCACGAAGCCCACACGCTCATAGGTGCGGATTGCACGCTCGTTCCAGACGTGGACCTCCAGATCGATCTCGTCGGCGGGCGCCTGCCGTTCTGCCTCAGCTACGATCGCCCGAACGAGCGCAAGCCCGAGCCCCCGCCCGCACAGATCCGGACGCAAGCCGAGCCCAAGCCGTGTCACGCCGAGCAAAGGGAAGAATTGCGCGAAGCCGATCATCTCGCCTGCTTCATTCGTCACCGCGCGATACTGCTGATCTCGCACGATTGGATCGCCAAACTCCATGCCAAGCTGCTGCATGACTTTCCAGGAGGACCAGTTATAGAAATCAAAGGGCGGTTCATAGCGCCAGCTTGCCAGCTGCTCGGCGAGGCAGTCCGTTAGCGGGATGACAGCGAGCTTGTTGGTCGGGGCTTTAATTGGTGCGGTCACGAGTGAGGTCTCCTTTGTGCGCAAACGTGTAGATTCTAGATGTCTATAATATCGGCAATGCTAGCTGTCGCTATGAATAAGGTCAAGAAATGACCCCGTGCTTGTGAAAATGTGGTCAGGCTCGATCTCAAAGGTTGCGCTCTGGTAAGTAGAAAGCCACTGGACACCGTAAGTGCGCATGCCAGCGGACTTGCCTGCTCGAATATCGGCGTTGCTGTCGCCAAGGAAGACGGCTTCATCCAAGCGTGAGCCAAGCATTTGCAGCGCTTTATGGATGCCTTCGGGATGCGGCTTCGGCTGCTCCACGTCGTCCCCGGTGATTACAACATCGAAGAAAGAAGAGAGCTGCAGCGCTTCGGATGAGATGAGGAAGGCTTTCTTGCTTTTGCCTGTAATAACGCCGATCTTCATGCCTTGCTCTCGGAGCGTGGCAAGCATCTGTGTGATGTCGGATGGAAGCGGGCCTTCGTCATTGAAGTGGCCGTTTCTATAAATTTCGTAATAGAGTGCGGTCGCTTCCTGCACCGCGGCTTGGTTGTTCAAATTGCGGGCAATAATGCCGTCTTCCGTCGGTCCGAACATGGCGACAATCTCTTCCTCGGATACGTTACGGTTGTCGTATTGCTGGAACACGGCCTTGAATGCTTCGAACGACAAGGGCAGCGTATCGGCAAGCGTGCCGTCGAAGTCGAATAACACGGTACGGGTAGGCAAATCTTCCACACTCCTTACTGGCGAGAGAATACTAGTAGTATACTATAGGAATAATCTGGATTATAGCGGAGGATGATCATGTGCTGCATGTGGAGAGCCGAGCAAGCTTGCCAATCGAGGGGAAAATGGAGCAGCTTCGCGGCTGTCTGGAGCAAATGTTTGGCGAGAATCGTGTGGAGCTTATATCCGTGATGTGTGAGGACTTGGTCAGTGGATCACTGAACTTTACGACGGCGGGCATTTACCGTGTGCACGGATTCGCTCATGTTCGTGGCGAGGAGCGGTCCTGGTCGCTCGTGGTGAAGGTATCAAAGCCGGATAGCGACGATGAGAAGGGCGATGAACAGCATCATAACTATTGGCGGCGAGAGGCGCTGCTCCTCGAATCCGGGCTGCTGAATGAGCTACCCCAGATGATTCATGCGCCGAAGAGCTACCTGGTTGAGGAACAGCCGGACGGCACGATATGGCTGTGGATGGAGCATGTTAGGCAAGGGAAATATTCGCAAACGCAGAATCAGCTGGATTTTATCGCGTATCAGCTTGGCCGGTTTAACGGGGAGTATCTTACGGGCCGCCGGGAGCTTCCGAATGAACCTTGGATCTGTCGAAGGTGGCTGAAGTCGTGGACGGTCGGGAGCCGGAAGTACGTACCCGACCCGCATCCTTACGTTAATCAGCTGCATAAGCAGAATGAGCGCAGCATGTGGGCGTGGTTCCGGAGGTTGGAGCGGGATGAGGAACAATTATTGGCTGCGCTCGACCGCCTGCCCCGTGTGCTGGCCCATCAGGATCTGAGCCATAAGAACATCCTGCTCGTTCGGGATGAGCATGGTGCAGGCGCTGAACAAGTTGTGCTTATTGACTGGCAGTTTATGAGTATCTCCGGCGTAGGCGAGGACCTTGCGAAGCTGTTCGGGGTACATATGAGTACGGGTGTCATTCCACCTGAGAGGTATCGTGATTATCGAGCGTCGCTTTTTGACTCCTACGTTGATGGATTGCGGGCGGCTGGTTGGGAAGGTGATGTGGCATTTGCAAGATATGGCTTCTGTGCTGCAACTGCGCTTCGGAGCGTCTGGGAAGTGCCGAGATACTTGGCGTGGGCGGCTCAGCTAGAAGAAAATCCGCAGGATGAGCAGTTGGGAAAACGAATGGAGCGGCTTGAGCAGATTATTTCCATTCATATGGAAATGGACTCGGAAGCTAGAACATTGCTTAATATTTAAAAAGCTGCGAAAACGCTTCATAATGGCAGGGAAGTCCCTTTTTAGAGAAGATCTCTGTCTTTTTTTACATATGAATCGATTTCCATTTTGCTTCCTGCAGTAGGTACAATAGAAGAAAGAAGAATGAGAAAAGGGAGTCCTGAACCTTGAACTTTCTGAAGCCGTACTTTCGCCAATTTGGTAAACCGTTCGCAGCAGCTATTCTGTTTCTCATGCTTGAAGCGTTCTGTGATTTGCTTCAGCCGACGCTCATGTCGCGCATTGTGGATGTCGGGGTCGCGAATAAGGAGCTGGACTACGTGTTCCGGTTTGGCGGCTATATGCTGCTCATTACCGCTATTGGGGCTACTGGCGCGACGCTGCGGAACATTATCTCCAGCCACGTCTCCCTGAACTTTGGTACCCGGCTCCGCTCGGACTTGTTCCGGCAAATTCAGACGATGTCGGCAGGCAGTATTGACAAGTTCGACCGTGCTTCGCTCGTGACTCGATTGACGAACGACGTGACCCAGATTCAGAACTTTACGAACGGACTAATGCGCATCTTCGTAAAGGCGCCGCTTATCTGTATCGGTAGTCTCATTATGGCGGTTCGCCTTAATCCGCCGCTATCTCTCGTGCTCGCCGTTGTGGTGCCGCTCGTTGCGGTGCTTATTGTGTTCAATATGCGTATCGGGTTTCCGCTCTTTACGCGTGTGCAGCAGGCGCTTGATCGGGTGAACGGCGTATCGCGGGAGTATCTGTCCGGCGTTCGGGTGGTCAAGGCATTCAATCGGTTCGATTACGAGACCGAGAAATTCGGCGATGTGAATGACGCGTACCGCCAGGCATCCACTCGTGCGATGCGCATGCTTTCCATCTTCAGCCCGGGCATTATGCTGACCGTCAACTTTGGTATCGCCGCGGTCATCTGGATCGGCGGCTTGCGGGTCGATGCCGGCCATATGCAGGTCGGCCACATCATCGCGTTCATTAACTACATGACGCAGATTCTGTTCTCGCTGCTTATGATCTCCAACGTCTTCACCATGTTCGTCCGGGCAAAAGCTTCGGCGGAGCGCATTGGCGAGGTATTCGCGGAGAAGGATGCGATGTCGTGGAAGGAGGATGTGGCGCTCGGCGAGCGAACAGCAGCAGCGGCTGGTTCTGATACTCGTACTGGAGCTGGAGCTGGGAGTGTCGAGTTTAAGCAGGTTTCTTTTGCCTATGCCCAGTCAGAGACGGTGATTCGCGATATTACGCTGAGCTGTAAGCCTGGCGAGACGGTTGGCATTATCGGTTCAACGGGCTCGGGCAAAAGCACGCTCGTCCATCTCATTCCGCGCTTCTACGACGTCACGAGCGGGACGATTGAAGTGGACGGTGAAGATATTCGTCATATTGAGCCGAGGCTGCTGCGTGAGCGGATCGCTATTGTGCCGCAGAAGACGGTGCTGTTCACCGGCTCGATCCGTGACAATCTGCTGTGGGGCAAGGAAGGCGCGAGCGATGCGGAGATGGAGCGGGCGGCGCGCATGGCGCAGGCGCATGAATTCATTATGGATACGCCCGAAGGCTATAACGCGCTGCTTGGACAAGGCGGCGTGAATCTGTCGGGCGGTCAGAAGCAGCGGCTGTCCATTGCGCGAGCGCTCGTCCGCCAGCCTTCGATCTTGATTCTGGACGATTGCACGAGTGCCGTTGATACATCGACGGAGTCGAACATTAAGGAAGCGCTGCGGGAATATGCGCAGGGACTGACCTGTATATTGATCGCGCAGCGGATGTCCTCGGTCATGGATGCGGATCGCATCATCGTGCTGGACGGCGGGGAGATCGTCGGCTCGGGCACGCATGATGAGCTCATGCGAGGCTGCACGGCGTATCAGGAAATTTATCGGTCGCAGACCGGCAAGGAGGCGCATGCGAATGTCTGAGTCTGAGCAAAAGAAACGCGGAGAGCAGACCGCAGCTAACGCATCTGCGCCGCCAGTGGTGAACGTGCAAGGCAGAGGCGGATTCATGCAACGCGGTCAAGTCGTGAAGCCGAAGAACATGGGGGCGACTGTGCGGCGTCTGTGGTCGTATCTTGGCAAGGAGCGCGGACTGCTATCGGTCATATTCGTTATCGTGTTGGTAGACTCGCTTATTACACTGTCGGGCCCGTATTTGATCGGGCGGGCGGTTGATGCGATGGCCACGACCGGTGCGGCCGGCGGCAGTGCCGTTGATTTTGGCTTGCTGGAGTTTGTGCTCATTGCGCTTGTTGTGTCCTATATTGCCGACGGCGGACTGACGCTCTTGCAGGGCTGGTTAATGGCGGGCGTATCGCAGCGCATCGTCGGGCGGCTGCGGGAGTCGCTGTTCGCGAAGCTGCATAAGCTGCCAATCCGATTCTTCGATACGCGGACGCATGGCGAGCTGATGAGCCGAATGTCCAACGATATCGACAACGTCAGCAATACGATTGCTCAGTCGGCCGTGCAGATCATGACAGGCTCGGTCGCTATTACGGGCGCGCTTATCATGATGCTCATCCTCAGTCCGCTGCTCACGCTGGCCAGCTTAA
Organism: Paenibacillus sp. sgz302114; assembly: GCF_056120345.1. NCBI lineage: Bacteria > Bacillati > Bacillota > Bacilli > Caryophanales > Paenibacillaceae > Paenibacillus > Paenibacillus sp. sgz302114. The sequence continues at coordinate 29,622 of NZ_JBVYOI010000020.1, forward strand.
TTACGGTGCCGGCTGTGTTCCTGCTAACGCGGACGATCGCACGGGCGACGGGACCTCTGTTCAAAGCGCAGCAGAACAAGCTTGGCATCCTTAACGGTCATATCGAGGAGACGATCTCGGGTATCCAGATCGTGAAGGCGTTCAACCGCGAGGAGAAGGCGATCTCCGAGTTCGAAGAGGTCAATAACGAGCTGCGCACAATTGGAATCAAGGCGCAGATTCGCTCTGGATTCTTGATGCCGATTATGAACGTCATCAATAACGTGGGCTTTGCGGCGGTCGCCATTGTGGGCGGCATCCTGGCGGTGAACGGGCATATTACGGTCGGGGTCATAGCCAGCTTCCTGAGCTATTCGCGCCAATTCGTCCGTCCGCTTATTGAGCTGGCGAACCTCTTCAACACGCTGCAGTCCGGCGTGGCAGGCGCGGAGCGGGTGTTCGAGGTGCTCGATGAAGAGGAAGAGCCGGCCGATCCGCAAGGAGCTGTGCGGCTGGCGAATCCGCGCGGGCACGTCGTCTTCGACAACGTGTCGTTCGGCTACCGCGCCGATATGCCGATCCTGCGCGGCGTGAGCTTCGACTCCGCCGAAGGCACGAGCACAGCGCTTATCGGGCCGACCGGAGCGGGCAAGACGACCATCGTGAACCTGCTCACGCGGTTCTACGATGTGACGGGCGGTTCGATCCGCATCGATGGGCGCGATATTCGCGACTATACGAAAGACAGCCTGCGGCAGGCGTTCGGCATCGTGCTGCAGGATACGTATCTGTTCTCCGGCACCATTCGGGAGAACATCAAGTACGGCAAGCCGGACGCGACCGACGCCGAGATGGAGCACTCGGCTAGGCTTGCGAATGCCGCACCGTTCATTCGCAAGCTGCCGCTTCGGTACGATACCGTGCTCGCGGAGAATGGATCCAATCTTAGCCAAGGGCAACGGCAGCTGCTCGCCATTGCGAGGGTCATCTTGGCCGACCCGTCGATTCTGATCCTCGATGAGGCAACGAGTAGCATTGATACGCGGACGGAGCTGCACATTCAAGACGCGCTGCGCGGCGTGCTGCATGGGCGGACCAGCTTCCTCATCGCGCACCGCTTGAATACGATTCGCGATGCCGACACTATTATGGTCATTGACCACGGCAATATTGTGGAGCGGGGCTCCCATGAAGAGCTGCTGGACCGGCAAGGCGTGTATCATCGCATGTTTACGAACCAGTTCGGGGCTATTTTGGGCGAGGGGTAATGGCTGGGCTAACGGTTGTGAGCGGCCTTATCTGGCGAGAAAGGGCGCTAGTTTTCCGCTAATGGTTGCCAGCGCCGTTATTTGGCTGAGAACGGGCCATTAAGTGATTAATTCGAAGGAATAGCCTCCATAACAACCGTTAGCGCCAAAATGAGCTGGAAAATAGGGATATAAGCGCTGTAGCAACCGTTACAATTTTGCCCCAAACACAAAGAAGGAAGGAGCTATAGCTCCTTCCCGATCCTTTGGGACCGCCTTGTTGGGCGGTCTCTTCTGCGTGTGTATAGACTGCAGTTAAGCTTGCTGAGTTGCCAGGTAATCCTCGAGCTGCTTGAACGTGCCGCCGAATCCCTGCTGCATGGACTCGTGCATCGCTTTGAAGAACGCATGCTGGGCTTCGCCCGCGTTGTGCGGCCCGCCTTGGAGCGTAATGGCCGTCTTGCCATCTTGCTCGGTCAACGTCAGCGTGTTCATTACTTCCGTTGGGAATTCGTCCGAGAATGGAGGCTGGATCGTATTGCCCTCTGCGTCGGCAAAGGAGTTTGTGAATACGAGCTTCTCCGGTGCTGCGATCTCATAATAAACGAATTTGCCATACATCTTGTTGCCGTCAGGAGCTGTCATGCCAAAGTGGAAAATACCTCCCGGTTTCACATCCAGCTTAATGACTTCCAGCTCAAGGCCAGCTGGTCCCCACCAGTGCTTCAAATGCTCGGCTTCCGTCCATACCTTGAACACCAGCTCGCGCGGTGCGTCGAACGTACGTGTAATGAGTAGTCCACTCTCGTTGGTTGCTTGATTATTCGTCGTCATTCGTTATCTATGCCTCCATTTGGCGTGTTTTCTTTCTTATTCTTAAATTGCAGGATGAATAGCTTGTTTCTTATTTCTGTGCCGCCAAGTAAACTTCAAGCTGATCGAATATGCTTCCGAAGCCTTGCTGCATCGAATCAAACAAGGACTGATAGAAGGCCCGCTGAGCTGTGTTCGCCTGATGAGCGGCGCTCTGAAGCGTAAGAATAGTCTGGCCGTTGCTCTCCGCGAACGTCAGCGTGCATGAATGGTACGTGTAATGACAAGCAGCTCTTGGTTCGTTGTTTCATGATTCGCCATTGCTATTCCTCCTGAAAGTGAAGTCCTGACTTGAATATACCCTAATAGGAATATTCCTGTCAAGGAATACAAGGGGGCGATTTCTGGCCGGTTTATCGGTTTAATGCGGCAGCGGCCAACCGAAGGTGCATTGCTATTCAAGCAGAATCAATGTCGCGAGCGTCTTCAGCAGCGGCTTTTGCTCGCACTGGTCATGAACGGATATGTAGACGATCTCTCGAAGGCGGTTTCTTTTCTCTGGATGATCTGAAGCTTCGGCATCACGCTCGTTGCGGTGTTCGCGCTGCTGCTGGTGCCTGTCCTGTTCCTGACCTATTATGTGCGGAATGGGTTGTCCGTACCCGGCGGCAAGGCTGAAGGGGCTGAGCTTAAGAACTCGGTACAGGGCGCAGCTTGAAGTTGGCTGGAGCTTGTATTTTTGTGTGGGTGAGTGATCCGCATGAGAGGCGAAGAGGGGCTCCGTTGTTGTATAATCTAGTTATTCGATTTTTGAGGATCTAGAGGAGGCGGTAAAGCTCTATGAAAAATATCGTATCGTTAAAATGGTTGCTCGCTCGCATGTATGAATCGGATATCGTTATCGTCGATTGCCGTTTCCAGCTTGGGAAGCCGGAGTCGGGTCGTGAGGCGTATACGGAATCGCATATTCCAGGCGCTGTATACTTGGATCTGGAGAAGGACTTGTCCGCTCCGATCGAGGAGCATGGCGGACGCCATCCGCTGCCGGACATTGCGGAGCTGACCGTCACGCTGAGCCGTGCGGGTATTGGCAACGCATCGCGCGTCATTGCGTATGACGACCAAGGCGGGGCAATGGCTTCGCGTCTGTGGTGGCTGCTCAAGTACATGGGCCATGAAGAGGTTTATGTTCTTGATGAAGGTTTTACAGCTTGGAAGAATGCGGAGTTCCCTGTAACAGCGGATCAGAAAGTGCTTATCCCTGCGCAGTTCTTGGCGACGGTACAGCATAACCTACTGGTAGAAGCCGACGAGGTGCGGGAGAAGCTGGGGGATGCAGCAGTGACCCTGATCGACTCGCGCGAAGGTGCACGCTACCGCGGCGAGGTCGAGCCAATCGACCGCGTAGCCGGTCATATCCCAGGCGCGATCAACCGCTTCTGGGCGGAAGGCCGCGACGCGGACGGAAAGTATAAGAGTGCAGAGGGACAAGCTGCTCGCTTCGAAGGGCTGCCGCAAGACGGCGAGTTCATTGTCTACTGCGGCTCCGGTGTAACTGCGTGCCCGAACGTGCTGGCGCTGCAGGAAGCGGGCTTCGCGAATGTGAGGCTGTATGCGGGAAGCTGGAGTGACTGGATTACTTACGCATCTAACCCAATCGCTACCGGAGACGAAGAGAAGATTAAGGGAGAATAACAGTACATCGATTTTAAATACAGAGTATGGTTAGCTAAATGCCATGGCTCTGTATTTTTTATGGCTTGAAGTTTGTGATCCGAAAAGGAAGCTATTTTATTATTTCAATTGTTAGTAACTTTCTAATATATGGAAATCTTCACTGGGCAGGAGGCGGTGTATCGAGGAAATCAATGTATAGCGCATGGTGGATTTATTTACAGTAACGAAGTGCCAATACCTGTAGAATTTACGGTTTACACAAATAGTACAACGAGATAAATTGTTGGTGCCGGTATTGAATATTACAGGCTTTTACCTGAACGCCTTGGACATTTTTTCAAATAAACCACACTCCTCCTAAAATAAAGAAGCCCACGGACCTGACACAGCCGTGGGCTTCCTCTTGAAAAATAAAGCCGCGAGTTCTTGGCGGCTACGCTAGGTTAACCCAGATCGATGGCAACTTGGCCGTCAACCGGATTCTGCAATGCTTCCAGAACCGCCTGTGCACGATAGCCATCAATAAAGTCAAATATCGTACCCTGCTCGCCTCTTAACCTGCGAATAATGTGACCGATAACCGGCAGCAGGTTGTCTGCATCGTCCACGGAAACGGTCTGCAACGCGCCGCCGGCTTCGCCCATGAACAAGTTGCTCCAATTCTCCAACGAAAGGATGCCTTGGTCGCCGTGAATAACCATCGAGATACGCTCCTTGTCAGCGTTTGTCGTACCGGATAAATGGATATTCACGCCGTTATGAAGCGTCAAGGTTGCCTCGGCCCCGGTTTCACTGGCACCGGAATCCTCCGGATAGCTGACGTTGCTCCGAACATGCGTAATTGGACCGAATATCGTTTGGATCAAGTGAATCCAATGAATGCCCACTTCCAGAAGAAACCCGCCTTCACGCCTCGATGCAATCCATGGGTTGTTTTGCCATGCCCTTGGCCATTGCGTGAATTGCAGAATCAGATCGATTGACGTCACCCTGCCAATCTCGCCTTCAGCCAACAGTCTTTGCAGCTTTACGGAAGATGGGGATAGCGGATTTAAGAAATGGACCGCATGCAGCACCCCAGTTTGAACCGCCGCATGCATCATATGCTTCGCTTCTTCCAAACTGCTGGCCAGCGGCTTCTCGCAGAACACATGAATACGCTTGCTAAACGCGGTGAGGACAACCTCGTAGTGCTTGGAAGGCGGCACGGCGATATAAAGCAGGTCTATCTTCTCCTCTTCCAGCAGTTTCTTGTAGTCGTTGTACGTCCGAACGTTAGGATTAGCCTCGGCAAATAAACGAAGCGTTTCTGCGTTTGATTCACAGACTGCAATGAGCTCTATATCATCCGGATACTTGTAAAAATGATCATAAATCATACTTTGCCCCATAATGCCAAGTCCAATTGCAGCTGTCCTTATCTTGGTCACGCTTCCACTCCCATTCGCTTGTTATTTCTCTCTATTATGTTTCAAAATCCGATATAAAGGAAGCGCATAACTAATGGCCTCCCCCTCCGGAAGGCATTATAATTGCTAACGCTATTCTTGCCACTCTTTACAATTTCTTATAATAAATATAAAATTTATGTGTATTTGCGAGGAGTTGATTGTATTTGTTTGCAAATGAACGTCGTGCAAAGATCATTGATATGCTAGAGAAGCAATCGTCGGTTGCAGTGGCGGACCTGATGATGCGGTTCCAAGTGTCCATCGAAACGGTTCGGAGGGATTTGGAATTTCTTGAGAAGCAGCAAGCGTTGAAGCGTGTACACGGCGGGGCTGTGTCGATCTTGAAGATGAAGAAGCTGGACAAGCTCGAAAGTCGTTTGTCGGAGAATAACTCCCTGAAACAGAACCTTTCAAAAATCGCGGTTCGTTTTGTCAGAGAGAATGATACGATTGCGATCGACTCGGGCAGCACCGCGTTGGAACTGGCACCCTTGCTTAAGGAGAATTTCCGTCATCTTACCGTCGTGACCAATTCCCCGGAAGTATTTGAGATCGTGTCCGAGGCCAAGGATTTTAAGGTCATTCAAATAGGCGGCCAATTTTTGCGCGAGGAGCAGGCATTTTACGGTCATCTGGCGCTGGATGCGGTTCAGCGTCTGCATTTTTCCAAAGCGTTTGTGTTTCCCAATACGATTTCTTTGCGTCAAGGAGCAGGCGTATTCGTTCATGAGTTATTCGATATTCAGCGTGCTTTTATTCAGAATACGGACGAAGTGTTTCTCCTTGCAGACAGTTCAAAGTTTGAAACAACCGCCAGCATCAAGCTATGCGATTTATTGCCATCGTATCGAATCATCACGGACTCCAATCTGCCAGACGATCTGCGGCAGCTTTACAGGAGAAGAGGAGTTCAGATTTATAATTCTGAGGAGGGGTTAAATTGAGTGAAAAAGTATTGCTAATCTCGATAGACGGGATGCGTGCCGACAGTCTGGAGAAGGCGAAGCATCCATTTATTGCAAGAATGATGAACGATGGAAGCTATACATTACAAGCGCAGACGGTCATGCCCAGTGTAACGCTGCCCTGCCACATGTCCATGTTTCATAGTGTTCCGCCGGAGCGTCACGGCATTACGACGAATATCTATACTCCCCAGGTGAGACCGATCGACGGGCTTTGCGAACATCTCCGAGCCCACGGTAAAATATGCGGCTTCTTTCATAATTGGTCGGAGCTTCGCGATTTGACGCGCCCAGGCTCCCTGGCTTTCAGCTGCTATAGCTCTGGTGATATCGACTATGAGAAGTCGAATCAATTTCTGACCGATTCCGCGATGGACTATATGAATAAGGAAAAGCCGGATTTCACGTTCTTATACCTTGGTAATGTGGATGAAGTTGGTCATAAATACGGCTGGATGTCCGATGAATATATTGCGTCCGTTTATGAATCATGGGCATGTGTAGAGCGGATTGCGGGCGCCATCCCAGAAGACTATACCGTTATCGTCACGTCCGATCATGGCGGACATGGGCGTGGACATGGGACAGATAAGCCGGAGGATATGACCATTCCCATCCTGATTCAAGGGAGGACCACAGTCCCAGGACAAGAGATCGGTCCTGCGAGCATTCTTGATATTGCGCCTACTGTTGCATCTCTGCTTGGGTTGCAAAGCAATAAGGACTGGGAGGGTACATGCCTGCTCTAAAAAGATCGGCCAAACTAACAAAAAAACAAGTTTATATACTCAGCCTTTTGTGCTGCTTGGTATACGGCACGAGTTATCTTACGCGATATAATTTTATGGCAGCCGTCTCTGCCATCGCAGACTCCTTAGAGGTGTCGAATCAGCTTGCCGGTTTGGCCGTGATCGGCAGCTTTATTGCCTATGGGATCGGTCAGCCAATATTCGGCGTGCTAGGGGACCGCTTTCATCCGCGCATTCTTATTTTTAGCGGGCTGTTATCAACGGCCATTTGCAATGCTCTCATTTCTCTTATGAACGATATGGCAGCTTTGATCGTCATTTGGTTTCTTAATGGTATTTTTCAATCGATGCTTTGGCCACCGCTTGTCCGAATCATGTCGCAGAATCTTACCAGGGAACAATATAGAAAGGTGAGTGTTGGGGTTACAACGGCTTCCTCCATTGGCACCATTGCCGTTTATTTGCTGGTGCCTTTAAGTATTATGGTGTCCAGTTGGCGCTTATCTTTTGCGCTTCCCGCGCTTATAGGGATGTTGGTGGCTTTTATCTGGCTCTTCGGGACCCGAGAATTTGGAGATAGGGCTAAAATCGAAGAGCAGGAAACCTCCTCTCAGCAGGGAAAATCTAGGGGAACCAACATGCCTGCCGGCAATAACGGGCTTAGAGCGCTTATCGCCGCTTCGGGGATAGGTCCTATCATGTTAGTGGTTGTGTTTCAAGGGGCATTGCGTGACGGGATTACGACATGGATGCCGTCCTATATCCAGGACGTTTATCACATCAAAACCTCGATATCGATTTTGACCGCCATTATTTTACCTGTTTTTTCCATACTGAGTGTGTCCATCGCAGCGCACGTTCAACGTTACGTTGCTAACGAGATAAAGACTACCGTGTATTTGTGGATGATTGTCGTAGCTGCCGCTTTGGCGCTCGGGATGGTATTCGCTTCGAATGCCATTGGTTCCGTGTTGTTGATGGCGATTCTGATAGGATGCGTTCACGGCATCAATCTGATGCTGATCAGTCTCGTGCCTACGCATTTTTCAAATTATGGGAAAGTGTCGACAGTTTCAGGATTAGTGAATGCATTCGCTTATTTGGGAAGCGCGGTATCCATTTACGGAATTGCGGCGTTAACTGAATGGTCTAGCTGGGGATTTACCATTCTCGTCTTGGGATTCATTTCCATAATAGGTCTGGTTGTCAGTATGTTGTGCGTGAGGAAGTGGGGAGCATTTGCGCGATTATCAGAAGCTGCGCATACGAGAATCTGACTTTAAAGACAAGACGCATTGCTCTGTCGCTGGCGTGTAGCAGAAGAGTGAGAGTTAAAGCAGGTGTAAGTCGAAGGAGATCAATGTTAGGTTTGAAGACAGCAGCTGATCATAAGGAGATTTGTGAATGCCAAGCGGGAGCAGCTTGGGGGAGAGAGGAGATTTAATGACGATGGCATATGAAGCAAATGAAGCGCGCTACAACGGTTCGATGATTTACAACCGGACAGGGCGATCCGGACTTAAGCTGCCGGCGCTTTCTCTCGGAATGTGGCACAACTTCGGGGGCGTCGACGCCTATGAAAACGGTAGAGCAATGGTACGTCGTGCGTTTGATTTGGGAATAACCCATTTTGATCTTGCCAACATGTACGGTCCCCCTCGGGGCTCTACCGAGGAAATGTTCGGTCGTCTGCTTGCTGCCGATCTTGCCCCCTATCGGGATGAACTAATTATATCTAGCAAGGCGGGTTATGGGCTGTGGCCTGGACCTTACGGTGATTGGGGCTCCAAGAAGTATTTGATTGCCAGCCTGGATCAAAGCCTAAAAAAAATGGGACTGGATTACGTCGATATTTTTTACTCGCACCGCCCTGACCCGGAAACGCCACTCGAAGAAACATTAGCTGCACTTGACTTAATGGTCAGACAAGGTAAAGCGTTGTATGTCGGTATTTCCAACTACACTGCCGAGCAAACGAAGGAAGCCATTCGGATTCTAGATGAACTGGGCACGCCGCTGCTTATTCATCAACCTAGCTATTCCATGCTGAATCGCTGGATCGAAGACGGCCTGCAGGACGTGCTAGCGGAAGCAGGAACAGGCACCATCGTCTTCTCTCCACTGGCGCAAGGACTGCTGACAGACAAGTATTTGTCCGGCATTCCATCAAACTCCCGTGCTGCAAAGCAATCCGGCAATCTGCAAGAGAAGGATGTCACTGAAGAGAAGCTGGACAAAATCGGCAAGCTGAATGAGTTGGCGAAGCGCCGCGGTCAAACGCTCTCCCAAATGTCACTTGCTTGGGTGCTGCGAGGCAATCGCATAACATCTGCTTTGATTGGCGCAAGCAGCGTAAGTCAAATTGATGAGAACGTTGCCGCACTGCAAAATTTAACCTTTAGCACTGAAGAGTTGGAATCGATTGATGCAATCTTAGGGTAACCTGGTTGGAAGGATGTTTCGAGTCCACATAGAGGCTTATCGTTGAAGAAGTGAGAGCCAAAGGCGGTACAATCGGAACGGAACCGATTGAGTATTACGAAGATGAATGGGACTTTATCAACGCGCGAATTGTGGACCCAGATGGATACAGCATTATTGTTGGAGGCATGAGATGCCCAAAGGCTCTGGCGATGTATTTTTTAATGGGCACGAGGCTCACAGCTGCATGCTCGCAGGATAGCCTGGTAATACTTTGTGACACTAACTTGATCGTAGTTACTCAATAGGATGACGGTGTGCCCGGTGGTTAGCATTCGCACCAGCTTGGAGCAGTAGCCGTCGATGCCGCCATCATGGTACACAATGGTCTGGGTAGTGCCGTTAATGGTCTGCGCTTCAATATGGACGCCCAGTCCATAGCCGTGTAAAAGCGGTGTAAGCATGACGCGCAGCGCTTCTTCGGGCAGGAGGTTCCCCTCGAAGAGAGCTGTGCTCCACTTGAATAGATCCACAGCCGTGGATAGTATGCCGCCTGCGGCAAAAGGAATCACCGGTGCAAGCACCCGCGCAGGCACGGGCTGGGGTTGCAGCGCTGCGTAGCCCCGTGCCTTGTTTGGACTATCCATGACCATCGGTGCATAGAACGTTCTATTCATGCCAAGAGGCGCAAAGATACGCTTACTCAAAAACTCGCCATACGTTTGGCCGGATACGGCTTCAATCAGCATCCCCAGCAGGATGTAGTTCGAGTTGCAATAGTTGTACACCGTCCCTGGCACGGCTTCCAGATCCATATCTTTGAAATACATAAACAAGTGATCGGGCGTCGTAATCGCATCAAGATTGTTCCAAAATTCAGGGAGCGATACATGCTCCGGGATGCCGGACGTATGGGTCAGAAGCTCGAAGATCGTAACGTGGCTCCCTTTTTCATACTGTGGGATGTACTTGCCAATGGGGTCAGTGAGCGAAATGCGATGCTCTTGAACGAGCAAAAGAATGCACGTGGCTGTAAATTGCTTGGTGATAGAGGCAATATAAAAGAGAGTATCTTCGTCATGTTGTCGACCGGATGCAAAATCTGCCATTCCGTAACTGCGGCTGACTAATATATCGTGATTTTTTGCAATTAGGATACTGCCGTTGAACGTTCCGAATAACGGGTCAGTACGGTGCAGCTCATCGATGCTGCGGATCAGTGCCAGATCAGACATAACATGACTCCTATCTTGTGAATTGATAAGCGTACAGGTGTCGCTACGGTTTGAACATAGCATACTATCCCCTATGAATCTATCCAGTAATAATATAATGCAGCGAATCTCTAGGTTTGGACGGCCCCCACTTTTTACCTGGAAGGTATTTCTAACTACACGCAGAACTCTATTAATGAACGGACATAATCTTCATTCAATTATTGATGCAGTACTTGAGAGTGGGGGATGAGAAGATGACCGTTAAAGAGCAGACAATTTTTAATTCGTGTGGAAAGACAATCAAGACGACAGATAAAGAGATTCATATTATCGGCAGAATTGACGAACCGCTTATAATGATATTGGAAAATGTCTTAAGTCACGAAGAATGTGATGTACTAATTGATTTAGCTAAGAACAGATTACAGCGTGCTAAAATCGGCGGCAAATCTCATGTGCAAAGCGATATTAGGACAAGTAGCAGCATGTTCTTCGAAGAAAACGAAAATGAGTGCATTCATAAAGTGGAAACCAGAGTTTCTGAACTGATGAATATACCGGTTTCTCATGCCGAACCGTTGCAAATTTTACATTATAAATCCGGTGAGCAGTATCATCCACACGTTGACTATTTCACATCCGGAAATGTGGTCAACAATCGCATTAGCACAATGGTCATGTATTTAAATGACGTGGAGGAAGGCGGCGAAACGTATTTTCCTTCGCTTCGATTCTCGGTAACGCCAAAAAAGGGCAGTGCTGTTTATTTTGAATATTTTTATAACGATCACCATTTAAATGAACTAACGCTGCATGCGGGAAATCCCGTCGTCATCGGGGGGAAATGGGTAGCCACCCAGTGGATGAGAAGACAAAGCCATCGCCTTACTTAATAAAGATTGATACAGAGTACGACATGAATATGTCGGTGCTCTGTATTTTTTTTGCATCTAAGTCAACGCGGATCAATGATAACATTCACTCATTTTTAACGATTCAAGTAGTTGCAAAGTACTACTAATAATAGTACCGTTTATTGGTAGGAGAAAACACGAAATGAGGGGAAAAGTTGTCTAACCATTCGAATGCAGTTGCTACCGAAGAAGGCGCGCCATTCTCTATGAAAGCAATTATGGGCCCGCTTATGGCGATCGTCATCGGAATGATTATGGTCATTCTCGACAGCACGGTCATGAACATTGCTTTGCCGACTTTAATGGACGATTTTAAAGCCTCCGTTAATACGATGCAATGGTCGATTACGGCTTACACGCTGGCGCTTTCCGCAGTCATTCCGCTCGCCGGCTGGCTGACGGATCGATTCGGCGCCAAACAAATTTTTCTGATTACGATTTTTTTGTTTGCGGCGGGCTCACTTCTATGTTCGTTTGCCACGACGCCTGAACAGCTGATTATCTATCGCATTATTCAAGGAATCGGCGGAGGCATGGTGCAGCCGATCGGGATGGCGATCATCTTCAAGCTGGCTCCACCTAACAAGCAAGGCGCGGTCATGGGGATGCTCGGCATACCGATGATGCTCGGACCGGCGCTCGGACCCGTACTGGGCGGTTATTTGCTGGAATACGCGACTTGGCACTGGATCTTCTTGATTAACTTGCCGATTGGCGTTATCGCAATCCTGGTCGGTCTCCGCTATTTGCCGAAAGTGGAACGCAGAAGCGTGCCGGCGCTAGACTTCTGGGGCATGCTGCTTGCGCCTATCGCGTTCGCTACGCTTTCTTATGCGGTCAGCGAAGGCGGCAAGGATTGGGGATCTATGAATACGATCGTCAGCTTAATTGTGGGCAGTATCGCTTTGGTGCTATTCATCTTCGTTGAGTTCAACCATAAACAACCGTTATTGGAGCTGCGTGTGTTTAGATCCACGGACTTCACAATCGGTATCATTACGTCTTGGTTAATGTTTATGGCGTTGTTCGGCTCGTTCTTGTTCGTTCCGATGTACATGCAGCAGGTGTTTCATTATGCGCCTTTGAAGACCGGCTTTATGATTCTGCCGCAAGTCGCGATGACGGGCGTATTCATGCCAATCGGCGGCAAGCTGTTTGACAAATTCGGAGCCCGACTCGTTTGCGTGGTCGGGATCGCTTTTGTCGCGGCAGGCATGTTCTACATGTCGCAAATTCAGGCTGATTCTGGCGCGGGATACGTAATCACGGCGACGATGATTATGGGCGTAGGCATGGGGCTGTCCATGATGCCGGTGAATACGCACATCCTCAAAGCCGCTCCTCGTAGGCTCGTAGACCGGGTAACGCCGCTTACTTCGGCTGCTCAGCAAGTCGTGGTTTCGTTCGCCGTAGCGGGATTGGCAAGTTACCTGAGTACGCGAGTCGCGGATCATATGGCCGATTCGAAAGGAGATCAAGGCGTCTCGCTCGTTGCTGCCTTCGGGGATACGTTCTTCATCGCGGGCTGCATCGCGGTTGCCGGCGCTTTATTGGCAATTGCATTGCGGAAGCCAAAAACCTCGGAAGAAGACGGCACGGAGGGAGTCCACGCTCCTGTCATGATGCACTAATACCGATAACAGTTTGCAATCTTCAATACAGAGCACGGCATGAGTGATGCCGATGCTCTGTTTTTTTTATTTCTCGGAATCAACATGGATTCAACCGGAATTCCGCCTAGCTTACATTTACGACAATAAGGTGGATCCCGGTTTTTGTGTTCGTGATGCCACCGTCCTGAAACGCCTTATTTATGCGCTCTGTTCTTGCCCTAGGCACTTCAATCGCGATATGCTGTACATAGTAGGATAACTAATTTATTCGATAGGAATTGAACCTCTATGAGACTTGGTTTTTTTGATTCCGGAATTGGCGGACTTACGGTTTTGGCGGAGTCGCTTAGGCTTCTTCCTGCCGAGGAGTATCTCTATATGGCTGATACGACGCACGTTCCGTACGGAACCAAGTCGCAGGAAGAGGTACGGACCTTCGTCTTTGAAGCTGTGGAGACGATGATTCAACAAGGCATCGATGCGCTTGTTATTGCATGCAACACGGCGACTAGCATTGCAATTAATGAGCTGAGAGAGACGTATTCGCTGCCCATTATCGGCATGGAGCCCGCTGTCAAACCTGCCGTGGAGATGAACCGAAATACAGGTAAGAGAGTACTTGTTTTTGCTACGCCTCTTACACTGCAAATGCCTAAATATTATGCGCTTGTATCTCGCGTGGATGAGAATGGAATTGTGGATTCATTGCCGCTGCCTGAGCTTGTCAAATATTGCGAATCTCTTCAGTTCGATAAACACATCATGGGGGAGTACTTCCGAGCCAAGCTTGCTCCTTATGATTTAGACAAATACGGCATTATCGTATTAGGATGCACCCACTATCCCTTTTATACGGATATTCTTCGCGACATGCTTCCGCCCCACATCCAGATTATCAATGGAAATGCGGGGACCATTCGTAGATTGTCGGCGCTGCTTACTCGTTATGGGATCGATACTGGCTTGGGGAGCGGGAATGTAAAGTTCATGTGTACCGGTGGAGAAGCCGCGTATATAGAGAAGATGAGGCTGGCACTGGCCCTCCTCAGATAATCAGTTCAATACAGAGCACGGCAATAGATGCTGTTGCTCTTTTTTATTAGGTCATGCATAAAAAAATATTTTCCCGGGTGAGAAATTTCAAAGTAGCGGCATCTAACATAATGTGGGCAAAAAAGGAGGGGAGGATGTTGCAATCGGAACAGCAGACAGCATACGATAAGGACCTTGTAGCCAGGGCCAGGGAGGGTGATCCGGACGCCTTCGGCGAACTTGTTCGTCGGCACGAGCGAGGGCGATGGGCACGGCGCAGTCGCTGACCCAGGATTGGCATATGGCCGAGGATATCGTGCAGGAAGCGTTGGTTAAGGCATTCCTTAAGCTCGGCTCACTGGTGGAAGGGGAGCGCTTCTCTAGGTGGCTATCGCGAATTGTGCGGTCCTCATGGTAAGGAGCGACCGTGGCTTTCGAGCGACGGACCGCCGATCCTTTCGGCAATGCCGTCAATACAGGCAAAGTGTGCGATGCGCGCGAGTTCGCTGTGGCGTTTCTTCGGGAAATAGCGCAGGAATGGAAGACCGAGGACGAACCTTTGAGCAGATTGGCTTACGAAGCGGCGGAAAAGTATGAAATCGTAGCTGGCAATCTATCAGTGATGCGCGATATGTTCCCCTTCCCACATGGAGGCAATCCTGGGAACGATGCAGAAGCGGAGCGGGCCATCGCATTGCTGAAGGAAGCTAAGGAAGCGGAAATACAGGCCATCGCATTGCTGGCTCAAATGCTGGAGCAGCTTGAGCAAGTAACAATAGCGGGTGCATAAATTATGCAACGCTATTCTACAGCTGGAGTGATTGAGTTGCGTATAGCGAGAATGGGTCGACAACTGACAATAAAACTCGGGAAGCTAATCCCGGGTTTTTTGCGTTTATATGTACCTCATTCCGCCGAGCACCTAACTCTGCATATACATAAAGAAGGCCGGCAGTCCAACTCCTTTAGTGGCTCCGGCTATTTTTTTGTGTGACGGCCGAGCGCAGGCTTTTACTCAACAATTGCAAGTATCCGTAAAACCCGGGCAAGGTTACCAACATAGCTCCAACGTTTTTATGGTACAATGATTCGGGTAAATCGAGAATTTGCAAGTTGTAGTTCAGGTGCATACATGAATGGAGATAAAGAAAAATGAGTTTGTTGACAGTGGAGCAATTATCGCATACGTTTGGCGACCGGGTCTTGTTTAAGAACGTGTCTTTCCGTTTGCTTGAGGGCGAACGCGTCGGGCTGGTTGGTGCGAATGGTACGGGGAAATCCACGCTTATGAATATTTTGACAGGCAAACTGTTGAAGGACGAAGGTAAAGTGGAATGGACGCCTCGCGTTCGCTACGGTTACTTGGACCAGCATACAAAGCTTGAAGCAGGTAAAACTATTCGTGACGTGTTGAAGGATGCTTTCTTGCCCTTGCTTGTCTTAGAAGAGGAACTTAATGATATTGCCACTCAAATGGGCGATGCTGACCCGGATACATTGGATCAATTGCTGGTGCGTATGGGAGAGATCCAAGAAGAGCTTGAAATCGGCGATTTCTATTTAATTGATGTAAAAGTCGATGAGATGGCCAATGGTCTGGGTCTTAATGTGATCGGGCTGGACCGCGAAGTTACGGCGCTTAGCGGCGGACAGCGGACGAAGGTACTGCTCGCCAAGCTGCTGCTTGAGAAACCAGGCGTCCTATTGCTGGATGAGCCGACGAACTATCTGGATGAAGAACATATTAATTGGTTGACGAATTATTTGAAAAATTATCCTCATGCACTTATTCTAATTTCTCATGAAACAGGTTTTATGAATCAAGTCGTCGACGTGATCTATCATCTTGAGTTCACGAAGCTGACCAGGTACTCGGCCAATTACGAGAAGTTTCTGGAGATGTCTGAGCTGAACAAAGCGCAGCATATTGACGCTTACGAGAAGCAAAAGGATTACATTAAGAAGCAAGAGGAATTCATTAATAAAAACAAGGCGCGCGCTTCCACCTCCGGACGCGCAAAGAGCCGCGAGAAGCAGCTCGACCGTATCGATCGCATCGACAAGCCGGAGGAAGCGGCAAAGCCGACTTTTAATTTCAAAGAGTCCCGTACAAGCGGCAAGACTGTATTTGAGGCAGTGGGAATGGTTATCGGCTACAGTAAGCCGCTCCTGCCTAAGATGGATATGGTCATTGAGCGGGGCGAGAAGATTGCTATCGTAGGGTGCAATGGCGTCGGTAAATCCACGCTTCTAAAGTCGATCCTTGGCGTTATTCCGCCACTGGACGGCAAGACTTATCTCGGCGATTATTTATCTCCTGCTTACTTCGAGCAGGAATCCAAAGCGCCGACGATGACTCCGCTTGAGGATGTATGGGATGAATTCTCCTCTATGAACCAGCATGAGGTCCGGGCCGCGCTTGCCCGCTGCGGTTTGAAGAACGAGCATATTACACGTCCTCTTAATCAGCTCAGCGGCGGAGAGCAGGCGAAGGTTCGTCTTTGCAAGCTGATGATGCGGGAAAGCAACTGGATTTTGTTCGATGAGCCGACGAACCATTTGGACATCGTCGCCAAAGCCGAATTGAAGCGAGCGTTGAAAGCTTATAAGGGCACCGTCGTGCTTGTCTCTCACGAGCCTGAATTTTATGAAGATTGGGTAACCAAAACGTGGGATGTGGAAGCTTGGGCTATGCAAAGCCAAAGGTAATGCGTAAGTCGAAGGTCCGCCTAGCCGGATATTGACATATAAAGAAGAGGGTTCGGGGGCTGTGACAGGTGGTGAGCAAGTGACCTGTTGCGAGGCCCCCGAGCCAATTTGGTTATGGTTCCTTGGTTGTAGATGATACCGTCACACTCGATTCTTATATACTCTCATTGCGAAGAAATACGCTACGATTAGAATTCCGACGCACCATGCAAGAGCGGTCCAAATATCGTTGCCCACCGGCTGGCCTGACAGAAGCGCACGGATGGCTTCGACGATTGAGGTTACCGGCTGGTTTTCGGCAAAGACTCGAACAGCCTTCGGCATCGATTCGGTTGGCACGAACGCGGAGCTGATGAACGGCAGGAAGATGAGCGGATAGGAAAAGGCGCTTGCGCCATCTACTGATTTGGCGGACAGTCCGGCAATGGCAGCGACCCAGGTTAATGCGAGCGTAAACAGCGCGAGTATGCCAGCTACTGCAAGCCATGGCAGTACGCCTGCCGACGATCGAAAGCCCATAATTAACGCGACGAGAATGATGACAACAACGGAGATGGCGTTAGATACAAGCGAGGTTAGTACGTGTCCCCACAATAAGGTGGAGCGTGAGATTGGCATGGAGTGGAACCGCTCGAATATGCCCCGCTGTACATCAGTAAACAAGCGGAAAGCCGTGTAGGAAATGCCGCTAGCAATCGCAATTAATAATATGCCGGGCAACAGGTAATTCACATAGTTATCCATACCCGATTGAATGGCGCCGCCGAATACATAGACGAACAGCAGCATCATCGCGATTGGCATGATGGTGACCGTGACGATGGTATCCATACTGCGCGAAATATGGCGCATGGAACGTCCGAGCATTACGCTTAGATCGCTGAAGAAGTGTTTTTTTACTACCTCCATTTATTTCGCCTCCTGCTTACCGATAATTGCGAGGAAGATTTCCTCGAGTGTCGGCTGTTTTTCAACGTACTCCACCTTGGTGGAGGGGAACAGTTTCTTCAGATCCGAAAGCGTGCCGCTGGCGATAATCTTACCCTCATGAAGAATGGCGATTCGGTCGGCAAGCTGCTCAGCTTCTTCTAAATACTGCGTAGTCAGGAATACCGTCGTGCCGCCTTCCGCAAGCTCTTTTACAATCTTCCAAACCTCAATACGTGCCTCGGGATCAAGGCCAGTGGTTGGCTCGTCGAGGAAAATAATCTGCGGTTTTCCTACAAGGCTGAGGGCGATGTCGAGTCTGCGGCGCATACCGCCCGAATAAGTGGCCACTCTGCGGTCTGCGGCATCTGTCAGGCCGAAGCGCTTTAACATATCGTCCGCGACCTGACGCGGATTGCTCAAGTAACGCAGCTTTGCAATCATGATCAGATTTTCCCGTCCGGTCAATATTTCGTCCACGGCGGCAAACTGGCCGGTCAAACTGATCGCCTGCCGTACATGGTCGGGTTTCGCTGCAACATCGAATCCGTTTACGATGGCGGTCCCGCCGTCTTTCTGGAGCAGCGTGGTGAGGATTCTAACCACCGTTGTTTTACCCGCCCCGTTGGAGCCGAGCAGAGCGAATATGCTGCCTTTCTCCACCTCGAAGTCTACGCCCTTTAGCACTTGCAGCTGCTTGTAGGATTTCTGCAGCCCAGTTACTTGAATGGATTTAGCTGACATTACTAATCCCTCCTTATCGAACAGTAACGTTGGACAAATTAGCACCCATGCCTTTAAGCGAAGCGTAGGTCAGTTTATCCATGATTGCTCCGTCAAAGCAAATGGTTGCGATAGAACGGTAATACTTATTGGTTAACGAGAAATACGCTTTGAAAGAAACATTTTTGAGCGTAGCGCCCTTAAACGAAACTTCGTTTACTGCCGATTTGTCAAACTTAACTCCGATAAAGGTTTGCCCGTCAAAATTTTGACCGCTCAGGTCGGAGTAATCGAAGACTACGCCGTCAAAGATACAGCCTTCAAAAGTTGTTTTTCTAAGGTCGGTCTTGGAGAAAGTGACATCGGTTAGTCTCGCGCCTTTGAATTTGGTTCCTTCTAATCCCGAAACGTTGATGTTGGTGCGCACAAGAGTCGATTTATTGAAGCTTGCATTCGCAAGTGTAACAGAGCTAAGGGTGCAGTCAGTCAGATTCGCACCGTCAAAGTTTGCTTCGCTTACGTCGCTCGCCTTGAACGTACTGCCAGTCAAGTCTGCGCCTTTGAAGTTCGAACCGCGTAACGCGCTAGCATTAAATTGTCCCTTATGCGCTGTAACGCCAGCAAAGTCGCTCTGTGGCAAGTGGCTCGCGCTGAAGTTCGTCACTACTTGCCGCTCCAATGAACGGGAGAGATTAGCAACCTCGAGTATCGTTTCCTCGATGTCGCCGATACCCTCAATGGTCATGTTAAACGCTGTTTCTTCGTCCTTGCCCTCGGCTTTGAGCTCACGGTACTTCTCCTGTAAGTCGGATAGCAGGTCAGCCTTTAGTTCAGTGACGCTTTTTACTCCATCGTACGATGCGAAGACACCATTCAAATAGTTAGTCAGTTTCTCGCTCATAACTCAACACTCCTCATAATAAGTTTTCAAGTACGCGCTTTGAGTACTCCCAATTGCTTTTGTTACGGTCATACGTTTCTTTTCCCTTTTCGGTAATCCTGAAATACTTACGTCGTCCTCCCTGAGATTCATCGCCCCAATACCACTCGATATCACCGTCGACCTCAAGCCTTCGGACGCTGGAGTACATCGTGGCTTCCTTTAATTCGTAGTCCCCGTCCGAGCGCTCGGCAATCAGCTTGACGATCTCGTACCCGTAGCGGTCAGCTTCAGATAAGAGCCGTAATATCATCGTATCGGTATGTCCGCGCAGTAGGTCGGATGTAAGTTTGTTCTCGCTCATATAATCACCCCGCATCTGTATAATACGATATAGTACTGTGACAGTCAAGGTAGTATTTTAAATATATTACCTTGTTTGATGAAAATCCGCATGTGCCCAGCAGTGTGATGCAAAAAAAGACCCCTAAAAGGGGACTTGGCTCTAAAGCACGAATTTATTCATGCACCAAACAATGGGCGATTATGAGTGCAGAGGTAACTTCGGGAGGTTGAAGAAACCAGTGATCAATACAATGGACCGAATGTGGGGGTAAAGTCGCTACATGTCTCCAGAAAAGCTTGGAGCCAAGCTATAGGCGGAGTGGTGTAGTTTAAAAAAGCCGTGCCTAACCCAAAGGTTAGCAGCACGGCTTTATTCATTCTTATAACTCTGCTTCGCCTTCGGCGTGCAAATACTTCTCCGTCAAGATCGAGAGCAGCCGGATGCCGACCTCGTTCTGCCCGCCCTCGGGGAGGATGACGTCGGCGTATTTTTTGGATGGTTCGATGAATGCTTCGTGCATGGGCTTAACGGTTTGCAAATATTGATCGTGGACGGATTGGATCGACCGACCGCGCTCTTCGATATCGCGCAGCACACGGCGCAGTATGCGCACGTCGGGATCGGTGTCGACGAACACCTTAATATCGAGCATTGCCCGAAGATTCTCATCAGATAGCACGTGAAGACCCTCAATAATGACGATGTTGTACGGCATGAGCTTCTCGGTCTTATCCTTGAAACGGGAATGCGTCGTGAAATCGTATATCGGTGCGTAGACCGTTTCTCCGGCCTTCAACATCTTTAAATGCTCGACCAGAAGCTCGTTCTCGAACACGAGCGGATGGTCGTAGTTCAGCAGCTCACGTTCAGCGAATGTGAGATGGGCATGGTCCTTGTAATAGTTGTCTTGCGATATAAACGTCACTTTGTCGGATCCGTGATGATCGATGACCGAGCGTGCAACGGTCGTTTTTCCCGACCCCGTGCCGCCTGCAATTCCGATGATAAGCATGGGTGTAAAATGTCCTCCCTGATGTTAAACCTTAATTTCAGTATTGTAGCATAGTGAAAGAACAATACGCCAACCTGGGCAGCCCAAAGAGGCATCCGAGGGTGAAACCCGAACGCCTCGCGAGGGATGGATGATTCTATGTTATGGAATGACTGGTGTTGCTGGAGCCATTTTGGTGACATCCCATGCCGACTTGACCAAGGCGTTTAGCGAGCCGTCCGGTTTCTGAGAAGAATAGCCGATGGAGATAATGCCGTAGGCGAGCGATATGGATTCGACGGTATCGTCGAAAGAGTAGTTGCTGATGTACACATTGCTGAGGTTAATGGTTAGAAACTTGACGGGAGTAGGCGCTTGTTTAACAAAAACCAATGTTGCGCTCTTGATCGCCTTTCCTTGCACAGACGTGAGGAAAATAGGCATGGAGGCGGAGTCGAATAACTTCGAGAAAGAGAGTCCGTCGAATTGAGGCTTGCCGGTACCGGAACCTGCGGCAGCTAGTGACAGCGGAACCTCTACGCCAAAGTGGACGTCGGATATCGGAATCCACTGCTCATAGCCCTTAACGACGGATTCCCCCGGAATGGCGTCGAGCTTCAGATATACTTGGAAGTTCCCCGGCGAAGATACTGCTTCTGCGGACGAACCTCCAAGCGATGTGGTCGCTAACAGAACAGCGCCAACGAGCAGAGCGGTTAATACTCTTTTGAACGAAACGGCCAATGAATGTGAAATAGGAATCCCTCCAAAATAGGTTTGATTGTTCCCTATGTACATAGCTCGATGTCAATACGTATTGTATCATAAGGCGCGTGGTAAGTAATACAAATTGTAGTTAAAAATCAACCGTCTAGCGCTCATGCTTTCCTTCTCGTCAACATGACAAAAATGTCACTTTCGATGCGGTAATATTGATGGTTGACGGGCAAATTAGTCCGTATAGTGGATTGTTGCAATTCGGTGCCGAGCACTTGCCGAACGAAAAAGGGGAATATCTGGTTGAGATATCCCCTTCTCTATACCAAATCCTCAGAAACTTGACCGGCTTTACTCACGGTTTGACGAAAGTAAGCGCCGCGCTCGCTGTCATATAGCTTATGTATTAAGTAGGTAATCGAAGTAAAACCGTGCCTAACCAATAATACTTACTTAATGTGGACGTATATACAAAGCCTTTATCGGATTGTACTCTGTACCAAGCATATTTACCGGTGCCGATAGCGGTGGTAGGAACTGCATTTGCATTGAAGTCAACGGACATTTCTTTAATGTAGATGGTTGTTCCTTTTTTGATTGTGCCTGCATACAAGAGTTGATCGGTATAAGGGCTATCAAAATACATGAGGTCTTTATCGTGCACAGCTCATTCTGGAAGCGCTGCGCAATCCAGTTGCCGGTGGAGTGTCTATCCATCTCGCATAATGAAAGGTCCATCAGGTGGCTTCTGGACACTAGCAGCATTCAAATGACAGAACGCGGTACTTACACCGCGGCTCTGTTTTTTCTTTTCCACACTCTGAAGATCGCTTCCGGTAAAACGAGAAGCAGCGCGATCGCCCCGTATAGCCCAATGATATAGCTAGTTACATAGGTGATGCCGATTAACTGGTGCAACACGAAAGTGAACAGATGGATCAACAGATTCGTAAAGCAGAAAGCATAGCTTCGAACCATCCAGCGGCGATGCTGTACGATCCTTTTTTTTCGGATATGGACAATCGCGGTCACCGTTATGGCTATCCAGATCATATTAAGCAGATTGAAGCCCATGCTGCTCATCTTCCCTCCAGTGGCGAAGGGGGCCATATAGCCAGAGGAAAGATCAACTAGAGCTACGGATAAGACATAGACGTAACCGGTCAGTCGGTGAAACCGGCGGTGCTTCTCATAATTGCGGCTAACCAAATTAACGAGACCTGATGCCATCGCGACACAAGCAAAGCCGACATGGATGCCCATTACCTTTAAACAAATTCCCGGTTTAACCTCGTGCTCTGATCCGGTTTTGTGACTTAGAAAAGCTTCAGCTCCAGGATGAACGAGGAGATTAATAACGAGCGCATATAGAATATAGATCACGCACAAGAATGCGAACAACTTGTACATCGATTGCCGCCAAACCATGATAATAAGTATTCTCCTTTCTTAGGCTGCCGGACGAACCAGGCACAAAAATAATACCCTTTCGGAGATGGTTTAGTCTACCGCTTGCGCCACGGCGCAATTCTATCAGGATGGATTCCCGCCGAGACGGTTTCGTTGTCGAAACATTGTTAATACTAGACTTGAAGAGCACATGGTATATTATTTGGGAGCATAGAAAAGGAGAGATGGGAATGTCCTACACCGTTGATTTTAAAAATGTATCTACCGTTGGCTTGGAGTCTTCGCCCGTAGCTGATGCGCTTGCTGGTTTGCGTGCGAATGAGGCGCGTTACTTTATGAACAAATACAAGCATGCCTTCACGGTTGTGCCAGCTAGCGAAAGTCAGGATACGCTTGATTATGTGAACCGAGTACTGCAAGAGCGTAATATTGAGTTTGCGGCAAAGCCTCTGGAAACGTCGCGTTTTCAAGTGGAAAATATTAAGTTCGCCTACGTCTTCTACGAGGATGGACTCTCGATCAATGTCATGTACACCGTTGATGATGCGAAGAAGCGGGCTGTTGGCTTCAAGCTTTCGGAGGGGATGGAGATCCCGAAGGAGTTGGAAACGAAGTTTAAGTTTGCGAGACAGAAGTCTGCGCTTGCCGGAACAATCCGAGGCTCGTTCTTTGTCGTTAAAGGCGAATATTAATAAGATGAAGGGTCGGTTTGCCCCGCATTAGCGGTGTCGCGAGCTCGGCCCTTTCTTATAAGAAGGTGATGACGTTGCGGGGTCATGCGGCATTGTCTCCTTCCTGTCTTACAAGCTGCTTGCGGACGTAGCAAAACTGCAAGAGGGGGATAAGGTGCTCATTCACTCTGCCTCTGGAGGAGTGGGAACAACAGCGATTCAAGTCGCAAAGGCATTAGGTGCAGGAGCTATTATAGGAACCGTGGGTCATACTGCCAAGATTCCTACGGCATTAGAAGCCGGGGCGGATCATGTCATATGCTACGACAAGGAAGACTTGGCAAAGACCGTTAATGAATTAACGGACGGTAAAGGTGTCCCTATTATATTGGATTCCATTGGCGGGGAGATTACAGCGCAAAGCATGAAATGTCTATCCAACTATGGCCGCTTAGTCGTTTTCGGAAATTCCAGTGGTGCATATGGACAGCTTCAAACAGGCGATCTTCACTCAAGCTGTCGTTCTGTGCTCGGGTTTAGTTTGGGAACAACAAGAAAAGAACAGCCAGAAGTGTTAAAAGATACTTCCACACACGTATTTCGCATGTTAGAAAGCGAGCAAATACAAATAAAGATCAGTGAGAAGCTGCCTTTGAAAGAGGCTGCAATCGCTCATCAACGTATAGAAAGCAGGAATAGCACGGGGAAGATTCTTTTGTATACAGAGAACTCATAAGGCGACCCGAATTATCCGATAAAATAGGAGAATGGCACGAATGAAGCGCTCAGGTACATCGACATCCAAGACTGGAAGGAGAGATTCATGCATGCACTACCAGTTTTGCCAGCGGGTTACGATTGTGGATATGGATGATGAAATTATTTCGGAAGTCGTATTCGAGCACGGACAGTATGAGACGGCCGCCTTGGCGATCGGTTCCTCCGTCCTTACGCATCAATTGGGATTGAAGGAGTTTGACGTCGTCTACGACCGAAGAGAGGGCAAAATCACTCGTTATAAGGTTGCGGATATCGAGATTGATCTGATTACGCAGCCTGTAGTTACTAGAGTGTATCTGGAACCGGCCAAGCTTATCGTCGGCCAGCACGACATCGGGGAATTTGCTTAATTATTAAATACAGAGTGCGGTGTGAAAGATGCCGCGGCTCTGTATTTTTTTTAACAGGAAAGCAGTCGACGCCTTCTTTGTGCTGCAAAGGGATTATTTCAGCAGAGAAGTATGATTGTAGGCTATCCCGCACGAACACCGTTGCGTACCGAATTGTGCATTATAGGACGGAGGGAATTCACGGTTGACGCGAATGACCTCGCGAGCGAATTCATGTTGATCCTTCGGTATTTTGCGCAGCGAGTCGGCCTTCGCCTGCGTGTCGATATGCGCGCCGGGCGGAACGAATCGGTTAGGCGCAACTCGAACGCCATTCGTCACGACGGCGTCCATGGAAACAAAGGAGCCGCGGCCTACAGTCGCATTGAAGACAATGGATTTGAATCCGACGAAAACTTCATCCTCGATTAAACAAGGGCCATGAATAAGAGCGCCGTGGGCAATGGATACATTTTCGCCAATATAGATGGAATACCGCGCCTGACCAACTTGAACGTATTCATGAGCTAGTCCATGCAGAATGACGCCATCCTGAATATTCGTGTTTGAACCAATAGAGAAAGGTGAACCTTCATCTGCCCGAAGGGTGGCACTCGGTGCGACGAAAACACGTTTGTTAATAGTGACATCGCCAATGATACTCGTAAACGGGCTTAGAAACGCGCCCTCACTTATATTAGGGGATTGTTCGACGGAATTAATGGAAGTTCTCGGGTTAGGTCCGATAAAGCGTACGAATGCATTCATGGGCCCTTTGGGCAGCTTCCAAACCTTAAAAATCTTCTTCATGCCTTACTCTCCTCGCAAACCATATTTAGGCTTATAACCCAAGGTATTCGGCGTAGTGGCAATTGTGATTTGTCGAATGTACAGCATAATGGCCCGGACCGTATCTGCCCCCTTACTTTTCTGTATAATGTAGGTAGTTTTAAGACAGCTGCCTGAGGGGGACGACATAATCGTGCTGAAATATAGAATGGCAAGGCCGGATGAACGCGAAGAATATATTGATTTAGCTAACTATGCCTTCAAAATTGATGCGGAGTCCTTACTGCCCAAAATGTACAGCAAGGACATCGATTCTTCGGGTATGCACATGGTCGCAGCAGATGAGCGGGGCCGGTTGCGCGCGCAGGTTGCGGTTTACCCGGAGCCGATGCATGTTGGCGGTTTCCCGCTGCGGGTCGGATACTTGGGGATTGTGTCGGTTCATCCAAGAGCACGCGGAGAAGGGCACATGAAGGTGCTCATGAACAAGTGGCTAGAAGAGGCGCCTGCTTCGTACGACATGCTTGTCTTGTACGGACAGCGGCAGCGGTACGAGTATTTCGATTTTACTCTCGGTGGAGTGAAGATCAAGTACTCGGTGGGAGAAGTCAATGCTCGCCATGCTTTGCAGGGCGTGAACGTAGAAGGGCTGTCCATAAGGCCGCTGTTTGAGATAGAAGGAGCGGCAGCCTTTGCACAGCAGTTGAACGAGGCTCGGCATTCATTCGTTCAGCGCGATGCGCAGCAGATGTCGGACATCTTGACGGGTCTAGAGCAGCAGCCGCTTGGCGTGTTCGATAAGGACAAGCTGATTGGCTACCTGGTAGTCAGCAAAACAGGTAAGGAAATGACCGAGCTTGCCATGGCGAATACAGCCGACATTCCACGCGCAATTAAGGCCTATTTGTCGCATTCGGGAGCTGATTGGATCGCGGTTTATGCCCCTGAGTACGAGACGGAGCTGAACGCTTCGTTAAGCAGCTTCGCAGAGAATTACGCGATTGAGACGTCCGACATGTACCATATCGTAGACTTTGCCCGCGTGTTGGAAGCTTATTTGACGGTTAAGCATCGGACAATTGGGCTTGCGCCGGGTGAATTCTCAGCAGTGCTGGATGGTCAGCCTGTTACCGCTCGGGTGGACGAGAATGGCGTGATGGTCGAAAGGTCGGCTAAGCCAGGCGCGGTGGAGCTGGATAGGAAGCAGGCACAGACGCTTCTGCTGACGCCGCATGGTCGTTACATGGAAGCGGGAGCGCAGATTCCTGCCGGATGGTTTCCGCTTCCGATCTTCTGGTATATAGCGGACAAGTTTTAATTAGGCGATCAAGAGGAGACAGAGGCTATGGACAATAAACGCGGCATACTTATTCTTCCCGAGGAGGTCGGTCCCTATTGGGCGGACCTCATTGCTCGTTCAGGCATTGATTTGGTGGGCATCCACCCGGGTTGGGGAGCGGGAGCGCTCGAGGAGCTTGAGAAAACGCTGGAGTTCGTGAAGAAGCCGGTCTATATACAGTTTGTGGAGCAGATGAAGGAGCTTAACGTGGATATCGAGTTCGAAGCGCATGCTATGTCATGGCTCGTTCCGCGCGCCCTCTTCTCCGAGCATCCTGACTGGTTCCGGATGGATGAGACAGGGAAGCGGAATGCGGACTTTAACTTGTGCGCGACGAACGCGGAGGCGCTTGCGTATCTGGAGCTGCGGTCGGAAGAACTGGCCAGAGCTTTGCCTTCGTTAACGGGACGATACTACTTCTGGATCGACGATGTGACAGGAAGCGCTTGCCACTGCGAGAGCTGCCGAACGCTGACCGCCTCCGACCAGGCGATGAGCTTCTACAATCGCATTCTGCAGGGTATCAGGCGATTTGATCCAGAAGCGCAGCACTGCTATTTGGCCTATCAGGATAACATCCAAGCTCCGGCGAAGGTGCAGCCTGATGCTGGTATTTTTCTGGAGTACGCTCCTATCTACCGCGATTCGGCTAAGCCGATCAACGATCCGGATTGCCCGGAGAACTTCAAGGAGCTCGAGCATTTGCCGGGTCTGCTGCAGCTGTTCGGGCAGGAGGGCGCTCAAATTCTCGAGTACTGGATGGACAATTCCCGGTTTCTGAAATGGCAGAAGCCGCTCCAGCCGCTGCCGTTCTACGAAGAAGTGATTCGCCGGGATGCGGAGTATTACCGTAGCCTCGGTTTCAATCGACTGACCAGCTTCGGCGTATGGCTAGGCGAGGGCTACGCGCAGTTGTTCGGCGAGCCGCCGATCTTGGCATATACGAAGGCGATTGGATCATGATAAAGTGATGGAAAACGGTACGTAGTAAGGTGAGGTGACGTGAACCCGTGGAATTAACCTATCTGAGGACTTTCCGCGAAGTGGCAAAATGGGGCAGCTTCACAAAAGCTGCGGCAACGCTAGGATATGCCCAGTCGAGCATAACGACGCAGATTCAGAAGCTGGAGGAGTCCTATGGCACCGTTCTCTTGGAGCGCTACGGCAGAAAGATGGTGCTCACGATGGCGGGCGAAGCGCTGCTGAAGTATGCGAACGATATATGCAGGCTGCATGATGAGTCCAAAGAAGTTGTAGCCAAGCAGTCCAAGGGAACGCTCTCAATTGGGACGATCGAGACGCTTGCTTCGTTCTACCTTCCTGCTTATTTGCAGGCGTATCGGAAGGCGTATCCAGACATCAACGTTGCAATTCAGCCAGGTAACGAGCCATTCATTATTGAGTCGGTCAAGGAGGGAGCTCTGGACGTCGGCATCATTCTGGACCCTCCTTTCTCGGATCCGGAGCTGGATTGTCGCATTTTGAGAGAAGAGCCATTAGTCATCATTGCAAGCCCCGATCATAAGTTTGCGGTACGAAGCGAGATCCACGTGGAAGATCTAGAGAACGAATCGTTAATCCTGACCGAGGATGGCTGCACCTACCGTGCTATGCTGCTGGGCGTGTTGAAAGGCAATAATGTACCCTACAAGCTATCTTACGAATTCGGCAGTCTGGAAGCGATCAAGCAGTGCGTCACCTATGGGCTGGGGATTGCGTTGCTGCCCCGAATTGCGGTTACGGAGGAAGTGCTGGGAGGCAAGTTTACAGCGATTCCTTTCATTGATCCTGCGTGCAAGTTCTACACACAGCTCATTTGTTCAAAGAAGAAATGGAAGTCCAAAGCTTATCTAGGCTTCCTGGAGCTGCTTAGCGGCGGGAGTAATTATCAAAATTATTGAAGTATCGTATAGATTTCTATCGATAACTCCAATGGCGGATGCTATGGTACATTGAATTCAAGCAATCCACAACCCACTGGAGGTAATCGCCAATGACTATTCAAGCGTTTCAATCCCTCGTACTCGAAACTCCTGCCGCATCGCCTGAGCAGACGCATCGCCATTATATGAATAAACTATCCGTTGAAACAGACGTCGCGGATGTTCGGTATGACATGCAGCATGGCCTGAACGATTTTCTGCTTATTGATGTCCGCAGCGAGAAAGCGTATGGAGAGTGCCATATTCCAGGTGCAGTTAACCTTCCTTCAAACCGAATCAATGCTGAGGCTACCGCTGCTTTCAACAAGGAGCAAACGATTGTCGTCTATTGCTGGGGACCTGCTTGCAATGGCGCAACCAAAGGCGCGGCTCGTCTCTCCGGTCTCGGGTTTAAGGTAAAAGAGATGCTGGGTGGCATGGAATATTGGCGCAAGGAAGGCAACGAGGTGGAGGGAACGCTTGGGGAGGGTGCTCCCTTGGTTGGCTAAGACTGCCGAACAAAAAAAGCGGCGCGGGAATGATACCCGCGCCGCTTTTTGGCTTTCGGGACACCTCTTAGCGACAACAAACCATACCATTCTTGTCTGAGAAAGTGATGCTCAATGAGAGAACGTATACGTGCTCTCAGCACCGAAACTGCGTTGAAAATGGAGCTGAGAGAACATATACGTGCTCTCAGCCCAATGATCGGTTCAACGAGCGTAATCGCGAGCTGAAGAAGCAATTGTTCGGGAATTGACAGAAATCCCCTGCGATAGCACCGGGAGAATTCATTACCAGGGCAGCCGTCATTTCGTCATTACTCCACTGCGTGCTATAATGCAGGTATACAACGAGAGATTCTCGGGATGAAAAGGAGGCGGCGCAGATGGATCAAATAGTAGACTTAATTCAGTTATTGCTCTCGATTAGTCTGATCTACTCCATCGTGTCTTTTACCTCTGCTTTCATTTCCGCCAAGGAGATTCCGCCGAATCACGGCATGGTGGCTGATGCCCCATCCGTGGTGGAGCCTATTAATCTGCCCCGTGGGACCAACATGATGCGGTGGATTGTGCTTACCATTAGACGCAAAGAATCACCTGATGATACCGATTGTCCTTCCCTTATTGATGCATAGTACATTCAATAGGGAGGATTACCTTGATAACGAAGTTAAAGTCTCGCAAATGGATGAAGCCCGCGTTAATTGCGCTCCTTGGGGTCATGCTAGCCCTAACGCTTAGCGGCTGCTCGGCTGCATCAGCGTCGAATCCGATAGAAGCCTCTTCGCCGGGGCTGTTTAACCACTACTTGATTTATCCTTTTTCACTGCTGCTCAAATGGATTGCGAACGGTCTGGGTGGCGATTACGGATTATCTATTATCTTGATGACATTGATCATCCGCTCCGCCATCGTGCCGCTGATGATGAATCAGACGAAGAAGCAAGTGGCGATGCGAGTGAAGATGGCTGTTATTCAGCCGGAGCTGGACGCGCTTAAAGAGAAGTACAAAGATGCCAGTCCGGAGGCCAAAAGACAGCAGCAAGCCGATACGATGCAGTTGTACCAAAAGCATCAAATTAATCCGCTCAATGTCGGATGTTTGCCGATGCTGCTGCAGTGGCCGATCACGCTTGCATTCTACTACGCAATACGCCGAACGCCGGAGATTGCTGCACATAATTTCCTATGGTTTAGTCTAGGGAAAGCGGACATGATCCTGCCGTTCATCGCGGCGGCTGTCTATTTCGTTCAATTCCGCGTCTCTCAGAAGATGTCGGCGCAGCTTCAGCCTAATGCGAATACCAATAGCCAACTCGCTTACATCGGCTTGCTTTCCCCGATTATGATGGGCGTAACTGCTTTTGCCATGCCTGCTGCGCTGCCGCTTTATTGGTCGGTGGGCGGGATATTCATTATCGTTCAAACGATTGTTCTGAATAAGATGTATGCGAAGCCGGCAAAGACGAATCCGTCTGCGCTAGTGGAGAAGATGTAAAGAAGGCCGGGGCGCCTGCCATTGCGGTAGGGGACTGACCCCGTAGCGTGAGACAAATTAAAACACCTTCAAGTGAATGGCCCCATGTCGTAAGATGTGGAGGACAACTTGAAGGTGTTTTTGCGTTGGCAACAAGAGTTATTTTTTTGGCTAGACGTACTAAAAAAGTACAAGGAGTTGGAGAGGAGGTGTCACCAGAGGCCGTAGTAACCTGGATGGAGTCTATCCGGGGAGAAATGTCCGTGAAGCAAGCTTGTGAGCTGCTAGGGATTGCACGTGCGACGTACTAT
>NZ_JBVYOI010000021.1:5000-53267 GCF_056120345.1 Paenibacillus sp. sgz302114
AAGCAAAGTGGATCAAGCAACTGCAAGCTGTCCTGGATTGCCCAGTCCGAGAGTTGCAGCTGCCAATCCAAGATTGGAACATGATTATTGAAGATCGTATCACTCTCAATAATCAACAAAAACCGAATGCGGTTACAACTGGCGATTATGTGATTGGTCCTGAAGGCACTGCATGGTTTCTGCTGCATGTAGGAGCACAGTACGCCAATCTGCTTGAAGTGGAATGTGAGCGTTTGTCTGAGAAGGAAATGCGGCTCATGAGCTGGACGTTATCTCAGATGCTCGCTGAGAAGACAAAGAGCTATGAAGGCATACCAGAGTCGGAGCGCTATGCTCGTGAGCTTGGCGCATGGATTGAAGAACAGCTGGAGGCGGAGGAACCGAAGCAGCAGCTGCCGGATCGCCTGATGTCGAGAGGTAGACTGTTCTCCTCCATGATTCCGTTCTTACTCGTATGTGAGCAGGCTGAATCAGGACGAGCAAGCTACAGTGAGCTAGAGAAGCTGCTTCGCACGTTTCTAGCTGAAGAGGTTATCATTATTCCAATTAAAGAGCAGGAGTGGCTGATTCTAGGTCCCATCTCTCTGATCAATGATGCACAGCTAGAGGAACGGGATGATGAACTCGAGGAGACGATGGAGGAGAGCTTAACATCTATCGTATCTGGTCTGCACGAGATGCTTTCTAGCGAATGGATCGGTGAGTGTCATCTCGCGGTCGCCCAGCCGATCTCTCCGACAAGTTCGATTGTCAACACAACCGCAGTGCTGCGGGAAACCGTTCATCTCGGACGAACGTTCCATGTCGGTACCAATATACATCTCCCATGGTTGCTGCATCTAGAGCGTCTACTCGATACGATCCCGGAGACGCAGCGGATCAAATTCGTGGAGCAGGCGCTAAAGCGGAAGGATGCTTTTCTAGAGCCGGAAATTCTTACGACGCTTGAAACATTCTTTTCACTTGATTGCAATGTCAGTGAAACTGCGAAGAAGCTCTATATTCACCGCAATACGCTGCTGTACAGACTGGATAAGCTCAAACAGGAGACTGAACTGGACGTGCGGCAGTTCCGCGATGCGGTTCTAGTCAAAATCATATTGCTATTGTACAAAGTGACGAAAAGGTCGTAGTTTTTTTGTAAAGTATGTGCATAGTCATTGTGAGGTCGCTGATATACACTAAGTGTATTGAAAGACAATTACCGTTTAGGGGGAAATACTAATGGCTGGTGTACGCTTAGAGCATGTTTACAAAAAATACGCGGGTACTGATCTCGCTTCCGTAAAAGATTTCAACCTTGACATTAAAGACAAAGAATTCTTGGTTCTTGTCGGCCCATCGGGTTGCGGTAAATCCACGACGCTTCGTATGATCGCTGGTCTTGAAGAAATCTCTGAAGGTAAACTGTTCATCGGCGAGCGTCTTGTAAATGACGTTGCACCTAAAGATCGCGATATCGCGATGGTATTCCAATCCTATGCATTGTACCCACATATGAACGTATACCAAAACATGGCTTTTGGTTTGAAACTTCGTAAATTCAAAAAAGCAGAGATCGACAAACGTGTCCGTGAAGCTGCTAAAATTCTTGATATCGAGCATTTGCTTGAGCGTAAGCCAAAGGCACTTTCCGGTGGTCAACGTCAGCGTGTTGCTCTAGGCCGTGC
Source organism: Paenibacillus sp. sgz302114 (assembly GCF_056120345.1). Classification (NCBI taxonomy): domain Bacteria; kingdom Bacillati; phylum Bacillota; class Bacilli; order Caryophanales; family Paenibacillaceae; genus Paenibacillus; species Paenibacillus sp. sgz302114. The sequence continues at coordinate 6,671 of NZ_JBVYOI010000021.1, forward strand.
GATCGTTCGTGAACCACAAGTATTCTTGATGGATGAGCCGCTTTCCAACTTGGACGCTAAACTCCGTGGCCAAATGCGCGCAGAGATCTCCAAACTGGCTAAACGTCTTGAAACAACTGTTATCTACGTAACGCATGACCAAATCGAAGCTATGACAATGGGTGACCGTATCGTCGTTATGAAAGACGGTATTATTCAACAAGCTGCTTCCCCGGAAGAGCTTTACAACCACCCAGTAAACATCTTCGTAGCAGGCTTTATCGGTGCACCTTCGATGAACTTCATCACTGGTACAGTGACTGAAGGCGGCGGCTCCGTTCGCTTCAAATCGAATAACATTGATGTTCTTGTTCCAGAAGGCAAAGCTGCGCAATTGCGTGAAAAAGGCCTGATCGGTAAAGAAATCATCCTTGGTATCCGTCCAGAAGATCTGCACGAAGAACCAGTATTCCACGAGGCTTCCCCGCAAACTATCGTGAACGCTCACGTTGAAGTTGCTGAGAACCTTGGTCACGAAATGTTCTTGTACCTGAACGGTCTTGGTAAAGACACTGTAATCGCACGCGTTGACGGCCGCTCCGGTGTTAAAGAAGGTACTAACGTGAAGCTTGCTCTTGATATGAACAAAGTTCATGTCTTCGACAAAGAAACAGAGCTGAATGTATTCGAAGTATAATTGATAAGGCGCTGAGCCTTTACAGACAACCGCCCGATCACAAATCGGGCGGTTGTTTTTATTGCGTATTTTCGTTACGATAACAATAGCTGAATAGTTAATTCATTACATAAAAATCTCGTAGCTGGCTGCGACTTCTGAGGAGACCAACCGATGGCTAAAAAAGTGAAAGTATCTGAGCTAATCAGTCAATTCCAGCTCGAAATCTTAAGTGGTGAGGATGGGCTGCGCCGCAGCATTACAGTTGACGATTTGTCGCGCCCTGGTCTAGAGATGGCAGGCTATTTTGAGTATTACCCGAAAGAACGGGTACAAATTCTAGGGCGAACTGAACTGACTTTCATGGATACGCTGAGCAAGCAGGAACGTTTGGATCGCATGGAGCGGCTGTGTGACGAGGAAACGCCATGTTTCATTATTACGCGCGGCATGGAAGCGCCAGCCGAGCTGATCGAGCTGTCAAACCAGAAGCAAATCCCGGTGCTTCGCAGCAACGCGGCAACGACGATTTTCTTGAGCCGGATCACGAACTTCCTGGAGCGCAAGCTTGCACCATCCGCTACGATTCACGGCGTTCTTGTCGATGTATATGGTGTTGGTATGCTCATAACCGGCGGCAGCGGAATTGGTAAGAGCGAGACGGCACTTGAGCTTGTGAAACGAAGCCACCGCCTTGTAGCGGATGATGCGGTTGAAATCCGCCAAACTTCGGATGGGCAACTGCATGGAACGGCGCCTGAGCTCATTCGCCATTTGCTTGAAATTCGTGGACTAGGCATCATTAACGTAATGACATTGTTCGGCGCTGGTGCAGTCCGCAATATGAAGCGGATTAGCGTCGTCATTAAGCTTGAGAACTGGCAAGCGGACAAGCAGTACGATCGCCTCGGTCTTGACGAAGAAACGACACGTATCATTGATACAGATGTTCCGATTGTAACGGTTCCGGTTCGTCCAGGACGAAACCTCGCGGTCATTATTGAAGTGGCAGCGATGAACTTCCGCTTGAAGCGGATGGGCTACAACGCAGCGCTCCAATTTACGAACAAGCTGACGGAGACCATTGCAGAAGACGCGGACGATTTTGATTGATAGTTGCCCTATTAATAGGCAATAAGATTTGTGCGATGTCATATAGAAATGAATGAGTGAGAAGTTTATGCATTCTGTATGATTATTTATGTGAGAGAAGGAGCCTGTGACGTATGTTTGGATTACGATTAGATCCTGTTGCTTTTTCCATTGGCGCCATTAGTGTCCATTGGTACGGTATTATTCTAGGAACAGCCGCGCTTGTAGGCTTGCTCCTTGCCGTTCGGGAAGGCAGACGCTTCGGCTTGTCGCCGGACTTCTTCATGGATTTGCTGCTGCTCGGCGTGCCGTCAGCAATTGTTGGCGCGCGAATTTACTATGTCATGTTTACTTGGGACGAATATAAGAGTAACCCGCTGGATGTATTCAAGATCTGGCATGGCGGTATTGCGATCTATGGAGCGCTAATTGGGGCATTCGCTTGCGGTGTTATTTATTTCCGCGTTAAAGGGTACAGCTTCTGGCGTGTTGCTGATATCTGTGCGCCTTCGCTCATTGCTGGACAAATGATCGGTCGTTGGGGCAACTTCGTTAATCAAGAAGCGTTCGGCGGACCTGTCGAGGAATCGTTCTTGCGTAACACGCTTCATCTGCCGAACTGGATTGTCGACCAGATGTATGTTGATACGGACAGCTTGTTTCATCACCCGACATTCCTATATGAGTCGCTATGGAACCTGGTCGGCTTGATCCTGCTGCTCGTCATTCGCCGCCGCCAATTCCTGCGCGCTGGTGAATTGCTGTTCAGCTACTTCATCTGGTATTCCATCGGACGTTTCTTCATCGAAGGGCTCCGTACGGATAGTCTTGCATTCCACGGTGCTGCATGGGCGGCAAAGGTAATGGATGCAATGTGGTCACCAATGAAGCTCTTCGGATTCGATGCGGGGTATTTGAACCCTGCTGAAGGAAATATCCGTATTTCTCAGCTGATTTCCGTTCTGCTTATTATTGCTGCAATTACTCTCATTATTGGCCGTCGTACGACGGGCGAAGCGAAGGTGCGTTACAGCGATCCAATTATTAATTATAAGACAGGCCTTCCTGCTGGTGCAGACGTAGCTGCGAAGCAGACATCCGTTCCTGCAGAGAACCGTGCGGACATGAAGAAGCAATCGGACGAAGCAGGCAGTGACACAACAATAAAGGAGTAACACAATAAGCATGACAACAACGATTAAGACAATGCTATTTGATCTGGACGGCACGATTATGGATACGAATGAGCTCATTATTCAATCGTTTATTCACTCTCTAAAGGGAATTGTGCCTCCGGAGTTTGACCGTGAACATATTATTCCGAGCATGGGGCAGCCGCTAACGAAACAAATGCAGCTGTTCTCTGGCCGCGAAGATGTGACAGACCTGGTTGCTGCCTATCGTGAAATCAATCTTAAAATGCACGATGATTATGTGACTGCTTTCCCGTTCGTAAGGGAAGTGTTTGCGAAGCTTCATGAAGCGGGCATCCGAATCGGAATTGTGACGACGAAGATGCGGCTGACGACAGAGCGTGGCCTTCGTTACGTCGGATTGTATGAATATGTGGAGCCAGGGGCGATCGTGACGATTGAAGATGTCGAGCATCCGAAGCCGCACCCTGAACCGGTGCAGAGAGCGCTTGATCTGCTCGGCGCTGATCCGAAGACGACGATGATGGTTGGCGACAGTGGCGTAGACATCGAGTCTGCTGAAGCGGCTGGTGTCATCCCGGTCGGTGTGGCGTGGTCTTTGAAAGGCGAGGCGAAGCTGAGGGAGAGCGGGGCGCGTCATATTATTCATGACATGCGCGATTTGTACGCATTCGTGGGATTGGAGTAAATCTCCTTGAGAAATGTTGAACGCTATCCGGTCGAAGGACCGAACGCCTTATGGCAAGTATATCGTACAGTTAGCCGGTTAAAAGCAATTCGTAATTTCGTGTTCATACAAGTGGCGCGCTACTGTCCGTCTCTGCCGGTGAAAAATTGGATCTACCGGCATGTGCTCGGCATGCAGGTAGGGCGCCACTGCGCTTTTGCGCTTATGGTGATGGTGGACGTGTTCTTCCCTGAGAAGATTTCTATCGGCGATAACTCTATCATAGGCTACAATACGACGATACTTACCCATGAGTATTTGATAAAAGAGTATCGGCTTGGCGAGGTGCGAATTGGAGCGAACGTGATGATCGGCGCGAATACGACGATTCTTCCTGGCGTGACTATTGGCGACGGAGCGGTTGTAGCAGCTGGCTCAGTCGTGCACAAGGATGTACCTGCAGGTGCTTTTGTCGGTGGCAATCCCATTAGAGTCATTCGGTAATGAATAAGGAGTATGGGTTCATGAATCGTAAATTAATTGCGATATCGCTATTATTCATCGTAACTGCAATTTGTACAGGTGGCTATTACATGCATGTTAAAGGGCGTACGCATTCATCGCGGACAACTGCATCGGCTAACCGGGGCATTGCAGAAAGAAGAGTAGCAGCAGGGAATCATGCGACAGCAAAGCGCAGAAGCAGTACTTCCTCGCAGTCGGGGAAGTACTACAGCAATAAGGTTATTGTGCTGATGTACCATGAGGTTGCTGCGGTGCCAAAGGATGATAAGGCACTGCCACTGAACAAATTCGAGAAGCAGCTGGCGATGATGAAGGCCGACGACTTCCACTGGATTACGATGAAGCAGTATGAGCAGTTTATTTTGCATGGTGCTCCTGTTCCAGATAATGCGGTTCTGATGACGTTCGATGATGGCTATGAATCGTATTATACGGATACTTATCCGGTACTAAAGAAATATCATGTGCCAGCGACGAATTTCCTGATTGTGAATACGATTGGCAATCCGCATCATATTGGCATACCCAAGCTGAATTGGCAGCAGGTGGAGGAAATGCACAAGAGCGGTTACGATTTCTATAACCATACCTTTGATTCACATCTCTATGTCGCCTATGATGGCACAGGCAAACGACAGAAGCCGGCGCTCGCGACACCGATGTATCTGAAGGCAAAGCACCGCAAGGAAACGGCAAAGGAATACCGGAAGCGGGTCACGTCGGATTTGGCGGAAGCGAACACGATTTTGGCGCAGAAGCTCGGAACTGATGAAGATAAAATTGTCGCATTCCCGTATGGAGCCTACAACAAGCAGGTGCTGAATATTTGCCGCAAGCTTGGGATCCACATTACATTCACAGTGAAGAGCGGCATTAACGCGGAAGGCCAAACGAACGGTTACCGCGTCAACGCCGGAGGCATCGACGATAATCCAGACACCTTGATCCAGATTATGAAACAGGGGGGTCACTCTTCGGAGACGGAGAAGGAGACGCCCCTTTTCTTTATCCAAATGGGGGTGTTCGGCACAGCGATCATCGGACTTGTGTTTATGCGTACGCTGGTTAACGTATGGGAGGACAAGCATGGGCGTCGAGTATTCAGGAAGCGCTGCGGCTGAAGTCCAATAATTGGGCATGTTATACAGGAAAATGCTGTATTGACGGATAGATGGGCGCGTGGTATTATTACGACTAATCCTTTATTTTGGCAGTATGGTAACATGGTAACACGTTAACAAACTAAAGTGTCGGTGGTGAAATTCGTGTCCAAACCGAAGGTGTTTGAGAAACCGATTGGGGTCAAAGATTATTTGCCGCATGCGGTTGTGAAACTAAGACAAATCGAAAATCAGGTGTTGGCTTGCATGAGCTCATGGGGCTATGAGCAAATCATGACGCCGACAATGGAATATTACGATACGGTTGGCGTTGCGAGTTCAACGTCAGATCAGAAGCTGTTCAAGCTGCTGAATAACAGAGGTACAACACTTGTACTTCGCTCCGATATGACGGCTCCGATCGCGCGGGTTGTCGCTTCTGTATTGAAGGATGTGCAATTCCCGATCCGTTTGTCCTATCACTCGAACGTGTTCCGTGCGATCGAAGAGGAAGCGGGACGTGAAGCTGAATTCTTCCAGACTGGCGTGGAGCTGGTCGGTGATGCTTCGGCTGAGGCTGATGCGGAGGTTGTTGCGCTGGCAATCGCATCGCTCAAAGCAGCCGGTGTCAGCCGTTTCAAAATTGCGATTGGCCATGTCGGCTTCTTGAACGGACTGTTCGAAGAAGCATTGCCAGGTCAACTTGAAGCGCAGGAAGAGCTGAAGGCTTATCTGCTCGGACGTGACTATGTCGGCTATAGAGAGTGCTTGCGCGGTTTGACGCTGTCGGAGCAAATGCGCCTTGAGCTTGAGGGCATTATCCGTCTGCGCGGCGGGCAAGAAGTTTGCGATCAAGCGATGGCGCTTAGCCTGGATGCGACGGCACAGGCATCGATCAAGCATCTGTGTGAGATGTGGGATGTGCTGGATGCATACGGCGTTCGCGAGCATGTGCTGATCGACCTGACGATGATTGGTGATTTTAAATATTATACAGGCATGACATTTGAAGGCTATGCGGCGGATCTAGGATTCCCAGTAGCAAGCGGCGGCCGTTATGATAATCTGCTACAGCAGTTCGGGCGCCCTGCTCCAGCGACAGGCTTCGCGATTAAGACGACGCGCATTCTGGAGCTTATCGGCGACGCGGCTGGTGAAACGGCGGAGCAGAAGATTCTTATCGGCTATGACGCTGAGGGCCGACCGGCTGCACTCGCAAAAGCGCGTGAATTGCGTGAATCAGCAGAGGAATCTTCCGCAGTGGTTGTCGTGACAGAACGTATGGATGCAGCGGCTCAGCAGGCAACGCAGGATGCAGTTAATGCGGCGGACGGCGGTCCATTGCAATATAAAGGTGTTACGTTTACGAAGCTGCTAACCTACTTCGGCGTCGCACAAGGAGGGACAGCGAAATGAGTATTAACGGAGGGCGCGAGCTGCTGAAGGTTGCGATGCCGAAGGGCCGCATCTATAAAGTAGCGTCAAAGCTGTTCCGCGAAGCGGGCGTGCCGATTCCGAGCGACTTCGACGATACGCGCAAGCTCATTATCGAGCTGCCTGAAGCGGGAATGTCGTTCATTATGGCGAAACCGGTCGATGTGCCAACGTATGTGGAGTACGGCGTCGCCGATATCGGTATTGTTGGTAAGGACGTTTTGATGGAAGAGAACAAGGACGTCTACGAGCTGCTAGACCTTGGCATTGCCAAATGCCGCATGTCCGTCATCGGACTGCCGGATTGGAAGCCGGTCATTCATCCGCGGGTGGCGACGAAGTATCCGAACGTGGCTTCGCAATACTTCCGCGAGCTGGGGCAGCAGGTTGAAGTGATTAAGCTGAACGGGTCAATCGAGCTGGCACCGCTCATTGGACTGGCTGACCGGATTGTCGATATGGTTGAGACCGGCCAGACGCTGCGCGAGAATGGTCTTGTCGAGATGGAGCAAATCTTCGGCATTACGAGCCGGCTCATCGCGAACCGCGTTAGTTACCGAATGAAGAACGATGCGATACAGAGCTTATGCGATAAGCTGCAGCATGCGATTGCAGCAAACGCGATTAGATAGATAGCGTGGAAGCGTGAAGGGAGTGGATGGCGTATGCGTAAGCTGCGTGCGGAGCAGTTTGGCTTAACGCGCAAGGTGGACTACGGGTCACCGGAGCAAAATGAATCGGTTCGCCAAATCGTCGATACGGTGCGAACCGAAGGAGATGCGGCATTGCTGCGCTATACGGAGCAGCATGACCGTGTCCGCTTGGACGCGTCTCAGCTGCGCGTCACAGAAAGCGAGATTCAGGCCGCTTATAACCATGTCGATGCGGCGTTTCTGACCGCGATCCGTGAAGCAGCGGTTAATATTCGCAAGTTTCACGAGAAGCAGCTGCGCCAGTCGTGGGTTGACGTTCAGCCGGACGGCACGATGCTCGGTCAGCTGTTGCGTCCGCTGAAGCGCGTCGGCGTCTATGTCCCTGGCGGCAAGGCAGCCTACCCGTCCTCAGTGCTGATGAATGTCATTCCAGCACAGGTCGCGGGCGTGCCTGAGATCGTCATGGTGACGCCTCCGGCAACGGGCGGCAAAGCCGGCATTGACCCTTACATTCTCGTCGCGGCTGCGGAAGCGGGCGTGAAAGAGATGTACCGCGTCGGCGGCGCGCAGGCGGTTGCCGCGCTCGCTTACGGTACGGATACAATCCCGCCGGTCGACAAGATCTGCGGTCCCGGCAACATCTACGTTGCACTAGCGAAGCGCTCGGTATTCGGCGTTGTCGCAATCGACAGCATTGCCGGCCCGAGTGAGATTGTCGTGCTAGCGGATGAGACGGCAGACCCTGCGTACGTCGCAGCTGATCTGCTGTCGCAGGCGGAGCATGATGAGATGGCGTCGGCGATTCTCGTGACGACGTCGGAGAAGCTCGGCGATGCCGTTGCCGCAGAAGTGGAGCGACAGCTCGCGACGCTTCCTCGCGAAGGAACGGCGCGACAATCCATTGCCGAGTACGGCGCTATTCTGATCGCCGAGTCCATGAATGAAGCGATCGATGCCGTTAACCGGATGGCACCGGAGCATCTTGAGATTATGACGGCAGAGCCGATGGCGCTCCTTGGTAGGATCGAGAATGCGGGTGCGATATTCGTTGGCCCGTACAGCTCGGAACCGGTTGGAGATTATTTTGCCGGACCGAATCATATTTTGCCGACGAATGGTACAGCGCGGTTCTCCTCGCCTGTGAACGTCGACGATTTCGTCAAGAAATCGAGCCTAATCTACTATAGTAAAGACGCTCTGCTTGCGAGTGGCGACCAAATTATGACGCTTGCCCGTCATGAAGGTCTTGAAGCGCATGCCAGAGCGATAGAAATTCGTTTGGAGCGGGAGCGTTAAGCGATAAGCTTGTGCTCACGTCAAAATATAGGCTACCTGGAAAGAAGGATGTTTTCATGGCAGAGAACGTGACCCGTGCAGCCGATGTGGCGCGCAAAACAAATGAAACGGACATTAAGCTGGCGTTTGGAATCGACGGCAGCGGCGTATCGAAGCTCGAGACTGACGTGCCATTCCTGAACCACATGCTCGATCTGTTCACGAAGCATGGTCAATTCGATCTTGAAGTCGAAGCGACAGGCGACGTGGATATCGACGATCACCACACGGTTGAGGATATCGGTATCTGCCTCGGCCAGACGATCCGCGAGGCGCTTGGCGACAAACGCGGCATTAAGCGGTATGCTTCGGTATTCGTGCCGATGGATGAGGCGCTTGCACAGGTCGTGATCGACATCAGCAACCGTCCACATTTTGAATACCGTGCGCAGTATCCGTCCCAGCAAGTAGGCAGCTTCCAAGTGGAGCTTGTACATGAGTTTCTGTGGAAGCTCGCTCTTGAAGCGCGTATGACGCTGCACGTGATCGTGCACTACGGGGCGAACACGCATCACATGATTGAAGCGGTATTCAAAGCGCTGGGCCGTGCGCTCGACGAAGCGACAAGCATTGATCCGCGCGTGCAAGGAGTGCCTTCGACGAAAGGAGTGCTGTAGGATGATCGCGATCATCGATTACGGCATGGGGAACCTCCACAGCGTCAGCAAAGCGGTTGAGCGGCTCGGTTACGAGACGATCATTACGGCGGACGCGAAAGAGATTATGGAGGCGGACGGTGCGATATTGCCGGGGGTTGGCGCTTTCGGCGATGCGATGCAGAACTTGCAGAACACCGGTCTTGATGAAGTGACAAGGTTCTACGCGTCATCCGGCAAGCCGCTGCTCGGTATCTGCCTCGGTATGCAGCTGCTATTCAGCGAAAGCGAGGAGTATGGCCGCCATGAAGGTCTTGGCTTGCTGCCGGGTACGGTCATTCGTTTCCAAGGTGATTTCAAGGTACCTCATATGGGCTGGAACAAGCTCGACTTCAAGCAGCAGCACAGTCCGCTGTTCGAAGGGCTTACGCCTGGCCATGTCTACTTCGTACATTCGTTCCATGCGAAGCCTGAACGATCCTCGGATCTGCTTGCGACAACGGACTACAATGTACAAGTGACGGCGATTGTCGGCCGCGGCAACGTGTACGGCATGCAGTTTCATCCGGAGAAGAGCGGCGAGCTCGGCATGAGTCTGCTGCGTAATTTTCTTGCATTAACGGGAGCGCGAGAAACGGTTCGTTAAACGTGCAAAATGTTATTTTTCACGTATCACGAACCTGTAAGAGAAGGGAGGCGGCATATACATGCTAGCCAAACGTATTATTCCATGTCTTGATGTCAAAGACGGACGCGTTGTGAAGGGTGTTAATTTCGTTAATTTGCGCGATGCCGGCGATCCGGTGGAGCTTGCGGCGATTTACGACAAGGAAGGCGCGGACGAGCTTGTTTTCCTTGATATTTCTGCCTCGGTAGAAGGCCGGGCGACGATGATCGAAGTGGTCAAACGGACAGCCGGCGAAATTACGATTCCGTTCACTGTTGGCGGCGGCATCTCGCATGTTGATGACATGAAGCGGCTTCTTCGCGCCGGTGCTGACAAGATCGGCATTAACACGGCAGCGGTAAAGAACCGCGATCTTGTTAAGGACGGCGCGCGCAAGTTCGGCTCGCAGTGCATCGTCGTAGCGATCGATGCGAAGTTCAATCCGGCTTGGGGCGAATGGGAAGTGTACACGCACGGCGGACGGACGGCGACGGGCATTAAGGCGCTCGCTTGGGCGAAGGAAGTTGAGGCGCTCGGCGCAGGAGAGATTCTGCTGACGAGCATGGATGCGGACGGCACGAAGGACGGCTTCGATATTAAGCTGACGCAGGCGGTGTCCGAATCGCTCAGCATTCCGGTTATCGCCTCAGGAGGAGCGGGCAAGGTAGAGCATTTCTACGATGTATTCCAGCAGGGGCACGCGGATGCGGGTCTTGCAGCAACGATATTCCACTACAAAGAGATGACGATCCGCGAAGTGAAGGATGATTTGCGGCTGAAGGGAGTCGAGATCAGGTGAGTACAAGTTTGAATTCGATCAAATGGAACGAAGCGGGACTGGTCCCTGCCATCGTGCAGGATGCAGTTAGCAAAGAAGTGCTTATGATGGCGTACATGAACGAGGAATCCTATGCGCGCTCCGTCGAGACGGGAGAGACGTGGTTCTGGAGCCGTTCGCGCGGCGAGCTGTGGCATAAAGGCGCAACAAGCGGCAACACGCAGCGCATCGTATCTATGCATTATGATTGCGACGGAGATACACTGCTTGTACGCGTTGATCAGAACGGACCAGCTTGCCACAATGGTACGTACAGCTGTTTCACCAATGCGGTTGAAGGCGTGAAAGGCGTTGCTGTCGTCGGTGGCGAGCTGCTGCAGACAAGCGATCGCTTCGCGATGCTGAACCAGCTGGAAGCGACGATTGCACAGCGATATATCGAACGTCCTGAAGGTGCTTATACGACGTATCTGTTCGAGAAGGGCGTCGATAAGATTCTGAAGAAAGTCGGCGAAGAATCGGCTGAGGTCATCATTGCTGCGAAGAACAAGGATAATGACGAGCTTCGCTGCGAAGCCAGTGACCTTATCTTCCACTTGATGGTGCTGTTCCGTGAACGCGGACTTTCGCTGGATGAAATCATGGCCGAGCTGAATCGCCGCCATAATAAATCGAAGCAGTCTTCCTAGAACTTTTGACGGGCAGCAGCTTCCTCGAAACCGAGCCTCCATGACGAGAGCTCGGTTTCTATGGCATTTTGACATACAATGTTCATACAATGCGGACAAACCGCGAGAGAAGTTGCATAAGGCCGAGTTCAGGCAATTGGCGGAGATTAGCTAGTCTATAGTGCTTTTGATTGATTTTTGAATTATGAAGAATTCCATGTATAATGAATGGTGTCGAAAGAATCGGTTTTTGTTAGCATTTAAATCAAAGTGGTCTAATCGCTCAGGAGGGTATAATTTTGTTTAGCGACAAGCTACGTATTTTCTCGGGTTCCTCGAATCCCAAACTAGCTGCTCAGATCTGTGAGAATCTTGGTGTGCAGCTCGGTAAAATTAAACTGTCTCGTTTCAAAAGCGGTGAAATTTACGTTCACTATGAGGAAACGATCCGTAACTGTGACGTCTTCCTTGTACAATCGTTCTCGCACCCGATCAATGATCATTTCGTCGAGCTGCTCGTAATGATTGATGCGGCGAAGCGTGCTTCCGCACGTACTGTCAACATCATCGTTCCGTATTACGGTTATGCACGTCAAGAGCGCAAGGCTGCTCCGCGTGAACCGATCTCGGCTAAAATGCTTGCAGACGTACTTACGACTGTTGGTGCGAACCGCGTTATCACAATCGATCTACATGCACCTGCGATCCAAGGCTTCTTCAACATCCCTGTGGATCATCTGACAGGTCTTGATCTGATCAGTGATTATTTGAAATCGAAAAACATTAAAAATCCGGTTGTTGTTTCTCCGGATGCTGGCCGCGCCTCGACTGCTGAGAAGCTGGCTAACTATTTGGATGCACCGTTCGCGATCATGATTAAGAAACGTCCGGCGCATAACGAATCTGTCATCACGCATGTTATCGGTGATGTAACAGGTCAAACACCGATTATTATCGAGGACCTGATTGATACGGGCACAACGATCGTGAATGTCGTTGAAGGTTTGAAAGAACGCGGTGCTGAAGATGTGTATGTGTGCGCGACGCACCCGCTCTTCTCCGGACCTGCGCTGCAGCGATTGGATCACCCGAATATTAAAGAAGTCATCGTAACCGACACGATTGCATTGCCAGAGGATCATTCCGACCGGTTTACCGTCCTTTCGGTTGCGCCGATATTGGCGGAGACTACACGCATCATTCTTGAAGGCGGCTCGATCAGCACACTCTTCAAGAACGCCGGTATCTAGAACACATATGGGCTGCTCTGGTAGCAGCCAAATCGAAATCGCGGGCCTATGCCCGCGATTTCCCACATATTCTTTCGTGTATGGATAGGCCGCGCTATGGTATAATCGTAGAATCGTTGATGTACCGGGGAGGTGCCTTGTGCTATGAAGGAAAAGAAAATTGCGATAGCCAGCCACAGCACGAAAATAATTCCGATTCAATGGGACGCAACGTTCTTCTTCGAGCGAGCGGTCCGGTCGATGGATCGTTATCACTATGACAAGGCACTAAAATATTTCCGCCGCGCGGCCGAATACGAGCCGGAAAATCCAGTGAACCATTGCAATATGGCGGGAATTTTATCGGAGATGGGGAATTACGAAGAATCCAATCGCATTCTGCTGTCGATTGTGAGTGAGCTCGATCCCGAGATGACAGAATGCCACTTCTATATGGCGAACAATTACGCCAACATGGAGAATTATGAAGCGGCCGAGGAATCGCTCATTCGTTACTTGGAGGAAGACCCCGATGGTCAATTCCTTGAAGAGTCCGAAGAGATGATGGAGCTGCTGCATTTCGAGCTTGAGCGTCCGACGAAGCTAGCCTTCATTAAGGCTCGCGAAGGATTCTTCGAGCATGACCAAGCAAGGGCCATGCTGGAGGAAGGCAAGTTTGTCGAAGCGGTAAGATTGCTTGAAAGTATTGTGGAGAAGAACGGCGAGTTCATGGCGGCACGCAACAATTTGGCGCTAGCCTACTACTATATGGGCATGTTCGAAAAAGCCATGGTAACGATTCAGCAGGTGCTGGAGCTCGAACCGGGTAATTTGCATGCGCTCTGCAACCTCGCTATCTTCTATCAGCATGCTGAAGATAAAGCGCAGTTGAAGCCCCTTGTGGAGATGCTGTGCAAAACGGTGCCTTTCCATCAGGAGCATGTGTTTAAGCTGGCGACTACAATGGGTATTCTAGGGGAACACGGCGAAGCGTACCGTCACTTTATGCGCTTGCTGAAGGACAATGGACTGAAGTCCGATCCGTGCCTGTATCATTATGCAGCCGTCGCTGCATGCAACATCGGGCGCTATGAAGAAGCGAGACGATTGTGGCAGCAAGTGAGCAAGCTGGACAGCGAATCACATGTGCCGGGCTACTATTTGGAGCAACTGACACTAATGGAGAACGGCCAGCATGCAGCTCCGACGAGCTACCATTATCATCTCCCGTTCGAAGAACAGTTCAAGCTGTGGGAGAAAAGGTCCGAATCTCTGCCTGATCATATGAAGCGGGATCCACTCGTGAGGTCGTCCTTCTTCTGGGCGCTGCGCCATGGTGATCGCCATACGAAGCTGCAAGTCATTCAAGCGCTCGGCATGATTGCCGACAACGAAGTGAAGGACGCCCTGCGCGACTTCATCGTAGAGCCGCAAGAAGATGACTATTTGAAGAGAATTGCGATCTTCGTGCTCCGTTCAATAGGCGTACATGAATCGCTGAATGCGGTGCTTGAAGGCAAAGAGACGGTGATCGAGCACAGCCGGATGCCTTCGCGCCTGCCGATTTGGGAAGATAAATGGCAGTCCGTGCTTGAAGCGGCGCTCGTTCGAATGAATAAACAATATGACCTCGTGCAGCAGCATGATTTGCTTACGCTGTGGATCGAGTTTCTGTCACGGATTTATCCGGATGTACCGAAGCTCGGAAAAGTGGAAGGCTGGGCGGCTGCGCTTGAATATTTGACAGCGAAGATGCACCGCAGAGAAATTTCGTACCATGAAGTTTCTCTGCGCTACGGCACGTCGATTGCGACCGTTAGTAAATGCGTCAAGCGCATAGATGAGATCTGCGGTATTAAAGAGAAAATGCGGATGGTGTTGCCTGCACTTACCGAGGCTCCGGTTTAAGGTGCCGATTGTGCTCCTGTTGGTATCTCCGCTGCAGTACCGGCTAATTCGATGAGTACTCCCGTGGTGCTTCGCACCAAAGTCGTTCTCATTCGAATTGCCGGCGCTTCCGCTTCGTACCAAAGGTCGCAAAGGGGCAAAACCTTCGCTTGCAGATAAACAACAGGCTGAAGAGATGATTAGTAGGAGGCACCGATCGTGTATAAAGCAATTATTATCGGAACAGGTCCTGCGGGACTGACAGCTGCGATTTACTTGGCACGTGCGAACATGAACCCGCTTGTAATTGAAGGACCAGAGCCAGGCGGTCAATTGACTACGACGACGGAAGTCGAGAATTTCCCTGGTTTCCCTGAAGGGATTATGGGCCCGGATCTGATGGCGAATATGCGTAAACAAGCAGAGCGTTTCGGCGCGGAATTCCGTACGGGCTGGGTGAACTCGGTGGATACGTCGAAGCGTCCGTTCACGCTTCAGGTCGAAGGTCAAGGCGAGCTGCAAGCGGAGTCGCTGATTATATCGACTGGCGCATCAGCGAAGTACCTCGGCATTGCGAACGAGCGCGAGAATGTGGGTAAAGGCGTCAGCACATGCGCAACTTGCGACGGCTTCTTCTTCCGCGGTAAGAAAATTATCGTTGTCGGCGGCGGAGACTCCGCGATGGAAGAAGCGAACTTCCTGACTCGCTTCGCTTCCGAGGTTGTGCTTGTACATCGCCGCCCGGAGATGCGCGCTTCGAAGATCATGCAAGACCGTGCGCGCGAGAACAGCAAGATCAGCTGGGCGCTGGACCGTACGCCGCTTGAAGTGGTTGCGACTGGCATGGGAGTAACGGGCCTTAAGGTGCGCAACAACGCAACAGGCGAAGAAGAAGTAATCGAGACGAACGGTATCTTCGTGGCAATCGGTCACACGCCGAACACGAAGTTCCTCGGCGGCCAGCTGGAAACGGACGAGACAGGCTATCTGCTTGTGAAGCCGGGTACATCTGAGACGAACATTCCAGGCATCTTCGCTTGCGGCGACGTCCAGGACAACAAGTACCGCCAAGCTATTACAGCTGCGGGAAGCGGCTGCATGGCAGCTCTTGATTGCGAGAAGTTCCTCGAAGGCCACGTAGTACACGACTGGAGCCAAACGGTCTAACATGACCTCCATAGACGCGGTCTTTTTTAGTAAACACCGCATGGATGACGCTGTCCGTAATGTACGGACAGCGTCACTTCTTGTACGAGCAGTCCTCTGGTTTTAAGAAGCTTTTTCGCTGGAATCGGTCGGGGGTTGTTTGTCCTTGACCAGTTGGAAGCGTTCGCTTATAGTTTTAGTTGCAAGCAAATGATCGAAAGAAATACTAACTCCCTATATTATAGAGGTGGCCTATTATGTCAGAGAAAATTGTCGTTGGTGTGGATATCGGCGGTACTGCAATTAAAGTTGGAATTTGCAGCATGGAAGGCGAGTTGCTGCATACATTTGAAGGACCGACAGAAGTTGAGAAGGGTTCTGACGTTGTTTGCGACAACATCGCAAAATACGCGAAGCAAATCGTAGAGGAGTCTCCTTTCACTTGGGAGCAAGTTGAAGGCGTAGGCATCGGTATTGCCGGCTTCTTGGACATCGCGAACGGTATTGTTAAGCAATCGGTTAACCTCTTCTTCGACAATGTGCCGCTCAAGGCTATTCTTGAAGAGAAGCTCAGCAAAAGAGTGCTCGTGAACAATGATGCGAACGTAGCAGCTCTTGGCGAAGCATGGGCTGGCGCAGGCCGCGGTATCAACGATTGCGTATGCTACACGCTTGGTACAGGCGTTGGCGGCGGCGTTATCATCAACGGCAAAATCGTAGAAGGCTTTGCTGGCATGGCTGGCGAGCTTGGACATATGGTAACCGTTCCTGATTTGGAAGCTATTCAATGTAACTGCGGCCAAATGGGCTGCCTCGAGACCGTATCATCCGCAACAGGTATCATTCGTATGGCGAAAGATGCTGTTGCGCGCGGCGATCGTACATCGCTTTCGTTCGTGGAAGACATTATGGCGAAAGACGTTATCGATGCGGCAAAAGCTGGCGACGAAGTTGCAGCGCGTATCGTAACTCGTGCCGCGTTCTACTTGGGCAAATCGCTCGGTACGATGGCGGTTGTTCTGAACCCGCAGCGTTTCATCATCGGCGGCGGCGTATCCAAAGCAGGAGAATTCCTGTTTGAACAAATCCGTGAAGCATTCAAGAAATCGGCTCCAGCAATGGCGCAAGAGGGCGTTGAGATCGTCCCTGCAATTCTCGGCAATGATGCTGGTGTTGTTGGCGCAGCTGGACTTATTATTCGTTCATAGATGAATGGTTGCTGGTAGGGAGGGATAGACGATGGACGTGGGAACAGCGATGGCAAGGCTGGTCATTATTACAGGCATGTCCGGAGCGGGCAAGACGATTGCAGTACAGAGCCTTGAGGATCTAGGGTTCTTCTGCGTCGATAATCTGCCGCCGGTGCTTATACCGAAATTTGCCGAGCTAATTGAGCAGTCGAATGGCAAAATCGGCAAAGTAGCGCTCGTAATCGACCTGCGTGGGCGCGAGTTTTTCACCGCATTGTCGGAGTCTCTGGCCTACGTGAAAGAGCATTATACGATAGGGTACGAAATTCTGTTTCTCGATGCGACGGACGGCGTACTCGTCCAGCGTTACAAGGAAAGCCGTCGTCTGCACCCGCTGGCGGCGGAAGGGCTGCCGCTTGAAGGTATTAAGCTGGAGCGGCGCTTGCTCGAAGACTTGAAGGGCTGGGCCACGCAGGTTATTGATACAAGCAGCCTGAAGCCGGCGCAGCTCAAGGAACGGATTATATCCCGTTTCACCAACTCCGATGTGAGCAAAATATCGGTTAACGTTATTTCTTTCGGATTTAAATACGGCATTCCGATCGATGCCGATTTGATTTATGATGTGCGCTTCCTGCCTAATCCACATTATATTGATCATCTTAGGCCGAACACAGGGCAAGATCTTGAAGTGTACGAGTATGTCATGAAGTGGCCAGAGACGCAGACCTTTCTGACGAAGCTGCTCGATATGCTCCAGTTTCTTATTCCGCTGTATCACAAAGAAGGCAAGAGCCAGGTCGTTATTGGCATTGGCTGCACTGGCGGCAAACACCGTTCAGTCGCGATTGCCGAATATTTAGGCCGTATTCTGGGAAGTAGCGATACGGAGCTCGTTCGTGTCAGCCATCGAGATTCAGAGCGTGATCGGAGCTGAGGGCAGAATGACAGAACGTCGTAATGAACAATTGCCCCGTATCGTCGTCATTGGCGGCGGTACGGGTCTTTCCGTCATGCTACGCGGCTTGAAGGAGAAGCCTCTCGACATCACAGCCATTGTTACGGTGGCGGATGACGGCGGCAGCTCCGGCATTCTGCGTAATGAACTGCAGATGCCGCCTCCGGGCGATATCCGCAACGTGCTCATCGCGCTTGCGGATGTGGAGCCGCTGCTTTCAGACATGCTGCAATATCGGTTCAACTCAGGCACAGGTCTTGCCGGCCACAGCTTAGGCAATTTGATGCTTGCGGCGATGACGGATATCTCGGGTGATTTCGTTTCCGGCGTGCGGATGCTAAGTAAAGTATTGGCAGTACGCGGGCGTGTGCTCCCGGCTGCTGGAGAAGCGATTGTGCTTAAAGCTGAGACGGTAGACGGAACGATCATTACCGGAGAATCGAGTATTCCGAAGGCAGGCAAAGCGATCAAGCGGGTCTTCATTGAGCCGCCGGATGTGGAGCCGCTGGAGGAAGCGGTGGAGGCTATCAAGCAGGCTGACGCCATACTAATTGGACCAGGCAGCTTGTACACCAGCATTATTCCGAACTTGCTTGTGCCTAAGCTGGCGGAATGCATCGTGGATTCGAATGCTGTCAAAATGTTCGTCTGCAACGTGATGACACAGCCAGGCGAAACGGACAATTATTCAGTAAGCGATCATCTGGAGGCTGTTCATAAGCACATCGGTCACCATCTGTTCGACTATGTAATCGTGAACGATGGCGAGATTCCGGAGCAGGTGCAGATGAAGTATGCGGAACGTGGTGCGAAGGCGGTCCATCTCGATTTAGAAGAAGTGAAACGGCGCGGCTATGAAGTGGTCGCCGACCGACTCGTGCTGTTCCGTACGTATCTGCGTCATGATGCGGTACGGCTCAGTCATCATATTTATCAGCTTGTAGAAAGCTGGATGGAACGAAAGAGGTGAGTTACATTGTCTTTTGCGGGACAAACCAAAAAAGAATTGACGCTCATCGAAGCGGATCCGTGCTGTGAGAAAGCGGAGCTATCCGCGCTCATCCGAATGAACGGCTCTGTGTCACTATCCAGTCGTAAAGTCATCCTCGATATTTCAACCGAGAATGCCGCGATTGCACGGCGGATCTATTCCCTCATCAAGAAGCAGTTTGCCGTTCATACGGAGCTGCTCGTGCGCAAGAAGATGAGGCTGAAGAAGAACAACGTTTATATCGTACGGATTCCGACGAGGGTGCAGGAGATACTGAGTGATCTTAAGATTGTTTCCGAAGGCTTTATGTTCAATGATGGCATCGACAAAGAGATCATTCGCAAGTCTTGCTGCAAACGCTCGTATTTGCGCGGCGCGTTTCTGGCTGGCGGTTCGGTAAACAATCCGGAAGGGTCATCCTATCACCTTGAAATTGCGACCATGTATGAAGAGCACTGCAAGTCGCTTGTGGAGCTGGCGAATAAGTTCGATTTGAATGCCCGCTGCATCGAGCGCAAGAAGGGGTTCATCTTCTACATGAAAGAGGGCGAGAAAATTATCGAGCTCCTCAGCATCATCGGCGCGCATCAGGCGCTGTTCAAGTTTGAGGATGTCCGCATTATGCGGGATATGCGCAACTCTGTGAACCGAATTGTCAACTGCGAGACGGCCAATCTGAATAAGACGATTGGTGCCGCAGTACGGCAGATTGATAATATTAAGCTGCTGGAGCGAGAAATCGGCCTGAATACCTTGCCGGATAAGCTTCGGGAAGTGGCGCAAGTGCGGCTGACGCACCCTGATCTGAATTTAACGGAAGTCGGCGAAATGCTTAGCGGTAAAGTGAGCAAGTCCGGTGTTAATCACCGATTGCGCAAAATCGATGAGCTTGCCGAAAAAATAAGGAACAGCGTAGCGGAAGGCTAGTGTAGACTTCATAAAAGTGATATAATGGTGAGTAAGCGTAAACGGCTATGTCCGTCCTCCGGCGGCAAGAGCTTACGTTTCGCAGAGACATTATAGAAATTCATACAGACACAGCATATAAATTCTATAATGTTAATATGACGTTTGTAAGTTTCTCAATCGTTGGATTGAATTTCGTATAGGGGGTAAGGTTTCCATGACAAGACACCCGGTTGTCGTTCGACTGAAAACGGGTCTTCATGCAAGACCAGCCGCACTTTTTGTTCAGGAAGCGAACAAGTTCTCTTCTGAGGTGTTCGTAGAGAAAGATGATAAAAAAGTGAATGCTAAATCGATTATGGGCATTATGAGCCTTGCAATCAGCTCCGGTACTGAAGTTACGATTAGTGCTGAGGGTTCGGACGCCGATCAGGCTGTAACCGCTTTAGTCAATTTGGTAAGCAAGGAAGAATTAGAAAACCAATAAGATCGGTTAACGATCACCATGAAGGAGCTCCCTTGCGGGGGTTTTTTCTATTTTCGGAACAAATTTCCGTGCGGGCCGCAACAAAGTTTTCCCTCGCAGCGTCTGAATAGATAGAATCGCAATAAGAAGATAAGGGGCGAGGGAAATGATGTGGAATCGGAAATGGGTGCTTGTGCCTGTGCTGGCGCTGGCAGTGGGAGTTGGAACGGTGTTTGGAGCGGCGGGTCATAACGGCAATGAGGTGTACGCAGTGGATAATAGCGTAATTGTACAGAAGAGCACAATTACGGTTGCGGGTTCAGGCAAGCTGCAGGTTACTCCTGACGTGGCTTATGTAAACGTTGCCGTGGAGACGCGCGCAACAACGGCGAAGGAAGCGCAAGCGCAGAATGCGAACCAGTTTGCCGGCTTGAAGAAAGTGCTGTTCACGACATACAAGATGGCGGAGAAGGATGTTAAGACGATAGGCTTCTACGTTCAGCCGGAATACACCTACGATCAGAAGACAGGTGAAAGCAAAGTGAAGGGCTATGTAGCGACGCATAGCGTTCAAATTACGACACGAAACCTAGATGGCATTGGCCAGCTGCTGGATGCACTATCCGCATCAGGCGCTAACCGTGTAGATGGCGTACAGTTTGATACCGAGAAGCAGGATCAATACGAGCTGCAAGCGCTGGATAAGGCAATGGCGAATGCTAGAGCGAAGGCCAATACCCTTGCGAAGGCAGCAGGCAAGCAAGTGAAAGAAGTCATCTCAATCTCGCAAAATAGCGTGAATTCTGGCCCGATCTACTACGGTCAAGGTGCAATGGAGAAGGCTGATATGGCAACATCGAGCTCGAATGCGCCAACAAGTGTAGAAACAGGCGTTATTAACGTCTCCACCGACATTACGGTCGTGTACGAGATGCAATAAGTTGAAACAGAAAAGGCAGGCCATTCTCCAGAAGGAGAGCGGCCTGCCTTTATTAAGTTGAAATACGCTTATGCCAGCGTCCTCTGATCGTCGCTAGTGGTTAAACCTCGCTGCTCGATGGCATGTTCAATTAGGGCAATGAATTCTTCGGACAAGCGCATGGCAATAGCTTCGTGGTAGACCTCAATGAGATGGGTATCGCTAAGAGGTCGCAGTAGGAGGGACTTGTCCTGAATCGGCAAGAATAGATTGTGTGTATCTCCAACTGTCGAATGTGAAAAACCTGGCTCATAGCCCGGTGAATACTGCGCGTATGCGCTTCCCGCATCGCCTGATCGAATAAAATTTCGCACGCTTGCGAATGGATTCGTAAGTTTCATGCGTGTGCAACTCCGTTATTATAGATTTCCAAAGCATAGCCTAAGGGACGGTGGATATGGAATCATTTAGTACATATTAACATGATTTTTATAGCCAGTCCGCACCGATTCAGCGCGTTAAATGACTATTGACACAACAATTGATTTATGGTATTTACTAGAAATTGCCTTAAACAACTTAGTGAACAAAGCAAAGAGCGACCATCCCGGGTGTTGGGATGGTCGCTCTTTCATATGGCATATCATTAGCTGGTTATAGCTGAGGGATTACATCTTCTCAATTACTTTATCAACTAGGCCGTATGCAGCAGCTTCAGCAGCTGACATGAAGTAGTCGCGGTCCGTATCGCGCTCGATCTTCTCAAGCGGCTGACCTGTGTTCGCGGATAGAATCCCGTTCAGTCTATCCCGCGTCTTCAAGATATGCTTCGCGCGAATCTCGATATCGCTTGCTTGGCCTTGGGCGCCGCCGAGCGGCTGGTGAATCATCACTTCGCTGTTGGGCAGCGCGTAACGCTTTCCATTCGCGCCTGCTGCCAGCAAGAATGCGCCCATCGATGCGGCCATGCCGACACAGATCGTCGACACTTGCGGCTTAATAAAGTTCATCGTATCAAAAATAGCGAAGCCAGCGGATACCGAACCGCCAGGGCTGTTAATGTAAAGTGAGATGTCCTTATCCGGATCATCGGCTGCTAGGAACAACAGCTGCGCGATAATGGAGTTTGCGACCATATCGTTGACAGGCGTGCCGAGGAAAACAATTCGATCCTTTAGCAAACGGGAGTAGATGTCGTAGGCGCGTTCGCCGCGGTTGCTCTGTTCAATAACCATTGGTACGAAATTCATCATTTCCATCGTAAGACCTCCTTGGGGAACATGGATTAAAGTAGTGATTCGTGTATTCATCATAACGGATTGATCAGGAAAAGTCAAAGATGGTCAAAGCATCGCAAAAGTCAGTTAATTTCACCGGGAAACAAGGTTACTTTGAGCTGGAATTGGAGATGCTGTATGAGGTGCAGGGCAGGGATATGCGAGTAACTACGCCTTCGCTAGTCTTGAGCGGAGTGGCGAATCGCTGTGTGCGGAGTTCCTTCAGACATGAGTAAGCGAGTCGCTTGTACATGCTGAATGAAAAGAAAGGACCCTCCGTTTAACGGAAGGTCCTTTGTTATGAAAGCATATGCTGATTATCGGTAAATGGCGCGCCCGCGAGGAATTGAACCTCGATCTCAGGCTCCGGAGGCCTACGTCATATCCATTGGACCACGGGCGCGTATTGTGACAGCGAAATTAAGTATATGTGATTGCTTGGAGAAAAGCAAGTGCGAGCCGGAAATAAAATTTGCAGAAATCGTGACGGTAAACGTTTTCACCGGGCAAAGTGATCTTGCCCCTGTCTGCAGTTTGGAGTACAATAAACGTGGGACTAAAAAAGTGCAGCCGGGACATTACGCGTCCATGCACTCGTCCCATGAATCGCGCTCTTTTCGTAACAGGAGTTGATGTTGAAGGATGCAATCTCTCATCGAAATACAGCAGCAGCTTCTGCCTGATTTGCTCGTTGTGATGAGAAAACGGTACCTCATACTCCGCCAGGTAATGCTCTCGGATATGATCGGCCGGCGCACATTAGCAGCATCATTGGATATGACAGAGCGTGTGCTCCGAGCGGAGACCGATTTCCTGAAGAGTCAGGGGCTTCTCATGATTGACGCGGCAGGCATGCGCATCAGCGAAGCCGGGAAGCGTCTGCTGGAGGATATGGAGCCGTT
Source organism: Paenibacillus sp. sgz302114 (assembly GCF_056120345.1). Taxonomy (NCBI): domain Bacteria; kingdom Bacillati; phylum Bacillota; class Bacilli; order Caryophanales; family Paenibacillaceae; genus Paenibacillus; species Paenibacillus sp. sgz302114. The sequence goes on from NZ_JBVYOI010000021.1 coordinate 29,866, forward strand.
CTACAAAGCGATGTTTGGTTTGTCGGAGCTGGAAGAGCGAATCCGCCATTATTTTGGGCTGAAGCAGGTTGTTATTGTCTCTGGTGATTCGGATTCATCTCCGCATACGAAGCGGGAGCTTGGCAAGGCCGGATGTGCTGTGCTGAGCAAGTCGATGAAGCAGAATGATGTCATTGCCGTTACTGGCGGATCCACGATGGCACAGGTTGCGAATCAGCTGACGACACAAACGCCGTTCAAGGGCAATTGGTTCGTGCCAGCTAGAGGCGGACTTGGCGAAAGCCTCGATTATCAAGCGAACACGATCGCCTCGACGATGGCGAAACGTACCGGTGCGCAGTACCGGATGCTCCATGTACCGGATCATCTGGGCGAGGAAGCTTATATGTCCTTGATGCAGGAGCCGAACGTGAGGGAGATTGTGGAAGTGATCCGCAGTAGCCGCATCGTCATACATGGGATCGGGGACGCTATGGTCATGGCGCGTCGCAGACGCGTGGACGCAACAGTAGTAGAAGCAATGCATGCGGAAGGCGCGCTTGCGGAATCGTTCGGTTACTACTTCGACAGGAATGGTGCCGTCGTTCACAAGATGTTGACCGCAGGCCTCAGACTTGAGGATATTATGGCAACAGAAGTCGTCATCGCCATCGCAGGCGGCCGCAGTAAAGGCGAAGCGATTGCAGCGGTGATGCATTTCGGGCACGATGATGTGCTCGTCACAGATGAAGCTGCAGCACTCGAAATTGCAGCGATCATCGACAAGGAACAGCGAGAAGCAACAAGCACAAGCTAGTGATCTTGACGAAAGCAGCATAGGAACCAAGCTGCTCGCACTCGTCTTGAGATAAATGAAATTATGCCTAGGAGGAATTTACAATGGTAAAAGTTGGTATTAACGGATTTGGTCGTATCGGTCGTAACGTGTTCCGCGCAGCATTGAACAACCCGAATGTTGAAGTGGTGGCTGTTAACGATTTGACGGACACAAACACACTGGCTCACCTGCTGAAGTACGACACGACTCACGGTCAACTGGACGGTACAGTTGAAGCAAAAGAAGGCGCGCTGATCGTGAACGGCCGCGAAATCAAAGTTTTTGCTGAACGCAACCCAGAGAACCTTCCATGGGCATCTGTAGGCGCTGAAATCGTTGTTGAATCCACTGGTATTTTCACAGCGAAAGAGAAAGCTGAGCTTCACTTGAAAGGCGGCGCGAAGAAAGTTATCATCTCCGCACCTGCTTCCAACGAAGATATCACAATCGTAATGGGCGTTAACGAAGACAAATACGATGCAGCAGCTCACACTGTTATCTCCAATGCATCTTGCACAACGAACTGTCTTGCTCCATTCGCAAAAGTTCTTAACGACAAATTCGGTATCGTTAAAGGTATGATGACTACAATTCACTCGTACACGAACGATCAATCCGTTCTTGACGTTCCACATAAAGATCTGCGCCGTGCTCGCGCTGCTGCAGAAAACATCATTCCTTCTTCGACAGGCGCTGCAAAAGCGGTATCCCTTGTACTGCCTGAGCTGAAAGGCAAATTGAACGGTATGGCTATGCGTGTACCTACACCTAACGTTTCTGTAACTGACCTGGTTGCTGAACTGAAAGTGAACGTAACCGTTGAAGAAGTTAACGCAGCTCTTAAAGATGCAGCTAACACTTCCCTTAAAGGCATCTTGAACTACTCCGATGAGCCGCTTGTATCGAGCGACTACAATGGCGACCCTGCTTCTTCCACAATCGACGCACTGTCGACAATGGTTGTTGAAGGCAACATGGTAAAAGTTATTTCCTGGTACGACAACGAGTGGGGCTACTCCAACCGTGTAGTTGACCTGGCTGCTTACATCGCATCCAAAGGTCTGTAAGACATAGATAAGTCCCTTACTAAACGCGAAGGAGCTGCTTGCTGCAGCTCCTTCGCGATAGTTTGCGGGGCACAATAGCATCATCTAAACTTATAAATATAAACCTGCAGCAAACGCGGGATGGATAGCAAGTGGAGAATTTTTAATATACTTAGACCTTTATCCTGGGATGATTGGATAAGCAACATTCATCTTAGCGAACTTAGGTACCCCGGGAGGATTTCTACTTATGAACAAGAAGAGTGTACGTGACGTTGAAGTAGCCGGCAAACGCGTTTTTGTCCGCGTTGATTTTAACGTGCCAATGGAAAACGGTGCAATTACCGATGATACACGGATCCGCGAAACACTTCCAACCATTAAGTATTTGATCGAGAACGGCGCGAAAGTTATTTTGGCGAGCCACCTGGGACGTCCAAAAGGTCAAGTTGTTGAGAGCATGCGTCTGACAGAAGCTGGCGTGCGTCTGTCCCAATTGCTCGGCAAGCCTGTTGTGAAAACCGACGAAGCGATCGGAGACTCCGTGAAAGCGCAAGTAGCTGCTCTGCAAGAGGGCGACGTGCTGCTTCTGGAGAACGTGCGGTTCTACGAAGGCGAAGAGAAGAACGATCCGGAACTGGCGAAAGCTTTTGCCGAGCTGGCTGATCTGTTCGTGAACGATGCGTTCGGCGCTGCTCACCGTGCACATGCATCCACAGAAGGCATTGCTCACCATCTGCCGGCTGTTGCAGGCCTCTTGATGGAGAAGGAGCTTGACGTGCTTGGCCGTGCGCTGCTGAAACCAGAGCGTCCGTTCACGGCGATTGTCGGCGGTTCTAAAGTGAAAGACAAGATTGACGTCATTAACAAAATGATCGAAATCGCGGATAACATCATTATCGGCGGCGGTCTGTCCTACACATTCTTCAAAGCGCAAGGCCATGAAATCGGCCAATCGCTGTGCGATAACTCCAAGCTGGATCTGGCGCTCGAGTTCATCGAGAAAGCAAAATCCCTTGGCAAGCAATTCCTGCTGCCTGTTGATATCGTCATTACAGACGAGTTCAGCGCGAAAGCAAACACGCAAATCGTTGAAGTTGACGGCATCCCGGCAGATTGGGAAGGCATCGACATCGGACCGAAGACTCGTGAAATCTATGCGAACGTGATCAAGGAATCCAAGCTGGTCGTTTGGAACGGACCAATGGGCGTATTCGAGATCGAGCCATTCTCCCATGGTACACTTGCAGTAGCTCAAGCTTGCGCAGAGACTTCCGCTTATACCGTAATCGGCGGCGGCGACTCGGCAGCAGCTGCAGAGAAGTTCGGCCTCGCTGACAAAATGGATCACATCTCCACTGGCGGCGGCGCATCTCTTGAATTTATGGAAGGCAAAGCGCTTCCGGGCGTTGTTGCATTGAACGATAAGTAAGAAAAGTTTAACGCTAAGGAGCGATATCGACATGCGTACACCGATTATTGCAGGCAACTGGAAAATGTTCAAAACGGTTTCGGAAGCAACTGCGTTCTTCGCTGATGTGAAAGGCAAAGCAGAAGTGAGCGGCGTAGAAGCAGTTATCTGCGCACCATTCACGACGCTGCCAGCGCTTGTTGAAGCGGCACAAGGCACAAGCATCGCCATTGGCGCACAGAATCTTCACTTCGAGGACAACGGTGCATTCACAGGCGAAATCAGCGGCGTTATGCTGAAAGACCTGGGCGTAAAATATGTGATTATCGGCCATTCGGAGCGCCGCGCATATTTTGCAGAAACGGATGAGATCGTAAATAAGAAAGTGCAAGCTGCATTCAAGCACGCCCTTACTCCAATCGTATGTGTTGGCGAGAAGCTGGAAGAGCGCGAAGCAGAACAAACGAAGAGCGTTTGCCAAGTGCAAACAGAAGCGGCTTTTGCTGGCCTGTCAGCGGATCAAGCGGCTGAAGTGGTCGTTGCTTATGAGCCGATCTGGGCAATTGGAACAGGCAAATCGTCGACAGCGGCAGATGCAGAGGACGTTATCGCGTTCATCCGCGACGTTATTGCTGGCCTGTACGATGCGGCTACAGCGAATGCGGTTCGTATTCAATACGGCGGCAGCGTGAAGCCAAACAACGTAAGCGAATATCTTGGTCAATCCAATATCGACGGCGCTTTGGTCGGCGGTGCAAGCCTTGAGCCTGCATCCTTCATCGCATTGGTCGAGGGGGCGAAGTAAGATATGACAGCACCTGTAGCTCTAATCATCCTGGACGGATTCGGTCTTCGTAACGATGTGACGGGGAATGCCGTAGCACAAGCGAACAAGCCGAATTACGACCGCTACTGGGCAACTTACCCGCATACGACACTGACAGCTTGCGGCGAAGCGGTAGGCTTGCCGGAAGGTCAAATGGGCAACTCCGAAGTCGGCCACTTGAACATCGGTGCTGGCCGGGTTGTCTACCAGGATCTGACTCGCATCAGCAAGTCGATCCGCGATCTGGATTTCTTCGATAACGAAACACTTAAAGGCGCGATTGCGCATGCGAAAGCGAAGGGCACGAAGCTGCACCTGTACGGACTGCTGTCCGACGGCGGCGTTCACAGCCACATCGCTCACTTGTTCGCGCTGCTTGAGCTGGCGAAGAAAGAAGAGTTTGAAGATGTCTACATTCACGCGTTCCTCGACGGACGCGACGTATCGCCTGACAGCGCAAAAGGTTATCTGGAACAGCTTACAGCGAAGATCGAAGAAATTGGCGTAGGCCGGATCGCGACCGTTCAAGGCCGCTACTACGCAATGGATCGCGATAAGCGCTGGGAACGTACGGAGAAGTCCTACCGCGCCATGGTATACGGTGAAGGTCCTCAATATACTGACCCGATCCAAGCGGTTGTAGAATCGTACGAGAAATCGGTATACGACGAGTTCGTCATGCCGACGGTTATCGTGAAGGAAGACGGTAGCCCGGTTGGCGTTGTTGAGTCGGATGATGCAGTTATTTTCTTTAACTTCCGTCCTGACCGTGCTATCCAGCTGTCGCAGGTGTTCACCAACACCGACTTCCGCGGCTTCGACCGTGGCCCGAAAGAACCCAAGAACCTTTACTTCGTCTGCTTGACACTGTTCAGTGAAACGGTAGGCGGATTCGTAGCGTATAAGCCTAAGAATCTCGATAATACACTCGGCGAAGTGCTTGTACAGAACAACAAGCGCCAGCTGCGTATTGCCGAGACGGAGAAGTACCCGCACGTGACGTTCTTCTTTAGCGGCGGACGTGACACGGAGCTGCCAGGCGAGACGCGTATTCTCATTCCTTCCCCGAAGGTTGCGACTTATGATCTTCAGCCGGAGATGAGTGCGTATGAAGTAGCGGCAGCTGCGGTGAAAGAAATCGAAGCGGACCGTCAGGATGTTATCATCTTGAACTTCGCGAACCCGGATATGGTCGGTCACTCCGGCATGCTGGAGCCGACGATCAAAGCGGTAGAAGCAACAGACGAATGCCTGGGCAAAGTCGTTGAGGCGGTTCTTGCAAAAGGCGGCGTCTGCCTTATTACAGCAGACCACGGAAATGCCGATATGGTTATTGACGAGAATGGTCGTCCGTTCACGGCGCATACGACGAATCCGGTTCCGTTCATCGTAACGAAGCAGGTTGGACCACTCCGCGAAGGCGGTATTCTCGCTGATATCGCACCGACAGTTCTGGCGCTTGCCGGGCTGCAGAAGTCGGAAGAGATGACTGGCACATCGCTCGTGCAAGGCTAAGCGAGTGTTATTCAAGAAATACAACTAAGCAAGTTTACTATTATCCTTTATGCGGTGAATAATTGAGGTCGCTTAATTTGATTAGCACCGCACGAAGGCTACATTACACACAACCCACATTGAAGGAGTGTTTCGTACATGTCTATCATTACTGACGTTTATGCACGCGAAGTGCTTGATTCCCGCGGTAACCCTACCGTTGAAGTTGAAGTTATGCTGGAGTCCGGCGGCAAAGGCCGTGCAATCGTTCCATCCGGTGCTTCCACTGGCGCATACGAAGCGGTTGAGCTTCGTGACGGCGACAAATCCCGTTACCTCGGTAAAGGCGTTCTGACAGCAGTCGATAACGTAAACACAATCATCGCTCCTGAGATCATCGGTCTGGACGCGCTTGATCAAGTATTGATCGACCGCAAAATGATCCAACTTGACGGAACACACAACAAAGGCAAGCTCGGTGCAAATGCAATTCTTGCGGTATCGATGGCTTGCGCACGAGCAGCTGCTGACGCACTTGATGTTCCTTTGTACACATACCTTGGCGGATTCAACGCTAAGACGCTTCCAGTTCCAATGATGAACATCGTTAACGGCGGCGAGCACGCTGATAACAACATCGACGTTCAAGAGTTCATGGTTCTGCCAGTTGGCGCAGAAAGCTTCAAAGAAGCTCTTCGCATCGGTACAGAAATCTTCCACAACCTGAAATCGGTTCTGAAAGATAAAGGCCTGAACACTGCAGTTGGCGACGAAGGCGGCTTCGCTCCGAACCTTGGTTCCAATGAAGAAGCGATCACAACGATCATCTCCGCTATCGAGCGCGCAGGCTACAAGCCAGGCGTTGACGTATTCCTCGGAATGGACGTTGCTTCCACTGAGTTCTTCAAAGATGGCAAGTACCACCTTGAAGGCGAAGGCCGTTCGTTCACTTCCGCTGAATTCGTTGACCTGCTTGCTTCGTGGGTTGAGAAGTACCCAATCATCACAATCGAAGACGGCTGCTCCGAAGACGACTGGGAAGGTTGGAAATTGCTCACTGAGAAATTGGGCGACAAAGTACAACTCGTTGGCGATGACCTGTTCGTAACGAACACAGAGCGTCTGTCTGACGGTATCGACAAAGGCGTAGGTAACTCGATCCTGGTTAAAGTTAACCAAATCGGTTCCTTAACTGAAACATTCGATGCAATCGAAATGGCAAAACGCGCTGGTTACACAGCTGTTATCTCCCACCGTTCCGGTGAATCCGAAGACAGCACGATCGCAGACATCGCTGTTGCGACAAACGCTGGCCAAATCAAAACAGGCGCTCCGTCCCGTACGGACCGCGTTGCGAAATACAACCAATTGCTTCGCATCGAAGACCAATTGGGCTCGACTGCACAATACGCAGGTAAAAGCGCGTTCTACAACTTGAAGAACTTTAGCAAGTAATTCGAGTTTGCTGGATCGTAATACCAAAATGACAAAAGAATGTCCCAAAAGCTGATGTAGTTTAAGCTCGGGCGTTCGTTATAATTAGGGGAGAGAAGACATGGCGCAAGACGTGTCACTCTCCTCTTTTTTGTATCCAAAATAATCGATTATGAGGTGGAAGCAGTGGCAAAACCAGTTGTCGCTTTACAGTTGTATACGCTCCGTGATCAAACGGAGAAGGATTTTCTCGGTACGATCCGCAAGGCAGCGGAGATGGGCTATCAAGCGGTAGAGTTTGCAGGCTACTTCAACACGCCGGCGAAAGAATTGAAAGCGCTTCTGGATGAGCTTGGCTTGCAGGCGCCTTCTGCGCATGTTGGTTTGAACTTCGGCGAGCCGGAGAACATTGAGGCAGATCTCGCGAAGCAAATCGAATACGCAAAGGAGCTTGGCCTCCAATATATAATTACGCCTTGGGCTCCATTGCCTGAGAACCCAACGATTGACGATGTGAACAGACTTGCAGGCATTCTCGAAGCAGCGGGCAAGCAAGTGAAGGAAGCGGGCCTTATCTACGGCTATCATAATCATGATTTCGAGTTCAAGCTCGTTGACGGAAAGCCAGTCATCGACCTGCTGTTAGAGAAGGTTCCAGCAGAGTATCTGCAAGCGGAATTTGACTTCGGATGGGTGCATATGGGCGGTCAGAATCCGGTCGATTATGCAACTCGTTATGCAGGACGCGTGCCTCTGGCGCATTTCAAAGATTTCGGCGACGGCCGCAGCGACACTGAAGTGGGCAAAGGCATTGTCGATCTGAAAGGCGTGCTGGACGTTGCGGAGCAAGTCGGCATCCAGTACGTAATCGTGGAGCAAGAGCAGTTCGCGAATTCTTCGCTGGAGAGCGCGAAGCTGAGCTTGGAGTTCTTCCGCGAGAACGGATATTTGTAAGAGGCGATAGGTAATAGGTAGATAACTGGCCCTGAGGCTTGGGAGGATGGATCTCCTTAGGCTTCGGGGCTTTTTGATTGTTCTAGGGAGGGAGGCGCTATGGGAAAGAGAGTAGTAGGCTCAACTCAATTTATGAAGAAACGTGATGCGATCATGGAGATGAAAGTGGAGGAGCAGACTGCGAGGAGATGCGGGATGAGTCTTGCAATTGGAGGTAGAGCTTCGATGCGGTAGTATGCTATAGTGCAACAAGTAATACTATCTACCGGAAAATGGGAGCGTCGCTTCATGAATTTCGTCCTTGTTATTGTGCTAGCTGTTTTGTTGCTCGTGGGGGGCTTTAGGCAGGGGCTGTTTTTTGATTCGGATTTCTACGGTGCCGCGATTGTTGCCGCGGGCCTGTTTGTCGTTGTTTCAGCTGCGTTGCTATTGAAGCGGCGCTGGACGTGGAGCGGAGTAAACGGATGGCAAGCGCTGCTTGCGCTGCTGCTGCCTGCGGCATATGCCGCTTCACTGCTTCACGCCGAGAACGCGAAGGCGACGGTGGATCAGATCGTACGGTTTACGTCGTACGGCTGCTTCTTTTTGCTGCTGCGCGGCGCTATGGCGCGGGCGGATGCTGTTCGGAAGCTGCTGCCTGGCATGCTGCAGGCTTGCGGCGTTGTATTTGGCGTTGCAGCCTGGCTCGGGTATGCGGGCTGGCTGCCGGCAGCGGGTACTGTTGTCGCGGGGCGCATGGCCGGCACGCTGCAGTACCCGAATGCTTTCGGCGCCATGTCTGCGGCGCTGCTGCTGTTTGCGATGCTGCAGCTTACGGGCAGCAGCATGAAGGGAAGCAGCTTAAGGTTGAGGCTGCTGCAGGCTGTGCCGCTTGGCGTACACGCAAGCGGCTTGCTGCTCTCGCAATCGCGCGGGGCGATGCTCGCTGCGGCGGTGGCTTGGCTGTTCGCCTGCGCGCTGCTGCCGCTGGCGCGCCAGCTCGCCCTTAGCGCGGCTACGCTTGCCGCGCTCGCGTGCGCCTCGGCGGCGGCGCTGCTTCTGCCGCCGCCTGGGGCAATGGCGGCGGCACCCTCCGCCGCCGCGCCGCTCTTGCTGGCGGCGGCAACGCTAGCCGCCGCATGGCTCGGCGCAGCCGCTGTGCGCGGCATCGCCAGCGCCGAAGCCGCGCCGCGCTTCGCGCGGGTTGCCGCGCATCCTGCGGCGCGGCTGGCCGTGCCGGCTGGCGCGATGGCGCTTGCGGTGCTCACCGCGCTGGACCTGATGCAGCACGGCTTGCTGTACGCGAGCCTCCCTGCATCGTGGCAGCAAAGCATTGCTGCTCTCGCGCAAACCGGTACGCTGCGCGAGCGGTTCATCATGCTGCAAGATGCTCTCGCTATTGTGCGTTCCTCGCCTCTAATCGGACACGGCGGCGGCAGCTGGCGTGTCCTCTTTACACAGGTTCAGCAGACGCCTTACGAATCGGGCGAAATCCATAACGGCTGGGTCGAGTGGCTCGTTTCTACAGGGCTCTTAGGCTTCGCGGCATTCATCAGCATCCTTGCGGTCGCATTCACCGCCTTATTCCGACAGTGGAGGCGCAAGCCCGAGGAACCAATTACGCTGGCGGCAATATCAGCTTTGCTGCTTATTCTGATGCACAGCTGCACAGACTTCGACTTTGCTTTCGGCTATGTTTGGCTAATGCTGATCGGGCTAGCTGCTGGGGCACTGCCAGTGTTAGGCGAGCATTCTTTTGAGGCTGCAGATGCTGCTTCGCATACGTCAGCGAAGGTGACTCCAGCCCCGATCTGGCAGCGTGGTGTCAAGCTCGTGCATGTCCTAATCGCGCTCGCAGTTTGCTTCAGCGCAGCGGCATCTCTAACGGCCGATGCTGTCTACGGACGGCTAACGGATCGTACAGACGCGGTCGATGCGATCGACATCTTGGACCGGTCGCTCATGTTCGATCCGCTGAACTCCCTGCGCGAGCTACAGCTTGCTGGCGTGCATGCGGTCCGCTATGCGCAGCAGGGCAGCGAGTTGGCGGACGAAGCTGCCGCCACGGACAGAGCGCTGCAGCGAGCCATCGCGCTGCAACCGCATGACGCCTCGCTGCTGCAGCGCAGCGCAGCGATCTATGAACAAGTAGGCACAGCGGATAAGGCGCTGCTCTTGTACGAACAAGCTTCGCAGCTCGACCCATTCAACGCTGCGCTATACGGCGATGCAGCTAAGCTTCGCTTGAACAACGCCGTACTCGCAGAGCAAGGCGACGCAGCGCAGCAGTACGAGCTGCTGCAAGCATTCCAGCGCTACGAGCGTAATCGCGACGTGCTGGTACAGTTTCAAGCTCGCATGCCAGAGGCTGATTGGCATGCATTCAATGGCCGCGGCTTGCGGATCGATACCGCCGCCGCCTATTATGGCGCCATTGCGGCGTACATGCTCGGCCGCAACGAAGAAGCCGCCGCCGCGATAACAAGCGGCGACTTCCAAGGCAATGCGGAGCTTGCGACAGAAGCGAAGGCGCTTCATATCGTCGTTCTGCGCAAGCTCGGAAATCAGGAGCAGGCAGACAAGCTGTATGAGGAAGGGAGTGGAGAAAACTCCACGCTCGATGAATATATCGCAACCTTCGAGACACTCGTTCCAACGAAAGATTAAGGATGCTAATTTTCCTTGGCTGTTGCCTATACGATTGTAGTCGCCGCGGCTGGAGTAACATCCAAAGTGCTCATCCATATTTTTCAAGAGTGCTCTAGATAGAATTTTTTTGACTTCCTCTAGGGCACTTTCTTTCTTTTGCTCTAGAGAAGCTAACGAACCGTAGACGTCTTATTAGTCCAACATGACTCGTTTTTGAATTCTAACGAATCATAGAAACGCTATTCCGGCAAAATCAGCATCTTTCGAATGAAAAAGTGGCGAATAGCGCCGCTGGAGTTCATTACACTTTTTTGAGAACCCAATTTGCCCCGATAGGGTGTCTAGGATTCGTTAGCCAAGTGAACAACCAGTATCTGTTGTGTTGTCCGTTGTCTGTTAGCCGTTGTCCGCCAGCCGCCAGTCAGAGGACAACCGTGGCCCCGTACAAATCTATTGTCTGAATATATCGAATATGAGGAAAATAATTGACAGTATGTGTCAATATTCATAGAATGGAAGAAAATACTAGGAACATAGAAGGGGAATATCGAATGAATTTGAAGCTTTCGACCCGCATCGGCCTGGGTGTCTCGGCGTCTGTGCTGGCATTCGGTGTGACGGCTTATGCTGCTTCCGCCATTTTTCCAGATGCGAACTTGAACAAACTTGTAACGGAATCGATGGGCAAGAAGACTGTAACCGCTGCAGATGTTGCTTCCCTGGGGTATCTATCCGATTACGACGGTGCTGCGAAGATTAAGTCTCTCAAAGGACTAGAGAAAGCGACAAACCTTGGATCGCTCAATCTCAATGGCAACCAGATCTCGGATTTGACTCCGCTCAAAGGGCTGACGAAGCTTGAGTATCTCTTCCTTGGCAGTAATCAGATTGCAAGCGCGGCACCAGTTAGCGGTTTGTCGAAGCTCGTATTGCTGGACCTGAGCAAGAATAAGGTGACGGACGTGGCGCCTCTGAAGAGCTTGAAGAAGCTCCAGACGCTCGATATCTCGAACAACGGCGTTAAAGATATTTCCCCGCTTGCTTCGCTGACCGGGCTGCAAATTTTCCATGCTGGAGGCAACAAGCTGACGGACGCGAATGCGGTAGCAGGTATGTCCAAGCTTGGCGAGCTCGACCTATCGAATAACCAACTGAAATCGATTAAATCGTTGCAGAACTTGAAGAATGCACGCGCCATTCTGCTTGGTGGCAACAAGTTCGGCGACCTGAGCGCTGTAACGGCACTTGGTGCGAAGAAGTCGGTTACAGATTCCACTTACTTATGGCTTGATGTGAAACAGAACGGCCTTACGAAGCTAAGCGGCATTGAGAAAATGACCCGTCTTGAGCAGCTCGACGTCAGCTTCAACCAACTGACTGACATCTCGGGTATCGTGAAGCTGATGCAAGCACAGAAGTCATATCCATTCCTGAACCAGCTGAACCTCAGCGGCAACAAAATTACAGACATTAGCGCCCTGTCTCAGGTTGCGCGCAATCTGAACACGCTGAACATCAAAGGCAACCCGATCAACCTCAGCTCGCCAGCGGTGCAGAAGCTGTTCAAGCAAATCGAGCTGAATGGCGGAACGGTCGTTGCTAGTAAGCCGGTGGTGAAGGATTCCAAAGCGGCTGTTATGAAGCTCATTACCGTAACGGGATCCCAGAAATACGAGATATACTACAGTGGGGGTACCTATTACAACATTCCTGCTAGCTTGAATCCGATGTCCTTTGTCTTCAGTCTGTACAAGTCGCGAAATGAGGATGGCACTGCAGCTGCCGACCCTGCGAAGCCAGGCACGCTTACGCTGAAAGTATCGCAAGCGCTGCTATACAATACCAATTCCGCGAAGCTCGCGATCTGGTACCAAGGCGGCGGCAACAAGTGGGTCAAAGTCGGCGGTAACTTCGACAAAGCGAATCACACCATTACGGTACCGCTTAAGAATAGCGGCAATTACGCAATCCTTGAAAGCAAATAGACCGTTACTTATCTAAAAGTAAAAACCGGCGTGTCCTTAGCTCCATTGCTGAAGGTGCACCGGTTTTTTTCGCGCTTGCCTAAATAAAACGGGACTGTTTGCGAAACCGCCCCGGCGGCATGCCAGCATGCTGCTTGAACCACTTCGTGAAATTGTGAATGGTGCCTGCCCCGAGCTCATCAGCAATTGCGAACAGAGACAGCTCCGAATGCGTGAGCAGCTCCTTGGCGAGTCGTAACTTGCAGGTGATGAAGTAATCATGTGGGGTCATACCGAGCTCGGAGCGAAACAATCTGGCGATATGGTCTGGATGATAGGCGCTCCATTGGCCAAGCCAGTTATGGTTGTAACGTTCATGTGCATGCTCGGCGAGCTTCTTCGATATGGCGCTAATGAGAGGGGATGTCGTTTTGCTCGATATCTCGCGCACCTCGTGCTGCTTGATTGCGGCGATCAGCTCAAGCAGCAAGCCGTTTAGGAGCGGTTGCTTGAATTCACGCTCTTCCATACTATAAGCTTCCGCCAGCCGGATGAAGCGGGGCTCGAACCGATGCGTCGGCAGCTGTCTGAGATCGCCTATGAGCAGGCAGTCAGGAGATTGTCCATCCACGTCACCGATCAGCATCCGGTTGTCTTTCTTCGTATCTATGGCTGGTTCGAACTTAGCATCGCGGATGATAAGTCCCGAACCACGGCGTTCTTGGGTAAGAACTGGTAACCAGCTAAAGTGCAGGCCATAGAGAAGGAAGGGATCGGCTTCATCGGCAATAAAGTGGTGCACCGTATCCGGGCCGTAGTAGAACAGGCAGCCGGGTGAGGCATCATAGCTGTCATCTTGAATCCAGGCAGTCCCTTTACCTGCTGCGACGAATAAAAACTGATGCTCTTCAATGATACGCGGTCCAAAAGCAAAACCAGGCAAGCATTGCAGTCGATTCGCGTAGTGTACAGAGGGCCCAAGGGACTGCCAGGGGATAGATTGTGGTTTAGGCATATAGTCAGGCATTGGAATAGGCGCCTCCTGCTCACTCGAAAATGTCGGTTAAAGTTAAAAATACGTCGAGCGCTCATAAATACAGCAGCTTTAGCTAGAGCATACAATGAGATTAGAAGGTCGGCAATCGACAATTCGCTTGAAGGGGGATTTTAGCGTATGGATCCTGCAATCAAACCGGCTACACGAGCGTTCGAGGATGCAACGCCGCTGCTTGCGGCACCGGAGGAGCTGCGGCTTGAAGCAGCCAAGAAAGGCTATCTGTTCTTCAAGCATTTCTTCACACGCGAGGAGATTATGACGCTTCGCCTCCAAATTCTGAATGTACTTCAAGGGGAGAATTTGCTCGATCCGTCGATGCCGCTCCTGGAGGGCTATGGCAATCAGCCGCTTATCGACGTCATGACGATGGAGGAGCTGAACTGGAATGGAATTGGAACGACGCAGCAGGTTTATCATAAGGTGCAAAAGCTGGAGGCATTCCATGCCTTTTCCCACCATCCGAAGTTAATTGGGCTGTTCGATACGCTGTTTGGCGAGCGAACATTCCCGCATCCACGCAACATCGCGCGCATTATGCTGCCAAGCGACAAGCTGAACGTGACGCCGCCGCATCAGGATTTTCTCCATATCCAAGGCAGCAGCAATACGTGGACCTGTTGGGCGCCGATAGGCGACGTTCCACTGTCGTTAGGCTCGCTCTCGATTCTTGAAGGCAGCAATGACGGTGGTCTGCTCCAAGTAACAGGGAATCCGGGCGCCGGCGGACTCGAGTCCATTCTGTGCGGGCTTGGCTATGAGTGGGCGGCAGGCGATTATGAAGCGGGAGACATCGTTATTTTTCACAGTATGACGGTGCATAAGGCGCTTCCGAATCAATTGCCCGGACGCGTACGGCTATCGCTTGATCTTCGTTTCCAGCCGGCTAGCCACCCGATCGAGAATGCTTCGCTGCTGCCGCATGGCCCGTTTGAATGGGATGAACTGTATGAGGGGTGGACGAGAGAGGACTTGCAGTACTATTGGAAAAAGGAGCAATTTACGTTTCTGCCGTTCGATGAGAGCATCCGTTGGCAGAAGGACAAAATTTGCTAGGGCGAGTATCGCAGAGCTGTACCTCTGCTTTAGCTTGTATTCGCTTCCTTGCTATGCTACAATAATAATGCTGTTTCTAGGTCTTGTCCCCTACTTGCGACAAGGCAGCGGCAAACAAGCGAAAATGGCTAACTTCGTCTTTATGGCGGCCCTAAGCCAACGTTTCGACAAATTTGCTCCTTGTGCAGGAGGTGGAACTTATGGCAATTGCTTTTAAAATTGTGCTTATTATTTTTGCGCTTGCTCTAATCTCTGTTGTTCTTTTGCAGAAAGGTAAGAGCGCAGGGTTGTCGGGTGCTATTTCCGGCGGTGCTGAGCATTTGTTCGGCAAGACGAAGGCACGCGGACTCGATCTGTTCTTGCAACGTCTAACAATTGTGGTTGCAGCGGGCTTCTTTATTACAGCACTCGTTGTTGCATACTTGGTTAAAGTTTAATGATGAAAGCAGAAAGCGGGCTTATGGCTCGCTTTTTTTGTTGCCTGGTTTTCGTGGAATAATGTTACAGATTCGTGCTGCAGGTGAAAAATGTTAATTTTGCGGGGTTGTCCGCGGATGCTGACCGCCCCTTTCGTGTATACTATATAGTATATGAGAATCTATCAACCGACGGCTGCATATGGGATTGACGGCATCGCGGTACATGAGGTGAGAAAGTTATGGTAATAGAGCAGCAGCTGCTGGCTTACATGCGTGAACCGGCGTACAAGCCGATGACCTACCAAGAGCTTGATAAGCAGCTGGGCGGGGGAGGCAATGCGGAATCGTTCCGCAACTTCCTGGTGGTCTTAAATGAGCTGGAGAATGAAGGTAAGATTGTACGGAATTCCAGTGACCGCTATGGCCTTCCTGAACGAATGAATTTAGTGCGCGGGCGTATTCAAGCGCATGCAAAAGGCTTTGCCTTCCTCATTCCAGAGGATAAAACGCACGGGGATGTATATATTGGGGCGCATGATCTGATAAGCGCGATGAATGGAGATATCGTACTTGTCCGCGTGATATCGCGCAGCGAGAATGGCGGACGTATGGAAGGCGAAGTTATCCGCATCGTGGAGCGGGCGGTTACGCAGATCGTCGGGACCTTCCAGAATCATGAGTCGTATGGCTTCGTGCTGCCGGATGATAAACGGATTAATCGGGATATTTTTATTGCGAAGGATCATTTTCTCGGCGCGGTGACAGGACAGAAGGTTGTCGCGAAAATTTTGACCTATCCGGAAGGACGCTCGGCCGCTGAAGGCGAGATTGTTGAGGTGCTCGGTCATAAGGATGACCCGGGCATTGATATTCTGTCGATTATTCGCAAGCATCAGCTGCCGGAAAGCTTCCCGGTTGATGTGATGGCCGAAGCTGAAGCAGCTCCGGACTCCATCACGGATGACGAGATTGTGCGCCAAGGGCGACGCGACCTGCGCGATAAAGTGATCGTCACCATTGATGGTGAGGACGCGAAGGACCTTGACGATGCGGTCAATATTGAGCGCTTGGATAACGGTAACTACGTGCTTGGGGTTCATATCGCAGACGTTAGCTATTATGTGAAGGAGAACTCGGCTCTTGATCAAGAAGCGTATCGCCGCGGTTGCAGCGTATACTTGGTCGATCGGGTTATTCCAATGTTGCCGCACCGACTGTCGAACGGGATTTGTTCACTCAATCCACAGGTCGATCGGCTGACGATGTCTTGTGAGATGGAATTCGATGGACAGACGCTGAAACGTGTTCGTCATGATGTGTTCACGAGCGTTATTCGGACGAAAGAACGGATGACCTATACGAATGTACGCAAAATTTTGCAGGGCGAAGATGAGGAAGTAACGGCGCGTTATGCCGACCTCGTTGATACGTTCAAGCTCATGGAGGAGCTTGCGACAAGGCTGCGCGGGAATCGGATGAAGCGCGGCGCAATTGACTTCGACTTCGTAGAGTCCAAGGTCATTGTCGATGAGACGGGCAAGGCGGTTGATATCGTCAAGCGTGAGCGCTCCATCGCAGAGTCCATCATTGAGGAGTTCATGCTTGTAGCCAACGAGACGGTTGCGGAGCATTTCTACTGGCTGAAGGTGCCGTTCCTGTATCGGACGCATGACAATCCAGACCAAGAGAAGCTGCTGAACTTCGTGCAGTTCGCGGCCAACTTCGGGTATACGATAAAAGGTAAAGGCGGCAGCGTCATTCATCCGCGTGCTTTGCAGACATTGCTTGAAGATGTGCGCGGTTCGAAGGAGCAAACCGTTATTTCAACGGTTATGCTGAGGTCAATGAAGCAAGCCAAGTACGATGCCGAGAGCCTTGGGCACTTCGGGCTTGCAGCGGAGTTCTACTCGCACTTTACTTCGCCGATTCGGCGTTATCCCGATCTTGTCATCCACCGCGTTATGCGAGAGGTGCTTGAGAACGGTGGAACGCTGCCGGATGCACGCCAGGAATCACTGGCGGCGCGGATGCCGGATATTGCACAGCAATCCTCGGAACGCGAGCGTCTTGCAGTTGAGGCGGAGCGGGATACAGAAAAACTGAAGAAATGTGAATATATGCTCGACAAGGTCGGCGAGGAATTCGACGGCATCGTCAGCAGCGTAACGGGCTTCGGCATCTTCGTTGAGCTGCCGAGTACGGTTGAGGGACTTATTCGTCTGAGCGATCTCTCGGACGATTATTATCACTTCCACGAGCAGCACATGCTGCTCATCGGCGAGCGGACGTCGAAGACGTACCGGATTGGCGATGAAGTGCGCGTGCGCGTGGAGCGGGTGAATATGGATGAGCATACGATTGATTTTGCGATGCTCAAGAATTTAAGCGCGGACGATGCGGATCGTGCCCGCGAGTACGGTTTGATCGGCCGCGGCGCAGGCGGCCGTGGCGGTTCTCGCGGCGGCGGCGGTGGCCGTGAGCGTGGCGGCGCAGCCGCATCGGCGCGCAGCGGAGGCGGGCGCGGTGAGCGCGGAGGCCGCGCAGGCAATGGCGCGCGCGACGGCAGCGATCGCGCGGGCGGTGGCGGTGCGCGTGGAGGAGCCGCACCGGCGGCGGCGCGCGAAGCGAGCGCGGGCGTGGGCCCGCGCGGCCGCGGCAAGCGGCGCGGCGGCGGAGCGCCGAGCGCGGGCGAAGCCGCGCGGGGCGTGAGCGGCGCAGGCGCAGCGGTGCCGGCGGCGGAGCAGCGCAGCGGCAGCAGCCGCAGGCGCAAGGGCCGCGGTGGCAGCGGCGGCGAGAGCGGCGCGGCCGGCGCGGTGATCGCGCCTGCGCAGCGCGCGAGCGATTCGCGTGCCTGGAAGCCGGAGGATGATTACAACATCGACCGTCTGCTCGGCAATGATCGCAGCGGCGGCGAATCCGGCAGCGGTGAGAATAATGCTGGCGCCAGTGGCGGTGCTCGCAAAGTTCGCAAAGATATGTGGGGACTTCCGATTAATAATGCCGGCTCCCTGAAGGACTACGGTGAAGATCCGGATCAATCCTGGTCCTCTCGCAGTCGCGGAGATGGCGGCAGACGCGGAGGCGGTCGAGGTGCCCGCCCGGGCGGCAATAGTGCCAGCCGTAATGGCGAAGGCGCCGGAACTGGCACGCGCCGCAAAAACAAAAGCGGCACTGGCGGCGGTGCTTCGGCTCCGAAGCCTGCAGCTGCTGAAGGCTCAAGCGGCAATAACAATGGCAATGGCAGTGGCCTTGGCCAGCGTAAAAAGAAGAAAAAAGGCAATTCTACCGCAGCATTCGTGCGTAAGAATCGCGTGTAATTGATTTCATGATGTAAAGTTGCTACAATGGACTCCTAGCCTAGGTTAGGAGTCCGTTCATTTACGCTTTTGGGGAGAGGTGATAGGCATGGCAACCAAGAAAAGTGATGGCAAACAGCTCGCACAGAATAAGAAGGCTTCCCATGACTATTTCATCGAGGAGACCTTCGAGGCGGGCATGGTGTTGATGGGAACGGAGATTAAGTCGCTGCGGACAGGCAGAGCGAACATTAGTGATGCATTCGCGACCATTCGTAACGGTGAGATTTTCATTCACAACCTGCATATTAGCCCATTCGATCAAGGGAACCGAAGCAACCCAGAGGATCCGACACGGACGCGCAAGCTGCTCATGCGTAAGACGCAGATTCATAAGCTGCTCGGCCAGTCGAAGCAAGAAGGCTACACGATTGTGCCGCTTAAGATTTATATTCGCAATGGTTACGCGAAGCTGCTGCTCGGCCTTGGTAAAGGTAAGAAGCAGTACGACAAGCGTGAATCGGCAGCGAAGAAGGATGCGCAGCGTGATATCCAGCGTGCACTGCGTGAGAAACAGAAGGTCGCTCGTTAAGACAGTTTCAGGTTGGAATGTAAGGTGATCGTCGCCAACACTTCCAACAACACGTTGTCTCAAACTCGCTGCATCTGTGTTATACTAAGTAAGCAATGAAGGAAAGAAACATGCTCACCTGATGTGACCGCCATTTAGCAAGATTGATAGGCAGTTACAGTCGACAGAGCGTCTTGCCTGCTAAACGGAACGTATGGAGCCGTTTATGCAATATTGGGGGCGTTTATGGATTCGACGGGGATAGTTCGAGCATGGGTCGCGGGTAGCAGGGAGTCGTCTGCTTCATCAACGCTAAAGCCAATTAAATGGCAAAACACAAAACAACTACGCTTTAGCAGCTTAATAACCTGTTAGCGTGCTCCTACCTAGCATCGCCCATGTGACTAGACTAGGGGCTAACCAGTAGTGGGATACGCCGCTTCGGTCTCCGCCTGGGGTCGACGGAAGAAGATAATCAGGCTGACCCAACGCGTAGTCGGTTACGGGACGACGCTCGGGTGACATCAATACCGTGACTACACCCGTAGAAGCCTGTGTGGCGTTGTCTTCGGACAGGGGTTCAAATCCCCTCGCCTCCACCAATCATGTGAGAGAGCACCTTAATGGGTGCTCTTTTGCTTTATAATTCAGGTTGTCTCGTACTATACATGGTGGTCGAACCACTTGATATTGCGGGAGTTTTACAGGTGTATGATATCGAATCCGAGCAAGCCTCTCATTCTATGCACACCCCAGCAACACCAGCACCATAAATTGAGATGCAATCATAGAACGATTATTTCATGTATTGGATTTGGATCAAAACTAAATAGGTCTTATCAGGTATCAAAGTGGAGGTGGAGAGATGTTTGTATTCAATGAAGAAATGCATGCTGTTAAAGCCGAAAAGTTATTTAAGAAGGGTTCAACAGGCGAAGAAATCGGTAATGTGACTAGATCGGCTCTGGCTTCACTGCGGCTTGCAATTAAGGCGTACTTTGAAACTTACTACATATGTAATAAAAATAATGTATCTTTAACACTTGATCCATCACATCCTTTTTATGATGTAGAGAAGGGTCGTGAAAGAGATCTTTGTAATAATCTTGATTATCAAGAGAAATATATGCAATGTATTTTTCACTTTCACCATTTCTTTGAGTTATTCCTCAAGGATTTGCTAAAATCTAAACATGAATATTTAGCATAGAAAATAACTCTAGATTCAAGAGATGCGTCACAGATATTGGATATTATCAATAATAACGTATCAGCAACGGATATGTTACATGATAATACAGTTGAATTCGATGTTGCACTAAGCAGAGTTGTTTCATTAAAGGAATCGGATCAAGTATCGGGAATAATTAGCCAACATCAAGCTACCCTAAAAACACTCAATATGTTGCGTAACCGAGCTTGGCATAGAGGGTTACTAATTCTTCGAATTACAGCGCTTGATGATTTGATATCAAAGAATGTGTTCCCACTGTTAATTGAACTTATGAAGGAAAGTTCATATAAGGGAACAGAACGATATTGGAAATACCGCACTGCTCAAGTAGATCCTATTGAAAAGATTATTGAACATTCGACACGAAATTATAGAGCACTTATTTTCTTTAAAGCATATGGCTTAGCGTGCTATAACCTCCCAAACATGAAGTGGCACATAGAGCTTGACGACACTATAGACAAAGCCAAAGCAATAACTAATACCTTGCATAATTTACAAGTACACAAGTGCCTTGTTTGCGAAGAGGAAACAAGGCTTGTTAGTACAGAAGATGATTTTGATACAGATAATGATGGAAATCCAGTAGCAGGTTGGTGGAACACAACAACTGCGGAATGCCTGAACTGTCGCTTTTCAGTCTATCCTGATGTCGGTGAACCAAAGGATTATGGAATCGGTTCAAAGATACTGTGGGAAGCAGGAAGCTATGATTTTTAAAATTTCGAGAGCCACCAAATTGATGGCTCTTACTTCTCAAAAAGTTATTTTTTCGGCCATTCGGCTTTAAAAAGGGCGCAGAAGGATGCTTGTCCCACCTAACGGTGTTATGCCGCTGCCGAGTCAGAGGAATCAATCAGTTTCTTAGGCTTCGCATACTCAATAGCAATACAGATAATAAGGGCAACCAATAGAATGCCGGAGGCAATTTGCGTACCATGATTTAAACCGAGTCCGCCTTTGTCATGGGGCTTAATCAAGTAATCCCCAAAAGTTGCTCCGAAAGGACGTGTCAATATGAAAGCTAGCCAGAATAGAACGACTCGATTTATTTTTGTAAACCAATAGGCGAATAGAATCAATACAATGAGTCCGCCCGTCAGCATTGCGCCTTGAGCAATTGTGAGTCCTAAGCCTTGCTCCATGAAGCTTCCGCCGCCAGCCAGCTTACCGACGCCCTCCTGCTTATGCGATAGAAAGTCCCCCGCTGCTGTGCCTAATGTGTTGGAAACGAGAATGGCAACCCAATAAAGGACTTCGACTCTTTTGGTCGCCATTTTTTTAACATTCAGATTCGGTTCAATGAAATACCAGGCGATAAAAATGACGACCAGCAGGCTGACTAAAAGACCGGCACCTTTCATATATCCTAATCCCAATGAACGGTCCATATAGTCGGAGAATGCTGTGCCTGCAAGACTGGTTGATAAAATAACAGTCCAATAAACAGGAGACACGTACTTCTTAACAAGTAGCTGAATCGTTAAAAATACAATAAATATGCCAATGAAGAATAAGAAAGGTGTGAGATAATTATCATCCGATCCAGGAACCGTGATTAAATCACTGCCGGTTTCCCCCAATGTTGTTGCCGCGATTTTCATAATCCAGAATAGAATCGCTAGTTGAGGGATCTTGTTAATTGATGAGCTCGCTACTTTTTTAGCAGTTTCCAACAAGACCGTTCTCCCCCTTCAATTCGAACACTTCATGAGAAAATAAACACATTGCACAGTCTCTCCTCTTCTAAGGTGATTATTGTAATTCAAGTATGAATGGTAGCATATAATAATAATCAGACTATTAACCAACTATTAATTTCGCTTAATAAATTGTTTATCATAATTAAGGACTTCGAGGTGGAGATCGGGGATATAAACGGCGGGATGGAGATTGACGGTAAACTGGGTTTCGACTTCATTCAAGATTTGAGTTTCCTATTTCCTTTTGTCAATTGAAGCAGCCGATTAAAGTATAAATCGACCAATAATGAGATAAATCCTTTAGACTTCTTAGATACTAATCAGTTTATTCGTTTTGCCAAAATGTCCAGATAAGAATTAACTATTCTGGTGGACTCCTTAAAAAAAGAGTCGATTTTCCTGTATATCGGTGTAGTACATTTTATACGAGTCGCGGAGTAATGACTTTCGAGTATTAATACGCAGATAGACACGTGTAAAGTACACTCAAACCCTTATACAGCAAGGAGACATCTTGTTTCCAATTTCACAATGTTGGACAATGAGATCAGGGAAATGTATTCCACTAATTCAAGTGATGGATCCGTAGCAGCTGTAGGAATTGATGAACCCATTCATGTCTTAGAGAAGTATCAAGCTAACTTGAGCGATATGGAGTTAGCCAAGGAGTTACTTACAGCGCCATTCGAAAAACTAGATGGAGAACAAGAGCGGTATTTACACAACGCTCTATCGTTTAACCTGATGATTGATGCAATTAAGAGAAAAGAGTCATATGAAGCACTCTATTATTGTAGAAGAGCTTTCGATCTTTCAGATTCGGGAGTAATGAATCAGGCCTTTTGGTCAGCATATATATATATATAAAATCAGGGGAAGTTGGTAAAGCATTAGTGCTTTATCAAAACAATATAGAAATTGATTCCTTCTATAAAGATATAAATGCATATAACGGTATTTTTTACTCCACTTCATATGATATGGCTGTAACTAAAGTTGAATCACTGAAGTACTATTCATTAAAATATCAAGATGTATCACCATTCTTGGACAAGCTTACGGCGGAATGAGAGTAAGTTGAAAAGTGAAGAGAATCATATTTACGATAACCAAGTAAAGCGCTCATGTCGAATACGACAGGGCGTTTTTAATTGAGTTTTTAGGCAACGACATAGAGCCCGATAATCGAAAAGAAAAAACTTTAAAATAATGCTTGCAATCTATTTGTGATTCATGATATATTCTAATTCCGGCCGGGAGGTTGGGACGAGAAATAAAGAATTTTGTTCCTTGAAAACTGAACAATGAGCGACCTGTCAAAAGGTCATAAAATACGTCGAAACGTCGATCGCCTTCTGGCGAAAGTGTTTCTGACGAGCTAGTTTTTTGAATGAGCTAACAAGCAAATTCATTTGGCGCAAATGGCTCCGCCATTTCGCCTATTATGGAGAGTTTGATCCTGGCTCAGGACGAACGCTGGCGGCGTGCCTAATAC
>NZ_JBVYOI010000022.1:0-51267 GCF_056120345.1 Paenibacillus sp. sgz302114
GCTTCTGATTGTTTAAACTTCATGATAAGAGCGCCTCCTTGATGGTGTTGGGTAATTAACCCTTGGACAAACCCATCATACCGAGGCGCTCCTTTTTTGACAAAGGCCATTTCTTAGCCTTAACAGGAATGTTTAGTTGAATGATCCTGGCGTTTTAAGCGTTAGCTTACTTCTTGATACATTTTATAATTATTGTTGGAGGACTTAAACGTGCTTTCATACCTGAATACCATTTGTTTGGTGAACTATCGTCTGTCTCAGGAACTCTAGATTCTTCGAGTACTTTATCTATGTAAAAACCAGCTTTGGATAGCTCATTTAGTATTGTACTGACTTTACGATGGTGCATGATTACCGGTACTCCCCGCCAGTTTACCTTATAAGATCCTTCAGAATTATAGGACTGAACATAATTAATTTTTTCGCCGTCGTATTCCAATCGGCTTTGTATTGGATGCTCCCAGCTAAATATAAATTTCCCGCCGTTTTTTAGTTTTTCATATATATTTGACACCGTACGTGCAATATCAACTGTCCATCCTAGTGCATAAACAGAGAATACAATATCGAAATGGTCTCTGGGCAGATCCACCATATCTTCCATAGCCATCTGTTTTATGGTTCCTTTTAGTTTGTTTTCCTCGAGCAACTCTTTAGTGTAATTAACCTGCGTAGTCGATAAGTCTATTCCCCAGATTTCTTCTGCCCCCTTACTTGCCATGTATAGGAGTGACTGCCCACTGCCACAACCTATCTCTAATATTGTCTTACCAGCAACATCACCGAGTAGGTTTAATTCATCCTCTGTAGGAGCATAAGGCCCATATTTCGGTAAAGCTAGTATTCCGAAATATTGATTGGCTACATCATCCCATCCAGCTTTGTTGATTTCTAACATTTCCGTGTGATTTATCATGGATTCCCTCCAACTATCATTAGTGAATCAAGCGACTCTTCCGAGATATTTCTTATTCGTGATAAAACACGAAATCCCTACCACATATTGGAACTATTCTGCTCCGTTAGCGGAACAAGGTGGCCTGTTAACGAGCTAGCATCAGTTGAGTTAGGCACCAGAATAATGTAAATTGATCTTATTACATCATTGGAGGATTTATGCCTAAACTTCGACCAATTATTACTCATTCTGATTTCGAAAGAATGAGGATCTTCAAATGGCCTGTTGACGTATGGCAGCAAGGGGAGCTGCTGGATAAAGGAATTATTATTAAGTCACATGATGATGATAAAGTCACATCCACTAAAAATGAGCATTATTTAAAATCAACATGCCTATTTTTTTATGGATCAACTCACCCTAAATAAGATTCTCTCAGTTGGCAGCAAACTTCAGGACAAAGAAAAAACGATGTATCTGTTCCACGTTTCATGTAACCCATTTGCAAATTGTATTAAATCATCCAACGAGTAAAATATTCTGTTCTTTTGTTCATTTATTTTAGTCTTATTCACCTACCATTCCGTCACCATCACGATCATCCATATATTTGTAAAGCCAGTGGTCCCTCGTTATTGGCATACTATAACCGGCTGCCTTTGCTTCTTTAATCGTTACCTTTCCATTTCCGTTTGTATCGACACTAGAAAGATCCTCTGGATTAGTTGAATCAGAAGAATCACTGCCTGTTAATCCGAGTGATGCGTTTACTTGATCCGGGTTCACATTATCAAATGTATCAACAATTACGTTACCCTTTAATGAATAGGTATACTTATAATTTGAAGGAATCTGAGTTTCTGTATTCGGGTATGTGATAATTGCTTCGAAATTAGTAGATCCGCCTGCTTTGCGTATTGCATCTTCCATATATGCTTGATCACCATGTCGGTTGAGTGTACTATCTTGAGGGGTGATATTATAAGCATTCGATACTCCTCCGAGAGAATCGGCAATGACATGTCCTTCATCTAATACATCGCTTTCGACACCAGGGACTTTCGCCTCATCAGAGCAATATCTACCAGACGATGAGACAGACTCATTACTGTCATCTTGTAGAATGATTTCGTCAGCAATGACACGCACTAGTTGCCCGTGTTCGTTTGTAAATGCCCAGTATTCACGGTCCCCGTAACCAACATCCACAACGACATTAGGTTCACGATGCCCAGACAAATCACAACCATCCACTTCAATACGTTTGTATCCTGAGAATAGTTCATTATTATTTGATTGGGCTGGTGTTTCCTCAGCTACCGGTTCGTCAACAACCGTCTGGGTAGTTTCTTCTCCTTTTGTCTCTTCAATGACCTTGGTAATAGTTTCTTCAGGTTCTTTATCAACTGTGGTTACTTCTTGTTGGGCATCTTCTGTATTTGTAATAGTTAAATTTTCTCCATTGGTACAACCAACCATTAAGATGATCATTAACAGTAAGACTAAATAGTTCATCTTCTTTTTCAATTTAGGACTCTCCTATAATAGTTTCATACCTGTTCATTTTAAAAAAATGACGACTTTAAGTTATCTTGTTCTATTATCTTACCATAAAAGACTATTATGATTTTAAATTATCCTGTCCGCTTACTTCGATGAAAAACGGCATCTGCACATAAAGCTAGGGCTGGCTCCCCAATAAGATAAGAGTTTCTATAGCATCTCTTTTTGCGCGATCGGAGCACTTTGGATAATGATCGAGTACACACCTTTATTTCGTTAATAAGTTGCTAAAGAACGGATGTTCGCATATACTACCACAGAGGTGATATGTGTGATCTCAACGCCAGAAGAACTTGTGGTGATTAAAGAGTGCTGCCTGCTGCCGCTCATGTTGGATATGGTAGAAAAGCAACGAAAGGACATGGAGGCTTCGACAACACCAATGAAGTCTCTATACCTGGCAGCGCTCCTCAAACTCCAAGACATGATCCATGCCGATCTCGTGTACACACGGAACCAACTTCGAACCGCAGACATTAAGCTGTGGAAAGTCGACGCTTCTGAGGTCCGCGAGAAATCAGCATTTAAGTACGAGTATGTAAACAAGGGGTACCGTGGGGTATTTGAGATGCTCAGGAGCCTTGTCAAAGCTGAAGTATCGAAGAAGTTCGGTCAGTATATCGCTAAGGTATTCGAAAAATAAAAAGACAGCTCTAGATGGAATGATGGAACATTCTTACAGGGCTGTCTTTCATTATCCTCAAAGCACAAATGATTCAAATATTGGATGACGGAGCTTACTATCCTTTGTATAGCACTGAAATTTAACATTGCAAGTTAGTACCGGCTTCAGATAGATCCAGTCCTTACTTTCTCCTGTGACAATTTGCTTGGCCACTGTTCGGAATGCATTTAATACGTCAGAAGATGGTGGAAATTCAATGACTCCCATATGCTTACCATCGTCAGTTAAGCTCCATCCAAACTCTGACTTACGTATTCCAGATATTTTAAACTGACCATACCGGTAGTTCTTCGTTTTAATCCAAACATCCTTAGGTCTTGAATCTAAATAATAATGACTATCTGCATTTTTGGAAACAATACCTTCTAATCCAAGCTGTTTAACCTTTTGAAATAAGCTCTCTCCATCTTCATACGTTGATGTAACTGATATCACCGGAGATGGTATTACAACTCTCAGGAGCAACTCCAGGCGCTCATGGAGACTTGTCTTTAGTATGGATTCCCCATTATGGAATATCAAATCAAAAACCGCAAAATGAGCTGGATACTGTTGAGAAAGCTTCTGAACAGCATCAAGCTTCTTTGCATGGAATCGATTCATAACATCCTCAAAGCAAGGTTTCGCTGCAGGATCCAAGACAATACATTCTCCATCCAAAATGGCTTGAGAACAGTTTAACCGGATTTTTTGAAGTTCAGGGAATCGATCAGTTACTTCGGTTCCATTGCGAGTAAAGGCTCGAATAATCCCATTGTTGTAATGGATCAATATCCGAAATCCATCCCATTTTATCTGATGAATCCAATTCTTATGCGGGACTACTATTGAAGAAGCTTGAAGCAACATTGGCTTGATAATTGTGTTGAGCATGTGCAAGGTCCTCCTATAGTAAGCTTATCATGGCAGGACCCAACATCTTATATGAGATGACTGGAAATTATCCAGTGCGTGATGTACTCAAAATCAAAGCTCAATGCCAACTTATTTTAACTTAGCAGCCCTTTAGTTAATTGGGGGCTCAAAGTCCTTAAAAGTAACGCCTGTATAGTTCTCTCCGTCGTTCACCCCGTAATTGGGCATAAATCTGCGTTGTTGAAGCTTTGTCATGACCTAACATTCCTTGAATAAACTCCAACGGCGCACCATTATCCAATAGATGACATGCATAAGTATGACGAAAACGATGTGGGTATACATTCGCATTCACTTTACTTCGAGCAGCTAATTGCTTAAGTTCATAACGGATTGTCGAGATCGACATCCGGCGAGTAGGTAAGCTCTCCGTAACAAAGAGCGCTTTACAGGAATCCGTACGGTCTTTTACGTATCTGTTTAACCAGATTTTGCATTCCGTTGTAAAGTAGACCTCCCGTTGCTTAGAGCCTTTCCCATTGACAACTGCCGAGCAGTTTTCCCAGTTTATGTCCTCAATATTTAATCGATGCACCTCGCCAACTCGGCAACCAGTACAATAAAAGAAATCAAGCAGTGCGTGCTCGCGTCTAGAAACGCAATTAATCTTCAGATGAATGATATCCTCTTCAATTAGGAATTTAGGAATGCGTTTGTCCATCTTTGGTTCTTTCAGTTTTAAAGCAGGGTTATGCACCATATGTCCTTCTTCAAATGCAAAACGGAATAGGGATCTGATGAAACGAACTCTGTGGGCTAGACTGCTTGGCTTCAAGCTTTCTGAATGTCTGGCTAGATATTCCTTGAGCAACATTAAAGATATTTCTTCAAGATTTAGGTTGCCAACCTCGCGGATTAGAACTTTTAACTGTAGTGAATATGCCTTTAACGTATGCGGACTAAACCCCAAAATACGTTTATCGGCCTCATACAACAACCATAATTCACTCATCTTCATAATAAAACCTCCCAAGGGCTAATTACTATTAGCTTCGCTAAATTTGGGAGGTTTAATCTGTATATTATGTTACCGGAATGAGTCACCTTAGGGTTCCATGTCTAACAAGCGACGATTCTTGCTGTATGATACATCTGCGTTTTATCTCTCCGCTTCAGTAATATCAGCAATTAAAGAACTTTATTTTATACAAGAATCATAACAGACCGTAGTGATTAAAGAACTTTATTTTGCGTGAAGAACTTTATTTTTCTCACCTCCCTCGCCATTAGCAGAATATTAAAGCTGATTTGAAAACCGTCAAAAAGACCCTAATCACGAGAATCATCCATAATCAGGGTCAACTATTAATTAAACTACAAATTTTTCATCCAAAATCATTTATTAATCCTATGTTTAAGAGACGTAATCTCTAAAATTTCTAATTTATCTTTTGGATCCAACTCTCGATATATTTGTAATAGCCGTGTTTCCAGATCAGATAAGTCATTATCTCCTCGGCGTTCACTACCTACAAGAAGCATTTCCAAAGAACAATTGAATGTCTGATAAATGGAAACTACTGTATCAATGGATGGTTTACACTTACCTGATTCGATATCGCTTAAGCTACCTTGTGAAATTCCTATCTTCTTTGAGAATTCATTCTGGTTGAGCATGTTCAGCTTCCGTAGACGTCTAATGTTTTCCCCAATTTCGTACATATCGATCGCCCCCACTAAACCATATAAAATTTTTAGGTGATACTGCTTTCTACGCAATTCAGATTGTCTCATCGTATGATATATAAATAGGAACCTCATTCTATGCACAATTCTTGAAGTCTCTTTATTAATATTCCTTGAATTAAACTCCCCATATTCCTTGATTTACGGGGAGTTTTTCGATATTTTTAGATGTTATAACTTGTCTCAAATCATCTTATAAACAGTCTCATTTGATGTTATAACCCACAATAATGTTCTATAGCTATACCGAATACCGCCGCTGCCGCATCGCTTCATACAACAACACCGTTGTCGCCATCGCCACATTAAGCGACTCCGAGCGACCGTGCATCGGAATAATGATCCGCTCATCGACCTGCGCGAGCGATTCCTCGGACAGCCCTTGCGATTCGCTGCCCATCAGCAGCCAGGTAGGCTCGTTCCAGTTGTAGCCGTAGCAGGTCGAGGTCGCCTGCAGGCTTGTCCCGACTAGCGTGATGCCGCGTTCCTTCGCCGCCGGCAGCAGCTCCGCCAAGTCGCCTTCGATCACTGGCAAGTGGAAGAGCGAGCCCATCGTCGAGCGAACCGTCTTCGGATTGTACAGATCGACGCAGCCTTGCCCGAGGATGACGGCATCGGCGCCAACCGCGTCCGCGCTGCGGATGATGGTGCCGACATTGCCGGGATCGCGAACGCCATCAAGCACGATGACGAGCGAATTCGGTCCCCATAGCGCCGAGTTATCCGGCATCAGCTTCGCGACAACGCCAAACACCGGCGGCGGCGAGTCCGTTCCGGTACATTTTGCGATAATGGCCGGCGTCGCTTCAATAAGCTCGCAGTCCGTCTGGCTCAGCAGCGTGCGCAGCTCTGCGGGAATGCCCCGTTCCATGTCGATGACGATCGTCTCAACATCGGCATCCGCCAGCAGCGCCTCCTGCACGAGATGCACGCCTTCCACGATGAAACGTCCCGTGCGGTCGCGGTGCTTCTTCTCAAGCAGCGCCGCCATCGTTTTCACTTTTTCGTTCTGCAATGAAGTAATGCTCATCATTCGTTTATTCATATCTATTCCCCACGTTCAATCCGCATAATCGAGTTCTAATTTCGAAATATCTTTGCTTTTGCCCGCGATGACAAGCACGTCGTTCTCTTCAACCCAATCATCGTCAAAAGGAGCAATGTTCAATTCCGCGCCGGACTTAATGGCCAGCACATTGCATCTATAATTCGCCCGAATATCGAGCTGCTTTAATGTTTTGCCCACCAGCTCAACCGGGGCCTTCAGCTCTATAATGCTATACTCCTGCGACAGCTCAATAAACTCGAGAATATTCGGAGATACTAAGTTGTGCGCAAGCCGCATGCCCATGTCGCGCTCTGGAAAAACAATCTTATCCGCGCCGATCTTGCTCAGCAATTTGCCATGAAGCTCGTTCTGAGCTTTTACAATAACTTGCTTCACGCCGAGCTCCTTTAGAATCAATACGGTCAGGATGCTCGCTTGAATATCTGCGCCGATCGCCACGACGACCACATCGAAATTCCAGATCGCCAGTGAGCGAAGCGTATCTTCATCTGTCGTATCCGCCGAAACCGCGTGAGTCGCCCAGTCCGATACATCCTGGGTGATCTGCTCGCTCCTATCTATGGCAAGCACATCGAATCCAAGCTCCATTAGAGTTGTGGCTACGCTGGAGCCGAAACGCCCCATTCCGATTACTGCAAACTGCTTCTTAGCCAAGCTCATGTTCCTCCCTGACCAATAGTCGTACCTTTCGCCTAGTATATCACAATTGCCGGATTTATCCGAATGAGCAGCCTGCCGCATCCGGCATGAAATGCAGCGCCACAGGAGATATTAACTGTCGAATCTGTAGTTATGATGGAGGGATCAGATTGAACAATCTTGATTTGCGGCAGGCAATCGTGCGTCGGGTACAAAATAAAAATGGTGAGGAACTGACCGACGTGATCGAAAGCTCCATCGGCAATGATGAACGAACACTTCCCGGGCTCGGCGTTCTGTTCGAAATGATATGGCGGAGCAGCGAGAAACCCGATCAAGAGCGAATGGTTGGCGTACTCTATAATGAGCTCAACGGCGTAGATGAGAGCGCGCCGCCAAGTCCAAGCTAAGTTAAACGAAACGAATAGAACCACCTAATACAACAAAACAGCTTGTCCTAAGACTTACCCAATCCTCCCAGCATAAAGCCGAGAAGATTGGATTGTCCGTTGGACAAGCTGTCTTTACTTTACTTCTTATAGTGCATCTTACACAGATGGTTCGCTCTCGAGAACCGGCATTGCCTCTGGACGCTCGCAAGTGCTCTCCATCGTGTAATGCTTGCCGTCACGGGATGCATCGTGGAAGCCATGCATCGCTTCAAGCACGTGATAAGCCATCGCGCCATTCGCACGGTGCGTGCGGCCTTCTACGATTGCGCGTGCCATATCCGCTACGCCAATACCACGATTGTTGTCCGTGTTGCCGTGCGTGAGTTCTACTTCTTCCCACTCGCCGCCAAGCTTGCGAACCTTCACCGGACCGCCGAATGTGTTCGGGTCTGGCACAAGAATCGAGCCTTCGCTGCCGTGCACTTCGATGTTCGGAAGCGACGTGCCTGCTTTCGTATCGAAGCTTGTGATCAGCGTGCCTACTGCGCCGCTATGGAAATCAAGCACGCCGGCAATATGCGTAGGCGTCTCAACTGTAATGACTTTGCCGTTCTTCTTCTCGCTCGTAATTGTACGCTCAGGGTACGAGATTACAGCGGAGCCCGTCACTCTGCGGATTGGACCAAGCAGAGTAATATAAGCAGTCAGGTAGTATGGGCCCATATCGAACATCGGACCGCCGCCAAGCTCGTAGAAGAACTCCGGATCCGGATGCCAGCCCTCAGGGCCGCCGCCGAGCATGAAGCCCGAGATGGAGACCGGTGTACCGATTGCACCGTCATCAATAAGCTTACGGCAAGTTTGGATACCGCCGCCAAGGAATGTTTCAGGCGCGCTTGCAACACGAAGTCCTTTTGCAGCAGCCAGTTCAAGCACCTTCTTGCCTTCCTCGCGCGTAACCGCAAG
This sequence comes from Paenibacillus sp. sgz302114, assembly GCF_056120345.1. NCBI lineage: Bacteria > Bacillati > Bacillota > Bacilli > Caryophanales > Paenibacillaceae > Paenibacillus > Paenibacillus sp. sgz302114. The sequence goes on from NZ_JBVYOI010000022.1 coordinate 8,814, forward strand.
AGGCTTCTCCACGTACACATGCTTGCCTGCTTCCAGCGCCTGCAAGCAAACCGATGCATGAGCCTTCGGAATCGTCAGATTGACGACAATTTCAATCTCAGGATCAGCCAACAGTTGTTCTACCGTATAAGCCTTCTCGAGACCGAACTCCTCCGCACGCTGTTTCGCACGCTCTAGATCGATATCCGCAGCAGCAACAAGATCAATTTCAGGGTACTTCTTCAGGTTTGTAAAATAGATTTGGCTAATATTGCCACAGCCTACAACGCCGACTTTAACTCTTTTCATACTCGAATGCGCTCCTCTAACTATGTAGTCCTATTAAAAGAAACAGCTTACCCAAGGCGGGCAAGCTGCTCTTGTCTCATTCCTATAGTGTATCGTTATTTCGATTGTGCTTCAAGCGCTGGCATCGGTTCAGGACGCGTGCATGTGCTATGCATCTCGTAATGTTTGCCTTCACGGGATGCATCGTGGATGCCATGCATCGCCTCAAGCACATGGTACGCCATCGTGCCGTTCGCACGATGCTCGCCGCCTTCGCGAATCGCACGCGCCATATCCGCTACGCCGATACCGCGGTTGTTGTCGGTATAGCCATGCGTGAGCGCAATCTCTTCCCAGTCGCCGCCTCTGCGGCGCAGCTTCACTACGCCGCCAAAGCCGTTCGGGTCTGGTACGAGCAGCGTGCCCTCGCTTCCGTGAATTTCAATGTTCGGCAGCGAAGTGCCAGCCGCAGCATCGAAGCTCGTCAGCAGCGTGCCGATCGTGCCGTTCTCGAAATCAAGCACGCCGGTAATGTTCGTCGGCGTCTCCACCTCGATGATTTTGCCGCGCTTCTTCTCGCTCGTAATCGTTCTTGTCGGATGCGAGATGCGCGCCGAGCCCGTAACACGCTTGATTGGGCCAAGCAGCGTAACGAACGCAGTCAAATAGTACGGACCCATATCGAACATCGGGCCGCCGCCGATCTCATAATAGAACTCAGGATCCGGATGCCAGCTCTCATGCCCGCCGCAGAGCATGAACCCTGTTGCGGACACCGGCGTACCGATTGCCCCATCATCAATGAGCTTGCGGCATGTTTGAATGCCGCCGCCAAGGAATGTCTCCGGCGCGCTTGCGACACGAAGCCCTTTCTCAGCAGCGAGCTTCAGCACTTGCTGGCCTTCTTCGCGCGTCACGACGATCGGCTTCTCCACGTACACATTCTTGCCAGCTTCAAGCGCTTTCAAGCAGACCGAAGCATGAGCCTTTGGAATCGTCAGATTGACGACGATTTCAATCTCCGGATCGGCAAGCAGCTCATCGACTGTATACGCCTTCTCCAAGTTAAACTCTTGCGCACGGCTCCGAGCGCGTTCAATATCAATATCCGCTGCGGCTACCAGCTCGACCTCAGGATATTTCTTCAAATTCGTGAAATAGACATGGCTGATATTTCCGCAGCCGATAATGCCAACTTTAACGCGACTCATAGACCAGTACGCCTCCTCTAATCATGAACATTCAACTACAAACTAAAGCTTACTTCGCTGCCCACAGGAAGCCGCGACGCATCAGCTCAAGCACCTGCGGCAATGCCACAATATTCGCTTGGTGACCGAGCGAGTTGTAATAAACGCGGCCTTGACCCCATTTTTTTGTCCAAACGATTGGCATCAACACATCGTCAAAATTCGTCGTTGCATGCACCTTAATCGCTGGATCGACATGCATATAATACTTCTCCGTACACACCTCGAAGTCGCCAATGCCCTTCGTCAGCGGATCATCTTCGCTCACCATGTTCACATCGTAGCGAACGCCGTCATTGCCCGGATGAGCAACCCATTGGCCGCCAACCATGTACTGGTAATCGACATCATTGCGGAACGAATCGCCCATACCGCCATGGCAGCCTGCGATGCCGCAGCCAGCAGCAACAGTATCAAGCAGCGGGCGAAGCTGCTCCTGCGTAATGGAACCCATCGTCCAGATTGGCACGATCAGATCTAGCGATGCCATCAGCTTTGCATCCTTGTAAGCATCCAGCGTATCCGATACGGTTACGTCGAACCCTTCTTCTTTCAATACGCCTTCACAAATTTCAGCGACTTCCTTCGGCTGATGACCATCCCAGCCGCCCCAAACGATGAGTGCTTTTTTCATTGGTGATACCGTCCTTCTTACCAAATTATGTTTATCTCAGCTCTGAAATCGAAACCCAGCGACGTTCTTCAATCGACTTGTCAACCGCTTCCAATACAGCTTGGCATTCTACGCCGTCCACGAAGTTCGGCACTGGCTGGCGATCTTCTTCAATCGCAAGCATGAACTCATGGAACTCATGCGTGAACGTGTGCTCATAGCCGATGCTGTGTCCAGCTGGCCACCAAGCCTCGCTGTAAGCGTGTGCGCCTTCTGTCGCATGTACACGGCGGAAGCCTTGCACGTCAGCAGCATCGTCCGTGAAGAACACTTCCAGCTCATTGACGCGTTCAAAATCAAACTTGATGCTGCCCTTGCTGCCGTTAATCTCGAACGAGTTCGTGCAGCGATGGCCTGGCGCGAAGCGAGTCGCTTCAATGCTGCCGAGCGCGCCGTTTGCGAAACGGGCAAGGAACAACGTCGCATCGTCAACGGTTACTGCGCCGCGCGGTGCGTCTTTGTCAGCCTTTTTGCTAAGTCCAGTATTAAGCTCGCTTGACGATGCTTCGAGTGGACGCTCTTTGATAAACGTCTCGCTCATGCCGATAACCTCTTTGATATCGCCAACGAGGAAACGAGCCATGTCGATGACATGAGCGCCAAGGTCGCCATGCGCCCCGGAACCGGCGATTTCCTTCTGCAAGCGCCATACGAGCGGGAACGAAGGATCGACGATCCAGTCTTGCAGGAAGAAGCCGCGGAAGTGATAAATTTCACCGAGTCGGCCTTCAGTAACGAGCTTCTTAGCCAGCTGAATCGCAGGCGCGAAACGGTAGTTGAAGCCGACCATATGCTTCACGCCGGCTTCTTCAGCCGCGTTCAGCATTTCAATCGAATCTGCTAGATTCAGCGCAAGCGGCTTCTCGCAGAAAATATGCTTGCCCGCTTTAGCGGCAGCAATCGCGATTTCTTTATGCGCGTCACTTGGTGCGTTGATGTCAACCAAATCAACATCGTCACGGGCAATCAGCTTGCGCCAGTCTGTCTCCGCTTGCTCCCAGCCGTATTGCGCGCGCGCCTGCTCAAGAGCAATAGGGTCACGTCCGCAGATGACCGCCATCTCCGGGCGAACTACCTTCGGGAAAAACATTGGAAGGGCACGATAACCGTTGCTATGGGCCTTTCCCATAAATTTATAACCAATCATGCCGACTCTAATTTTGCTCATCTTCTCATTTCCACCTCTCAAGCGAATTGGGTTTTTAAAATGGTTCGATTACTCGCGAGTTGCTTTGGATACTTGGGATGATGCACGTTCAATCAGTTTCACAGGCAGTCTGATTTCGAAAGGAGCAGGTGGTTCGTTCTCTGACATCGCATCAAGCAGCCGTGAAGCCGCCTCGCAGCCGACCTCATAGAACGGAACGCGGATGGAGCTTAGTTGCGGCTCGGTCATCCGAGATACGTCGGAATCGTCGCAGCCGACGAGCGCAAGATGTTCACCGATGCGTATGCCTTGCTCCTTGAGTCCTTGCATGAGCCCAATGGCCATCCGGTCGTTTGCGGCAATGACCGCATCCACTTCACCGCTCTCCACCAGCTTTGCAACCGCTTCCGAAATGGCGTAGCCGCTCTTTCGGCTATAGTTGCCGACGAGAACATGCTCAGGCTTATACGGCAGCCCTGCTTCCTCCAGCGCCTGCTGGTAACCTTTCAGTCGATCTAAGCTGTTCGAATACTCCGCCGGACCGTTCAAGAAACAGATACGGCGATAGCCTTGTTTCACAAGATGTTTGCCTGCATGATAGCTGCCCATACGCTGATCGGCATCTACGGTGCTGAATGCTTCACCTTCGAAACGCTGATTGACCAGACAGAACGGGAACTCTGAGTCTTTCAACTCCCGCAGCGCTGCCCGTTCGGAAGGAATGTCCTGCGCACCCAAGATGATGCACCCGTCAATCTTCTGCGTTCGAAATAAGCTGGCGTAATCCCGTGGCTCATGGGGTTCACGGAACAAGAGCAGCAGGTCATAGCCTCGCTGCTTGGCCGTTATCCCAATGCCGCTTAACACTTCAGAGAAGTAGTGCGTAGAGAAGAGATTCACTTTAGGCAGCATAGGCAGGATGACGCCAAGGTTGCCGCTTCTGCGCAGCGCAAACCGTTGTGCCAGCGCATTCGGAACATACCCTAACTTGTTAGCCGCTTCCATAACCCGTCTCGCTGTTTCTTCCTTTACGCTATCAGCGCCGCTTAATACTCGCGACACTGTCGCTTCCGATACGCCTGCAAGCTCCGCAACTTTTCTACGAATAAGCCCTTCCTCCCTTCCATGTTACTGGAAATGTACACGCGTACATTTTCTCATGCAAAAAAGCGCCTGTCAATATGTAAGATTACGACTTTAGGCGCTTTTTCTGATATTTTTAGAAGCTGCTCGGGTGCGGCGGATTCGGCGGCGGGACCGCTTCGTTCCGATCCTTGGCTGCACTTACCATAAGCAGAATCGCCGTAATGATATGCATAATCATACCGACGAAAGGGATCCAGGCGATCACCGAAGTTATAATGCCGAGAATGCTGCCGTGCTTTGCCTTATTCTCAGTGGAACAGAAAACAAGTGTAACGATGTGAAGCACGAGCATAACTAGCAGCGGGGTCCACGACATCGAGATGACGAATAACCCCCCGACTATCGGGATGCCCAGAAATGCTTCAAGCCCACCGGAAACCCATCGTAGTACGCGTGACGTTGACATGTTCGGCTTTCTCTCCTCTCCAATAAAAAAAAGCCGGCCAAGGACGAGTCCTTAACCAGCTGTTCGAAATTCTTCCATCTGCGACAGCGATAATTAAGGTGCCATTTCCAAAAACTTGGAAGTAGGGTTCTTCTCCATTGCTGTACGCATCGCGTATTCGTTCTCGAATAACGCAACATAATTATCTTTCTTATCCTTCACAAGCGTGGAATTGATCCGGTACTTGGTCGGGTCAATCTTATCATCTACAATCCAGCGTGCGGACTGGAACGTCATCCGGTGCAGCTGAATTTCTACGCCGTACTCGGCACGCATCCGATGCTCGAATACTTCGAATTGCAATTGACCGACAACGCCGAGAATCGTCTCTTCGAAGCCGCCTGTCGATTGGAACACTTGAATCGTGCCTTCCTCGGTCAGCTGGTCAATTCCTTTCTGGTATTGCTTATGCTTCAAAGCGTTCTTCACCGTTACTTTGGCGAAGATCTCCGGCGAGAACGTCGGCAGCTCGTCGAATACGATTTCGCTGCCCTGCGACAACGAATCGCCGATACGGAAGATGCCCGGATCGAACAAACCGATAATATCGCCCGGATAGGCGTTCTCTACGATGTCCCGATCCTGCGCCAAGAACTGCTGCGGCTGCGACAGCTTGATGTCTTTGCCGTTACGCACATGGCGTACGCTCATGCCGCGTTCGAAGCGACCGGAGCAAATACGCAGGAACGCAATACGGTCGCGGTGCGCAGGGTTCATGTTCGCCTGGATTTTGAAGACGTAACCCGAGAACTTCTCGCTCATCGGATCGACAGTTCCGCTCGTGCTCTGTCTTGGAGTCGGCGAAGGCGCCAGCTGCAAGAAGTTCTCAAGGAATGTCTGCACGCCAAAGTTGTTAACCGCACTGCCGAAGAACAGCGGCGTAAGCTCGCCTGCGCGTACTTTCTCATAATCGAACTGATCGCCTGCAACGTCTAGCAGCTCCAGATCCGCAATGAGCTGATCAGTCAAATAATCGCCCGCCATCTCGCGAATATGCGGATCGTTGTAATCGGCTACTTTCTCAACCGAGATCGTCGAGTGGTCGTTCCCATTGAACAGCTCCACCTGATTCTTCATCCGGTCGTAGACGCCGCACAGCTCACGCCCCATGCCGATCGGCCAGTTCATCGGAACGGCACGAATGCCAAGCACGCGCTCCAATTCTTCCATCAGCTCGAACGGGCTCTTCCCTTCACGGTCAAGCTTGTTGATGAACGTGAAGATTGGAATGCCGCGCTTGCTGCACACCTGGAACAGCTTGATCGTCTGTGCCTCGACGCCCTTCGCGACGTCAATCAGCATCACGGCGCTGTCCGCAGCAGTAAGCGTCCGGTACGTATCTTCAGAGAAGTCTTGGTGACCGGGCGTATCCAGAATGTTCACGCGATGTCCGCTATAATCGAACTGCATAACCGAGGAAGTAACGGAGATACCCCGCTGCTTCTCGATTTCCATCCAGTCACTTGTCGCATGGCGGCTCGCCTTACGAGCCTTAACGGAACCCGCTTCACGGATGGCGCCCCCGAACAGGAGCAGCTTCTCCGTTAATGTTGTTTTACCCGCATCCGGGTGAGAGATAATGGCGAACGTGCGCCGTCTCTCGACTTCTTGCTTTATCTCATCTGCTATCGTAAGTTTGCTCATCGTTATTCCCTTCGTCCTTTACATGCCTAACTCAAGCTCTAAACACTAATTCGGTCAATCATTCTGGATCGTCTCGCCATCCTTCAGCATATGCTTCAGGCTCCGCGTGCGTCCCGATTGCCTATAGGTCACTTCGGTCCGCCCGAAATCCAGATGACATTATCTTCGGCTTGCCCGTTCACCGGCCACCAGTGGAAGCCGTCTGCTGCGAGCAGCGCTTCCGCGCTCTTCGGTCCCCACGAGCCCGCAGGGTAAAGTTCCAGATTGGAGCTATCTTCGCGCCATGCTGCTGCGATACGGTCAACGAACGACCACGCCTCCGCCACTTCATCCCAGCGGGTGAAGTAGGTCGATTCGCCGCGAGCCGCATCATAGATGAGACGCTCGTAAGCTTCAGGCGTATTGATGCCGATCATGCAGCTTTGGCAGAACTCCATCGAAACCGGCTGAACGACGTTGTCGACACCTGGCTTCTTCGCATTGATCTTGATATAGATGCCTTCCATCGGGTTCACCCGAATAACGAGCAGGTTCGGCGCCAGATCATGACGCTGTGCGAACAGCATATTGTCCGGCACGTTCTTGAACTCGATAACGACCTCGGTTGTCTTCACGGGTAGGCGCTTGCCTGTACGAATGTAGAACGGTACGCCAGCCCAGCGGAAATTATCCAGATACACACGAGCCGCAAAATAGGTCTCCGTCGTCGATTCCGGATTAACCGAATCCTCTTGACGGTAGCCGCTGAGCGCTTTATCTCCGGTTGAACCTTCGCTGTATTGACCGCGAATAACGTGCTGGTTCACTTCGGCAGCCGACTCGAACGGACGGAGCGAACGAAGCGCTTTAACCTTCTCATCGCGGATATCTTCCGGGTGAAGACGGCTCGGCGGCTCCATCGCAATCATCGCCAGCATCTGCATCGAATGGTTCTGTACCATGTCGCGAAGCGCGCCGGACTTATCGTAATAGCCGCCGCGCTCTTCAACGCCGACCGTTTCCGACAGAGAGATTTGGACATTGGCAATATGTTTATTGTTCCACAGCGGCTCAAAAAATGCGTTCGAGAACCGCAGCACTTCAATATTTTGCACCATTTCCTTACCGAGGTAATGGTCGATCCGGTAAATCTCGGACTCCTGGAACACTTGGTTCAGCTGTTTGTTCAGCTCGCGAGCGGATTCCAGATCGTAGCCGAACGGCTTCTCGATTACGAGGCGATTCCAGCCCTGCGATTCGAGGAGGCCGCCATCACGCAGATTGAACGAAACAGGTCCGAACAAATTCGGCGCCAGCGCCAAGTAGAACAGGCGATTGCCTGGAATGTTGAATTTCTCGTCCAGACCTTGGCTAAGGCGCGCAAGCTCGCGGAAGCCGTCGACATTGTTAATATCAAGAGACATGTAGACGAAATGCTCCGCAAAACGTTCCCAAGCTTCAGCATCGTCAGCCTTGTAGCGGCAGAACTCGCCAATCGATTCATACACGTCAGCACGGAATTGCTCATTCGTCCGCGGTCTGCGCGCAACTCCGACAACAGCGAAGTTCTCAGCTAGCTTGCCTTCCTTATATAAGCTGAAAAGCGCAGGAAATAGCTTCCTACGCGCTAAATCGCCTGTAGCTCCAAACAAATAATAAACCGCACCCTCTGCGGCAATCGTATCCAGTTTGCTCACTTCGGTCTTTTCCCTCATTCTGTTATGTATTTTCATACAAGTACTGTATGGATCAATTTATGTTAGTTTAGCATATCGAGCCAGCAGATGCTATTCATGCCCGGATAAATATCGCCCAGCAGCTGGCATATTTTCTTATTTCTGCTCCGTATAATCGCCCGTTATTAGCGGCACTCCAACGATCAATTCACGAGCAGCTTTGCCTGTCGTCAGCGCGCCTGCAATTTGCAAATTCACCTTCGCCGCCCCGCTCTGTACGCCGCTATGCAGCGCCTCGCTATAATACGTCAAGCTGGACGTATGGCTGTCATCGTACGCCTCCACTTCCGTAGCTCCCGCGGCAGCCGCAATCCGGCCAGGCGCATCTGCTTGCACCATTTCTCCACGTGCAGTAAACCCTCCCTGCAACAGCAAACCAGCAGCGATTGCCGCATTTTCCACCTTATTGACCTCATCTGCAATCGCCTTGCTATCGGATCCTCTCGCCGTATCCAGCAGCAACACAAGCTCATATGGCATTTTGGAAGAGTCGCCTAGCTGCCCGACTGGCTTCGAACGGACCCAAAGCTTCAGCCTGTCCGCATCGTTCGTTGCCGTAATATCAACTGGCGCATCACCGTCCAAGCCCGTTGATAGTGTGAATCCAAGCGCTGCGGCAAGCCGCTCGATTCCCTCTGCCTTCGCCCCACCGTCCCAGCGGAACGACCAGTGCGCCTTTTCCGATCCGCCCGCATAGGACGTACTGCTCCATTTCCACACTTGTTCAAAATCATGCGATACAGCAAAGTCCGCATCCGATGTCGCAGGTTGGCTCCGATTATGCCATACGGTCCAGGTTACGAGGATGAGCAGCAGAACGACCACGGCGAGCATGCCGCCTCGTGGCTGACGGCGATGGTTAGCTGGCATCAGAAGATCCGCTCCCTTCAAGGAAACTTTTAACCTAATAAGCAGTAGGTAAATATCCATACGCACTTACCTGTAGGTGAATACACTGTCACAGGAACCCAAAGGGGAGGTGTCATCGAAGTTGCAACCTATATATCCACTTCATGAAGATACGATTAAACAGTACTGCGGCATGCCCGTCTGTGTGGTCACGAACGAAGGTGAGCGCTATGTCGGTATTCTCAGCCGGTGCCACGGCGGTCGCATTATGCTTAATGAAACGGAAGCAAGCATGAAACAGAAGACTACAGGCACTACGGTCGGTCAGCTGGGTAAAGTAACGAATACGAAGGTAAAGAAGAAAAAAGGCGGCAAGCCGAGCAAAGCGGCGGTAGAGGGCAAGTCAGGGACGAAGGAAGCCGCGCAGACGCAAGCTTATTATCCTTACGATAATAACTACTATGGCGATCCTTATTACGGTGATGGATTTAATCCATTCTTTGGCGAGGCACTTGCGTTTGACTTGGCGTCCCTTGCATTTCTGTTCCTGCTTATATAATTCGGCATCCAAAGCCCATACCCTCTCGCTTGCAGCCTCGCAGCGTGCGGTGAGGGCTTTTTCATTGAGAGAAGTGCCGTAGAAGACAATCGACAAGTTGGAAAATTTTATTTAAAATGTAAGGTAGATGAGCAATTGCGATCGGAGGGATTGCTGTGGTTCTGCCTTATTCCATGCCCGCTGTGTTCGGGACGGTTCGCCATACGAGAGAACCGGTCCAGCCCGTCGAGCGGTACGCACTTTATCCCTATTCGGGCCAAGGCTATTTATCATTGATGTCGCAAAATACGAGGAAGCAGGTCGCCGCGTCCATTCCGGCACGCGGCTCGGTGGGCAGCTTTACGCTTCCGAAGCAGGCACAGGATGCCCTGAAGGCTGCTGCGAACAGCTCCGCGGATTGGCTCGCTCAGAGCAAAAAGGTCAGCTCTGCACTCTCAGACATTCGGATGAAGGGCAAGTCGGCGTTCGAACAGCGCTCGGTGCAAGTTGAAGGGACAGGCACAGCTGGCGTAACCGGCGATGCTGACGCAAGCGCAGCCCGTACGGACTACAGTGTTCAAGTTGCCTCGCTTGCTAAGCCTCAGCAGAATCAAGGCTACGACCTGACGAAGAATGCGCCTTCTATCATCAACTCTGGCGCGCACATTTTTACGCTTCAAGCAGGCGGGCAGACATACTCGCTCTCTACCGTCATTCGTCCCGGAGATACAAATTCGGCTGCTCTCGGCAGATTGCAAAGCAGCATCAATGGGGCTAAGCTCGGCGTAACAGCATCCGTGCAGGAGAATCAAACAAACGGAACGGTTAAGCTTGTCGTGGATGCTGGCGGGGTAGGAACGGAATATGCTTTCGCGCTTCAGGATCAGAGAGGCAGTATCATTGCTTCGAGCGGCGCTGACCGAGCGGTCGTTAAGGAGTCGGACATGCGCGTTCTAGTGGATGGCCAAACGTATGAGTCGAATGAGTCGAATGAGATCATTCTGCAGCAAGGTCGTGTACGAATCTCGCTGGAAGATATGACCGCACCAGCTGATTTCACGATCAAGGTGCGAAATAACTCCGATGCGCTGCACAGCCAGCTGCAATCGGTCATCGAAGAAGTCAATTCGCTGCAAGCTACTTACGATTCATCCGGCTACTTGAACCCGGTGCTGAAACAGCGTGTGGATGACGTACTGCGAAGCTCTGAGCTTGCGTCGCTCGGAATTTCACAATCGCAGCAAGGCAAGTGGCAGTTAGATGAAGAGAAGCTTGGTGCTGCAATGGAAGCTCAGCCAGACGATGTAAGCCGCATCATAAGCGGCCGTCACGGACTTGCATCTCGGCTGCAGCAGACGATTAGCCAGCTGTCGGAGCTGCCGACAGAATCTCTGATCAGCACAAAGGCGAGCGGTTTCCAGTCGTTCACTCTCTACCGCGCCTCGTCCGGCCCGTATTTGCAGCTTCCTCTTGGAGGGCTGTTTTTGAATTCGATTATGTGAGTGCGGCTCGCCGCACGAAGAACGTGAAGAATAACTGAAGATAGTCGTTCGCCGCTCGCTGAGCTCTGAAGGCCGACTGTTGCTCGCCGCTCCCCGGCTAACGGATCGTAAACACCTTATTTGCCCAAATATGCCTCTCAAAAAGTTGTAACGGATCCCAGAAGCGTTATTCGCTGCTTTTGCAGCCGAAAGCGGCTGATTTCGTTGGAATAACGTGCCTGTGTTCCGTTACATTCTAGCATCGGGCAATTGGGGTCAAATAGCGATTCTGGAGTCCGTTAGCGTAGAAAGAAGAATAAACCTGCTCTCGATGAGCGGGTTTATTTCTTTTATAGGAGAATGACATCGACGATGGCACCTGTCTCTGCGCCGATGGATCCGGGCTTCAGCCGGATCAAGCAGTCCGCGTCAGGGATAGACGCCATCATGCTCGACTTGCCGAACGCCAGCGGATCGGCGTAGAGTACACCGCCCTCGGTGTACAGACGCGCCCGCACGAATCGCTCGTGCGGGCTGCCTTTGGCGAAGCCTGCGGCAAGCTTCGCGGTCGCCTGCTTCGGCAGCGCTTCTGTTGCTGCAGCGCCTTGAAGCCGACGCAGCGCTGGCCTCGCAAAGAGCTCGAAGCCAACGAAGCAGGCTCCGGGGTTTCCCGACAGCGCAAGCAGCAGCTTTCCGCCGACAACAGCGGCAGACGTCGGACTGCCTGGGCGCATCGCCGCCTTGTTGAACAGGAGGCGGCTGCCCGGAGGCAGCGCGGCTGAGGTGCTTGGCGCGGCAGCCGTGGTAGGTGCGCTAATCGCGGCGGGAGCGCTTGGCGCGGACGCTTCGCGGATGTGCGAGCCGTTTGGCTCCGCCGGAGCTTGCCCCGCCTCCGTGCCGGCGGCGGGCAAGCCTGCGAGCAGGCTCGCCATCACATCATAATCGCCGACCGACACACCGCCGGTGGTGATTATGATGTCGCTCTGCGCGAGCGCAGCCGCAATCGCGCGAGCCGCTGCCTCCGGCTCGTCCGGCACGCGGCCGAGCAGCAGCGGAACGCCGCCGCTTTGCTGCACAAGCGCGGCAATCATCGCGCTGTTGCTGTCGCGGATGCGCCCCGGCTCTAGCGGCGCCTCAACCGGCAGCAGCTCCGTGCCGGTTGCCAGCACCGCTACGCGCGGGCGCAGGAATACCGGCACGTCGGCGCAGCCAAACGTGCCGAGCAAAGCGACGTGGCCCGGCCGCAGCATCGTGCCGGGCTCCGCCAATGCGCTCCCGCGACGGAACTCCTCGCCGCGGGGCGCAATGTTCTGCCCGGGCTCCGCGGCGCGTTTCACGCGCACCGCGGGTCGCCCGTCAATAAAGGCATCCGCCGTCTGCTCCAGCATGACGACGGCGTCCGCCCCCAAGGGCACCGCGCCGCCGGTCATGATTCGGACGGCGGTGCCCGGCTCCACGGCAGCGGAGGCGAGCTCGCCCGCGCGGGCCGTGTCCACCACGCGCAGCGTCACCGGTTCGCTCGGTGACGCCAGCGCCGTATCTGCGCTGCGGACGGCGAAGCCATCCAGCCCCGACCGCGCAAAAGGCGGCCAATCCGTCGTCGCAACAAGCGGCTCCGCCAGATAGCGACCGTTAGCCTCCCACAGCGGCACATGCTCATTCCGCCCCGGTTCAGCCGCTTCAACAACAAGGCGAATCGCCTCATCCACTTTGACCGCGCGCCTGCTAAAACGCGTCTCCCCCTGCAGCTGCACAGCCATCTTCTCCTTTACGCTTCTGTAACCATCTATCTCCCCATTGTAACAGAAACACTTAAATCCGTAATACAAGCTTATGCTATACTAAATTCATCTCTACCCATTACCTTTTACAAGGAGCACTGCGCGCTATGCCTTCTGACCAAAACAGCCATCATTCCGTACCCGCACAGTCACAGCAAGCACCTTACGTGTTCCAAATCGTCGGCTACAAGAACAGCGGCAAAACAACGCTTCTCTCCCAGTTAACCCGCAAGCTAAAACAAGCAGGCTTCACCGTTGGCACAGCGAAGCACGACGCACATGAGTTCACGATGGATACGCCAGGCACGGACACGTGGCAGCATCAAGAAGCAGGCGCGGATATTACCGCGATCAGCTCCGCGTCACGCAGCGCCATTATTAGCAACCGAACCGAGCCGCTCTCCGCGCTCCTTGCCCATATGCAGCATGTCGACTTTGTGCTTGTGGAAGGCTTTAAGCAAGAGCAATATCCGAAGCTTGTGCTTCTTCGCAATCCCCAGGACGAACCGCTGCTCCATTTATCCAATATTGCGATGATCGCTAACTGGGACTCTTTCAATATCCCCGTGCACCAGGCTTCTCCAACTTTCAAAATCAACAATATCGAAGCCATTTACAACTACCTTCTCACCCTCCACCCTTTCCCACCAAAATAAAACAGACCGCTCCAAATCAGGAGCAGCCTAATATAAATTAAATCCCACAGGGACACTCTTTCACCGTTTCCGCCGCTTTCCCCCTTGCCTTTGCCTTGCCCTTGCCCTCTCCCCAACCCTACTCCCCGGAATAATAAAACACCTCCGGGATCACCTTCACCGTCCCGCCCTCATGATGCTTCACAAGCAAATCCGCCATAAACTGCTGCCACCGCACATTCGCCGGATGCCCATCCAGCGCCGCCATTGCCTCAGCGAAGTTTTCCACTTCCATGTAGGCGAACAGTCTGCCGCCATCCATAAAGATGCTGTACGTCTTGATGCCAACCTCGCCGAACGCCTTCAGCAGCTCAGGGTCCGCCTGTTTATGTCGCTCGATATAGGCATCTCGGTTACTCTCATCAATCTGCAGAACAAAGGAAACACGTTCCATAAACGCAACCCTCCCGCCAAAACTAGTTTTTCGCAATGCTTCAACTGTCCCCACCAGTTGCACCCGCTTCTGCCGTACTGTCCCCACCTGACGCACCCGCATCTTCAATTCCTCTGCCACTTCAACTTTCTCCAGTTGCCCAACTAATTTCTACAAAGCGTCACATTCCGTATTTGCAGCAGCTCCGCCACCTTCTTGAACTGCCCCGACTGGTTGCCGACGGCAATCGCACAGTGATGCGTAGGCGCTTCAGCGAACCAATTCTCCATATACTCATCAGGGTGCAGCGCGAATTTCACATGTGTCTGCGTATTGCCGATTGTCATAATTTCTCCGTCCGTCGCTTCACCTTCGCTGATGATCATGCCCATCTTGCCATCGCCCGTTTGCGTTATGCCTAGCGTCGTTATCCGCCCCCGCTTCACCTTCGCTTCAACGGATACGCCGGTTCCCCTCTTGCCGTGATAGAGCCCCATCCCCCGCAGGATCGGCTTTCCTTCCGCAATCGCAATATGGAACGGACCGTCATGACCGAGCAGAATCGTCTCATCTATATAGTCCACCACGACAATTTCCGAGAAGCTTCCTCCCGTGCCGAGGATATCGCATATTTTCATCCCGATCGCCGTCTTCAGATCACCTTCGCCCGAGCAAGGGATGCCCCGCGCTGTGAGCAGCGAATGCCCGACGATAAAGCCGGATTGCAGCTTCTCGTAGTTGTTCCCGTTCTGCCCGTGGTAGTAATAAGTCAGAGCATCGAGATCATACGCCCGCACGAGCTTTTCCTGTGCAGCAGCAACTCTCGCAGACCAGTCAAGCTGCTCCACGGTCGGCTTGCGAGCAATCGGATCGGACGGGGAATCTCCGCTAATCTCGAACATCTCGTACACTTCCCCGAGCTTTGCCGCGACCTCCGCATCAGTAACCTCCTGCAGGAAACGATCCAGATCGCACATCTCCAGCACCTCAATATGGAGCCCCAGCTGCGCCTGCACCATCGCAAAATCACTATACATATCGAGCATCCCGCTATACGTATTGCCAAGAAAGCCGAACCGCGCATGGCGCATCGTCCGCACGACGCCGGCCGCTTTGATCCACTCCTTTATTTCACGCCAAGCCCTTAAAGCTTCCGGCCGTTCATGCGTCACTTCATCGGTAAGCGAGCCCACTGGCGTATAGTCCAGTCCAAGCAAGCCATTAATGACACGAAACCGAATGCCCGCCCGATTGAACGCATTGGAAATCTCCGGCACCGGACATGCGCAGCAATGTGCGAGCCATTCCCCCGTAGTAGACTGCGCATAGTTAATGCGAGCGGTCGGCTGCAGATTGAGCACAATGACTGGCTTCGAGCAAATTTGATGGATGGGCAGCACAGTTGAGCTGGTCGAGTACGTCGCGACATGACAGAAAATAAGATCAACATTTTTCTCATTGAAATACTCTCCAGCCTGGCGCCCCTTCCCTTCCGCATCGACGAGTCCGAAGTTATACACCTCGCCATGCTCCTCCATCTTCTTCTCCAAATGGTTGCCATATGCAATGAGCCTCTCCCGCAGACCGGGAAATTGCGGCCAATACGCTTCAAGACCGATGGAATATAAGCCGATACGGGGTTTTTTGGTTGGTTTTATCGGGGTAAGCAGGGACATGAGCAGCGCCTCCAGTGTACCAATAGTAGAATAACTAGCCCCATTGTATGCGCTCGCATATCAAGTTACATCGCCGTATGTTGCTTTGAAATAACAGAATATTGCTTTTGCAGGAGCCGGCTGTTCATAATGAATCTAACAAGTCTCGGGAGGAGGCAATTGCCATGCCGCAGCAATATACGGAGAAAGCATCGCACAGCTGGTCGAACAATTCGATCCGGATCATCACATCGCCAAGTGTCGCTGCCAGATCCTCGCTGATGTACGTGCAGGAGGCGGGCTATTTTTGGACGGACTCGGCTTATTTTACAGAACGGCAGCATCTTCCTTCTTATTTGGTGGTTTATACGGTGTCGGGGGAAGGCTTGCTGGATTATGGCGGGCATACGTATAAACTCGGGGCCGGCTCGCTCTTCTTCATCGATTGTATGGCTTATCAGCATTACCGGACGGCGCGCAGCGGGCATTGGGAGTTTGCGTGGGTTCACTTCTACGGCGGCGCAAGCAGCCATTATTACGATACCTATATCAAAAAAGGCGACCCTCTTCTGCAGCTGCAGCGAGAATCACCTGTACTCGGCCTTATTCGAAGCTTGATTGACGTGCATGAGCAGACGACGCCTCACACGGAATTGCTTGGCGCCAAGCTGTTAACCGAGCTCGTGACCGAGCTCATCGTATCCGCCCACATCGGCGACTCCGCGTCTACAGCGGTGCCTGCCTTCATCTCCACGACCATTCGCAAAATAGAGCGGAGCTACGCCGAACGACATCGGCTCGATGAATTGGCGAAAAGCGCAGCAGTGAGCAAATATCATTTCATTCGCGAGTTCAAGAAGCATGTCGGGATGTCGCCGAATGAATACATCATCTTTCTGCGAATTGTAAGGGCAAAGGAGCTGCTCAAATACACGAGCATACCGATCGCAGCAATCGCAGAAGAGGTCGGCATTGATCATGTCAGCCACTTCATCAACCTGTTCAAAGCCCGCGAGGGTTTTACTCCTTTTGCCTTCCGCAAGAAGTGGAACACCATTTAAGCGTTAGGCGCAGCCGGTCAGCTTTCGGCTTTTCGGCTTTTCTGCCATTAGCCGTCTAGCGCAGCCCAAGTGACTCCCTATTCCGCCAGCCCATGCTTATGCGCGTAGATAGCCGCTTGCGTTCGATCATCAACGCCGAGCTTAGCGAAAATATTCGTCACATGGAACTTGACGGTCTTAATGCCGATGAACAGCTCTTCCGCGATTTCCTGGTTCGATAAACCTTTACCTACGCATTTGAGCACATCCATCTCCCGCTCCGTCAGCTGCTCATGAAGCTTCTGCACCGTCTCTGCCTTCGGCTGACGGAATCGGTTCATCATCTTAGCCGCAACCTGCGACTCCAGCACCGACTGGCCCCGTGCCGCAGCCCGAATCGCATCTGCAATCTCTGTCGCGCGTGATGTCTTGAGCAGGTAGCTGAAAGCGCCCGCTTCGATAACCGGATACATTTTGCCATCGTCTAGGTAGCTCGTCAGTACGATGACCTTGCAATCCGGATACAATTCGAGCAGCTTGCGTGTCGTTTCCACTCCGTCCATACCTTCCATGACGAGGTCCATCAGCACAACATCCGGCCGGTATGCTTGCGCAAGCCGGATGCCTTCCATTCCGTTGCTCGCCTCACCGACAACCTCAATTCCGTCCTCGGTATTCAATACGGCTGCTAGTCCGATACGAACCATCTCGTGATCGTCAACTAGCAGCACTTTAATCGGCTGTTCCAAGCTGTCCATTTGCTCCATAGCTTCCACTTCGCCATTTCCCCTTCCATCAAGAGCCGCCCGCAGGCACCTTTATATCGATCAACACGCCGTTCCCCGGCGATGTTATGAGCTTCAGCGACCCGCCCAGCACGTTCACCCGTTCTTCCATGGTGAGAAGTCCATAAGAAGTTTGCTTCTTCTCTTCCAAATTAAATCCAAGACCATCATCCTGCAGCGTCAACCTCACCTGCGAGCCTGCATGCTGCAAGAAAATATTCAAATGCTCGGCCTTCGAATGCCGCAGCGAATTGGACAATGCTTCTTGTGCAATCCGGAACAGATGATCCTCCGCGTCCGTATCCAGCTTAATGGTCGGATCCGCCTCCAGCGTGATGACCATGGGCACCTTCTGCTTCAGCTCATCAACGAGGCTTCGCAGTGCCATCCCAAGATTTTTCCCTTCGAGATGAACCGGACGAAGGTGCAGCAGCAGTGCTCGCATCTCGGACTGGGCAACGGATGCCATCTCCTCGATCAGCTGGACTTGGCGCTTCGCCCGTTCCCAGTCCTTCTCCATCGTCCGGCTGACCGCCGTTGCTGTCATCGATATCGCGAACAGCTGCTGGCTGACTGCGTCATGCAGCTCGCGGGCAAGTCGCTGCCGCTCTTCAATGACCGCCGAGAACCGAACCTGCTCGGTCCACGCTGCATCTTCCTCTGTGAACGATTCCGGCGGAACCTTCGCTCCGCCATCTTCGGATAGCAGCGTTACCCGCTGCTGCCGCTTGCGGAGCTGCTGATCAGTAAGCCGCTGTACCGCTGCGCGCAGCTTCATTCCCTGCAAGTAGCTGTACACCGCAGCGAGTGCAAGTGACAGGGCGATGACGGAAAGCCCGATGAGCGCAGCCTTACTCTGCAAGGCGAACAGCTTCAAATAACCTGTTCCTTGCAGCAGCAGTACGCCGAGGCCGAGAATAACGAGCAGCCACAGCACCGTCTCCGCTGCATTTTTACGCTTCTCCGATTGGCTCGGCAGCGGCTCAGTACTTTTCAGATAATCCGGGAATCGGTGCCGGTCTGCCCCAGCTGGCGGCGAAGAATAGGCTCCCAATTGCGATCCCGCTCCAGCTTCCGAGCTGGCAGCGGCTCCGGTTACCGCTTTATCCGGCTTGTTCGGCGAAGACGACTCCGCTGACATGCTGTTCCCCCTTTAGTCTATGTAAACCTGCAAAACAAGCCTTAAGGCCGATGCGACAAACGCGCATCGACCAAGTATGGCTACATCTTTTGCAGATTCATTCTTGTTTTATTCGCCTGAAGACGTCTCGATCGTTGCTTGCGCCACAGGAGGATTCAGCTTGCTCTTGAGAAGCTGCAGCTGTTCTTCCACTTGCAGCTGCTTAGCTGTATCAATCGTGCCGACCGCTGGTTGTGCGCCAGGTGCGCCGTAAGGTACGCGCATGACGTCCGCTTCCGCTTCCATCTGCATGATTTTCTCTTCCATACGGCTGAAGCCGCGGGATGCGTGACCGCTCTCGATGGAGTGTACAGCGGATACTTGCGCCATTTGCTTCTTCGCCTTCGCCATTTGGGCACGTGCCACAAGCTCATTGCGTTTGTTGCGCAATTGATAGTACTCATCTTTCATGCCGTGCAGCTGGTTCATCAGCTCATCAGCTTGCGCTTTCGCGCTTTGGTGCATTTCGGTATACTCCGTAGTCTTCTGGTCGAAGAAGATTTTCTCTTCGAGCAGCTTGCGAGCAAGCTCTTCCTGACCGGCGCGAAGAGCTGTTTCTGCCTTCGCTTCACGGTCGCTAACGCCGCGTACTGCTTCCTCAAGACGCTGCTTCATGCGGCGCTCGCTAGCCATTTGCTTCGCAACAGTCAGCTCTGCCGTATGGATTTCACCCTCCATATCGCGCAAATATTGGTTCAGCATGACGACCGGATCTTCCATTTTGTCTAGCAGCTCATGCACCGATGCCTTCGTCATATCCTTCATTCGTTTAAAAATACTCATATTATAAATCTCCCTTCTCATGTTTCGCTAATTTAGCACGAAGCTCTTCAATTTCTTTGCGCAGCGCACGTTTCTCCAGATCATCCATCATCGCATCTATATTCGAAGCCGACGTTTGTGTCGGCGGCTGCCAGCCGGCAGCGCCAGGTCCCGGCGGGTTCGTGTAAGAACTGCCACTGCTGGCATTGCCGCTACCATAGCCGCCGCCGAAGCTTTGGCCGGAGTTGTGGCTGTGTCCGCCTCCGAAAGGGCCGTTATTCCAATTTCCATTGAAGCCGCTTGGACCATAACCCCCGTGGTGGTAAGGGTCCTTAGGAACGACTAAGCCTGCCAAGATATAGACTAGAATTAATGCTCCGCTAGTAAAGACGGTCACGACGATCAGAAGAATCCGCAGCAGCGTCGCATCAACATTCAGCATTTCGGCAAGACCGCCGCATAAGCCAAACAGTTTCTTATCGCGGCGCGACCGGTACAGTTTCTTCATTACGACTTCCATCCTTCCTGTTGTAATTTCCGTTTCAATTGCTCCATCTCACGTTCAATCGTGTTCTGAAGGGCAAATCCCGCTTCGCTGATCAGCTGCCCGCCCGCTTTACGCAGATCGCGCAAACTGCGCGCTTCCAGCTCCATATCGCTGATCCGGTCCTCCAGCCTGCGGAACATGCCGCCGGGCTGCTGGCCCGGTCCATTCGCATTGCCGCCTGTGAACCGCTCGTTCATCCGCTGCTGCAGACGAAGCGACTCCATGCGTGCGGAGAAGTATTCCCGCTTGTCATACACCGTCTGGTACTCGCTGCGCAATTCGCGCAGCTGCTGCTCGAGCTCGGTTGTTCCTTGCAGCGCTTGCTCGTAGAGCTCGCGATACTGCGTTGCACGCTCCTCGCTTGATGCTTTCTCCGTCAGAGCAATGCGTGCTACATGCTCCTCGCCTGCTTTTAAGGCAATGATCGCTTGATGCTCGCGTTTCTCTTTCAGTTGCTCCGCTTGCAGCCATTGTGCTTTCAGATGATTGCTATGTGTCAGGCATTGCTGGTACAGCCGTTCTGCCCCGATAATTTCTTCTCTTGTCGACCAGAGGAACTGGTCAATTAGCTTAACAGGATCTTCTGCTTTCTCCAAACGCTCATTGAGCGTTGCAACCGTCATATCCCGAACTCTGCGCATGATGCTCATCGGTTCGCCTCCTTTGTTCCCAATTAGATGTTAGTACTGGTGCAACGAATCAACGTTACACGCGTTTGTGGCGATTCTTGAATAAGGAGACGCCCCACACGATAACGACGATCGCGATAATAAGACCGATCAAGCTCGCCAGTTTGCCAAGCAGCAGAATCGCGCCGACGACGATCAAGATGCCGCCGATTACTTTGCTGTTGTTACGAAGGCCGATTGCGCCAAGTCCGATCAGGACGAATGGCATCAGGAACGAGATAATTCCGTTCAGGTGAATGCCTAGAAATTTCATAATCATGAGACCGCCAATTACGACCAAAATAGCGCCCAGTGCATTTCTTCCGTTCATTGTTTTAGTCACCGCCTTTCGTTATTTAATATGCATGTGTTCATTCCGTACGTTTTGTTTCTTTGTTTGTTGATTAACGCAATTGCTACTCTCGTTGTTTCCGTTCGTACCAATTCGTCTTGCTGACGCAATTGCTACTCTCGTTTTTCCGTTCGTACCAATTCGTCTTTATGTACTCATTCTAGGTCATTTCCCGTCTATTCAAAACGGACCGAGGGCGGTTTTTCATACTGGACCTCAGTCGGGGAACCCTCCGTACCTAAGACGTAAACACGGTCCGTTTCACGGCCATTACCGGTGAAAAAGGGGCTTCCAGACGTCCTAACCGCCTAGAAGCCCCTCCTATAACCAACTTACAGCAGCTGACCTTTCCGATATTCGTTCGGCGTCATCCCGGTAAGCTTCTTAAACACCTTGCTGAAGTACTTCTCGTCTTGATACCCGACCATCTGCGCGATTTGCACGACGCGCATATTCGGATTCTCAAGCAACCGCTGCGCCTTAGCGATACGAATGCGGCCGATATAATCCGACAGGTTCTCGCCGAGCTCCTGCTTGAACTTGCGCGAGATGTATTCCCGGCTGAGATAGAAATGGTTCGCGATGTCCTGCAGCGAGATCTCCCGTTGATAGTGGGTCTCGACGTATTTCTTTATCTCATAGATGACATTGCCTCTCTGCTGCTTCAGCTCGCGCAGCGACTGCTCGAAGTGGATTAGATCTTCCGCCAAAGCCTGCTCAAGCTGCTCGAACGAGAATCGACAGTCCGACTCGTACCGAAGCGCGAACACATCCTCATCGATTGCTGGACCCGGCGGCGCATCGCTAGCTTCTTCCAGCCACGACTTTGACCATTGCGAGCATAGCACGCTATATTCACTGCGCCACATCTCCAGCATATCCGGCGTTATACGTCCGGCGCCGGTCACCGCTTGGATCCAGTCGGCCACCGCTTCGCGAATACGCTGCGCCTGCCCGCTATGGAAAGCGATTCGAAACGCCTCGCCATGATCGGAGAGATGAACAATCTGCATTCTCCCCCGAGGGTCCAGCTCCGAGTACTGATGGATCGTCTGTCCCGCTTCCAGCAGATTACGATGGTGCAGCGCTGCGCTTGCCTCTTGGTAAGCAGCCTTTAAGCCCGAAGGAAACGGATGTATGCCGCCAAGGCCAAAATGAAAGGTTGTACGAAGCGTACGCGTAAATCCTTCCTGCATCCGGTTCAAGCTTTGTGCCGCTTCCTCCAGCTTGCTCCACATGATCACGACTATTTCTCTCCGCTGATTCCAATAGGAGAAGGCATATCCTTGGCGCGCTTCCTGAACAATTTCATTACTAATATTCATCATCGTGAAGTAGAACAAGTCTTCATCCGACGAGAATGATCGGAGACTCTCTGGATTGACGCCTTCGAACGACAAGACCGCCACTCTGACAAGGTCTGATCCGACAGACAGCCCGAATTCTTGCTGAAGCAGCTCCGCTTGTGCGAAGTAAGACTGCGGATCCTCGATCATTTGCGAGAATACCTTATCCCAATACACCGGCTTTAACTGATTGATCTCCATCACTCGATTTTGCGAAAGAGTCCTGTCTTGATTTTCGCGGCACCACGTTTCAATAGCTTGTCTGACAGCCTTGATTAACTGGTCCGGCTCAATCGGCTTCAATATATAGTCAAGCCCGCCATAGCGAAGTGTCTCGCGCGCGAGCTTAAAATCATCATAGCCGCTAATGACAATCGTCTTGCTCGTCAGCTCCTGTTCGTGGATCCAGCGCAGCAGGTCGACGCCATTCATGACTGGCATCATCATATCCGTGAAGATGAGCTCCGGCTTCTCGCGCTCGATCAGCTCCTTCGCGCTTTGGCCATCTGCTGCCTCGAGCAGAGCTGTAATGCCAAGCTCCGACCACGGCACCAGCAGCTTGATTGCATCACGCACATGCTTTTCATCATCTACAATTAAAGCCCTCATTGTTCGGTTTCCCCCTTCGCAAGCGGAATGAGTACAGTAACGGACAAGCCCGCGGGCAAACGCTTGTCCAGTTTAATTTGGGCATCCTGGCCATTATATAGCCTAAGCCTTGCGATAACGTTCATCAGTCCGATGCTGCCGGACTTATCAATAACAGAGCCCTCCGCTTCCTCGGTAAAGGTATGGATCACGTTCACGTCCTGTTCGCCCGTCAGCATTTCCGCCAGCCGCGCAAGCTCGTCGCTTTCGATCCCTTTACCATTATCCATAATTTCAAGCACCAGCATCTCATCTTGGATTGCGCTCGTAATTCTAATCTCGCCTGTTTGAACGCCGCCAGTGTATCCATGCTTGAAATAATTTTCAACGATAGGCTGGAGCAGCATTTTCGGAACAACAATGTTCATCGTCTCCGGCGAGAATGATGTTTCCACATGAAGCTGTTCGCCAAAACGTTCTTTCTGCAAGTCCAGGTAGGCTAGCACATGCTGGGCTTCACGCTCAAGCCGAACCTCCGTCTCATCGGTCGTCATGCTGTAACGCATCATTTTGGCCAACAGTGTAATGAGGCTGTAGGTTTTATGCGCATTTCCCTGTAGTGCCTGCGTACCGATCGACTGCATCGCATTGTACAGAAAATGGGGATTGATTTGCGCTTGCAGCGCTTTGAGCTGATTGGTCTTGTTCGCAAGCTCCAGCCGGTATTCCTGCAAAATGAGCTGATCGATCGTCTCCATCATACTTTGCATCTTTCTGGCCAGCAGACCGATTTCATCCGTATTGCGCACCTCGAGTGGAGCCGACAGATTGCCTGCCTGCACTCTGTTCATGTATCCAATCAATCGTTTAATCGGCTCGGTCAGCTGGAATGATATGAAGACTGTGCCGATCAGCGCGATGAGCAGGAAACCTCCAGCAATTAGGGTGTTGATGCGCGTTAACGCCGTAGCGGTGCTGTAAAGATCTGAATACGGAATTTGTTTAATGATTGTCGCCTTCATATAAGGCGTATCTAGATGGTCGTAAAAAATAATCCCGGAAAAAAGCTCGTCCTTCCATACAAAATGTCCTCTTCCGCTCGTTTGCGCCAGCTTCGCGGACCAATTCTGGTTAAGCTTCTTCCCATACTCCGCAGGCTCGGAAGAATATAAGTACCTGCCAGCCTCGTCCGTGATGGCGAGGCGCTCACGTCCATTCTGGTTATACAGCTGCTCGCAGATCCGATTGAAGCTGTCCATTTTCAGGTCGACGGACAACATGGCGATAACCGTCTTGGTCGGCGTCAAGTAGATGGGCCGGTGCAGCGTAATGACCGGTTCCTTCGTCGTCTTCGACTCCGGCAGCGAGAACTGCATTCCGTATTGCGTGTTCATATGAGTCGGTTCAATGAACGGATTCGCTTCCCCGGCCCGATCCAGCGGCACCTTATAGCTTGGATTATACTCACGGCGGAAGAAACCGTTTATCCAAAGATTGGACTGGCTCCCGCTCGGAATAAATAGGTGCAGTTGATAAATATCTTTGCTCGCTTGTGACAAACTAAACAGGTGCAGATAAACCAGATCATGGCTTGTAGCGACCAGATTGCTGCTCACTGGTTTTGAGATCGACTTCTCCAAGTAGGTGTACAAGGAGTCTGCCGCATTGATACCGCCGTATACGGACAATGACAGCTGGTTGATCGTGTTGAAATAGCTCACGATATTGTTCTTCCCGAGCTCCAGACGGCTGGAGTTCTCATTAATTGTCGCATCCGTGACAGAACGCTTCGTATAGAGATTGGATACGGCAATCGAAGCGCCGATCGGAATTATAGTCGCAGCGAGCAAGAAGAAGATGAGCTTCTTGCGAATGCTGTTTCGAATCATAGTGTTTTTCGCCTCCGTAAGCTGCTAGGGCGATGACTGCCCGAATTTTCGCCACCATCCAATAATTATTGTAACAGGCAGGTCAATATATTCCACCCTACTCTTCACGATCTTCGGTTTTCTGGCAGGAGGGGGTGCTATATACTGTTTCCTAGCGTAATAAAAGATCGCGCAAATTGAACATCTAGAGAGAGGAGCGACTTCATTATGAAAAACAAAAGGCTCAGCGAATGGATGCAGCAACTCGTATTTGTAGGACCTGGCTTGCTGTTCTTCCTGGCTATCGTGTTTATCCCGTTTCTGCTCGGTTTCTATTATTCCTTTACCGACTGGAACGGACTCGATATGAACAAAGCAAATTGGACGGGACTTCACAACTTGCATCTGATCGCATCAGATTCGAATTTCTGGCACTCCCTCGGCTTTACGCTCAAATTCACAGTGGTGACAGTCATCGGCGCTAACGTGCTTGCATTTTTGCTCGCAATGGTTTTGTCCAAGCCGCTAAAAACCCGCAACTTCCTGCGGACCGTGTTCTTCTTGCCGAACGTCATCGGAGGGATTCTGCTCGGCTTTATTTGGCAGTTTATTTTCACCAAAGGCTTCGCGACGATCGGTGAATTGACGAATCTTCCGTTCTTTAACCTTCCATGGCTCGGAACACCAACGACTGGCTTCTGGGGAATAGTAATCGTCTTTATTTGGCAAACTGCTGGTTATATGATGGTTATTTACATCGCGGCACTTGCTGGCTTGCCTAAAGATCTGACGGAAGCTGCCCGCATCGACGGCGCAAACTCCTTCCAGCTGCTTTACAGCGTAATTGTGCCGCTCATTATGCCGGCGATTACGATCTGCTTGTTCCTGACAACATCGAATGCGTTCAAGATGTTCGATCTCAACCTGTCCCTTACTAAAGGCGGTCCGGGTACATCAACACAATCACTCGCATTCAACGTGTATGCCGAAGCATTGAACAATAACCGCTACGGTCTTGGCACAATGAAAGCCATGCTGTTCTTCTTTGCAGTCTCGCTTATTACAGTAACGCAAGTTTGGTTTACGAAACGCCGGGAGGTGGAAGCATAATGGAGCGCAAAGCGAATTATACCTTCCCCATTCTGGTTATGGAGATTGCCGCGATCTTGCTCGGCCTGATCTTCCTATCACCGTTCTACTTCGTATTGTCGAACTCGGTGAAGACATTAGGGGAAATTTTACTTAACGCAGCGAAGTGGCCAGCGACTTATCACTGGGACAACTATAAGAAGGTGTGGGAGCAGCTTGATTTCCCTCATGTCTTCATGAATTCGCTGCTTATTACTGCATTTAGCGTTGCCGGTATCGTGTTCATCAGTGCTATGATGGCTTACCGTCTCGTTCGCAGACCGACCGTGTTTAACAAAATCCTGTTCACGGCGCTCGTTGCATCAATGATTATTCCGTTCCAGTCCGTCATGCTCCAGTTGGTTCGTATCACGTCCTTGCTTGAGCTGCGCGGCCATTTGTACGGTATTATCATTTGTTACTTCGGCTTCGGCCTTGCGTTATCCATGTTCTTGTTCCACGGCTTCATCAAGAGCGTTCCGCTTGAAGTCGAAGAAGCGGCAGTCGTTGACGGCTGCACACCTTACGGTGTGTTCTTCAAAATCGTCTTCCCGCTTCTAACACCGATTATGGTAACTGTCATCATTCTAAATACACTATGGATTTGGAATGACTATCTGCTGCCTGTACTCGTGATCGGCGGCAACAAAGATTTAACGACGATTCCGCTCGGCATTACGAAGTTCTTCGGTGCTTATACGAAGAAATGGGATCTTGCCTTACCTGGACTTGCCATCGGTATCGCACCAATTATCGTGTTCTTCCTCTTTTTACAAAAGTACATCGTCGAAGGTATTACTGCAGGCTCAGTGAAAGGGTAATCAATATGTTCCACCTTTTTGTTCAATGCAAACGGTGTAAGAAACATGTGATTATACCTACAATGAGAATGTAAGCATTTACAAAACAGACAACTTGGAAGGGGTACTAAAGACACATGAAAAGAGTTTCAGCACTCGTCATGACTACTGCGCTTGTTGCACTTGTGGCATCAGGCTGCGGATCGTCCAACAACAACACAAACAACACAGCAGGCAACACAGGAAATAATACAGAAGCAGGTTCTAACGCTGGCACGAACAACTCCGGTGACAAGAAACCGATTAAAGTATTCCAATTCAAAGTTGAGATTGCAGATCAACTGAATGCAATGGCAGCAGAATATGAGAAAGAAACAGGCGTTCACGTTGAAGTTGAAACTCACGGCGGCGGCGAAGACTACGGCGCGCTTCTGAAAGCAGCAATCGCTTCCGGTTCCGAGCCTGAGATCATCAACAACGGCGGTTATTCCTCGCTCGTTCCTTACATGGACCGCGCGACTGACCTTTCGGATCAGCCTTGGGTAGGCAACCTGCTTGATACGACTAAAGCTCCTACAACAGTAAATGGCAAACTGTACGGTATGCCGATGAACACTGAGGGCTTCGGTCTGATTTACAACAAAGACCTGTTCTCTAAAGCAGGCATCACTACTGAGCCTAAGACGCTTCCTGAGCTGACTGACGCGGTTGCTAAGCTGAAAGCTGCAGGCATCACACCGTTCGAAACGACGAACGAGTGGTGGTCGCTTGGTATTCACCTTGCTGACGTAGCGCTTGCGAACCAACCAGATCCAGCGAAATTCATCGAAGACTGGAAAGCAGGCAAAGTAACAGCGAAAGGCAACCAAGTGTTCGAGCAATGGGTAAACCTTGTTGACCTGATCTTCAAGAATGCTCAAAAAAATCAACTAACAACGGACTATGCAACACAAGTAGCAAGCTTCGCAGCTGGTAAAGCAGCGATGATGCAGCAAGGTAACTGGACACAAGGCGACATCGACAAAGTGAACCCGAACCTGAACCTTGGCGTGCTTCCGATTCCGATCAATGACCAACCAGGTCATGTATTTGTTGGCGTACCGAACAACTGGATCGTTAACAGCAAGTCCGCAAACGCTGAAGGTGCGAAGAAGTTCCTCGATTGGATGGTTACTTCCGACACCGGTAAGAAGTACCTGACGAAAGAATTCCACTTCATGCCTGCTGAGACTAACATCGACGCGACTAAAGAAGATATCGGTACTATCGCAGCATCCATCAAAGATCAATCCTCGACAGCACTTGGCTGGCACTGGGATCGTTTCCCAGACGGCACAACCCAAGGCTTCGGCGCTGCAATGCAAGAATACCAAGGCGGCACAATCAACAAAGATCAGCTCCTTGCGAAGTTCGACAAAACAGTTGCAGATATGATGAAGAAATAAGCATCATGCTGTAATCACAAACGACCGCTCTCCTGTACAGGAGAGCGGTCGTTTTGTTTAATAACCGACTATTAGCTTTTTGCTTTATACCACTGATCAAACTGCTTCTGCTTCTCTGCAATGATCTTGTCCACGCCAGACGCTTTCAATTTATCGAGAAATTGTGCAGTGTATTTGTCCGGATCTACGGTGCCGGCATTCAGCGTACCGAAGTATTCCTTGTACACGTTGACGCAAGCAGCCACCTCACTTTTCACGCTATCGCTGTTGAACGTGAAGCCAAGCGCGATAGACGGCTTCGCGGAATCGTTAAACGTTTTGAACAGCTCCCATTTCTGCGGATTTTCCGTGTTAAACAAGTAGTTCAAGAACTGGTTGCCGATTTGCCAGTTCGTGCCCGGGCTGTACGTGGATTTGGATGCATCAACACCGTCTGGATATTGGATGACGTTATCAGAGCCTTCTACTTTCACGTAATGCTTGCCTTCGATGCCGTAGTTAATTAAGTTGTTCAACGTTTTGTCCGTATGCAGCAGGTTGATCAGCATCATTGCGCGTTCCGGGTTCTTCGAAGTGCGAGAGATCGCCAGCATGGACCCCGTCGTATCGCCAGTCGTTGTCGTCGGCTCTGTCAGTTCGACCTGCACGAGCGGAACGCCGACCGAACGCATCACTTCTTCGGCTGCGCCTGGCTTTAAAGATGTCGTGTAGCTGAACACTTTCCCCGCCTTCATAAGCTCTTCTGGCTTCACCTTCGTCGTTGCCGCATCTTTGTTAATATAACCTGCTTGATACCATTTCCGGCTAAGCGCAGCTGCATCTTTAAATTCCGGAGTTGCCGGCTCGTTCAAAATGTTCGTTTCAGTGCCGATCTTGTGCAGAACTCCTGGCACGGAATTATCGCCAAGTGTGTCAAAGTTGAGGTTCGTCAGCAAACCGCTGTCGCTGGATACATAGAACGGTGTCATATCGGCTTCTTTCTCTTTAACTGTCTTCATCATTGGCTCTAGATCCGCTGTCGTATGAATCGCGCTTAGATTAAAGCCGTACTTCTCTACTATGTCTTTGCGCAGGAGCAAGCCGCGTGTCGCTGCCAATTCCTTATTCGTCGGAATCGCATAATTGCGACCATTTACTTTCGATCCGTTCAGAAATGCCGGATTCATGACCGCCTTCATCTCTTTGCCGTACTTGTCGATCAGGTCGGTCAGATCGAGAAATGCGCCTTTGCCTACATTCACTGTGAACCCATTCCAAGCAGCGGTGAATAGGATGTCAGCCGGCCTTGAGGATGAGATCATCAGATTGATTTTGCTGTCCCAGCTTCCCCAGTCAATCGGCATGAGATCGAGCTTCGCATTGATCTTATCCTTTAAATAATCGTTAATCGCCGCTTCGACCTCCTGCTCGTCCTTCTGCGGAGAGCCTGGATAATACAGCGTTAATTCCGCTTCTTCCAGCTTTGGCGCAGCGCCAGTAGCCGCTTCGGCATTGTTATCTGCTTGCTGGGACGTACTCCCATCGCCGCTGTTGTTGCTCGTGCTGCCACTTCCATTGCTGCCGCAGCCCGATAGTACCAGACCGAGTGCGCACACCAGAGCAAGTGAGGAAATCCCTTTTCTTTTGCCCGAAATCATCTGCAAACCCTCCCATATCTCTATGAAATCCATTTATGCGAACCGGACAACCCATTACGTGTAGTATAGCTTGCCGGAATCAGCCTTTGACAGCCCCGATTGTGAGCCCTTTGACAAAATATTTCTGAAAAGATGGATAAGCCAGAATGATCGGGCCGATGCCGATGACTGCCATCGCCATACGAATTGCTTCGCTTGGCAGGCGAAGCGTGCCGCCTCCTCGGGTGAGCGCTTCCGAAGCTTGTACATTTGACGTGAGATACTGGATGTTCAGCATCGTTTTGTACATGAGAAACTGCACGCTGACCGTTTCATTATCGCTAATGAAGATTAAGCTGAGGAACCAATCGTTCCAGTACATCAGCGTATTGAACAGCGCAATCGTTGCGATGACCGGCAGTGACAGCGGAAGCACGATTTTGTAGAAGATTCGAAGCTCACCCGCTCCGTCAATCGTCGCCGCTTCCATTAAAGCGCCGGGTATGGTCGTCTGGAAGAAGGTTCGCATGATGAGTATGTTGAAGGGCTGCACGAGCATGGGAACGATCAGTGCCCAGATCGAGTCACTCAAGTGCAAATATTTGGTGTACACGAGGTACCAAGGAACAAGCCCGCCGTTGAACAGCATCGTGAAGAAAATAAGGAACGTAAAGCCATTTCGCAGCGGCAGCTCCTTGCGTGATATCGGATAAGCGAATGCTGCCGTCAACAAGAGGCTGAGCATGGTGCCGACAATCGTAACGAACAGCGAGACGCCGTAAGAGCGTGCAATTTGCGCGGAATCCTCGAAGAGCAGCTGATAAGCCATCGTGCTGAATGCTTTCGGGAAGAGCTGGTAGCCGTTCTCCAGAATCGACATTTCGTCTGTGAACGAGACAACGATGACAAGTGCCAGCGGGAATACGCACGCGATGGTGTACAGCCAGAACAGAGAGTTAATGAGATAATTGGCTCGCTTCGAGATGGCACCCGGCGAATGCGCTAATCGTGCTGCTTTCAAAGTGCAAGCCTCCTTAGAATAATGCGTTGTCGCGGTTGATTTTTTTGACGACGAAGTTCGATGCGAATACGAGCACCAATCCAATTGACGATTGATACAGGCCAGCGGCGGAAGACATCCCGATATCGCCCATGACCATAAACGAGCGGTACACATACGTGTCGATGACGTTCGTCGTCGGATATAGCGCCCCGGTATCGAGCGTCACTTGAAAGAATAAACCGAAATCCGCGTAGAAGATGCGGCCGATCTGCAGCAATGTCATGATGACCATCACCGGCATGAGCAGCGGAAGCGTAATGCTGGTCAATTGCTTCCACTTGCTGGCGCCGTCGATTAGGGCGGCCTCGTAATACTCCTCGTCGATCCCGACAATAGCGGCCAAGTACACCACAGAGAAGTAGCCCACGTTCTTCCACGCATTAATGATTGGCAGAAGAATCGGCCATGCTTCCGGCTTGGCATACCAGGAGATCGGGTCAAGGCCAAGCGACTTTAAGATGACGTTGTTAACGAAGCCATGCTCCTCGCCCAGCATCGCGAAGACAAGGTAGCTGATGACGACCGCTGATAGGAAGTAAGGCAGGAACATCGCGCTTTGGAACCATTTTGCAAGCACCCTGCTTCGCATTTCGTTCAGCATGAGCGCACAGCTAACTGCGAACACCAGGTTCGTAGCGATGAATACAACATTGTACGACAAGGTGTTGCGCGTAATCAGCCAGGCATCCGTCGTGGCGAAGAGGAACTTGAAGTTCTCGAACCCAATCCATGGACTTCCGAGAATGCCCAGCTCATAGTTGATTTTTTTGAACGCAATGAGGATGCCGAACATGGGCAAATAGTTATTAATGATGACGAGCACAAGCATTGGCAGCATCATCAAGTAGAGCATCCGGAAGCGCATTAAGCTGCGGAAACGACTACGACTGCGGCTGCGGCTACGGTTTTGGCTTTCGTGGATCTTCCTCCCGCCTGCCTTCGCTGCGGCACGGGCCTGCAGTTTCGCTGACATCGTCTTCATGGCTCATCCTCACTCTCTCTAGAAGTTTCTCTCTATTTGAATTATAGAAGGAGCGGATACCCGCCCTCTACGCATCGAGGTGACATGATAGACGTTTTGGTTACACATGGATGTAATTACATAAAAGTCCATAAAATACAAAAAAACCGCCGCAGAGATCGTCTCTGGGCGGTTCTTTTGCTTGCTAGATCACGGAAGCGTTCCGTTCGTGATGATAATATCATCGACAAAACCTCGATATTGTCCGGTATCGGCAGCATGATCGTAGTTCAGAATAATGCGATCAATCGTTTTTCCAGCCAGCACGGTGCCGATATTGGATTTAATATTCGTCCACGCGTTCAGAGGAATTGCGCCTCCGTGTCCAGCGTTCGGATGCATGCTGAACCCGTTGTAGTCGACCGCGCCGCTATCACGCAGCGTCGTGCCGTCCGTCATGATGAGGTCAACACCAACGTACCGCGCATTGTTCATTTGCGGATACAGCCAATAGCCGAGCTTCGTCGAAGCAGTTATCGCAATATTCACGTCAAACACTTTGCATTTGGCGTAGGACATAGACGTGCTGTTATCCGTTCCTGAGAACATCAAAGTCGCAGTTCCTGTATGCGGCGACTCCAGACGAGGCGAGCACTCCGGATTGATGCCAGCGGTATAGCCCGTCACATTGCTGCTGCCGTCAAGCGTATCGAGCCATGTAGGCGGTGTCTCGCTGCTCTCGAAGCCGTTCGTGAACAGAACGGACCCGCCACCTCCACCGCTGCCTGGCGTTACTTCGAAGGCAACGACCGTCATCGGTGCAATCGAATACGTGAATTGGCTCCCGGAATAAGCCTGTGAAGTGCTCGCCGTTGGATTCGTCGATGCATCCAGCTTCCACACATTTACCGTTCCGGTCGTCGAAGAGATATTTTGCAATTGGACAGAAGCGTCGTAGGTGACGCTCGCATCCTTGTTAACAGCGATGATATACGTTTTTCCAGTGGCTGTATCCTTGGACGAGACAAACTCGAGATTGGTCGCGCCGCCGGACGAGGTCAGCTTCTGATTCCCAAAGTGATTGCCGAACAGATGGTACGTGTAATACGGCTTATAGGGGCTGTATGCGGCGTTATCCAGCAGACCGAGCAGATTCGTTCCGGTTTCCGCCAGATTATAAGACATGAACATATCCGCGTTGCCTTTCATCGCGTTAATAATCGCACTTGCCGAATATACCGCGTTGAAAATATTATGATACTTCGCGTTGTACGTACTTCCACCATCTTGATGACTCATGTTGTATTCGGTAATCGCCGCGCCGTACAGCTTGCCGGAAGGCCCCTTGAAGATGTCGCCAGCGCCGCCTGACTTGACCGTTGCCACATTATCCTGATAATGCGGCTTCGTCCAAGCGAGGCGTGTCGCATCCGAATTGGTAGGGTCCGGACCATAATCATGCCAGCTCAGAATATCAATCTGGCTCTCCAACTGCTTAGCCGCATACGATAAGTATCCCGTTCCGCTCAGATCCGACCACGCATCGACCGGCCCGATCAGCTTAATGGAGCTGTCCTGCGCTTTCATGGCATTCCCTACGGTTTGGGCGAATGTTTTGTAGGCTGCCTGGCTCGCAAATTTGCCGTCGCCTTCAATGGTCGGCTCGTTCCACAGCTCCCAATACTTAATCGTCTTCGAAGCGCCTAACGCATGGTCCGTATTGTAGCGCTTCACGATGCCTTTCATGAAATTGCCGTATTCCGTCCAGTTTGCCGACGTAATGGTTCCGCTTGCGTCGCGGGTATTCGGCACGCCAGCCGGGAACCCTGCAACGACGAACAGCGGCTCCGCTCCCGCATCGAAGATCGTGTTCAGAATCGCATCCATATCTGTGAGCGAGAACGTGCCGGATGCAGGATACGGATCTCTGCTGTTGTACAGCATATTTTGAATCGGATTGACGCGTACAAGTTTAATCTTCGCATCGCTGATTCTCGTTTTGAGCGCCGTATTCCCCGCCCACCACGCGTAC
Source organism: Paenibacillus sp. sgz302114 (assembly GCF_056120345.1). Classification (NCBI taxonomy): domain Bacteria; kingdom Bacillati; phylum Bacillota; class Bacilli; order Caryophanales; family Paenibacillaceae; genus Paenibacillus; species Paenibacillus sp. sgz302114. The sequence continues at coordinate 42,654 of NZ_JBVYOI010000022.1, forward strand.
TTGTCCGGAGCTCCGACGCCCCAGTCGAACGGATTGACTGTTCCCGCGTTTGAAGCCGTATCCACGGTAATTGTCGTAGCCGTTCCAGCGAAGCTCACTGCTGCCGGAAACAACAGCGTCAAACCTAGTGCTGTCGCAATGCCTAACTTCGACCAAGCCTTCAGTTTGCTTTTCTGACGAGCATTCCTCACATTAGTCACCTGCTCCCATAGAATTATGCAGCTATATGAAGGGGAGGACATGCCTTCCATCCTCCAGCCCCGACCTCCCCGTACTGCCTTCCTACTGCATCAGCCACAAAGTACCGAATTGCGAAGCATTTTTGGCGCCGCCGACTCCGGAAGACCATTCAATATAGCCTTCACGCCCGTTGCCATCGTTGTCATTAACGAGGAAGGAGAAGCCTGCTTCCTTCATCGCCGTTCCATCACCGAATCCGTCAAGCTCAGTGAACGGAATGCTCAGCTCATACGTCGTCGTTCCGTTCGCTTCATCACGGATGACGGCGATATTGCCGCCCTCCATGAAGCCGGATTTGGCGAAGCCCATTCCTTTGAAAATTTGCGCTTCTCCGCCGTCCTGCTTCCCAATCTGCAGTTCATAGACTTGCGGACCATAGCCGGCACCTCCTGTATTCGCCGCATCAAAAGCGAGCTGCAACGAGTCACCCTGCCACATCGCACCGCCAGATTGCGGCTGGAACGCGTTGTCATCCTTGACGACCGCAAGCACGTACAGCTTGGAGGCATCCCACATGAGCTTCACGTTTGCCGAAACATCGTCCACCTGCCAGCTAGCGCGATAATCCGCACTCACTTGCTCCTGCTTATTTGCTACTGCCGAGGCGGAGGCTGACCAACTGTCATCCGCAATTCCGTCGATGACCGGAGCTTGCTCAGCATGAGAAGCGGTGATGACATAGAGTGTCTGGGCAAAAGGAATCGTTTCCCCTTCGGTGCTAATCGTGCCCGAGATGGCAATCTCGCTCGCTGCCTTTGTGCCACTGAGCGGATTCATGAGGTATGGCAGCGATACGGATGCACCGGCAGCCAGTTCGAAGTTTGGCTGCGCGATCGTCATCTGCCAACCCGCAGCCGCTTGAAGCGCCACGCTGCCGGAGACGGGCTGGTTCGTCATGTTGGATAGCTTTATCGCCTTCTTATCTACCTGAACCGCCAGCTTTGGAACAATATCTAGCGGAACGGCTTTCGCTTTTAACGTCGGCTTTGAACCTGTCTCTCTAACCGTTGCTTGTACCGTGCCAAGCTCTACGTTTGCAGGCGGCTTCAGCTGGAACGTGATCGCCTGGCTTGTATATGGCTGTACTTCATATGCTCGTAACATCCCCTTCGCCGAAGCGAACCAGCTATTCGGGATACCGGCGAGCTCTAAAGTGCCTGTAAGCTTGCGGCTGCTGTAGTTGTACACTTCGACCGAGAACGAATTGTCAAAGCCTCGCGTAAGCGTAGCATGACCGATTCGCGCATACGGGCTATTCATGATCCAAGCCTGGTCAGGATCGTTATGCTTACCGGACTTCCCAGGATGATCGTCATGCTTAGTGCCGCCTGTTCTCGGGTCAGCGCTTCCCACGTACGACTGGAGCTTGCCTTGCACATAGAGAGGCTTCGCAGAAAGCATCACCGTCACTTTGCCTTGAACAGGCGTGACTGCGGTCGCATTGCCGTAGAAATCGTAGACCGTGACAGGCTTCGTCGTCTTGAGCTCGATCGTCTTGGCTGTCGTTGACCACATGGCGAGCACGGAATCAGCGCTGCCGTGCCCGCTAAAGGCAAGTGCGGTTACGCCGTCATCGCCAAGCGCGACATCACCTGCGTAGGAAAGCTGTGCCAATACGCGATTCATGGCAGCTACTGCCGGATAGACCGGCTTCACCGCTCCACCGATGCTGGAATCGGCAAGACCAAACTGCGTATCCGTTGCAATATTGAACGAGTAAAGCGCGTTCCGCTGCACGCCCATCGCATCCGCGAGCAAATAGCCCTTCACGGTGTATACGGCTTGATTCGATGCACCCTGCTCATCTGTCCGCCAGCCCCATTCCGTCAGCCATAGCGGATTATTCGGCGCCTTTGCCTGCACGCCTGCAAGATCATGGACGAATGCATCTCCAGCCTCAGGATCACCTGCCTGATAAGGATGGATCACGACCGCATCCGTGTAGTCCAACGCTCCACTGGCGATCATCTCGTCCAGATAGCCTCCGCCGGTTCCCGAGAGCCCGCTCATGACGACAGTCGCGTCAGGATCGGCCCGCTTCGCTGCCAAATACCCTGCCTTCAGCAGCTCTACATAAGCTTCTGCCGAGTGCGTCGGTCTGAAGAAGCCGTCCAAATTCGGCTCATTCCAAATCTCCCACTGATGGACAGTATCCTTGTATCGCAATACCGTCTTATAGACGAAGTCCGCATACTCGGAGATCGACCGCGGCGGGTAATGATCAGGCATATCCGCCCCTGCTGCCGCGGTGCTTGCCCAAGTCGCGCTGTAAGCCAGCATGCCGATCATTTGCAAGCCTTGCGACTTATTCGCCGCTACGATTCGGTCATACAGCGACCAATCATATGTCCCTTTGACCGGTTCAATCGTGTTCCACAAAAAATCATTACGAACGAGCTGCGCGCCGGCCAGTTGAATGAGTCCCGCTTCCTGCTTGCGGAGATCGTCGCTGGCCAGGTAATCAAAGTGCGTTGAGAACCCTTTTAGCGACGCATCATCATCACCATTACGCGCGGATTCATTCCCTGGCGCCAGTGAAGCCGGTGCTACGGCAGCGAAGGCAGAAGTCCGTGCCGACGCCACGCCTGTATCGTCTACCGTAACCACCTCAACCGAATAGTAGCCGTATTTCGGCACTTGGAAGGACAGAGCTACATCCGTCTTGCCGCCTGCAGCAATTGCTGGTATGTCGGCTGTACCTGACAATACGACCGCTTCAGACTCATCTTTGACGGTATAGCTTAACTGCCTTGTCGGCGATGTCGGAACAGAACCGCTATTTTCCAGCTTCGCACCCAGCGTGATGTTCTTGCCTGTGAACACCGAGCCCGCTCGTGCAGCAGTCAGCTCCGTCACATTCAAGGATGGTTCTTGAACAACCGGAGGCAACAAGCCGCCTTTATAGAACGTAAAATCATCAAGCGACCAGCTGCCGGAGCCGTTCTCTTCCGGACTAATATTGATGCCGTTCACAAGCCCCCAATCCAGCTGCCTATTGCCCCCGCCATCCTGATAGGCGAGGTCTGACGCTGCAATCTCTACTTGCGTCCATCCCTCGCCATTCACAGCAATGATGGCACGGAACTTATCGCCGCCGTCCTTCTCCTCCACACCGACTGAATAATGCCGCTCCGTTCCGTCGCCGCGAACCATGAAGCGCAGCGCCTCAGTTCCTTCCAGCTTCCAGTCCGCCGGAATTGAGCCGTGAGCAACTAAGCCCCAACCTGCCGCGGAGCGTGTATAGTCGAACCTCGCTCCTTGTCCTCCTTTGAACCCTTCAATGGCTGACTTCGTAATTTGACTGCCATCTCCAGCCCACAGTCCCCAGTCTCCGAATACATCGGGCGAGAACGTATTCGTGAAGCTCGGCTCGAAATTGCCCAAGGTCATGTCATCAATGGTGACCTGACCGGAGCGATTGATCTCCGGGCTGATATTGATCGAATTGACGCGATCCCAATCGAGATGCTGATCGCCGCCATCCTGATAGGTAAGCTCAGATACCGGTATCGTAACAAGCTTCCACTCCCTGCCGCTGATCGATACCAGCTTGCGGTACTTGTCGCCGCCATCCTTCTCTTCGACACCGACATAGAAGTCCTGCTCGATTCCATCGCCTTTTGCATAGAACTGAATCGTTTTAGTACCGTCCAATCGCCACTCCGCCGGCAGCTCCGCATGCGCGACTAGTCCCCAACCAAGCGCTGAACGATCGTAATCAATACGAACTGCCTTGCCTGTAACGCCGTCCACGCTTGCCTGCTTAACAGAGCTGCCTTCACCAGCCCATAACCCCCAGCCTGTAAATACATCAGGATCGAAGTTGTTCGTCCATGTGACCGCTTCAGATGATGCAGCTCCCTCTGCCGCTATCTCCTGAATGGGCATCGACAACGGTAATGCCAGCATGGACGCCATCAACCATTTGCCGCCGATCGCCCACGCCTTCGCTTGCTTCCCCAATTCGCTTCCTCCCCCGTTCATTCATCTCCTTGTGCTCATTTGAATAATAACGCTTAAGAAAGCGCTTTCTCTACCGAATGCGGTGACAATTCCGACGTTTCTGTTACCTAATTGGACATACAGCAAGCCCCCAACCCTGTTGATTGGAGGCTCTTATCGTTATTTATTGAATTTTTGCCGATACTCCTTCGGACCAACACCGACAATCTTGCGGAACACTTTTGCAAAATGAGACAAATTCGCATATCCGACAGCGACCGCTATATCCGATACTTTACGGTCCGTATTCGTCAAGTAAGACTGGGACCTCTCCACTCGTGCATGCATGATGTAGTCCGACAAGGCAATCCCCGTTTCTTTCTTGTAGAGTCGTGACAGATACGCCGGATTCAGAAACACATGCTTCGCAATATCTTCTCGCTTCAATTCTTCCTCCATCAGATGCTGACTGATATATTGGTGGATCTTATCAATAACCGCCCTCGTATCGCCTACCTGCGCGTGATAGACTTCAAAAGCCTCTTCAACCGTTTGCTGCGCCCACGAATGGAACTGTGCTAACGAACGAATACCGCCTTTCACTACGAAGCCGCCAAACATAGGCAAGCCTTGACGATGGAATGATCGATAGAGAAGATGCTTGATTGAGGTCGTGAGCATATCTATCGTATCTGCGGTCGTTTCGCGCTCTCTAATCGACTTCACCGTGTCATCCAGCCGCTTCAGCAGCTCCTGTTTATTCCCCGCTTCGAACAGCACCAGCCAATCATCAAACGGGGCAAAAGGAACCGCCTGCATCGTTCGGTCCGCCGATTGCTCGCGCGTAAACACATTATTCGATTCCGCCACATTATCTTGTTCCTGCTCTAATAAAGCTCGATAAGACACAGACAGACGAGAGAGCATCGTCTCTTCCCCGATATAACAGGAGATTTCACAGTAGAAATACCGTTTTGCCGCCTCAAGCAGCATTTTGCATCGATCCTTCAACCTTTCCATCCCCTGGGCTCCGGCTACACCGTCGTATAGAAGAGCCACATTGACGCCAGAACGGTCCTGCGCTACTACCCCTCGTTCGTCCGCCAGTAGAATCTCAAGCGCCGAATTGCGAATGGCGTATTCCATAATCTCCTCGTCCCGTGTATCGAGCTCCTTGCTCCACTGCTCCACGCTAATTAATACCGGAAGGACCGTCTGCTTCGAGGTCAGCGGCAAGTTGTAGAGATGAATAGCCTCATCAATATTTTCCTGCGATGAAGCGATACGCTGGCTGAGCAAGTCCTGCCAGAACCGTTCGATGAGCAGCGGCTTCTGCTGCACCCAGCGGTCGTGATAGCGACGGTAGGTCTCTTGGTACTCCCTCGCTTCCCGCTTGTCGCTTATCTCCTTTAGCGCTCCAGAGACGATTCTCTTAAGCTCCTCATAATCGATTGGCTTTACGATATATTCATAGCTGCCGAGATGCACCGCTTGCTGCGCATAGCTGAAATTAGCGTGTCCGGTCAGGAAGATCGTCTCCGTCTCTGGAAAATGTTCGCGCGTCCACTCGAGCAGCTGAATGCCGTTATCACCTGGCATCTCGATGTCCGAGATCAGCAGGTCAACGTTAACGTTGTTCATCAGCTCCTTCGCTTGCTTGGCACTGTAAGCTTCATAGATGTTCTCAATGGGCATGCCTGTCCAATCGATCCCTTGCGTAATACCGGCAACCGAATATTTCTCATCGTCTACGATCAGCAAATTAAACATGCACATGGCCTCCCCTATCACTACCGAGCTGTAAGGGCAGCGTCAGCTTCACGATCGCGCCGCCTGTATCACCATTCGCAAATTCCACAGCCGCTCTCTCCCCAAAATAAAGCCGCAGCCGATACATCACATTCCATATCCCGATATGATTGCCGTCCGCTTCCTTCATAAAGCTCGCCGACCCTAGCTGGGCCAGCTGCTCCGGCGGGAAACCTACACCGTTATCCGAAATCTCAATCGTGAACAGCTCAGGCTCGTCCGTAAGCGCTTTCGCTTCAATCCGGACGATGAACGCCTCGCCTTCCATTCGCATGCCATGCACAATCGCATTTTCGACGAACGGCTGAACCGCAAGCGCCGGAATGGCCGACTCTCCGAGCGGAACCGGAATATGCATCTCAAAGTCCAGCATATCGGGATAACGCAATTTCTGGATCTCTAAGTAATTGGAGATATGCTTTATCTCTTCATGTAAAGCGACATGTGTCCGGTTCGTCCGTATCGTAAATTTGAAATAGTCCGCTAAGTATAAAGCCATCTTCTGCACGTTGCCATGCAGCTTAAGCGTCGCCAGGCTATAGATAATATGTAAGCTGTTCAAATAGAAATGGGGATTGATCTGTACCTGCAAATGCTTAAGCTCCGCTTGTTTAACTCTTAGCTCTTGCTCATAAATACCGATCCGCAGCTGTTTGATCTGGTCAGCCATATGGTTGTAAGTCGAAGATAAGAACAAAAGCTCGCTCGTCTTATCCTCTGCCAGCCTGAAGTTCAAATCTCCTTGGATGATCCGCCGCATACCGCGTATGAGATCACTGAGCGGTCTGAACAGAACGCGCTTAAGCAGAAAGATGTATAAGCCAAGAACAAGGACAGCGCCAAGCGGAATTAGCCATGCCGCCCTCACGAAGAAGGTGAGACGCTGAAGCAAGCTTCGTTCAGGCACGAGTACGACGACCCGGATATCCGATTGTGCAGACTTAGTCCCAACAGCAAGCTCCTTACCCCCTGGCTGCTCCAGGACGAAATAGGAGCCGTCCAACGACTTTAGATGATGGCGGAGATCATTAAGGCCAGTATCCGACAACGACGATGGCGTCAGCGGTTCGCCATTCGGACCGATCATCATAACCTCGCCGCCACCGCCGAGATTCAACTGTCGAAAGGGTACGAGCAGATTATCCACGTCGATCCAGGCGCCAAGCATAACGTCAGGCGATGCGTGGACGGCCGTAAACAACCCGTATTCGTCCCCGTTACGCAGAATGGTCCATTCTGCATTATCGTTCGTACTGCTCTTCTGAAGCCAATCTGCGAGCTCCCCGAAGTTTTTATAATTGCCGTCCGTGACCGTTAAATCCTGCGCCTTTCGGGAATATACGAAAAAAGTATTGATCCGGTACAGCACAAGGTCATCGCGCAGCCGGTTTATAATCCTTGCTTTGCGCAACTGATACTCACCGTCGTTGTCCGGGTATAAATTAAGCGACAGCACATCTGGATCACCAGCAGCTCGCGTCAGCAAATAATTACTCGTATCCTCCAGCACCTGATCAACCTTGCTCTGCATGAACAAATCGACCAAGTCATTATTGGAGGAGGCTACTTTCTCTCTCACAACTTGAATCGCATAAAAGTTGGTGTAGAGATGGTACGCAACAAGTGGAACGAGCATAGCGAATATGCCGATAATCAATTTAAACTGCAACGATTGGAACAGTTTCACATCGGATCGTTCCTTTACCCATTTATTCACTCGATTATCTCATACAGCGCAAAATCCCGTCCACGCTATTCCGGTGCGTATTTGAACGTTATCGTTACTACTTGCGCATAAGCTTAGAAACAACAAAAAAGCCTGCAAGATCTAAGATCCTGCAGGCTGTCTGATTTGTAAAGTGGTGCCGGCGAGAGGACTCGAACCTCCACGGTTTCCCTCACGATTTTGAGTCGCGCGCGTCTGCCATTCCGCCACGCCGGCTAACTTATGGCGTGCCCTAAGAGATTCGAACTCCTGACCTTTTGATTCGTAGTCAAATGCTCTATCCAGCTGAGCTAAGGGCACAGATTGTAAAAATGGTGGAGGCGCCACCCAGACTCGAACTGGGGGTAAAGCTTTTGCAGAGCTCTGCCTTACCACTTGGCTATGGCGCCAAAGAAAATGGAGCGGAAGACGGGAATCGAACCCGCGACCCTCGCCTTGGCAAGGCGATGCTCTACCGCTGAGCCACTTCCGCAAATTAATGGCTGGGGATCTAGGATTCGAACCTAGGAATGACGGAGTCAAAGTCCGTTGCCTTACCGCTTGGCTAATCCCCAATACATTAAATGTTTTTTTAGTAGTTGTTATGGGGCGACCGATGGGAATTGAACCCACGAATGCCGGATCCACAAACCGGTGCGTTAACCACTTCGCCACGACCGCCATACAACTATATTTAATTGGCAGGGGCAGCAGGAATTGAACCCACACCAAAGGTTTTGGAGACCTTTGTTCTACCTTTAAACTATGCCCCTAGAAAATGGTGGAGGATGATGGATTCGAACCACCGAACTCTGAGAGAGCAGATTTACAGTCTGCCGTGTTTAGCCACTTCACTAATCCTCCATGATGGTGCCGGCGATAGGAGTCGAACCCACGACCTACTGATTACAAGTCAGT
>NZ_JBVYOI010000023.1:0-32508 GCF_056120345.1 Paenibacillus sp. sgz302114
TCAAGGAACAAACTTGCTTATTTCTCGTCCCAGCCTCTCGGCCGGAATTAGAATATATCATACATCGAAACTTAATTGCAAGCTTTATTTTTCAACTTGTTTTCGTTTCGACCACCGCGTCATCGTGTATGTCTCAGCGGCGGAATTAGAATATACCATGTGCTGCAACCAAGATGCAACAGGTATTATTTTACAACAAAAGAAAGAGCCAATGCAAGCTGCCTCGGCTCTTTCTTCATCAATACGAACTATGCCCAGTTCTCGCAACCTTGGAACGGCATATGCTTGCCCTCTACATACTTAGGGAACGGCACGTAATCGTTAACGCCAGGCACTGCCTTGCCACGAAGCAGGAAAGCCGATGGCCATTGTGGGATCGTAATCTTGGTGCTCGTCGGAATGTAGCGGATCGTCAAACCGCAGCGGCGCAGCGGCGAATGATTCGGCTCGGAGCCGTGAATGACGTTCGGATGATGTACCGAAACGCCGCCTGCGCGGAGAATAAGATCGACTGCTTTATCCTCTTCGACTAGCGCCGGATCGACCTCCGACTCGAGCACGTTCGCTGTCTTCGTGTTCGACTTCATCTCTTGCAGCTCCATCGTCTGCGTACCCGGGATAACTCGCAAGCAGCCATTCTCCGGCAGCGAGTCGTCTACGGCAAGCCATAGCGTCACGACATTCATGGGGTCAAGCGGCCAGTAGCTGCCGTCTTGATGCCATAGGACAGGACGTCCGTCAAAGGGCGGTTTACTAATATAGTGGGATGCAAAAAGCGCAATGTCTGGTCCGATGTACTGCTCCGCAATATCAAGCAGACGCTCGTCACTAATGAGGCGGACCCAGAACGGATCATCTGCCATCAAGGTATGTCCGAGATTCTCTGGACGAAGATCCGGATTCTTCTTCATCAACCAGTCTATATGCTCTGCTGCTTCTTGTATAAGTGACTTATCAAGGACGTTCGGGTACACGGCGTAACCATTAACGTCGTACTGTTCTTTTGCCTGCTTCAATTGTTCTAGAGTCATTGCAGGTTCCTCCTCCATAGTAGCTCTTGCATTTCTTTATTTTAACCGCTTACATCTTGAGCTGTCCATAAGCCTGCTCCCACCACAATAAGGAAATATAGCTGAGCGAGAGACAGATGCCTCAATCGGAAATGGATGCCCCGGCGTACGATAGAATACATGAATTTTATCGCGGGGGTTGAAGGTTACCATGAAGGCAGTTGTCACAGGAGGCGCCGGTTTTATCGGCTCCCATCTCGTCAAAGGTTTACTAGCAGGCGGCGCCATCGTCCATGTTATCGACAATCTGTCCTCAGGCATCCGTGATAATGTCGCTCCCGCAGCGGTACTGCATACGGAAGATGTCCGTTCGGCGGAAGCGAAGCAGATCATTGCCTCCGTCAAACCGGAGGTTGTCTATCATCTGGCAGCGCGAGCGGATGTGCAGCAGTCTATCCTTGCGCCAGCTCTCGATGCCTCCGTCAATATAACGGGTACGATCAACATCCTTGATGCATGCAAGGTGGCTTGCGTGAATAAAATCATTTTTGCATCGACATCGGGCGTTTATGGCAATTTGGAGAAAGAGCGGATTACGGAGCGTGACCCCGCCATTCCGATCTCGTTCTACGGCTTGTCCAAACTTACAGCAGAGCGCTACATCCACATGTACAGCCAGCTCTACTGCCTCTCCTATACGATTCTCCGGTATGGCAATGTGTATGGCCCTGGTCAAACCGCCAAAGGTGAAGGCGGCGTCATTGCTAACTTTATGGAACGGACCATAGGCAATCTGCCCCTATACATTAACGGAGACGGTGAACAAACCCGCGATTTCATCTACGTCGGCGATGTCGTGCGCGCCAACTTGGCCGCTGCCCGCCATGGCGACCAAGAAACCATCCATGTGAGCACTGGCAAACGCACATCCGTGAATCGCATTATTGAGCTGCTCCGCGAAATGCACGGCGCCGAAATCGATCTTCATTACCGGCCAGCGCAATCCGGCGATATTAAGCATAGCTGTCTCTCGAATCGGAAAGCTCGCACAAACTTGCAGTGGGAACCGGCGGTAAGTATTGAACACGGTATTGCAGAAACATATCGTTCATGGCTATATCACCATTAGTGTACTTCGCTTATATAGAAGAAAGCCTAGAATGCATACCGCAGTCGCGGCATCCGCATCAAGGCTTTCTTACGTTCTGTTTACGGCGCATATACGGCACCTTGCAGCGAATAAGGACCGATCGTCCGCGCCCGCTTCTCCGCTGAACGCACAATTAAGTAATAGCGCTGTGCTGCAGCTGCACCGCCGGCCATTGTATGCCGCTCCGTGGAACGAGCCCGCAAGAAACAGGACTCCATGCTCCAATAGAGAACGGTACCTGTCTCGGAACCTTCCCGAATCATAATTTCTAGCTCTCCGGAATCCCATTCGGGCAGACTCTCCCAGACGATTTCGAAGCTTAGTACGATTCGATCGCCCGGCGCGATATTCGCAAGCCCTACCGAAGCAAGCACGATCTCGTCCGGGCCGACGAGAAAGGGAGCGAAGCTTCCTGAATCCGCAAACATTTTATCCGAAAATTTCATCGCAACCATCCCTTATCCATACATAGATTGCAATATCATGGCATACGTTGGAAATCCTTCTCCGTAAAAATAGCAAGCAGTACGCCTTTACTTCGAACAATCAGCGTCACGGTCGTGGTGTCAAACGTGAAGTAATTCGTGACAATCAGCAGGTTGAACGGAGTGTAGTTCGTAGGCACAGTCGAAATATAAGCCCCGCTGTCCGGTTGAAGCTCTTGCAGTGATTCAAAGAATGGCGCACCATTGTGGCTCGCCTGCACAAGCAAGTCGAAGGCCCGTCTGCTTTCATTCATCACGGTTAATTCAATTGATTCTACGAATCTCGAATCCACCTTTGCACCAGGGGCCACCGCTAGCTGAAAAATCGCCATATCATCCCTCCCTCATGCCGAAAGCTGTCTATAGTATCGTATGAAGCACAGCTTGATCTGCTTGGGACATATCCTCCCTGCCAGCTACCCAAATGTGCCAGGCCCTCATCCATCTGTCCAATCATGCAACGTGAGCGAAGCATTTAATAGTTTAAGAGGTTGATGGCTATGAACAGAAAGGAAGTGTGAGCGATGCGACTTGCTGAGTTGAAAGGAAAGTACGACACGATCTACAGCCTCGGAGATCTCTGTCTGCCAGCCATTCAGATGGAGCTCAATGATTTGCGGCCTTTTGCCGGACCGCTCGATTGGATGCAGTCTCAAGTGCTGCCTGATGTGATCAGACTGCTCGCGAATCGTTTTGCCGGATTCATGGATTACAGCCACTTGGAAGTTATAAACAAAGCCACCGACAAGCTCTACTATGTAAAAGAAAAAGAGTACAACATTTACTCCAACCACGACTTCTACACACATAACAACTTCCCGCCTGAACTGAACACGTACCCGGAAGTGAAAGCGAAGTACGATCGAAGAATCGCCCGTTTCTTAGAAAAGGCCGCGCTCAGCGAGCAAATCTTGTTCATCAGGACGGAAGCGACACCAGAACTGACGAAACAGCTGACTGACGTGCTATCTTCCCTTGTTGCAAGCAGTTATCGGCTCTTGGTCGTTAACCATGCTCCGGTTGCCGGCATCGTCGAGCAAGACTGGGGACTGCCTAACGTATGCGCGATTCAGATGCCGAATGACGAGATTTGGCAAGGGAACAACCAGTTGTGGAAGCAGATTTTCCAAGGTATTGAACTGAAAGAAGAGCTATAATTGTTGGCAAAAGCAAAGGGCCTCCTGAATGGGAAGCCCTTTTTGTGTGCCCTTGTGCAGTAATCGGCGGTTATGAAGTTGGTTTGCCAATCGTTGAAAGGACTGTCCAGTCCGGCAGCTTGTAACCATCTGGCAGCCCTGCGAGTATGCGGGTCCATACCTCATAATCAACTCTCAGCGACGAATCTGTCGTTTGAGCGGCGAAGATGCGGTTGTACAAATCTGCTGGCACCATAAAAGGTTGATTCGCCATTGACCTTCGTTTTCCCCCTCTATGGAAGTTTGGATTTTGCGATCGCGGTCTGATAGGCGCGCATTACATTGCTCATCATCGTATTCATTGACCATTGCTTCGCCCCCCATTGCCTCGCGTTATGACCGAGCTGCCGGCGAAGCGCATCATTCTCAAGAAGCATATCCAGCTGTGCTGCGAGTGTGACCGTATCTCGTACTGGCGAGATGAGTCCGTTCACGCCATGCTGCACCATCTCAGGCAAGCCTCCCGCGGAGGAGACAAGTACCGGCAAACCGGCAACCTGCGCTTCCATAACCGAGAATGGCTGATTGTCTTGAATGCAGGCGTGCACAAAAATATCCGAGTTGTTAAGCAAACCGGGTATATCATCCCGCTCGCCGAGAAACAGCACCTCCTCCTGCAGTTGTAGCTCCGCGGTCTGCCTGAGCAGATCCTCCCTCTTCTCTCCGTTCCCGACAATCCAGCATACCCAGTCCTGACGCCGCCGCTTCAGATGTTGAAGGGCTGCAATTAAGACATCAATCCCTTTGACGAAGGCAAGACGTGCCGGACAGATGATCACTTTCTTGCCAGATGGGCGCTGTATAGCCGTCCCTTGCTTCAGCTTCATCGTAAAGGCGTCAATATCAAGCCCATATGGGAACACGCTGATCCGATCCGCTTGAACGCCGAATGACTGGACGAGAAGCTCCTTCTGCCAATTGTTCGCTGTAACCGTTACATGCCCTGCGTTTGCTCCGTAATGCTCAAGTCCGTTGAAGTAACGCCATGCCGGGTCATCCTCTTTTACCCCAAGCTGCGGATTCAGCTTATAGTTCATCGTGAGCTCCAGCGCGACAGAACCGTGTACGTGAGCGACTAGTGCCGTTCGCGGTGCTTTCACCCGTTCAAACGCCCTAGCTGCAAAAATATCTTGCGTATGAATCAGATCATATTGAGATATGCCAAAATAAGCCGCCGCGAGCTCCATATAGTAGCGTTCAAACTCGCTATGCAGCACAAAATGGTCTGAATGGATTTGAGGCGCACGAGCTGCATTCAGCTTCGCCATAATGAGCGGTCTAAGCGCGTCCTTATCCAGCTCCCTGTTCGATCCCGGCATGTGAATCTTCTTATTGTCCGGGCTATTGCCCAGCATGTCGACCTGATGCCCCATCGCTTCAAGCCGTTCTTTGAGCTGCAGCATATACTTCCATACGCCGCCAACATGAGGAATGGCCCAGTAGGTGGCTAGTAGTATTCTCACGCTGTCTGATTTCCTCCCCGTGCACGTCCGAATTATACATTTTATTGGGGAGACGACTCATTAGTCACGACAGTTCGCCCCTGTCAATGGACTATTTACCAAATTGCAATATAGGCATTTTCATGCATAATGTTGAATATAAATTCGTTATGTAGTATATTTATTCATATACTTGTTCGAGGGGGATTCCGGAATGTCGCTTACTGTAAGGAATGTCGAAGCTGCAGATGTAGCTAAAGTAGCTGAATTGATGTATAAATATATCGTCGGGTTCTATAATAATCCATGGCCAGGCGATGACAACATAGATGAACTGATCCAGACACTGCTGGAGAAAGAGGAAGGCATTCAATTCGTGGCCGAGAAGGACGGCGAGCTCGTCGGCTTCGCTACGATATATTTCTCGCGCAGCACGATGAAGGCGCAGAAGATAACGGTCATGAACGACTTCTTCGTACTTGAGCCGTATCGCAATACGAATGTGGAGTCGCTTCTGTTCATGACATGCCAGAAGTACACGCAGGATCTGGGGTTCTCGCATATGACGTGGATTACTTCGGTGGAGAACAAGCGCGCGCAGCAGTTTTTTGAACAAGTCGGCGCTGTGCAGGGGAAATGGCTGTCCTACTCGATCGTATAATAATAAAGAGACTTACGGCATACGGAACGGATGAGGATGTTCCTTTGGCTGTAAGTCTCTTTTTTGCGTTGAGCTGCAGTGTTATAGGGATTAAAGAGTGAGCTAAAGAGTTACAAAGCTGCCGCCCGCTTCTGCGGATTTCTGCTCTGCTTCAATAATATCAATCGTGCGCGCTGCGCTCTCCGGTGTACATACGGTCGTCGGCTTGTTCGTCACGATTGCTTCAATAAACGCGCGAACCTCGAAATAGTACCCCATATCGTCGGACAATTCAGCGACGAAGGCCGCGCCTTCGTTCGGATTGACAGTCACTTGGTTGTTCTCGAAGATCAAGTTGCCGCCCTCGAAGTTCACCCGGTACGTCATCGCGAAACCGAAGTCGCCGCGAAGGGTCCAGTCCGCCTGCGCGTTCAGCACCAAGCCATCTTCATACACATAGTGAGTCGACACGATGTCATAAGCGCTTCCTGGGATGACGTTGCGTCCGATGGTAGAAACCTTTTGCGGAACACCGAACAGCCAGTTGATCATATCGGTATCGTGGATATGCATGTCCATCAATACGCCGCCGCTTTTGCTACCGTCGAGGTACCATGGCTGCGGAAGACCCGAGCCGCGGAAGAAATAACCGCCAAGCGGTTGACCGTAGCGACCGTCTTCAATGCATGCTTTCAGGTACTCGTATGCAGGCCAGAAACGGAGACACTGCGCAATCATCAGCTGCTTGCCGGTGCGCTTCGCCGTCTCAACCATTTTCCAGCTGTCCGCTGCAGAGCGTGCCATCGGTTTCTCACACAGCACGTGCAGACCGCGTTCGAGCATTTGGCAAGTGAGATCCGCATGAGCCGTCGTCGGCAAAGTGATATCGACCATATCGAGCTCTTCATTCGCCAGCATGTCTTCGATGCTCGTGTATAGGTTGAAGGCAGACAGATCGTAAAGCTCCTGATTCGTCGCAATGTTGCCGATTGCCGCGCCGTTCTTCAGTTCCTCGATACGAAGATCGCATACCGCGACCAGCCGAACCGGATGCCCTTCCTTCATTAAACGCGCATAGTTGTCAAAATGCATTCTGCCCATAAAGCCGAAGCCGATCAAGCCTACTTTAATCATTAGAAGTCCGCTCCTCTATTAGACCCGGCCTAGGATAGCATCCATTGCGCGGGAAGTATTGTAAATGATTTGCTCGCCGTGATGTGTATACGATGGAATCATCTCGCCAATGACATAACCGTTATAGCCGACTGCGTTCAGCGCTTCGACCACTGCCGGATAGTTCACGTCGCCAGCAAGCAGATCCACGAATCCGTGCAGGCCGCCAGCTTGTCTGCGGTAGTCTTTGAAATGCACTTTCTTAATCCGCTTGTTAAGAATACGGATCCACTGCTCTGGATAACCGTTTTGGACGACGTTTCCTACGTCAAAATACGAGCCTACATAGTCCGAGCCGACTGTATCGATGAACGTTCTCAGCTCAAGCGGGGAAAGGAATAGTTTGTTCCATACGTTCTCGATGCCGATGTTTACGCCTGCTGCTTTTGCCTCCGGCGCAAGCGCAGTGATGCACTCAAGCGCGCGGTCATATGCATGCTCGTAATCAACGACCTCGCTGCCCGGAATAAAGTCGACGCCGACTGCGCCTGGGATAACGAGAATCGTATCGACATTGAAAGCTGCGGCAAGCTCAAGCTGCTTGCGCGTAATGTCCATTGCCTTCGTGCGATTCGCTTCCGATTCGCTCGTCATGGAGTAGGACCAGTAAAGACCCGTCGCAAGACCGCAAATTTCAAGGTCTGCCTGCTCCAAATGCGATTTGATCTCGCGGATTTCCTGCTCTGTCGTCTCTAGGCTAAGCTCGCCCGTCTCGTTCAGCGCCAGCTCAATCCCCTCGAAGCCTGCGTCCTTCGCGATGCGAATGCTCTCTGCAATCGTCATTCCTTGCGGGAACGACCAAATGTTAATCCCCTTCTTCATGTGGCAGCCATCCTCTCGATTTGTATTTTTCCTGTTTCCATGTCTATTCGTGAAAAGCTATAATTGTTGGAGTTATAATTCGATTATAATAGAGTTCTGGGTGAAAATATTTAGCGGATAGAGTGATAATTTGTATGATTCCGTGATTGTAGAGAGCGAAAGATAAAGAGGGAGAGTGATGGTGTGGTGATGCGGCGACGGCGAGGCATGAAAGGATGATGGAGTGGTGATGCGGTGACGACAAGGCTTGAAAGGATGATGGAGTGGTGATGCGGCAAATTGTGCCTTATCGTGAATGGTCGCCGAGCATTCACTATGCGCAGTACCAGCGGTTATTGCCAGGTAAGCTTGTACGGCGGAGGTTGTACGATTATGAGCTGCTGTATGTGCGCCAAGGCGAGGCGGCTACGACGATAGATGATGTACGGCATGTGTGGAAGGCTGGGCAGCTCGTTTATTTGCCCGCTGGGCTGTACCATCAGAACGAGGTCGTTTCCAGTCCTAGTGCGGAGCTGCTTGGGATACACTTCGATTATTTCAGCGAGCTGGAGGTAAGCTCGGATGAGGATATGGTGGTGAACGAGCAGCAGCAGGTGGCGGAGAAGTTCTGTATCGAGCCGATGAACGAGACGTTCCCGCCGCTGTCGGAGCAATTGATCTATACGCCGCCGCATGGTTGCGTCCAGCTGATGGAGCAGCTAGTCGACGAGTTCACGGCTCGGCCTCCAGGCTATGAGCTCGTCTGCAAGGCGCTGATGCTGAACATTCTCTCGCAGCTGCAGCGGACACGGTCGACGCTGCATGAACGGGCAGCGGAATCCGCGCATGGTCAGCGCATTCTAGCGCTGATGAAGCAGATGGAGGCCGCGCCTGCCGAGGCCTGGCCAAGCCAGCGGGTTGCGGAGTCGCTGCGCATGACGGAGGATCACGCAGCGAAGCTGTTCAAGCAAGTCGCGGGGCAGCCGCCAGGCGAGTATTTGCGCGCCTTGCGGCATCGCGAGGCAAGGCGGCTGCTCCGTGAAACGGAGCTGTCCGTGGAGGCAGTCGGGGCTGCCGTCGGCTGCCCGGACATCCATTATTTCAGCCGCCAATTCTCGAAGCAGGAGGGGCTGTCGCCGAGCATGTACCGCAAGCTGTCGCGGGTGGTATAAGGAATGGTATGAGCCGCAGCTTCGGGGCTGGGCGGTGGGGCTGAACGCATGAAAGTGGCGGCGGCGGTTGTACGTAAGGGATTTGGAGAGAGCGTATTTGATCTCTCAGCGTGATTTTGCGGGATTTGCTGAACTGAGAGAACATATATGGTCTCTCAGAGGAGTTTTATCGCTCGTGTGCGCTCAAATGGATGCCGAGAGAACCTATTTGATCTCTCAGCTTTTTGTTTGGCTGGAAATATTACTGAGAGCACGTATATGATCTCTCAGCAATATAGCTTGGACGAGCGATGCTCAGGTAATCGGGGTTTCCGACTCTCAGAGCTAAGTTATGCTAGTTTGGCTGCTTGAAGGCGGATTTCACTGATCTCGTGACGCAATACGGCGGGTTTTCGTCGGCGAGAGGGGCTTTTCACTCTCTCACCTTCCATTCCGCCCCGATTCGCGGCGGTCGCTTGCTGAGAGAGGCTTTTGCCGCTCGTTGCAAAACAAAATAAAAAACGCCCGCAAGCCATCAAAATGGCTTGCGGGCATCACATCGCGATTAATTGCCTGCGCTGTCGCCGGTATTGCTGCCGGCTTCAACTTTACTCTTATCCCCTTTGCTTTTGTACGGCTTCGGGGCGCTCTTGAGCTTGTTGGCGCTGCGCTGCCAGCGGTTCCAACCTTTCTTGTCGGTGCCGCGGCCAGTGCCGCCTTTACCTTTTGCCATGATGGTCTCCTACTTTCTCGTTAGCGACGCCCACGTCTGCTCAAGCCACTGATCAAAATCAGCTTCCTTATCGCCCTCGTAAGTGTCGTAAACGTCGGATCTCATCTTCTGCAGCTTTTCTTTAAACGCTTCGAACGAATGCCCTTCCGGCAAACTCTTCTTGATGCGCAGCAGAATCTTGTTCACGCCCTTGACCAGCTCGCCAGTCTTACGTGCCGGCAGCTCCAGTTCTTCACCCAGCTCGCGCAGCGCGCGATGCGCCGCTACCTGCACTTGATGAACCGTGTCGCCCTTTACCATGCGGGAAAGCTGATCAATAGCTTGCTGTCCGCCGAGCTTGCCGAGCTCCTCGACTGCTGTAAGACGCGCTCGCCAATTCGACATCCGGCTCGATGACTTCTTCAATTCCTCGATGCTTGGCGCACCGGATTCAACAACTTCTACTTCTTCTGTATGTTCCATATCTTATCAAGCTCCTCACAATTTCCACGTTCTATAAGGCAGTATATCCCATTTTGCAACTTACAGTCCTTATAGAACGCTACTACTATGTGCGGAGAATGTCAATGTTGTTTGCTTCTGGTGTATGAACTGTGCGCTGGGACGTGTACGGAGAATTGGCATGACGAGCCTGTGATAGTCAGACTGGTCATACCGTTATGCTAGGGAATGACGCTACCCCAACTGCTTCGCATTCGTCCGGTACTGGCTCGGCGTAATGCCGTACACCTTCTTGAACTGCGTGAAGAAGTGGCTGCGGCTGGAGAAGCCCGACTTCTCCATAATATCGGTGATCGTATCCTTCGACGAGACGACCAGATGGCTCGCATACTCAAGCCTTGCGTTATTGATATAATCCGCCACCGACACGAGCCGGTGCTTCTTGAACAGCTTGCCGAGATAGGCTGGAGACAGGTCCACTTCCGCAGCGATGGAATCCAGCGACAAGGCTGGATTAGCAAGGTCGCGCTGAATGATCTGCGTCACCGTACCAAGCAGCTTCATATACTTGTTATCCTTCTTCGTCTCCAGCTCCATCGCGAGCGAATTGAAGAGCTCGAAGAAGTCTGTCAAAATCAATCCCACCGTCTCCATCTTCTGCAGCTTCATCAAATACGAGTTGAAGTTGAAATCGACCTTCATCGCATGGTTCGTCTCCAGTACCTCGATGGCATGGCGGATGAGCAGCAGCAAGCGGATGAAGAGCGAGTTCAGCGCCGTATAGCTGTACGACGACGCACCTGCAACAATCTCGTTCAGCGCCTGCTTCGCATGATCGAACCGCCCCCCAATAAGCGCCTCCGTCAACTCGTCATCCCGCTCCTGCGGATATTTTATTTCATCCGTACGGCCACTGATGCTGATCATCTCGCTGAAAATCATGCTTTCATGCCCATAGATCAAACGGTAATAGCTCAAATCCACCGTCTTCAAATAATACAAGTTCAGCTGTGAGATCGATTCAAACGTCTCGCTGCATGTCACGGATACCGTGGAGCCCAAATACCGATGCGTCTGCTGCTGAATGTGCCGAAGAAGCTGGGCCAGCCCGCGATTCTCGGAAGGCTCGTGCATCCCTGGCACCTGCAACAGAATCATCACCTGATCCTCGCCTGTCTCCATACACTCATGCGCATACGCAGACGCAAGCAGCTCCGTCACAATGTTGACCATACCGAATTTCAGCAAATCGCGGTCACCTCTTGTGTACTTCGCGCAGAACTCGGAGAATCGGTCGATCTTCAGCAGCACAATCAAGAAGCTGCCCGTCGGGTCAAGCGTAATCTCGTACTTGTGAAATTGGTTCTGCAGATACTCCCTAGTCAGCAGTCCGCGCGAATGAATGACTTTGCGGAGAAACTCCTGCTTCCGGTCATAGAGCTCGCCCCGCTTCTCAAGCTCCAATTGATTATAATTCTGGATGACCATGGAGATCGGGACAAACAGCCTGCGGGCAAAATAGAACGATAGCAAGATACTGCCCACAATGAACAGCACCACGAAGAGGTAAGTCTTCTCCTTCATTTTCTCAACATCTTTCACAATGTAGCGATATGGCGTAATGCTGACCAGCTTCCAATCGAACGCATCGGTCGAAGAATAGGTGATGAACGAATCCACGCCATCAACATCCATCCGCATGCTGCCTGCCGGGGCTTTAGAGCCGTTGATCTGCTTGATGTATGCCTGACCACGCAGATCGCTAAGCAGTGGATGAACCGAATCATCGGACAGCAGCTGTCCATTGGAACTGATCACGAAGATCCGATTGCCGCTCTCGCTGCTCTGCGGCTGGATGCTCTGCTTGATCCAATCTGCCGAGATGTTTAGGATGATCGCCTCATTCACTTTGCCGCTCGATACTTGAGAGTCGAAGAACAGATAGGAATACACATAAATGCTCTGAGGCGCGCCGGTAGAGATGCCTGCGAGCACATTAGGAATTTGGCGAAGGACGATGCTGTGGGATTTATTGTTCTTGATGTCATCGAGGATGTTGAAGATGCCTTTGTCATCGAAGCTGTTTCGGTCATAGACGAACTCCGGCCTTGGAACGGCATGAATATGCTCGCCGTTATAGACGTAGATGGATTGCAGGAATGGATAAATATTTTTGTACGATTGCAGCTTGTTCTGGTATTTGAAGTAGTCATCGGGGCCGACGTCCGTGTAGAGCAAATCTTTGATCACATCATCGAAGAAGGCGGTCGTCGATACCGATCTCGCCGTTTGTTCGAGAACGCTTACATTTTGGCTCGTGTTTTGAAGGTCTGTCACTTGCTGATGGTACACTTGGCTAAGTGCGAAATTCTCGAAGTTGCGGTTGAGCAGGGAAGATTGCAGAAAGAGCAGAAGCACGGTGCTGACGAGGAAGGGGAGCAGTATCGTTAGAAAAAGCTGATACGGATTTTTGAGAACGAATTTTCTTAACATCGTAAGTCCACTCCTTCCCTTCAACACTATCACAGAAGCAGAATTTTCATCAACGCAATCAACTCCAATCAGTGGTCAAAAACCCACTTTCCGAACAAAAATCGGTATTGAGAACTACCCTTTCCCTGAAAATCGAACTGATATCCCGATTCAGAAATTGCCCCAACCACCACGCTTCCCCTATGATCAAAGCATGAATGACAGCGCATACATCAATCCGCAAAGGAGTCGGCTTGCACCGTGAACAAACTCCCTTTCCTATCGCCGTCACGGCATTTCAAGAAGAATCTTCAACTAACCGTGCTGGCGCTTCCCGCAATTCTCATCATCCTCATCTTCTCGTACTTGCCGATGGGCGGCATCTTTATCGCATTCAAGAACATTAACTACACCGATGGCATCCTCCACAGCCCTTGGGTCGGCTTCGACAACATCAAGTTCTTCTTTACCTCGAACGATGCCTGGCTGGTCATCCGCAACACGCTTCTCTATAACATCATCTTCATAACAGTCGGCACATTCATGTCCGTCGTCTTTGCCATCATGCTGAATGAAGTGCTCAGCCGCAAATGGCTGAAGACGTATCAAACCATCTTCTTCTTCCCCTACTTCTTCTCCTGGATTATCGTGGCGTACATGGCGTACTCGTTCATCGGTCCATATGGCGTCATCAGTACATGGGTCAGCAAGCTCGGTTACGAATCCTTCGACTTCTACTCGGAAACGTGGGTTTGGCCGATTCTGCTCACTCTCATTAATATTTGGAAGGGACTCGGTTATGTCAGCATTATTTTCTACGCAGGCATCCTCGGCATCTCGCAGGAATATTTCGAAGCCGCTGAGATCGACGGCGCCTCCAAGCTCCAAGTCATTCGCACCATTACTGTGCCGCTGCTCATGCCGCTCATTACCATCATGACCCTGCTCTCGATCGGCAAAATCTTCTACTCCGACTTTGGTCTCTTCTTCTTCGTTCCAAGGGAGGTCGGCCAGCTGTTCCCGGTGACGCAGGTTATTGATACGTATGTGTACCGCATGCTGAAGGTGTCAGGCGATATTGGCATGTCGTCAGCAGTCGGCTTATTCCAATCGGTTATGGGATTCATCGTCGTGCTGTTCAGCAACTACGTCGTGCGGAAGATTGACGACGATAACAAACTATTCTAATCAGGAGGTGCGCGTGTGAGCGACAAACCTTGGCAGTCCAGAATTCCTAAGTTACTCATTCATCTCGTATTCGTCCTGTTTAGCCTGGCGTGTATCCTCCCGCTCATCTCCGTACTGTCCGTCTCGTTCAGCAATGAGGTCGACATTCTGAAGAACGGCTACAGCCTCTGGCCGCGCAAATTCGATCTCACGGCTTACACCTACGTGCTATATCGGCCCATTCAGCTGCTAAGCGCGTTCAAAATTTCCCTCATCGTGAGTATCGTCGGCACGGTAGGCGCGGTCTTGTTCATGGCAGGCATCGCCTATGCCCTGTCCCGACATGATTACAAATTCAAGAACAGCCTCAGCTTCTACGTCTTCTTCACGATGCTGTTCAACGGCGGTCTGGTGCCGACTTACATTCTGATCAGCAACTATCTTCATCTCAAAAATACGATCTGGGTGCTCATCCTGCCGTACTTGGCGGTTCCTTGGTTTATATTGCTGCTGCGCTCGTTCATGCAGAAAATTCCGTACCACATCATCGAGTCGTGCATGATCGACGGGGCGAGCGAGTTCCGGATCTTCTTCCAAATCGTGCTCCCGCTTGCCAAGCCGGGTCTTGCAACCGTCGCATTGTTCACGATGCTGCAGTATTGGAACGACTGGTGGCTCAGCCTGCTCTATATCGAGGAGGAGCATCTTGTCCCGCTTCAATATATGCTCTACCGGATGATGAACAACATCTCATTCCTCACGAGCTCCACGAACATGATGCCCGCGAGCATGAAGAACGTCGTGCTGCCGTCCGAATCCGCGCGCATGGCGATGGCGATTCTGGCTGCTGGACCGATGCTGGCTGTGTTCCCGTTCTTTCAAAAATATTTTGTGCGCGGACTTACGGTTGGTGCGGTGAAGGGGTGAGGATTCGAAGAGCTCGGAAGGGCTCGAAGGATTCGGGAGAAAGTTGCTTAAACATGGATTGGCCATCCATTTTAAGATAAGCAGATTCAAACAAATAAAGGGAGGATTCACGATGCAAAGAGCACTCCGAATGTCAAAGCTTGGCCTTGTCTGTACGATCATTCTGCTCGTCTTCAGCATGCTCGCGGCAGCATGCGGCAACAATTCCAGCAATAACAACAATAGTTCGGGCACATCGGGCAATGCAGCGAAGAATGACTCAGGAGGGGCGGCTAACGAGGCGACGAATTCGGATGCATCGGGCAACGCGGCAGCGGATAATTCGGGTACAGCAGCGAATACATCGGCTGATCTCCCTGAAGTGAAGCTGACTTGGTATTTCCCGGGAAACTGGCCTCAGCCAGAGCAGGATAAAGTGTTCGCTGAGGTGAACAAGGTCATCAAATCGAAGATCAATGCAACAGTTGATTTCAAAGCGATTCCGTTCGGCGATTTTGACCAGAAGATGCAAGTGGTTATTGCTTCCGGCGAGCCTTATGATATCACCTTCACAGCAGGCTGGATCAACAACTACACGCAGAACGTAGCGAAGGGGGCTTTCCTCCCGCTCGACGACCTGCTTGCCAAATATGCGCCGCAAACCTATGCTTCGATGCCTGCGTCCTTCTGGGATGCCACGAAGATTAAAGGTCAAATCTACGGCTTCGTGAACCAGCAAATCTCCGCGCGCACGCCGGCTATCGCTGTACCTCAGTCGCTTATCGACAAGTACGGTCTCGATATGAATGCCATTAACGCCAAAATCGGACCGGATACACTGAACCTGCTCGAGCCGTTCATTCAAGCGGTGAAAAAAGACAATCCGCAGAAGTATCCCGTTGTCGGCATCGACCCGGACTTCTTCAACGTCGAAGCGATCGTGGGCATTAATGTACCTGGCGTCGTCGCATTCAATGATGATTCGCTCACCGTTGTGAATCAGTTCGAATCGGATGGCTTCAAGACGTTCCTCGCTACACTGCGCGACTGGAATGCGAAGGGCTATATGAATTCCAAAGAACGTCTCTCCAAGAAAACCGATGATTGGACGGATGGCAAAGCAGGCAAGTTCATCTTCAACATCGGCGGCGCGTTCAAGCCAGGCGGCGCGAACCTTGACTCTGCCCTTGGCGGCGAGCCTTACGCTGAAGTGCCGGCGGGTACCGCGCATTTGACCACTGGCGGTATTACCGCAACGATGCAAGCGATCAACCGCAATTCAAAAAATCCGGAGAGAGCGATGATGCTGCTAGAGCTGCTCAATACGGATAAAGACCTATACAACCTGCTCAACTTCGGTATTAAAGACGATCATTTCAAAATAGATTCCGATGGTTTGATGATTCCAGGAGATAACCAGCAGGGGTATAATCCGCAAGTGCCATGGATGTTCGCTTCGAACTTCCTTGCGAACGTCGAGAAAGGAATGCCTGCGGATGTATGGGAGCAAACGAAGAAAGTAAACGCAGACGCGCTGCCATCCAAGCTGCTCGGCTTCACCTTCGACGCTGAACCGGTCAAAGGCGAGATTGCGAAAGCAACGGCGGTATGGGATGAATACTCGCGCGCGATCAGCCTTGGCGTCACTTCAGACGAGAAGTATAACGAGTTTCTGTCGAAGATGAAATCCGCCGGCGCGGATAAGATTATTGCAGAAATGCAGAAGCAGATTAATGATTGGAAAGCTGGCAAATAAGCTTGTAAAAAAAGTTCCTGTACGAGGGATCTTATCCTTCGTGCAGGAGCTTCTTTCGTGTCCGCCCCGCCCCTAATCCTGCAGCATAAACCGATAGCCAATCCCCGGCTCCGTCTCAATAAACTTCGGCCGCGTCGGATCCTCCTCCAGCTTCTTGCGGAGATGGCCGATGTAGATGCGCAGGTAGTGGCTGTCGGATTCATGATGATGACCGCCCCACACCTGCTGGAGCAGCTGACGCTGAGTCATCACTTTGCCAGCGTTCGATGCGAGCACCTTAAGCAGGTCGTACTCGGTAGGCGTCAGCTTCACCCGATTGCCATCCAGCTCGACGAGCCGCTGCGCCAGATCGAGCTTCAAGCCGCCGAATTGCAGAATCGGCTCATTCGCCGAGCTCGCCACATGCCGAAGCGCCACCCGAATGCGGGCGAGCAGCTCGCCCATACCGAACGGCTTCGTCATGTAATCGTCCGCGCCGCTGTCGAGCGCCGCGATTTTGTCGTCTTCCCGCTCCTTCGCCGTCAGCACAATAATAGGCACACGCGACCATTCACGCACACGCCGCAGCACGTCCATGCCGGATATGTCCGGCAGACCTAGGTCCAGCACAATAAGATCCGGATGGATGATGCTCGCCTGATAGACGCCCGTCTCCCCATTCACCGCTTCATGTACCTCGAAGTGATGCGCCTGCAGCGTCACCCGAAGCAGCTTCACAATTTGCGGTTCATCATCAATGACTAAGATGCGCGCGCCGCTTCCGCCTGCCGCTGTCATATGCGTTCACCGCCTCTTTCTTCTTCTTCAGCCGTTATATAATGAATCGCTTGCCGATCCCCGATCGGAAGAGCTATGCGAATAACTGCGCCTCGACCGTTCGCCTGACTCGGCTCAGCTGCGGTAATCGTGCCGCCGTGCGCTTCCACAATACCTTTGCAGATCGCAAGCCCCAGGCCCGTTCCGGTCACATGACTCGTTGCACCGCCACGGTAGAATTTCTCGAATATCAGCTCGCGCTCGCCCTCCGCGATGCCTGGCCCCTCATCAGACACGGTCATGATCACCTGCTGGCTCGCCGCATCCTCATGCACGGCAACCACGATCTCGCTGCCATCAGGCGAGTACTTGATCGCATTGCTTAAGACGTTCACAAGCACCTGTTCAAGCAGCACCTCGTCCCCGGCAAAATAAGGCACCCGATCCGGCAGCTGAACAAGAATATGCCGCTGCTGCTGATAGCCCTTCACTTGCGCGAGCACAACGCCCAGCATATCTTCAATATCGCAGAGGCTCGAGCGCAGGCGCAGCATGCCGCTCTCCAGCTTCACCATGCCGAGCAGATTCGTCACGAGCCGATTCATCCGCAGCGATCCATCGCGAATTGTAGCTAGCAGCTCGAGCCGATCTGCGGAGCTAAAGATCTGCTCCCCTTCAATGAGACCCGTTGCGGAGCCAATAATGGTCGCAAGCGGCGTGCGCAGCTCATGCGACACCGAGTCGAGCAGGGCGGTCCGCAGCCGCTCCGATTCTGCTGTCAAATGCGCCAGCTTCGCTTCCTCGCCGAGCTTCACGCGGGCAATCGCGGTAGCCGTCAGGCCGCCGAACGCCTCAAGCAATCTTTTATTTTCCGCTGTGAATAGCGCTTCATGCTCGTTCTGCCCAAGGACGGCAAGCACGCCATACATCCGCTCCTCCGTACGCAGAGGTACGTACAGCCCGGAATATTCACGCAGTGTGCCGGAGCCTTTCCCCGCCATCTCGCCATGCTTAAAGACCCATCGAGCGATGACCATCTCGGATTCCCCGCTCCCCCATTCGGAAGTGCTCGAGGAGGTCGCCGTCAATTGCAGCTCCCGCTCCTCGCTGCCGCCAGGCAGATAAATCGCCACCTGCGCTGCATCTAGCGTCACCGACACTTGCTTGCACACATTTTCAAGCAGCGTCTGCAAATCCGAAATCGCCGTCATCTGCCGGCTGAGCGTATAAAGCGAAGCCGTGTGCGCCTCGCGCTGCCTCGCGTAACGAAGCTGCTGCTTCAGTCTCGCCGCAAGCGTCGCTGTCAGTGCCGCAACCGCTAAATAAACGAAGAAAGAGAACAAGTACCGCAAATCATCCACAGAGAAGCTGAAGAAAGGCGGCACGAAGAAGAAATCGAATGCCATTACGCTTATAGCCGCTGTATAGAATGAAGGCCCGATTCCCCAATAAACGGCGCTGAACAGCACCGGAAACAAGTACAGCAGCACGATGTTTACCCGATCATATCCAAGTCCAACCGCATGCAGCAGCGCAGTTAGCAGCACAACGACAACCGTAACGACCGCATACGGCATCCATGGCAGCTCTCCATGCGCTCCCCGTCCTTTTCCTCGCGCTGCATCCATTCTCATCACATCCCACACGCTAGCTCTACCATCCATTCTATTATAGAGCGGCATTCGGATCAAAGTCAGCCACGATCAGCACATCCATATGCCGCGTAAGCCGAATTAGCCTATTCACGACCGAGCCTTGCGCGATCCGCTCCCATAGCGTCTGCTTTGAAGCGCCAATAACGAGCTGTGTCGCACCGAGCTCCTCCGCCCGAGCCGCCAGCATCTGCGCAATCTGCCTAGCGCCGCCAAGCGCCTGATGAACGACAAATTTGCCGCCTAATCGCACGGTAAGCTTCTCAAGCGCTTCAAGTCGCTGCTTCAGCTCCGCGGACAGATCCGCTTCACATTGCACATAATTCACATACCACGCCGCCTTCAGTCTGTAAGCCGTACGAAATCCGCGCCGAATCAGCCGCTCGGCATGCGGCGTGCTATTCACGCATATAAAGATCACCTCTTGCCGCCGCCACGGACCGCGCAGCGAGCTGGTCCGCTCCACCGATTCCAGCCGTTCGTCAACATCGTCGGCGATTTCGCGAAGCGCAAGCTCACGCAGCGCAATGAGATTGCCTGTCTTGAAGAAGTTGCTCAGCGCCTGATCGACCTTTGTCATGGCATAGATTTTGCCTTCCCGCATCCGCCTTTGCAGTGCTTCGGGCGCTACGTCGATCAGCTGCACCTCATCGGCAAGCTGAAGGATATGATCCGGCACCGTCTCGCGAACCCGAATCCCCGTAATTTGCTCCACCGCATCGTTCAAGCTCTCCAAATGCTGCACATTCACTGTCGTGATAACGGATATCCCCGCTTCGAGAATGTCCAATACATCCTCGTATCGTTTCTTGTTCCTGCTTCCTGGCACATTCGTGTGCGCAAGCTCATCGACGAGTACGACCTCAGGAGCGCTCCGAATGATCGCCTCCGTATCCATCTCCTCAAGCTTAACCCCTTGATAGTCGATCTGCTGGCGTGCAATGTGCGGCAAGCTCCCGATCTGCTCTCCTGTTTCCTGACGGTTATGTGTCTCGAGCAGTCCGATCCGAACGTCGATGCCCTTCTTCAAGAGATCATTCCCGTCGCGAAGCATCATATAGGTTTTGCCGACGCCAGGCGCTGCGCCGATGTACACCTTGAACTTGCCGCGCCGCATATGGCGGGTGCGCTCCTCCACTTCTGCCGAGCTCAGGCGGCGGTATTGCTGCTTATCCTTCGAAGAGGAAAGCTGTGCAGGCAGTACGCGGCCGCCCTCTTGAGCGGCAGAATCGGCAACGAGGAACACGTCCATATTTCGTGTCACGCGCAGCACTTTATTGACGACAGACCCTTGCCACAGCTCCTGCCATCTCGTCTGTTTGGAATGACCCATTACCATTCGGGTGACATCGTGCTGCACGGCATACTTCACCAACGTACGCGGAATGCGCCGGCGGCCAGGGAAAGGGAGCTCCTCGAACCCGCCTCCAACCTTCTCCACAAGCTTCACCATGCTTCTGCGAAAAGCAGCTTCTTCCTTGGAAAGCGACCGCTTGAAATCTCGATAGGTCACAACCAGCAAATCACCATTCAACCGTTTGGCGATCTGCTGCCCGCGCCGCACATAGATGGAGCCGTTCCAATGATACTGCGTCGTCACGAGAATACGCTCCGCTGCGCCGGACGGACCGAGCAGCCCCATCTCTTCGCGATGCTCGTTCAGCGACACATGCACATCCTCCGCCACAAGCCGCAGCGCCAGCTCGCGCAGCACGCCAAGATTGCCGCGCTTGAATACAGCTGCATCCTTATTGCCGCGAAGATGCCCCTCCGCCAGCCGGTTCAAGATCGTCTCCGGTGTCACGTCGATGAGACGCACCTCATCAGCCAGCTCCAGCGTATCTGCTGGAAGCGTGCACTCCGGCTCAATCCCGGTCAGCTTATGCGCAAGCTCCGTATAGCCCTCCAACTCGTAGACGTTTACAGTCGTAATGACGCTAATATGATGAGATAGTAGAAACTGGATGTCTTCAAGCCGATTCTCGAATCTAGCGTCCTTCCGATTCTGATGCGCCAGCGCATCAACAAGAACAACCTCCGGATTACGCTCCAGCAATGCATCGAGGTTCAGATCCTTCTGCTCCACGCCATCCTTGAACCAGTGAATGCTTGGCACCCGCTCCAGATCCCCAAGCTGCTCTACCGTCTCGGGTCTTTGCAAGGTAGAAACCGCGCAGATGACAACATCAACCCCTTGCTGCCGCAGCGCCTGCCCTTCTCGCAGCATATGATAAGTCTTGCCCGATCCGCTCACTGGACCGATATATACCTTCAGCGTGCCGCGATGAAGCTTCGAAATCGATAACAGAATTTCTTCCGGTGTTTTTCGTTTAAAGCTGTCCAAGGTCCACTGCTCCTATCCCATGAAAATAAACCGCGAAAGCCACCCCCATTAACATGGAAGCGGCCGCATCATTACAGCTTTAATTGTTTCATTAGCTCAATATTGATTTCCAGCACGTTCACGCGCGGTTCGCCGAACACGCCAAGCTGCCTGCTCTTGGTGCTGGACTCTACCAGCTCGTTCAACTGCTGCTCGCTAATCCCTGTCGCCTTGCTGATTCGCGGCACCTGCGCCTTCGCCGCTTCTGGCGATAGGTCCGGGTCGAAGCCGGAGCCAGACACGGTAACGAGGTCCGCCGGAATATCGGTCAAATTCGGATTTTCTTTGCGCAGTGCATCGATCTTCTCCTGAATCGCCAACACATAATCCTCGCTTGCAATCATCATGTTCGAGCCGGCAGAGGCTGTTGGATCATACTTCGCATTCGACGCTCTCGGATGAAACAGCTTCGGTGAACCAAACTTCTGTGCAATCAGCTCCGAGCCGACTGGTTTCCCGTTTACTTCAATGAGACTTCCCTTCGCCTGCTTCGGAAAGAGCATATCGGCAGCGCCGGTCGTAACAAGCGGATATAGCAGTCCGCATAGCAGCATCAGCACAACGGACACTCGAATAGCAGTTAGTGTTGATTTCATAAACATTCGTTCCCCTTCCTATACCAGACTGAGCCCATGAAGGATAAGGTCAATCAATTTAATTCCGACGAAAGGCACGAGCACTCCGCCGACACCGTACAGAAGCACATTGCGGGTAAGCAGACTATTAGCCGTTGATGCACGGTACTTAACGCCCTTCATCGCAATCGGAATGAGCAGCGGAATAATGACGGCGTTAAAGATCAGCGCAGACAGAATGGCCGACTTCGGCGAAGCAAGATGCATAATGTTCATCGACTGCAGCTGCGGCATTGCCAGAATGAACATCGCGGGAATAATCGCAAAATATTTGGCGATGTCGTTAGCAATCGAGAACGTCGTCAGCGCACCGCGCGTAATGAGCAGCTGCTTGCCGATCGCTACGACTGAGAGCAGCTTTGTCGGATCGGAATCGAGATCGATCATATTCGCGGCTTCCTTCGCCGCCATCGTGCCTGAGTTCATAGCAAGGCCCACATCGGCTTGCGCAAGCGCTGGCGCATCGTTCGTTCCGTCTCCGGTCATTGCCACCAGCTTGCCTTCCTGCTGTTCCTTCTTGATTGCAGCTATTTTATCCTCTGGCTTCGCTTCCGCGATGAAATCATCGACTCCCGCTTCAAGCGCAATGGTAGCCGCCGTGAGCGGATTGTCCCCGGTACACATGATGGTCTTGATCCCCATCGCCCGAAGCTCCGCGAAACGCTCCTTCAGCCCCGGCTTCACTGTATCCTTCAAATAGATAACGCCTACGATCCGGTTACCTGTTGCGGCAGCTAATGGCGTACCTCCCGCTCGCGCAATGCGACTTGTAATGTCGTCCAGATCGCCTGGGATAATGCCACCCATTGCAGATACATATTTCTTCATCGCATCGACGGCGCCTTTTCGAATCTTCACGCCCTGGGCTAGATCGAGGCCCGACATGCGCGTTTCCGCTGTAAACTCTATCGCTACTGCAGAGGCATATTCTTTCTCCCCCCAAGCAGCGCCCAGCTTATGAGCCAACTCAACGATCGAGCGACCTTCGGGCGTCTCGTCCTTAACAGAAGATTGCAGCGCAATGAAGGCGGCTTCCTGCTGTGTGATACCCTTCACCGGAATAAACTCAGCCGCCATTCGGTTCCCGTACGTAATCGTACCTGTCTTATCCAGAATTAGCGTATCAATATCGCCTGCCGCTTCAACGGCCTTCCCTGACATGGCAAGCACGTTGAATTGCGTCACCCGGTCCATGCCGGCAATGCCGATCGCCGATAATAGTGCTCCTATCGTCGTCGGAATCAAGCAGACAAGAAGCGCAATCAGCGTTGCAATATCCAGATCCACATTCAAGTAGCTGGCCATCGGCACCATGGTGACTATGACAATGATGAAGATCATCGTTAGTACGGCGAGCAAGGTTGTGAGCGCAATTTCATTCGGCGTCTTCTGCCGCTTAGCTCCTTCAACGAGTGATATCATCCGATCCAGAAACGATTCGCCGGGATCAGTCATTACTTTCATGACAATATAGTCAGAAGCAACTCTCGTTCCGCCGGTTACGGAAGAGAAGTCTCCTCCAGCTTCTTTAATAACAGGCGCGGATTCTCCGGTAATGGCTGATTCGTCGATGGAAGCCAGTCCTTCCATAATTTCACCGTCCGTTGGAATAAGCTCGCCTGTGTCGACGCGGACAATATCGCCCTTCTTCAGCTGTGTCGAAGGTACTTGCTTTATGGATCCGTCCTTTTGCAGCAGCTTTGCCATCGTTTCCGATTTCGTGCGCCGCAGCGTATCTGCCTGCGCTATGCCGCGTCCTTCTGCTAGCGCCTCGGCGAAGTTGCCGAACAGCACTGTGAATAGCAGGATGAAGAACACAGCCACATCATAGCCGCGGCCGACATGATCCGCTCCGAACAAGTCCGGCGCAATCGACAGCAGCAGAGTGATGACTGTACCTACCTCGACGATGAACATGACCGGATTTTTGATCATCACAGCGGGATTGAGCTTTTTGAATGCATCTATAATGGCCTGTGAGGCAATTTCTTTCGTTATCGTTTGTTTTCGAGTAGACATCTCGATCCTCCTCAGTTAGTGCGGCATAGCCAAATGCTCGGCAATCGGTCCAAGTGCAAGCGCAGGGAAGAACGTAAGCGCGCCGATGACAAGAATGATCATAATTAGAATGCCTGTGAACAGCGGCGTATTCGTACGCAATGTTCCTGTCGTCACTGGTACGACCCGCTTCACAGCAAGGGACCCTGCAATCGCAAGCATGGCAATCATCGAGATGTAGCGGCCAAACAACATGACAAGGCCGATACCAATATTATAGAAGTCGGTGTTCGCATTCAGTCCGGCAAAAGCAGAGCCGTTATTCGCAGCGCCAGACGTGAACGCATAGAGCACCTCAGACAGGCCGTGCGTACCTCCGTTGCTAATGGAAGCTGCTCCAGCAGGCGAAGCGAGCGCAAGAGCGGTCGGCGCAAGAATAATGAACGGGTGAATGAGCAGCGCAATGGCAGCCAGCTTCACCTCCTTGCCTTCTATCTTCTTGCCTAGAAGCTCAGGTGTACGTCCAACCATCAAGCCGCAAATAAATACGGATAGAATGAGATACAATAATCCATTAAGCAGCCCTACACCTTTGCCGCCGAACACGTTGTTCAACATCATCTCTGCCATCGGCACAATGCTGCCAAGCGGCGTTAACGATTCGTGCATATTGTTGACGGAGCCTGTAGTTGCCGCCGTCGTTACGGTTGTAAACAAAGCAGTCTCCGCTATGCCGAACCTGACTTCCTTCCCTTCCATGTTGCCGTGTACGCCTGCCGCATCCAGCGCAGCAATGCCTCTGTACTCCGAGACGAATATAACGGACAGCATCACAAGGAAGATAAAGCCCATTGCCGCAAATACCGCCCAGCCCTGCTTCTTGTTTCGAATCATCAGCCCGAACGCATAAACAAGCGCTGTAGGCAGCAGCATCATACATATAATGTGAACCATGTTAGCAAGCGGCGTCGGGTTCTCGAATGGATGCGCCGCGTTCGTGCCGAACCAGCCCCCGCCATTCGTACCGAGATGCTTAATGGATTCAAGCGAGGCGACAAGCCCTCTCGTAATCGTCTGCTGAGCGCCTTCCAGCGTTGTCACATTAACCGCGCCTTGGAACGTTTGCGGAATGCCTTGGAACACGAGGAACAACGCCACCAGGAAACTAAGAGGCAGGAAGATTCGCGTCAAGCCACGCACCATATCCACATAGAAGTTGCCCAGATTATCCTGCCGGCCGACCAATCCTCTAATGAAAGCAATCGCTACTGCAAAGCCGGTTGCCGCTGATGTGAACATCGGGAATGTAATCGAAAGCAGCTGCGACAGGTACGACAACCCATTTTCGCCCGAATAGGATTGCCAGTTCGTATTCGTAATGAAAGATGCCGCTGTATTAAACGCTTGCGCAGCTCCCATATTGCCGACTCCGTCGGGATTCAGCGGGAGGCTTCCTTGGAACCTGAGTACAAGGTATAGCAGAAGCACCATGACAAAGTTGCTTAATAAGACGGCACCAATGTACTTCTTCCACCCCATCGCCTCATCTTCGCGCACACCCATCAAGCGGTATAGCAGCCGTTCTGCCGGACCGAATATGCGATCCAGCCATGTTTTTTCGTGTCCAAACACCTTTACCATATAAACGCCCGCTGGTTTAACCAGAAGCAAAATGATGATGAGCGTCAGGGCTACTTGAATAAATCCCATCCCCATATGTCGAATCCTCCGCTATACGTTTTAGAATTTTTCCGGTTTGACTAGTACAAACCCTAGATATATCAGTAACAAGGCTGCAATGATTCCAACTACGGTCATCTCGCTCTTAACCCCCTTAAGCCTTCTCGCAGAACTTCAAGAATCCATAGAAAATCGCGAATGCCGCAATGAACATAAGCACCATCGTGACATCATTAGCCATACTCTTCTACCCCCGCTCTATATCGCGCTCATTTTCACATTCCTATTCTCCCTCGCTGGTATAGTCAAATCTTAATACGGTTCGCTGTAAATACGCGGTAAAGAAACCGGAGACAACGTGTAAAAAAAGTATAAAAATCGCCTCAAAAAGCAACATAGCTAAAGCCGCATGTGCCATTATTCGCCGTAATCGTGAACAACCCGCACATACATCCCTTATCGTCTCCATGGAATCTTCTCTCGCCTAGCTCCCTATCAAATCGGTATAGCTCAATGGCTGTAATTTTGCATGCTTGCACTCATTTTCACTCTCCTATGCTAGAACCTTTTTGCCAAATGTTAATATGATTTGCTGTAAATACGGGGTAAAGAAATGGGTGCCACAGTTAAAAAGGATAAAGAATTTCGCTGCATATTCGGCCTTTCTATAACCTCTTATCTATAGACAGCAAATGAAAGTTGAGCGTATGCTAGAAGGGTATCTGTAAAATAGATAATTCCCTACAACTTAAGGAGTGCGCCGCAATGTCTAACCGTACGAAGATGACTGCGATTTTCACAACGATTTTCGCCCTGCTCGCTTCTGTCATTGCGATTTCCGTCTATCAGACGAACGATCTTCGGAGAACAATACATATAGTCGAAACGAACTGGATGCCTAGCATTGCGAAAATCACCATTTTGAAGGACGAATTCACGCAAATACGCGTGAATCTGCACAAAATTTTGCTCACGGGCGATAAATCGACGCAAGAGCAGCTCGCTGAGTCGATCAGCAAAGAACGGGACCAGTTCAAGAAGGATTTGTTAGGTTATTCGTACTTGAATAATTCCGATGAAGAAACAGCGATCTATCTGAGCGTTGGCAAGTTCACGGATTCGTATTTCAAGACGGGACAGCTTATCGTCGAAGCTGCTTTGTCAGGAGAGCATGATACCGGACTCGCCCTGCTCGCCAAGCTGTCGCCGACACGCCAGCAAGCGGATGCAGCGCTTAGCAAATGGGTCGACTACAACTTGAGTGGGACGCAGCGCGACGTTGAGAAATCAGCGAATCAGCAATCGCTGAGCCAAACGATGGTCATTCTAATTAGCCTGATTGCACTCATAACCGGCGCCATCTTCTACCTCGTGAACCGTTCCATTCGCCGCCGGGCCAACCGCGATCTGTCGCTGGAGAAGGAGAAAGCGCAGCAATATCTCGATATCGTCGAGGTCATCATCGTCGCATACGACCCGGACGGCCGGATTACACGGATTAACCGAGAGGGCTGCCGCTTGCTGGAGAGCTCGGAGAAAGAATTGCTTGGCCAGAATTGGTTCAGTAACGCCTTGTTTTCTTTTGACGAGAATGAAGGCGCGATATCGACAATATCCGGTAAGAAAAGGTTTATTTCCTGGAACAACACCATTCTTCGCGACGAAGCTGGACAGATGATCGGCACGCTGAGGGCTGGGATGGATATCACCGAGCGAAAGCAAGCTGAAGAGTCACTGCATCACTACAAGGAGCATCTGGAGGTACTTGTTGAGGAGCGGACGACGGAGCTTGAGAACAAGAACACGATGCTTGAGGAAGCGAAGGAAACAGCGGATACGGCGAATCGTGCGAAGAGTGAGTTTCTCGCCAATATGAGTCACGAGATCCGTACGCCGATGAACGCTGTCATTGGACTCAGCTATCTGCTTCAACAGACTGCGCTCACTGATCAGCAGAAAGGCTATGTGGATAACACGATCATATCCGCGAAGAATCTCATTACACTCATTAACGATGTGCTCGATTTCTCCAAGATTGAAGCGAACAAAGTGGTCATGGAACAGATTGAGTTTGACCTATACGAGGTGCTGAACCAAATCTCGAATTTGATCAGCATTAAAGCATTCGACAAAGGGCTGAAGCTCCACTTCTCGATCCATCCTGACGTGCCGCAGATGCTGGTCGGGGATCCCTTTAGGCTCAATCAAATCTTGCTCAACCTGTCTAATAATGCAGTTAAATTTACGGAAGAGGGTGAAGTGACGTTCGAGGTGAAGATGCTGCGTCAGGATAAATACGGCGTTACACTCGCCTTTGAAGTTCAGGATACGGGGATCGGCATTTCGCGTGATCAGCAGGACAAGCTGTTCCGTCAGTTCACGCAGGCCGACATGTCAACAACGCGCAAATACGGTGGGACCGGGCTAGGCCTTGTCATCAGTAAAAACCTTGTCGAGCTGATGGGTGGTTTCATTGAGGTGCAGAGCGAGCTTGGCGAAGGCAGCTGCTTCTCCTTTACCGCACAGTTTGGCCACAGCGATGGCAGAACGCTCTCCTTGCAAGAGGTGGATGACGTTAAGCTGAAGTATCTGCGTGTACTGCTCGTTTGTGACAATACCGAAATGCAGCAAGTGCTGAAGAAACAGCTGGAGCAGTTTCAATGCGTCGTCGGCACAGCGGTGTCCGAGGAGGATGCGTTCGAGCATAACGCGCGCAGCGATCGCTACGACCTTGTCATTGTAGACTGGATGCTGCAGCATAGCGCTGCCTTGCAGCTCGCGGAACGGATCAAGCTTGCGTTTGCTGCGCCGCTCCAAGTGATCGTGCTGATCAGCGCGTATCACGAGCCTGCCTTGCTGCGGGCGGAGCAGTCGCAGGCTATCGAGAAGGTGCTGCATTATCCGATCAGCCAGTCTCAGCTGTATAACGAGATGGTCAGCCTGTTCAGGCAGCATTTCCAGACGAAGCATCAGTCGTCGCAGCATACCAAGCAATCGGACAAATACATCGCGCTGCGCGGTACTCGCGTGCTGCTTGTAGAGGACAATGAAATTAATCAACTCGTAGCCAAAGAAATTTTGCGTGAGATGGGCATTCACGTCGATGTAGCGGAGAACGGGCAGGAAGCAGTCGCTTGGGTAAAGCGTGAGCATTATGACGCCATTCTGATGGATCTGCAGATGCCTGTCATGGACGGCTTTGAAGCGACTCAGGCGATTCGAGGCTTAGCGCAAGGCAACGATACGCCAATCATTGCAATGACTGCCGATGCCATGAAAGGCGTCAAAGAACAAGTGCTCGAAGCCGGTATGAATGCGTATATTACGAAGCCGTTCGATCCGATTCAGCTGTTCAGCATTTTGCAGCGGCTCATTCAACACTATAAAGCGAAGGAACCTGCGCATAGCTTGCCGTAAAGCGCGGTTCACCACCAAGATTGAACAAGAGCCGCGCCTACCACCGAATAGCTGGTAAACGCGGCTCTTCCACTGTATAGCATGAATACTTGCCTCTACTGCTTGCCATAATAAACATGGTTCGCCTATAAACGAAATTGGAGGGGGAAATTCATGTCCACACCAGATAACCATGCATCCTCCATGCGGCTATTCGTCGCCGTTCCCCTACCGAGTGAAATCAAACAAGTGATATCTACATGGTCTACTATCCTGCAGCAGCAACCACAATTTCAATTTCGCAAATGGGTTCATCCCGAAGATTTGCACATTACACTCCAATTTCTTGGTGACACGCGATCAGAGCAAATACCGAATATTATCGAGGGTCTACGTACTGCCGTCACTACAATAACGCCGTTTCAAATTTGCATAGAATCACTCGGCACATTCGGCCGTCCAAATTTCCCGTCAGTTCTATGGGGCGCTATAGGCGGTGAGGTGAATCAACTTCGCTTCTTGCAGGAGCAGGTCATCTCTAAGCTTAGTCCGCTCGGCTTTCCGCCAGAAGAACGCCCTTACCATCCTCATCTTACTCTAGCACGAAAATATAACAGCGAAGTCCCTTTCACTCCTTCAACGCTTGCCCTTCACAAGGAAACGTCTTCAGCAGAAGGAATGCCGCTGCAATGGCTATCCGACTCGATCGTCCTCTATGCCACTCACATGCATGAGCAGCCGATGTACGAAGCTGTATCCGTTGTCACATATACCTAAAAAAAAGCGCAGACCACTAAGGTCTGCGCTTTGTATTAAGACTGCGGTGTATAAGTCACGTTGTACGTAATAATCGTTGTCTTGCCATAAATGTTGCTCGCTACGATTTTGAACGTATTCAACCCCGGTAACAAATCAACATTCATCGAGCTGGAATAAACCAGCTGATCATTCACATACACCTTCGGGTAGCTGTCATTCTCGTCGCTTGCCGTCCAAGTAAGTGTAATGCGGCTCGATGAGGTTGTTTCCGGCGCATATCCGAGCGTCAAGCGAGGAGCGCTAGGTTCAAAGACAATCGTGCGCGTCTCCTCCACCGATTTGCCGAAGCTGTTCGTCGCTTTGAAAGTCAGCGTGTTCGTACCAGGCTCCAAGTCAATGCGAGTGCTGGTTCCATACATTTGTTGATCATTAATAAATACTTTCGGATAGCTGTCATTCGTATCCGTTACACTCCACGAAAGCGAGATCGAGCTCTGTGTCGTTGTTGCCGAGATCGGATTGACGTGAAGCACCGGTCCACCTGTATTGAAGGTAATCGTTCTTCTAACCTCAGTTGATTTGCCTGAGCTATTGGTCGCCTTTACTGTAATTGTATTCAAACCTGGCGACAAATCAATGTTCGTACTCGTACCGTACATCTGCTGGTTATTAACGAATACTTTCGGATAGGAATCGTTCTTATCTGATACCGTCCAGCTAAGTGTAATAGAATCTTTGTCCGTCGTTGCAGGCAGCGAGTTAACTGTCAGCACAGGTGCACCACTCGTGAATACAACAGTCTTCGTCACTTCTGTTGACTTGCCTAAGCTGTTGACTGCCTTAATGGTAAATGTATTTGTCCCTTCCTCCAAGTCAACCGAAACGCTCGTGCCATAGACCTGATCGCCGTCAAAGTAAACCTTCGGAGAGGAATCATTCTTATCAGAAACAGTCCAGCTAACCGTGATCGTTGATTTGTCCGTAGTAGCAGGTACGTTGAGCACGTTCAAGGTTGGACCGCCGCTTTGGAAAGTAACATGCTTCGTAACGGTTGTTTCCTTGCCGAAGCTGTTCGTCGCTGTCACTTCGATCGTGTTATCACCTTCTTCAAGCTCTACGTCCATGGACGTTCCATATGTCCGTTCGTCATTCACCGTCACGACCGGATAGTTGTCGTTCTCATCCTTTACAGTCCACGTTACTGTGATCGTTTGTTTATCTGTCGTTTCAGGTACACCCTTCACTTCGAGAGTTGGCGCACCTTTCTCATACTTCACCGTCTTCGTAACCGATTGAGTTTTTCCGCCGGCCATGCGAGCCGTTACGGTATACGTATATACGCCTTCTGCGTCCAGTGGGACTCCTACGCGGAACTGGCCTTGAACAACTTCTATTTCCTTGTTGTTCAGATAAACCTTAGCGCCTTTCGTCACATCACCGCTAATATAAAAAGTTGACGTTGTTACTGTCTCTGGTGCATCAACATTCAATGTCAGCTGTGCTTGTGAGTCGCCCGCAGCACCTTTAATGACGCGATACAACAGCGCCGCAGATTCTGCGCGGGTAACCGGCTTGTCCGGCATAAACGTTCCATCAGAATATCCGCTGATCAGCTTCTTCTCGACAGCTAGAGCGACATAAGTTCTTACGTTAGGGGAGATGTTCTCTTCATCTCGGAATCGGTCCAGCACATCAGAGTTTTCGAGCTCATCTGGCTGATAGTT
The DNA here is from genome assembly GCF_056120345.1 of Paenibacillus sp. sgz302114. Classification (NCBI taxonomy): domain Bacteria; kingdom Bacillati; phylum Bacillota; class Bacilli; order Caryophanales; family Paenibacillaceae; genus Paenibacillus; species Paenibacillus sp. sgz302114. Next base: position 31,507 of record NZ_JBVYOI010000023.1, read on the forward strand.
CAATGTCTTAACAAGCGCTACCGCAACATCTTCACGTGTCGCCTTACCGGTAGGATCAAAGAACGCCCGGCCTGACGGCGGATAATAACCAGTTAAAAAGTCTTTAGCAGCCTCCACTGCTCCATAGGACCAACGGGTTTTCGATACGTCCACAAATGTTTGCTCACTAGCAGCTGGAATATCGAGCATAAAAGCTCGTGTAATCAGGGAAGCGAATTCTTCGCGCGATACCGGATTGTTCGGTTTGAATGTGTTGTCTTTATAACCCCCAACAACACCAAGCGCAGTCATGCTATCGATTGCGTCCTTCGCCCAGTACGTTTCACCAACGTCTTTGAAGGTCTTCTCTGCATCTGCGTGAGCAGCCCCGGAAAATGAAAAAATGAGTATGAACAGCCATACAAATGAACTTGTTGCAATTAACCTACTTTTCATGCGACTTATCCTCCACGTCTCGACATATTTAGTTACAATGGCTCACTCATTCTATCACAGAAGCCTATGAAACTTTGTCGAACAATGTCGGTTATATGCATTTTTACAAGATAATACCACTACCAATTTAGATCTGAAAACATTAAAAAATCCTTGCCTTAGCAAGGATTTTAATTGAAGTAATATGCACTTATATGGAGCGGAAGACGGGAATCGAACCCGCGACCCTCGCCTTGGCAAGGCGATGCTCTACCGCTGAGCCACTTCCGCATATAAATGGTGCCGGCGATAGGAGTCGAACCCACGACCTACTGATTACAAGTCAGTTGCTCTACCAACTGAGCTACACCGGCACGTTACTAAGGTACTTAACACCTTGAAAACTGGATACGAACCTTTGCGAAGGTTTCTTGCTTAGCTGGATTTCACTTATTTAGGATAAGCCCTCGACCGATTAGTATTCGTCAGCTGCACACGTTGCCGCGCTTCCACCTCGAACCTATCAACCTGATCGTCTTTCAGGGGTCTTACATACTGGGAAATCTCATCTTGAGGGGGGCTTCACGC
>NZ_JBVYOI010000024.1:0-28805 GCF_056120345.1 Paenibacillus sp. sgz302114
GCTTCTGATTGTTTAAACTTCATGATAAGAGCGCCTCCTTGATGGTGTTGGGTAATTAACCCTTGGACAAACCCATCATACCGAGGCGCTCCTTTTTTGACAAAGGCCATTTCTTAGCCTTAACAGGAATGTTTAGTTGAACCACTTCAACCTTTTTCTCTTTCATATTTAATTCGCTCTGCAATCACATATGGTTTTAAATCATAACCAGTTGCTCTATTTCCACCCCAATTAACACCGACATGGAATCCGTCTTTTTCAAGACCTGTTAGCCATTTGTTTAGAAAGTCCTCCAAGCCAATTTCATGTGGTTGAAAAAAGCTATATGCAGAAACACTTGCGATTACTTTCTCTGCTCTAGATTTCAACGACCAGAAGGGCATTGATATTTCACCGTTCAGATTTGTTGAAGTGGGAAAACCCTGCTCATCTTTCACTGTCCATACAGATTTATTATTCAAAATCTCTTTGATAAAAGCATGATATTGTAACGAAGACTGACTCACATAACACCTCTTAAAACTCAATATTTAAATACATCTTCTATGTTGGCATTAAACTATCCTACCCCGTTAGCATTACGAAAAATGGAGCAACTGTCACTTGCAAACATACAAGAAACTCTATTTCCTAGATTTCACTTCAAAACGAAGTTCTTCTCCCGAGTCCGATGGTATTCCATCTTCCCAGATATTTAGCGGGATTGTAACTATACGATTATTTTCCCTTGGTGCAAATAATTTTCTTTTGGCGGACAAATCAAACATACCCCAACACTCACCGTCAACAATTAATATTGACTTCATTGAGTCCTCTGACCAAATAATTGTTACATTTGTGCATTCATAAATGGTGGGAGAAATTTGATTATAAATCCATAGGGTATCTGCAATACCCTCCATTTCACTATTTGATGACATAGGACAGAAATACAGATATCCCGTTTCTCCATCATCCTCAAACACACTAAGCCATTTTCCATCCGGGGATATAGCATCAATGATAAAGCTCTCATCTTTATTCAACGAAAATTTCTCCTTAATCATATAAGTTCGTTTAAACCAACAATTCTATAGTGGGTTTATATTATCCTTCCTATTGCACTAAACTGCCACGGAACAGGCCCACCTGATTTTGTAGCTTGTTTTAATTGAAGTATTGCTCCCAGTTAGTGAATTAGAGTTAGCTCTTAGAAATCGGTTCTAAATCAATTTCCTCAGTTTTACCATTCCACATCACTTGCATCTTAACTTGAAAAGTATCATCCTCAGCAGGACCAAGACCTCCACTCCCGTAAGTACCTAAATCATATATTCCATTTTTATCAGCGTTTAGAGTTCCAGTTCCCTTTCCTGTCTCGCGGCCCGCCGTAAAAACATAACTCATTGATTGACCGGTTGGTGTCTGACCCGTACCAATATATTTCAAGAATGGTTTTGAGAGATGATGCTCCTCATTTTTCATCTTGTAAAACACATAAACCGCAACCCAATTTTCGCTGCTACCTCTGTATTCGTATAAAAACTCTGTATTACTGTTATTTTTAATAAGCTCAATTTCACTCTTTGCTATACCCTCATAATTATCACTTGAATCTTTACAACCACCTAAAAAGACAACACAGAGAAGAACAAAAATCCCTATAAGCCGTCTTATGCTAATCCCCTCCGCAATCTTTTTCTGACCGATACATCAACTCTTACTCCCATATATATCCTTTACGCAAGATAAAGCGATTTGTTGCACATATCTGCTCCGTTAGCGGAACAAGCTGCCGATTTACGTTGGCAGCTTGTTCTTTGTGATGTTATTGTGTCCGTTAGCTGAAGAGGCTTATGGAAAATTCTGCTGGGGGGCCTCATTCCTTCTCCGGCGAATAGGCTTTGCATCACCGTCAGATGAGGGAACAACTCGAAGGGCTGGAGGACCATCCCTGTCTACTGGCGAAGCGCGATGAGATCTGCAGATGGCGGCCTAAGCCTTCTGCCGAATTGAAGCACCTTGTCTCCAATCGTCACCGTACCGGTCTCAGCCTCTTTCGACAGTCTTTTCAAATGCACTAGGATAAAATTGTGGTGATGATTTTTTTACAGGAGGCAGATTCTGATGAATGATTTAACGAAGCTATTCAACGATTATGAATCAGCTTGGATGACCGCCGTGATGAAGCACGACCACCAGACCTTGGATCGCATTTTGGCTGCTGAATTTACGTACTTGGCTCCAGGTATGACAGCTACGCTGTGGAATCGGGAAAATTGGATTGAAGCATTGATCAAATATCAAATTCAATCTTTCTCCATCGAGGATATTCACGTCCATCTCATTGGCGATACATCAATTGTGAACATGAGATATACCCAGACTGCCACATACGAGGGTCAGGCTAGAAGCGGTCTGTTCTGGATCACGGATGTGTGGGTGAATCGGAGCGGCGAATGGCAAGTGGCAAACAGACACTCTACTTTGATCTTATAAACATATAAATCGTAGATAAGTTGATATAGCAGCGATTAAGCCGATCCGTCGGTAGCCGTAATTGAGCTATCGTGTCCCGTTATCTTAACCGGCTACCTTATTACTTCATGGGCTGAGTATTTTTGTATTGAACCGGAATGATTATTTATAATGAGCCACGTAATCTCATTTACCGAATCTACGGGGGATAAATAAACGACCCAAGATCTCCTTTCTCGACTAATTGATCCCACTTTCCATTTAAACGACTGGCTAGCTACATATCTTTCAGCAATTTGTTTTGCTTCCTTCTTGGAAACTGTGAAGTAATCATGTATTACAATGGCAGTAAAGATAATCGCCATGGTTAACAAACTGACTCCCAAAAACTTCTTCATTCTTTCACCTCTATCATGCGCAACAGCAAGTTAATTCTTATCTGACAACAGCTTATCGCTACTAATAGGTCTTTCATAATATTTACCTACATTGATACTAAACAATACTGTATTATTAGTAAAAAGTTGCGCTAATCTGCCCGTTAGTGGAACAGGCTGCCGTTATGTCGGAAGCCTGTTATCGTTGTTCTAAAGTGCAGACATACTGGCTAGTACAGTCCTAAGGATATCCGGTGGAACTGTTTCTTTTGCATAGAAGAATTCATCTTCAGCATCATGATCTGTCACGTAAGCAATATAATCACCTGTTTTATTGAGCTGTGAAAAAGACGGCTCTAACCGCTTTACAACCTCTATCATACATTTAGAAAAATAGTCACAATATAAATCGTAAATCCGATCATACTGTTCGCATTCTTTAGGGGTATCACACGGAATGGCATCCCACCATTCATTTAGTGCATAGTGATACTTTTGCTGATCATCATCATATCCATCTTCGTATTTGAAATCACCAATACTATACTTCAAGCTTTCTGCGGTATACTTTTCCCCATATTCTCCAAGCTCTTCTACTCTTTCCGATAATCCATCCAATGTATTGTAATACAAGGTAACTGACCGATTATTGTAATCTGTACATACTACAAGCACATAAACATCCTTATTCTCGTCTGTTTTAGAAAAGCCATTAATTGCCTTCGTGTAATGACTTGTAAGTGTATCTATAAAACCTGCCCAATCAATCATGTTCTCTACCATATGACCAGCTCCTATCTCACAATTTTCCATGTGTATGTATATTTTATCGATATATATTCGTTCAAAGTTTAGTAGTCCTTCACAGGGATCGTCAGAGAGTTGATGAGAAGTAAACAAAAGTACAACATATTGTTTCACTAATCTGCCCCGTTAGCGGAATGAGGCCGCCGATTGGTGTGCAGCAAATCCCTGTCCGTCAATCATAAAATCCACCCATTCGACTGCACAATAGAAAACCATCTTCTTGACCTCAACAAGAATTCGTGTTAATTTGTATATGCAAATGAATATAAGGATTTGATCAAATGAATGAAGAAGAACAGGTATTGATTCATTGTCTTTTTTTTACGGCCAGTCGGTTTGCTCGTAGCATTACAAAATTAGCAGAAAAAACATTTGATTTTGGTGACCTTGCTCCTTCATACCTTTATATGATTATGATTGTAAAGTTCCATCCGGAAATCACTCAGAAGGAACTATGCCACAAGTTATCCATTGCACCTTCTACAAGTACAAGGTTTATTGATAAACTTGAAAAATTAAAGCTGGTCACCAGAAAAGTGGATGGAAAACAAACACTGATCTCATTAACTGAAGAGGGAGAAAAAGTGTACGTCCAATTTCGGGCTTCTTTAAAAAAATTGTTTACCAGCTATTCTGAGGTATTAGGAAGCGAGTTCAGTAAAGATCTTAGTAAAACTTTACACGAAGCAAGCAATAAACTAGAAAGAGAACAGTAATTTTTTTTAATCATTCATTTGCATATACAAATAAGTAAGGAGGCTGTGTTTTATGTCAGATAAGATTTTGCTTATTGTCGGCACTGGTCCTGGGATCAGCTTAAAGACAGCACGGAGATTTGGAAAAGAAGGCTTTAAAGTTGCCCTGATCTCTCGAAACATAGAGTCATTGCAATATGAAAATGAACTGAAGAATGATGGAATTGAAGCAAAAGGATTTTCAGCAGATGCCTCATCATCAGAATCCTTAAAAAGAGCCATTGATGCGGTAATTAAAACTTACGGAAAAATTGATGTGCTCTTATACAATGCTGCTGCAGGAAAGCCGGGTAAACCAACAACATTAAGTTTTGAACAATTAGTTGAGGATTTTAAAGTCAATGTAGCTGGTGCTCTTAGCAGTGTAAAAGAAGTGATTCCTCATATGCAAAATGGAACGATTTTGTTGACTGGTGGCGGATTAGCCCTTTATCCATATGCTGACTATTCTTCTTTGGCGATTGGGAAATCTGGTATACGGAACTTAGCATACAGCTTGCACCAAGAATTGAGTCCTCGAGGAATATATGTTGGAACATTAACAATTAAAGGATTTGTGCAAGAAGGAACTTATTTCTCACCTGAAAATATTGCGAATACATTTTATAGCATGTACGAAAATCGAACTCAAACCGAAATTATGTTTGAAGAAAAGTAAATTTTTTTGAAAATACATTTGTATATGCAAATTTCGAGATTTTCTCAGGCTCTGAATGAAACATTGAATAAAATCAAAACTAAAATAACAAAAGGAGACTTACAAATGAAAACACTTGTAATTATCACCCACCCTAATTTGGAACAATCTCGCGTTAACCGTACTTGGATGCAAGAATTAAAAAAACACGAAGAAATTACTATTCATGCGCTTTATCAAGCGTATCCAGACGGAAAAATAAACGTTGTACACGAACAAAGTCTATTAAAATCACATGACCGTATTATTCTTCAATTTCCATTCTATTGGTACAGCACGCCTTCTTTGTTAAAACAATGGCAGGATGAAGTACTCTCCTATGGCTGGGCATATGGCCCAGGTGGCGACAAGCTTCACGGTAAAGAGCTCGGTCTCGCGATTTCAACCTTTGGACCGGAAGATTCTTATCAGCCTACTGGCTACAATCATTTTACTATGGAGACTTTAACTACACCTTTGCAACAAACAAGCAACCTTATAGGTACCCGTTTTATGCCGTTATTCGTATTGAACGGTGTTATGCATGTCACTGATGAACAACTTGAAGAAAATGCAAAAGCGTATGTAAATCACGTTCTTCAGCCATCCTTAATTAAAGCTTAATTAAATGGCTTAGAGCTAATTAATCTAATCATGGAAGAAAAATGACAAAATTCGTTTTTGTAACAGAGGGGCTCGCAATGAAGAGCTAAGAAAAAGTGCTGTTCAATCTTTAGGTTTCTCGAATGTTTCATATGTTCAAGTTGATATTTCAGACACACTATCCATTCAAAAAGCTAAAAACAAGATCCTTAAAGTCACAGATCACTTAGATTTGTTAATCAATAACGAAGGGATTGCACTCCGTCACACCGCATACGCCCACATGTTTATGACAGGCGATGTGCTTGCTGGTGGCATTGCCGCTCAATTCCCGGATAAGTTCCCTGCCACAGGCCCGAGCAACCCTGCTTCCGACCTGCGTTCCGTATTGGGTCGTTTGCTAGGCGAGCATGCGGAACTGGCGATCTTCGCGATGCAAAAAGGCATTAGCGGGGCCGCAGATTTCACAGACGCCGCTGGCGCACTGAATCAAAATACCAACGACATCACCGCTGCAGTCGCTTCCGTTTATGGCAAGGATGCCGGAGCGGCTTTCAAGAAAATCTGGTCTTCTCACATCGGTTACTTTGTGGATTATGTCAAAGCAACAGCTGCAAAGAACGACAACGGCCGCAAAGCGGCATTGGCTGATCTGGAAGAGTACCGCTTCGAGCAAGCAGATTTCTTCGCCAAGGCGAACCCGAAGTATTACAAAGTCGACGCGATCGCCGAAGGATTGAAGATGCACATCCATCACTTGCTGGCCGCTTTCGACAGTTACGTGAACAAAGACTACAGCACGACTTACACGAATGTACACACCGCGTATGCGCATGAGCCATGGAACGACTTATATTCCAATTCGCTATCTTGCAGAAGGAATTGGAGCGAAGGTCATCTGGGATCGCGCAACAGAAACCGCTTGGATTAAAGCCGGCAACGATACGTTGACCGTTTGGGTGGGGAAAAATGTCATGGACGTTAACGGGTACGTAAGGAAATCGGAGCCCCAGTGCTGCTGCATGGCGACAGAGTACGGATTCCGGTTCGCTTCATAGCCGAGCTTCTGGGCTGGGATGTGCCATTTAATAAGAGTGATTGGTCGATTACATTGACCAAGGCGATGGAAACCCACGCCGGACATTAAGCGTTCCTTTAAATTGAGAACCATCATTATTCCGTTGGAGCTGCACCTTCAGTTGCTAGACCATGTCTAGAACTGGAGGTGCAGTTTTTCTGTGTTTAAAAAAAGAGACCCACAGAAACATCCTGTGGGTCGTATGCGTGCTTGACACCGGCATCGATTACGGACATCCGGAATTTATTCATAACGGCGTATTGGTCATTAAGGCCAGCAAAAATTTCATTAAAGACGGTAATTTCGCCGAGCGCACCCTACTGTTTTGTTTTGGTAGCCGCGTATAACCTTACAGCATGGAATGAACGTCAACCGGTAACTTGGGTATAAGGCCTGCATTAATCTGTTTAATCACTTCAAGAGGTAACTTAGGCTCCCGATCAAAGGTGAGTAAACCATTCTTCTCCTGCTCCACATCGGTAAGCTGCGTATAGCAATAACCTTGAAAAACACCGTTATTGAGAATGGGATGAATAATATTCACAATGCACTCCAGAAAGTCCTCCTCATTCTTAGCTGCTGAATATCCCCATCCCAAAGCTGTCGCTTTCATAAACGAAACGCCGCCAAATTCGCTCATTAGAATCGGCTCGCCTCCATACTTAAATCCGGGTACGTTCAGCCATCTGCCTTGCGGATTACTTACAACCGTTTGTTCCTTTGTTTCATAGCGGCTCCGAAGCACTTCGCTGCGCCATTCGTAATCGTGGATGGTGAACAGATCTGACTTCAGATGCTCCCAGCCATCATTCGATATTACTGGACGCGTGCTATCCAGTGAGCGTGTCAGATGGTACATGGTAAGCCCATGCTGCTGCTGCCGCTCGTCATTCAACACGTTGGGAATGCCCCAGCTCTCATTAATCGGCACCCAAACAACTAATGAAGGACTGTTATAGTCGCGTTCAACCGCTTCCTGCCACTCTTGGATGAAGCGGTTTACATAATTTTCAGAGTAATCAAAGGCATTGGCACCTTCACCCCAAACCAGTAAACCTAACCGATCACAGTGATACAGGTAGCGCGGATCCTCTACCTTTTGGTGCTTCCGAGCGCCGTTAAAGCCCATAGCTTTGGTGTATTCAATGTCTAGGACGAATGCCTCGTCCGTTGCTGCCGTCAATACGCCCCCCGGAAAGTATCCCTGATCCAAAATCAGCTTCATATAATAGGGACGATTATTTAAGCAGAAGACGCCGTCAACAATCGATATCTTGCGCATGCCGAAATAGCTCTTGACTTCATCTATCAACCCGCCGTCAAGAAGGAGTGTGAACTTCACGTCATAGAGCTGCGGCTTCTCCGGAGACCACCAGCGTCCCATGCCATGATCGTTAAAATCATGAATTTTCAGAAGCCGCTCTTCTTCTTCAGAGACAACATCAATTCGATCTTTGCAAACAGGCTCGCCATTGAACGTAACTTCGATTTGAAGCTCCACATTCTTGCCCTTGATATCGCCTTCTACAAAATTACGGATACTGATCATATTTCGGTCAATATCAGGCGTCATCCTCACCCGGCTTAACGAGATTTCATGAACAGGTTCTAGCCATACCGATTGCCAGATCCCCGTAGTACGGGTATAGAATACAATATCCGACTTTTCCTTCCAATATTGCTTCCCCCGAGGAAGCGTGACATCCTGGCTGTAATCCTCGGCCCGAACCACAACGCAGTTCTTGCCTTCTACTAAAGCATGCGTAATGTCAGCATAGAAAGGCGTATGCCCTCCCTGATGCATCATTACGTACTCACCGTTCACCCATATTTTAGCAGCATAATCAACTGCTCCAAAGTGAAGCAATATTCGTTTGCCTCTATAGGAATCGGGAATTACGAATTCTCTCCGATACCATACGACATCGTGAAACGAGGAGTCTCCTATTCCGCTCAGTTCGCTCTGAAAGCAATAAGGAACGACGATCGTCCGGTCAAAGGCACTTTTTCCTTGACGGTACCATTTTTCTTTCTCGCCGATGTTGTAATCATCGAAGGCAAACTGCCAGGTACCGTTCAGAGACAGCCATTGCCGGCGTTCAAATTGCGGTCTTGGATATTCTTTTCTAGGTATACGACTCTCCATATGGTTTCGGCTCCTTATCTCTCTATGTTCTTAAGATCTGATAGAGTTAAGCATATTGTAGTGGTAAGCCCGCCTGAATAGGTTCAGACGGGCCTTTTGACCTTAATTCTTAAAAAATTCTACATTGTCGACATCTGCCCATTGACTTGCACTGCTGTTGGATACGAAGAAGCCGATTGTGGCTTGACCGTTTGTCACTTGAATGTTGCTGATCGTGACCTGTGTCCATGTTCCTGTTACTGGCAGCGATGTTTGAAGCACACTACCCCCATAATCCTTCACTTCCATGACCGCTGAATTCTGGCCGCCGCTTCTCCGCAAGTATGCCCGCATCGTATACATACCGTTATCCAGGCCGGTAATCGTCTGACCGATATAAGCGGTAGCCGGCCCGGTAATGCCGGCTAATCCGACGAAATAATTACCGCCCCCCGGTGCACGGGCGATACCGTCGTTGACGCCGTGAATCAGGATTCGCTGCGGATAATCATCGCCGAAAGTCGTCCATCCGTTGACATTGGCCGTTTCAAATCCCCAGTTGTCCGCCAAATTCTTGTTCGTCGGTGTCGTAGCATTGCCAAACCGCAAGAATATCCCCGTACTTGGAAAGTTCGCGCTTGTTGCAGCAATGACGGTATTGGAATCAACGGCCATCAGCGCATTCCAATTGGAATTTGTCGTATCCGAAACCGGGAAGACATTATACTTGTACTGCCAGGTAGATCCATTATCGGAGCTAATCAGCGTACGCATGGAAGAGTAGTTATCTCCTGTATTCGCGCTGTCTTCATCGGTTTGGAACGAAGCCATCAGCCTGCCGTCGCCCAATTTAACTACGAATGGGGCTCCTGCCTTTTTCCCCGTCTTGGTAGGTACATAGAGTGTCTGTCTGGCACCTGACCAATTGAATCCGTCACTAGATATCTTATATTTGATGACAAACGGGTATCCCGTACTATCTGTCGCTTCAAATACGGTAATATAGCGTCCGTCATTCATTTGAGCAAATACGGGCATACCGTCGCGAGACCCGGAAGCCACGCCGTCGCTCACGATGGAAGCCGAGCTCCAGCTACTTCCATTCCACGTACGCATGTAGAGATTCTGATTACCACTGCTTCCCGCTACTGCCGGACTATCGTCGGCGTACATAACCGCAATCGTACTGCTGATGTACCCGAGATGCGGTTCCCAAAGCCCTTTGAACGAGCTTGCCGTCGCAGAAGCAATCTGTCCTCCGGTCAAATCACTCCATGTTGCGCCGTTGTCCGAGCTCTTGCGCACTTTAAGGTACGTATTCGTCGTGCCGCCGGACTGCACGACAACCCTGTACGCTAACCAGATATCGCCATTTGTAAGCTTCAACATCTGACCATTGCCGACATCACCGGCAGCGTCGGATGCCGCGACGACCGGAGCTCCCCACGTTTGGCCGGCATTTGTGCTTTTGGCAACTTTAACTTTCGTAAAACCGCCATCCTCATTGGTATCAAAGGATACTAGCCAATCTGTTGCGCTCAGCTTTACTAAGCGCGGATACCATACTCCCCCCGAAGAGGGCGAATATGCCGTAACGGTTGCATTCGGCCATGCCATTCCGGATGAGGCTGCGGTTGCGATATTGTAAGGCAAGAGTATAGCGATTGCCAGAAGAAAACTGAGGCTGTTTCGTACCATTCGAGTCCAAGCATTTCGTAGAGTCATCATTATTCACACTCGCTTCCCATTAAAATAATGAACTGGTCGTATGAATCTGCTGCTCTCTAGGCTGCTAAGCCGTTTCCACCTCGCATTATGCGAAGGTTTTTGCCCACCTCCTTTGCAGCCGAGTCCCCGCATCATTCCTTATGGTTAAGACCCGTTACCGAAACGTTGGCAAACAGCCATTCCGGCGACGAACTGCGCAGGCCTACTCTCCCATGCAAGAAAGCATTCGGATCCCGCCATTCCAACACTGGCGCTTCCGCGGCGGCAAATAGTCGTATATCCGCTCCTTGTACTTCAATCGACAGATGCGTGAAGTGCTCGCTATCGATAGGAAGCAGACCTGATGCGACTTCTTCATTTCGTTCGTAACTCACTTTGCGGAGTAGTACGCGGTCATTGCGGAAAGCAATCTCATAGCCCATGAAAGCATCCTTTACCTGATCGGGAAAATCAGATTCATTCGTGACTCTCAGCAGTATTGCGCCTTCTCCTGACGCATCTCTCTGTTTCCGCAGCAGATCAAGCTCCAGGCGGTAGTCGGTCCATTGGCTGTTTCCCGCGAATAATTTACTGTCACTGTCTTCGGCCTGAGCCGCGAAGGCTCCATCCTTACTCGGTGTCCAAGCGCCGTAGATATCTTCAACCTCTAAATCGTTTAGCAGGTTATCGGAATGTTTGATAGACGCCGTCACAAGAGATGCTTCTATATTGCGAAATTCCAGCTCTCCGCGGATCAGCATAATTTGCATCAGATGGGGACCTGGTTGGAGATGCAAGCTCCCAATCGGAACTTTAATCCATGATACGCCCTTCGCGAGCTCAGCCTGATTAAGTTCAAACCGCAGGCTGTTTCCATCAATGCTAAGCTCCATCTCCGACCCCGAACCAGATGGGGCTGCTGTTATCGCGAACAAATAGTCTCCTTCGGAACCGGCATTAACGGCATAACGGAGCCAGTCTCCCTTATGCTTCAGCGTCACGGCATAGCTGCCGTCATCCGTAATACCGGTAGCTGCACCATCGGCTGAACGGAACTCCGCGTTGAATGCATGCTCCTTTAGATGAAACCCCCGCTCCTCCCCCTCCATGAAGTGAACGGCTTCCATGTTGCCGGGAATAGCCTTGAAGGCGTCATAATCGCTGCTTCCATTAGCAGCATTCGAAAATGCGGTAAACTTAAGCGCCGGTGCCGCTCCTCCATATCCATAACCGATCTTGCCCGGCCGAGCCGCGGCAGTGGTCTCTTGGAGAAGATGAAGTCCGTCCCAGTAGATCCCAGTTCCTGATTCATCGGATTGGACCCGAACGGTATGCAATTTGCTTAAATCCGTATCCTGCGGAAGCTTGCTGCGCCGGAGCTCGCGTGTGTTATCGCCTGCATGCTCTTCCAATACCAATTCCTGATGAAGAACATCCACGCTGATCGCTCTATTAAACTTCTGTTCTTCCGAGTAAGAGAACAGCATGGCAAAGGTTTGCTTCTCTTGCGAGACTTCGTTCTGCTGCAAAACAAAGTTAAATTCTGCAGTAAACCTGCCTCCTGCTGTTGCTGCCTTACTCAATAGTAGCAACTGCTCCTCGGGATCGGCAGAATGATGTTCCCATTTATCAGGGGATGGCGATTTACTATCGAGCGGATCTTGAAAGTCCGGAAGCTTCGGCACGGGATTATCGTAATGCGTCTGCCCAAGCACTGCCATCTTGTCACCATTAAACACAAGCCGATCCATATTCAGCATTCGGACCGGAGGGCCCTCGGCGGAATGTCCGATTAAATTGTGGTAAAACATGTAGTACGAATCCAGATCAGGACCAAGCACGGTAGAGCTGTGGCCTAAACCGTTGAACGCATTGTCCGTGCTGATGACAATGGGATTGTTCTCCGGAACGGTATACGTGCCTAGCGGAGAATCCTTCGCTACTGCATAATTGATTCGATATCCTTTGCTAAACACATGGTTACCTGTGTAGGTCATCCAATAACGGCCGTTTCGCTTGATAATCATCGAACCCTCGGTCCAGTGGCCAAGTGAAGCATTTAATTGGGTCCCGGTGAGGTCTACCTCAAGAGGACTTGTCATCTCATGTCCGGTAATGCCGCCGAATTCTGCGCGAGTGAAGTACCATTTTGCATCGTCATCAATAAATACCGAGCCGTCAATCGTTAGACCGAAGTTATCTGTGGCTTTAACGAAAGGCCCTGTCGGACTCTCGCTGCGGAGGACATAATGTCCTTTCCCGGCGGGAGAGGTGTACATATAGAAGAATCCGTTCCAATATACGACCTCTGGCGCATAAGCCCCTTCGCTTATCGGGTCCTCTGTAGCTAAACCCGCATAGCGCCATTGATTAAGGTCGTCGGAGCTCCATACTTTAACGCCCACGCGAAAATCCTTCGTGCTGCAATACAAATAATACTTGCCGTTGTATCGCATGACATAGGGGTCTCCGATGCCGTAGTCGGGCCACTCATCCTCGAGCTGCAAGGAGTTCCGGTAGGTTTGCCCAAGACTCAGATTCACGTTTTGATTGCCCCTCTCTCGCATGCTTCCGCTGATATTAGTCAGAACCAACACTGCTGCGGCCAGCATGGCCATGATGATGATTCCCATCGGCCATTTCGCCTGCAATCGCATACGATTAGCCTTTAATACCGGTAATGGCCATGGATTCAATAAAGTAGCGCTGTGCAAAGAAGAAAACAAGAATAACCGGAATAAGCGCGATTAGTGAAGCGGCCATTAATGACGGATAGTTGGATTGCGAGATGTAATTGGACTGCATGCTGGCGATGAGTACTTGAATGGTCTGCTTCTCCGGCGTATGCAAGTAAATAAGAGGTCCCAGGAAGTCATTCCAAATGCCCATAAAGCCCAGTGCCGCCTGCGCCGCAATCGCCGGCTTTGAAATAGGCAAGGCTACCGTGATGAAGGTCCGAAAGAAACCACAGCCATCGATCTTCGCCGCATCAATCAGATCGTTTGGAATACCGCTTTGCATAAACTGCCGAAAGAAGAAGATCGTCACGATGTTCCCGAATAACCCCGGCACAATCAAAGGAAGAAGCGTATCGACCCAGCCTAAATTGGAGAACCCAATATACTGCGGAATCATGACGACTGAATACGGAATCATCATGGTGCCCAGCAGCGCCATAAAAATAGCTTCTTTACCCGGGAACTCGAATTTGGAGAACGCATAGGCGGCCATGGATGAAACGAATAAACCAATCGTCAACACAAACACAACAATTGTTGCGCTATTCATAAAGCCATGAAGAAGCGGCGCTTTGGTCCATACGTCCAAATAATTATCGAAGGTGACCGGGCTCGGAATCCATTGCGGCGGAACATCAAACACATGTTGCTGTGTCTTAAAGGAAGTGGAGACCGTCCAGGCAAACGGAGCAAGCATGACTACGGAACCAAGGAGAAGCAGTAGATAGATGATAAGATGAAGTGTTTTTTTGTCTCTTGCCATGTTGGCTCCCCCCTATTCCTGATAGACCCAACGCTTGGAGAAGCGGAATTGGATCAACGTTATTATGAAAATCATGATGCCAAGCACCCATGCCACTGCGCTTGCAAAGCCCATATTGAAATATTTAAAAGCTTCTTGGAAGATGTAATAGACGATCGTAGCACCGCTGTATTCCGGGCCGCCATCCGTTGCCAGAATATACATTTGGCTAAAGGATTGGAACGTTCCGATAATTCCCATCACGACCACGAAGAAATGGATGGGTGATAAAAGCGGTAATGTGATGTGCCGGATCTGCTGCAGGCGGCTTGCACCATCAACCTCAGCGGCTTCGTAATAGGTAGACGAAATTCCTTGCAAGCCGGCTAGATACAGAACCATCGTTCCGCCGACCCCGCCCCACAGCCCCATCAAAATAAAAGAAGGCTTTACCCAGTGGGGATCGCCCAGCCAGTTCGGTCCTTGCAGGCCGAATATTTTCCAGATCCATTCATTGATGATGCCGTAGTCGTAATTCAGCATCCACTGCCAGAGCAGCGAGACAGCAATAATGGGGGAAATAACCGGTATGTAGTACACGGTACGAAAAATCGAAATTCCTTTGAGCGGCCGGTTCATCATGATCGCAAGCATAAGGGAGATGACCATTCCAATCGGAATACCGATGAGCAAGTAGAAGGTGTTAAACAGAGACTTATAAAATTTCTCGTCTTCAAACATGGTCTTAAAATTAGCTGCACCCGCCCAGCTCGAAGGCGAAATCATGTCCCACTGCATGAAGCTTAGGCCAAGCGATGTCAGCAGAGGCGCCAAGCCAAAGATCAGAAAGCCAAGCAGCGGCGGCGCTACAAATATATAACTCCACATCATTTCATTCCGATGAAGGCTATTTTTCTTCTTGTGGTTCTTCATTAATTCTCCCGCCCCCGTTAGAGGAAAGACGAAGAAAGGTAGCTTACCCTTTCTTCGTCTCCCGACATTCGTATTACTTGTTTTCTTTGTCGTAAATTTCTTGCAGTTTAGGCTGCATTTCTTTAGCCCAGTCCGCAGCTGTCATCTTACCGGACCATACTTTGCTTGCTTCCTGCCACATGGTATCAATCCATTTGGTATTTTTGGAGCCGATATCGATGGTTGGATGACCGTAATCTTGAATGATATCCAGGAAGACTTGACGATTTTGAGGCGCTTTATCCATTTGCAAGAACTCGCCTTTCGCCATATCGATTAGATTTGGAACGGCTTGCCCAAGCTCATAATTTTCCTTCTGCGCATCTTTATCTACGCTTAAGTAAGCAGCCAGATTGTAGGAATCCTCAGGATACTTTGTATCCTTCGATACGACGAAACCGAGAGATCCCAGCCATGTTGCTGTTTTCCCTGTATTTGGGCTTGCTGGCCAAGCTGCAATGTCCCACTTGAAAGGAACCTTCCAGAAGCCGGGCTGATCCCATGGTCCCATGGCGAACATCGCAACTTTTCCTGCGATGAAGCGAGCGTAACCATTTTGCGCTTTATCGTCCTCAACAGTGAGGCTGACATGCTCCTTCAGACTCAAATCGGCAACGAATTGCATCGCTTGCGTAAATTTCGGATCATCGATTGTAATCTTGCCTGTGCTGTAATCAATGAAATCGCCGCCATTGGCCCATACAGCGGATTCAAGAGAGTAGCCTGCAACGCCGAATTGATCGATTTTACCGCGATCATTTTTGACGGTCAGCTTCCTTGCATCATCAAGCATGTTATCCCATGTGTACTCGCCGGCTTTAGCGCTCGGATACTTCAAGCCTGCTTTATCAAAGAGATCTTTATTATAGACGAACGCCCAAGGGCCAACGTCTTTAGGCAAGCCGTAGAGATCGCCGCTTCCAACCCTTTTCCCGTCGAAGCGATAACGGTCAAGCGCCTGCTTCCACACGTTGTTAGGGTCCAGCGCATTGCTTGTTTCCAGGAACGGCGTGAGGTTCAGAAGAATGCCGCTGCTTGCAAATTTGTTAAACTGTGCGCCGCCGGCATAAAACACATCCGGTGTTTTCTTGGCCGCAATCAGCGTATCAAGCTTCTGCCAGTATTCACCCGGCGGAACAACCGTGTATTTGACCTTCTTGTTCGGGTACTTCTTCTGGTAAGAGTCAATCAACTTTTGGAAGACGGCTTTCTCTGAGTCGCCGCCCCACCCCATAAAGCTAATTTCGGAGCTTTCATCCTTAGGAGTATTCGTGCTGGACGTATCCGTGTTAGAGGCGTTCGTACCCGTTTCCTCCGAAGTACTGTTACTTCCATTGTTGCTTTTACCACAAGCTGATAGTAAAAGCATCAGACAAAGCGACAAAGCCAGTGATGCCTTGAACCATCTTTGATTCCATTTCGCCATTTAACCATTCCCCCTTAGAAATTGTACCTGCTATTTGTTACATAAAAACTGTTTGTAATTGGATTATATAACTCTAAAAAGAAGAATGTCAACGTTTTCTTTCAACTTTTATGTTTGTTTTAACAAAAAAAATCCAGATAGCCTTGTAGAAACAAAACTTCTGGAACAATCGAGCGATCTATTTGACGGTATACTGAATTTTCATCACAATCGCTTGTGCGTAATCGCCGAAATTTTTGCCAAACAAATTAATGCCACCCCGATGCTTCGCTTCCGGCTTAATTCCGATCCGAAAGGAAATAAACGGCTTGCTGTCAAGGTTTAGATCCTGCAGCGTGCTTGTTGAAGAAACCACATTGTCTACAGCGCTGTATTCGTTGCTTACCCGCCATGTTTTGAGCAGCCCATACTGCGTGCTGCTATCCCCCCACCATGAAGGATTAAGTCTCCCTCGATGGTCCCCGAAATCGCCCGGAGAAAGCCAGGAACCAATATCGACATCGTTAATCCATACCGTTATATCGGAAGGCCAGTTGTTGTTGTAATTCGGCGCTTCCGAACAGAGCTCCAGCGAAAATTCGATTGAATTGATGTTGATTTTCCCGGGTAAAGCCTTAGGAAACCGATATTCGATCCACCCCTGGCGCAGCCAAATAATTTCGGCGTCCTTACACGCCGGATTATAAAAACTCGCCGGGTCATCTTCTTGAATAAGCATACCGTTAACGCCCGCAATGCCGCATGTCGGGGCGACGTCGAAATTAAAGAAATGACCAAGAGGCATTTCGACTTCATAGGTAAGGTTATCATTCGTGTAGGTGGCAATAGGATTCAATATCATCCGTACATCGTCAAAGTTCCGGCTGCATACCTTCATGGCTCCGCGCGTTGCCGGCAGCAGTTCAGTGAGGATCAGTTCTGCCTCTTCAAGCACCTTAACGTTAATTGCGGCTGTTGATACGGGAATACCCAGCGCGTGGGCAATCTCCACGACATTCAGTGTCGGTTTGTCCAGAAGCAGTTTGATGATGCTAATCCGCGTGTGAGAAGAAAGTGCATGAGCAACCTTCACAAGTTCATTCGGTTTATTAATCGAGAGCTCAAGCATGATCACGACCACCTTTTCAAATGTAATTCCTTCTACTAGTTTAAACATGTATTCTTCATTTTGTCCATTTTTTTTGTAATAAATCACTTTGTCCGCGTTAAATCAACATATACACATAAAAGGCGAGCGTTCATCATTCCGATGATATAATATATCTGTCGAAACCGCCCCTCCCTTACCATCAATTTACAAAATACACACTGCCTTTAATGATTTGAGAATAATCATCCTTTACGATCAACTAGAAAATAATAGAGTCGTACAAGGAGAGGTACTTCATGTTGAAACGTTTCATTCTTACGGCAGCACTTGCGATTACAGTAGGGGCAACACTGCTGACTGGAGCTTCAGTAGAACCGACACCGGCGCACGCAGCGAGGCTATGAGGTCAAGCTGCTGACGGATCCAAGCAAGGTTCTCGGCAGCGACTTCAAGCTGACAAGCACCGTGCTGAGTACTTTCGCAATGCCAACGACAGTAACGCTATGCCATTACGAACAATGATAGCAATGCAGCTCTGACACAAGTTAATAGGGAAGGCGCTTCAAAACTCCCGTTATTACGGTCCGGTACTGGCAAAAACGTATGAGAATCGTTTCCTTCAGATTAGAACGAAAGTCTTACATAATATTACCAGATTAAAATAGGACCTACCCCATTGTCCAAATCTACCTGCTATATTATACTAAAATCCGTCAAAATACCCAGGAGGAACCAAAAGGATGAAATCCATTACGAAAAAGACACTCATAGCAACTACGATAGGCGCAGCTATGCTCATATCTGCTGGTGTTGGCGCATTCGCCGCATCAGGCTTTACAATCAAGGTTAACAGCAAGGTCGCGAATGTCGATGCGCGGGTTATCAATGGATCGACTTACCTGCCTCTTAAATCTATCGGCCAGCTCCTCGGCGCGAAGGTCAACTATGATGCAGCTACACGCACCGTAACCGTCGATAATGGACAAGCCCCGAGTGGCACGCCTGGAACATCAAGTTCTACGGGTGCGAAGGCTTATCCGGTAAACGTTAACGTCACCAATGGCCCGTTTAATATGACAATCTCCAAAGTTACAATTGACCCGGCATACAAGCGCTCGGAGTATAGTACGCCGATTAGAGCGGTCGTGCTTGATGTGAAAATCGAAAATACCTCCGACCAGGAATTAAGTTGGCACCCTGAAACAGGAGAAATAGTAACGAACACTAAAGAGCAATTAAGAGCATACTCTGATATAATGGGCAATTACAAAGGCAAGGTTGCTAAGACTGGTAAAATTGACTTTGAAGTTAAAGGCGATTTAAGTGGTATTACGAGTTTTACGTATTTCATTGATGGCGCATATGATTCAAAGACATACGACGACGTAGGCGAAGATACACAAACGGATATTATCCTGAAATAGAAAAAGAGCCGCCCAATATGTGAACTTAAATAAAGGAAAGTGCGCTAGGATTTGATGTTTTATATCATGTGTCACAATGTAAGGTGACTCGGGCATTTCAACTCAGTTGAGATGTCCTTTTTTTGTTTCAGGTGTCGGAAGGAGCCTGAGTGAAAGTACGGGGGCTAATAAAGGCATGGGGTTAACAAGGAGCTCAATGCGCAACAAGTGTTATGATATCCCCAGTCATGGTCGCCTAAAAGGCGACCTCTCTTTTTGAGACGACTTGCGAGACAAGTTCTTTTCACCCGACAAAAAAACAAATCCCCTGCTTCACCACTGTACGGGGAAAGAAGGAGATTTGTTGGTTTTCATATTCTGACTAATGGCTAATATCGCATTTGTTTAATATAAATGAAATTTGATTTTCAAGTCGATTGATCGTTTCCTGATCTGCTTGCTGAGCACGAAGCGATTCGAGCTCCTGCTTGAGTTGATGCAAATCATCGCCTGCATTGGCACAATCATAATTACTCTCGAGATTTTCAAGCATGCTTTATCCTCCAATCGATATGTAGTGTAGTACTTGAACTATTATGGTGGAAATTACTTCATTTATTCATTTGGCCCAGATTTTACGGCATAGTTCATGTGAATCTGCGCATTACTAATGGAGAATCTTAGGAAAGGAGTAGTTGAGCTTGGCCGACATAAAGCCTAACGGTTCACAGCATGCCGCACCGCCATCGGATGATCCGAAGAAGCAAGGCAGGTCCGCAGCAAAAAAGAAATCGAAGTAATATTTACAGGCTGCCAATGAAGGCAGCCTGCCCGTTACTTCAACAAACCAAAAAGGGGCTGCATCTGCAACTCCTACGCTATCGTTCCCATTTAGCGTAATGAATATGCCGAATGAACCGAAACGTGATTGTGGTTATCCTAAATACCTGACATTATCCTGAATAACAATCAAGTTATGGCTCTTCATACTTATTTGTAATTATCCATTTCCAGTGTTCAAGTTTTACTCTTATCTTTATTGGTACTTCAGACGATCCATATCTGACCTTTTTCGTTTGTTTTTCTATTCCTGCATAACTATACCTTATCCATACTGTACCATTAACAAATGAGTGAAGAACCTTACCCTTACTTAACTTGAAGTATATCTCATCATTAGGCCCACTTAGTGGATAATTGTTAAATTTCAAAAAATCGTTTTTAATAGAATCTGAAACTGTTTCGCTTATCTTTATGCCATTCTTTCCATTCAAATATATCGAAGTTATTGTTTCTTTCACACTTCGTAAAATCCAAAGGTAAAAAAGTATATACATGACTAAAATGGATACTATCAACACTGCGATCAAGGTCTTCAAATTGATTTTAGTCTTCATATTTCCCCCTCACAGGTATTTCAGATAAAGTCTTATAAACGAACTTCGCAAATATCCATAGTGGAAGTATCCTGAAGGATGTTTGAACTAACATGCCCATTAGGCAGGCTGCATTATTGAAGTATTCGTTCTCAGTTAAATAACCCTCGGAATGATGGTCGGCCTCTAAATCATTCTTTTTTATAACCAAGAACCCTTCCTAAAATATATTTAGTATCTACTGGGCCAAATAAAATAGTATCCTCAGCTCTCCCCCAATTGTCACCGACCACGTATATTTGATTCCCAGCAATTTTTTGTTCTTCAACGTTCAAATCGAAATAACTTTCTAGCGAGGAATCGACACATTTTTGGTTACATTGGTCAGGATGACTTTTAAAAAAGTTATGTATTCTTCCCGGTGCTGTCCAACCTTTATGGGCTTTCCCATAGAATGATGACAACATGTTATTATTGATATAAATTTGCCCGTCAATTATTTTAATCGATTCTCCAGGTCTTCCAACTATTCTAGCTATATTCTTATCCGGTTTCCTTTCAGTGTTAGGATTTTCGTAGTATACAACATCACCTCTATTGAAATCATTACTACTATAGAAAGTCAGATCTATTACAATATTTTGATCAGTATATTCACCGCCCAATCTAACCATTGAATCATATCTGTATTGAATAACTTTATAATTATCTTTCATGTCCACGTATGGAGGTTCTTGGGGTGTTGATAGCTCAGACCTTCAAATTGCATTCGTTTTAAAATGACCTACTTAATATCCAATATTGATTCGATTGAATCTCCGCAGGGAAGCTTTCCCTATAAATAAAAAAAGACCCGCAGTAACGGGCTACGAGCCTAAGCTATATTTAATAAAGGGGGGTCAAGATTTATTATAGACTCATTTCATTAAGCTGAGCTAAAGATTGGGTTTCGTCCGTGTTACATTTAGTAAGATTTAGTGAGCTAAAGTACCCGTTAGCGCAATAACTCATTTTATTAACCAATCGGTATGTACTCTCCGTTGAAATGATATAGATAACCGTTGTCTATACGGATATAGCCGAGTATAAAGTGACCTCTATCCCTGTATAAAACACTGGAGTAGTTTTTATTATCTTTATTACCTTCCGCAACCAATATTCTGTTGTCATCACAAGCTAAAACAATTCCGATATGATCGTGAGAATTATCAGAAAGAAGCTTCTCGAAAATAACAATATCACCACGTTCTGGATTGAATCCATCTTGTCTATCGTAATAGAAAAATCCTGTTTCAGGCAGCTGGGCCCAATCCAACCATGCACCAACCCCAGCTAATCGATACATGCGGTTTGGATATCGAATTGGCAGTAGCAATCCTACCTGTATACAGCAGTAGTATACGAAAGCAGCACACCAATTCTCCTTCAGCACTTTATAGATATCCGAGTCCGGCCAATACTTGCAAATTTTCCGATAACGTTCATCTTCCGGGACGCCAACAATATTTTGCCCAGCAAACATTTCTGCAAAATCAGCCAGCTTAAGTCGTCTGTCTTCATTGTTTCTGTTTAATGTTTCCGTATCAACGTTGGATTCCGCATTTACATTTCCCTCTGGAATCCCCAATTCAATAAATACATTTTGCAGTCTACGTGTATCTGCATTCGTTAAATTGTTGCCTGTATTGTGAAAGTACAACTGCAATAAAATCGCGTCTTTAATAATTTCTTCATATGGTCCATGGGCTAGATGTCTATCTTCTTGATAAAAGATCGATCTAAGAATGACTGACATCTCTTCATCGGAAAAAATTTGGGTGCTACGTATAATCGGTCTTACAGCATCTGCGCTGTTGTGGCCAGGGAAGGTCTTTATTCCAGTTTTATAGAAATAAAAATCGTGAAGCAACCCCGCGATCGCAGCAATTTCCCAATCTTGTCCTCTTCTCAGAGCGAGCATCGAAGCAAAAGTTGAAACACCTGACAGCTGATCGCAAGTCTCCTGTTTCTTGGAGTTACTCTCTATTGAAAGAAGCATTTCTTGAACTAGAGCTCGCACACACTCAAGCCGCTTAGTCTTCTTCTCGCAGATCAAAATTACGCCTCCCTATTCTTGAAATAAAAAAGGTATAGCAGCCAGCTGAGGCTTACTATTTGGGGAGCATATCATTATGTCGGCAGCCTGTTGTCGGTGTTCTAAAGTACCCGTTAGTGGAATAGAAATTTCACTTCGGGTGGACCTTTAAATCTTCACCAATCAGCTTTATTCCATCATAAATGACACCATCGTCATAACTCTTGATATCAAAGTAACCATTGTAATAATTCCAAACATCTGGACGATTCGAAAACTCGGCAATAGTATCAATTATGCGTCTGAATAATTTGGTTGCTTCAGTTTCTGTAAGATTCCCCTCAATCATAAGTCTGAATTTAACATCTTTTTTACCATCAAAAGAAGATGCTGTTGTAGCAATCCCATCAAGTTTTCTAAAAGAGTCCTCAGTTTTTCCTACTGCATCGTAAATATCAATGTTTGGTTTCTTAGTACAAGATACAGTTAATAAAAATGAAATAAGTAGTAGGACGAATACTATCTTTCTACTCAACAACTTCACCTCCATTCCTGCATCATATGATACCACATATTGGAACTAACCTGCCCTTTACTTCAATAAAAATGGCAACTGATCACCTGGATCAGCTGCCATTTTGTTGTTATGAACTAAAGTGCCCGTTAGCTTAATATTTTCAAATTATAGCTACAGTTTTTTTATCTGCGTTCCGATTTCTTTTTCCATCAATTGATAATCAATAATTGAATAATAATTCATTTTATTATATAAACTCATTGCGTTTTCATTTTTCGAATCTACCATAAGGCACACTAATGGACAATTTAAATCAGCAAGCCTTTGTTCAACATCCTTTATCAAATGTGTGCCAATAGATCTATTTCTGAATTTTGGTAAAACCGCTAAATGATAAATCCATCCTCTTCTTCCATCAAAAGCGCCAATAATTGATCCAATTATTTTTTCGTTAAAAATAGCAACTAAAAAAAGTTGGGGATCTCTTTCGAGCTTCTTTTTCAAGGATTCCAGATCATCACCAGGACGTAATTCAAGACCTGAATCGTTCCATAATTGTACTAAATCATTGTAGTCACTCATTTGAAATTGCCGAATAGTAGTATCCTGCATATCTTCATCCCCCAACTAGGTATTTGTTTATTATTGTAAAATAACATGAATATCATGGGGATGCAGAAAATTACAATTTATTTGCATTTCTTAGTTCTATTAATGTTCAAGTAATCTGCCCGTTAGCGGAACAGGCTGCCGATGATGCCGGCAACCTGTCATTTTCAGACTATCGTACATAATAGATTAGTCAAACTAATCAGATTTTGCTTGTCCAAGAAAACCAGCCAGGACATTCGGATCTTGTCCATTGTATCCCTCAATTACCCAACTTAGTGTCTTTCGAGGTTTATTTAACCAAGGTGGATTGGATTTCGGCATAAAGAAAACTGTCAGATCGTCATCGTATTCTTGATTAATAGCCCATGCTAAAAACTCTAATGTACGCCAACCGGCAGTTGATTCATCAATTTCAAATTTTACATACCACGTACCTTCTACCCATTGACCTTCCTTTGGGTTGGGGTGCCCGCCACAACTGCCAATTGTTTGAACACTCTCAAAAGAATTAAGCACTTCGATCAAACTAGCTATGTTTTCGTCGAATCGATCCATAAATTCACTTCCTAATGTGTAATTATCGGTAATCTCGATCTAGTTCATTTCAACACAAATTGTCACTATTCTGACCCGTTACTTCAACAAACGAAAAAGGAGCTGCCACGTAGCAAGCCCCTCAACTATCGTACTCGTTAGCTCATTAACTTAGTTGGTGTTCCCTTAAAAAAGAGCTGTTGTATTCATCTTCGATAAAAACTTGTCCCCAAGGTCCACTTTTCACCAAATTCCTACTGAATCCATACTTAACACCAAACTTTATATATCCAAGGGGAATTTGATTATATAAAACTGCAACGGAGTTTCCATCCATCGACCACATTATCTCAAAATCCTTCTCAGAAGGAGTGTGAATCAATGCGTATACTGATGCATAATCTTTTGTTGCTGGAGGAGGTCCACTATTATAACGTATTGATTCATTTTTCTCAGGGGCTTCAATACGATTATACAACCAACAATCAGCTACTGGTTCATTTTCATTTGGGTTAGTAATATAGAGCCAGCACGATACACCATCATCCTCAATAATTGCAAATCGTAGTGATGCTTCATTTTGAGCTGATACAAAGACATTAGACATGATACTCCCCCAGTAAAAATCCTTCTCTTAATCATAGCATTTATTCCGTTAAACGTACTCGTTCGTTGAAAAACGGCAGCCTTTATGCCGCTGCCGTTTCTTCGTGCTTATTGAGCTATTGTGCCCGTTAGCTTAACCCAGAATCCATATGGCGGATCGAGGGGCGACAGCGTTGACCCGATCTGATTTTTATAAGCTCTTATAAATTTCTTTAATAATCGGAAATGCTCTATCCTCAAGAATCGAAATCTCTTGGAGCATCGCTTTGCATTGTTCGCGATCTTTCAGCTCTTGACCAGGTGGTTCAGTATAAGAATAAGTCTCCTTCAACACTTCATATCTAGATGAAACTTTCCTATATGTATCCATGAGTTCATCGACCAACTTAAGATTTAGCCCATGAATTCTCTCTTTTATTTCATTTAAAAAAATAATAACATGTTGCCTCGCTTCTCTTAAGATTTCAATAAACAGACTAAAGAAATACTTGTCCAGCTCATTTTCTTCTATCGCATCGAACCAACGCCCATAGGCTTTTGACCCAACGAGATATGTTTTACCACCACATTGATAGCTTCCCATTTCGTTTAATCGGATGACGAATTCGAGCGCCTCTTTAAGAGACTCACGATCATCTCTGGGTTGAGCCTTAGCTGCCCAATGCAAAGATATTAACCCACTCGTTTGAACTGCCTGAGATGCCGTACGACTATTTATACAATGAATACAAGGACAATGACTGAATCCTAATAAGTTCCAAGGGATGACTTCCTCGCTATTCTGATGCCCTGTATGCCAAGAGTATGTAAAATATCCAACTTCATCATATCCATGAATAACCGTAATTTGATTAGGTTGATCTATATTTTTGGCAAATACGGGTTGCTTGGCGTTAATAGCAAGTTTTGCTTTCTCCCATGCCTCGACCTGCAATCGTTCAAACTCGTCACCCTCAGCAGTAACGTGGTAACCCGAAATTTCTATCCCAAGATTGCGAGCCAATCGGAAAACATCAGGCTCAGGCGGCCCGCCGTTCGGTTCAACCAGGTTGTCACCAAGTACATGCAGGAAAGCAAGACCTGTCATGCCATAAATCCATGAAGTACTTATCGGAATTTGATAATAGTCAGCAACCGACTTGATCGCACCGACATGTGTAGAATCGATGCCTGCAAAACTGTAATTTTCTAATTTTCCAAGGTAATTAGGCTGAATGAGCATATCTTCTTTCATAAGCACCCCCCTCGCACAGTTATTGGATAATATCACCTTATACATATTCTTCCAAACACATTATCTTCCTGCAATAGGACTTCAGTATTTCCTATCTATGTCAATCCATTCCGAAATAATTGAGCTAAACTGCCCCGTTAGCTCAGCAGGCAACCAATAAATAACGGCAGCCTTGTGCCGGCTGCCGTTTTTCTTGGTCCTTACTGAGCTATTGTGTCCCTTTTGTTTAGTAAAACGCAAGGCAACGATTGCTCAAACATTCGAGTCTATACGTTAATTTCCAAGTGTTGTGTTGAATTGAATAGTTCTATGTTCCAAGTGTCCTGATTATAATTGATCATGTTTATGCATGTGTTCTTAAAATCTGTATGTTCTAAATTCTTATCGTCTTGGATGGACATAAAGATAGATCTTAGCACGTGACCATGCGTAACGATAATTCCACTCTTATTCTCTTTTTCACTTAAGATAGTATTAAGACCATTCATAGATCTTCTCATCACGGATTTTCTATCTTCACAATCAGGGATCTTGCCTTCCGGAAACAATATGTCTATTTCAAACTTTGTTAACCCAGCAACGCCACAACAGTCCTCTTCGATGAAATGAGCCATTTCTTCAGGCTCATTTATTTTAACGAGGTCTCCAATGATGAGAGCGGTTTCTTTTGCACGTGATAATGGGCTGGTCACTATGTAATCCCAATCAAATGCTTTCAAAAACATTCCAGCTAGTTTTGCTTGCTCTCTACCAGTATTATTTAAGTTTAAATTTGTTCTTCCGGTATATTTGCCATAGGCATTCCAATCAGTTTCCCCGTGTCTTACCAGACATATAGTTCTCATGGACACCTCTCGAATTTCATTCAGTTGTGTTTATTGTATTACCGTATCCGTTACCTTAGTGTTTCATGGAAAGTACACACTCCAAAACCTTATTTCCGAAAGTTTGTATGTCTTCTAAATAATCATAGCCTGTTGGGCTTTTTTCGGTTTGATTCAACATTCGCACTGCCACTACATCATGCTCTGGAATAACCAAAAGAGCATTCCCAAATATCCCGAGGGATTGATATGTCCCCTTCGGAAGATCTCCTCCAAGTTCTGACAACGGGCGGGGCTTATCCTGTACCCACCAAAAGAATCCATTTCGTGGTAAAGTATCGTCAAGGGCGGATGGAGTTATTATCCTCACGGCTTGTTCAAAAACAGGCTTGGGAATTTTTTGTTCCCCATCAAAATTACCTTTAGTAAGATGCAGGTATCCCCAAAATGCCAGCTCCCGCGTACTTACAAAGAGATTCGCTTCCCCTCCTTGATTATCCGCATAACTTTCGTTAACCCAAACGAGGCGCTCACTGTTTTCTTTTCTCCAACCTGTTTCGGAGAATCCATATGGTTTCAGAATCTCGTCTTCAATGACCCGAGCCAATGAGCGGCCAAATACTTTTTGGACAATCCTAATAAGAAGGTTGACACCCACGTTATTATATTTCCAGTCAGAACCTGCTGGGAATATTCTATTCATTGGTCTATTCAAACCGTGTGTATGCGTTAAAAGATGACGAATGGTTGTACCAGCAATCGCGTCTTTGTCAAGATCATCAAGATCATCAAGATAATCAGAAACAGAATCGTTTATGCTTTTAATCCTTCCTTCATAAATCGCAAGACTGATAGCGAAACCTAAATAAGTCTTTCGGATCGATGCAATATTAAACTGTGATTTTTCATCCACATGCCGACCGTGTGCTGAATGCTCATGGCGTCCAAAGTACCACTCATTTACAATAACACCATTCTGAATTACCAATACAGATGCTGCCGATGAAGTAACAAGATTTAGTATTCCGAACATGTATTGGTTAAGGCTCTCAAAGAGATTCTCTTTGACTGCTACTTTAAAGTTCATATTCATCCCCCTCAAGATGCGCTTTCTCTTTAATGATAACATTTACCATTCCGCAAAACTGCCCGTTAGCGCAACAGGCTTTTGATAAAGGACAGACTGTTGTAATCAAAGCGTGATCTCCTCATGCATAAAGGTTAACGCGTTCGGTTGTTTACAGATCGCGATTTTGGATAGTATGATTAGTGACATTGCACATGATAAGCCATTGATTGCGCAGCTACCAAATTAGGAATGGGAGAAGTCCAAAATGCCAAACATTCAAATTGAAGGAAGAGGCTCCTATGAAGTTGCAGAAGGTACTAAACTTGTGCTTGCCCTGGAGGATAACGGGGTAGATATATTGCACCGCTGCGGCGGCAATGCCAAATGCACGACGTGCCGGGTCGAAGTGGATGGAGACGCCGGTCCGGTTGGTGAAGCGGAAGCCGCTCTTCTGCAGGCCAAAGGATTTGAGGAATCGAACATCCGCTTATCGTGCCAGATTCGAGTACATAACGATCTAACTGTAAAACCGGTGATGACGGTATCGTCATCCGGCCTGGAGCGAGGCAATCGGCCGCAAGACTAACCGATCGCGAACCGACTTCCGGGCTCTTAACCACGCTAAGGCATCTAGCATGAGGTGTTCAACGTGGTTTTTTAATGGATGGCCTTGGGAACCAGCTAAGCCTTATACGAACATGTCGTGATCCTAGCCATATCCGTCGATACGCTTCCCATATCGGATAAAAACAGCAATCGATAGTTTAACGCTTCTAAGTGTTTGGAAAGTTGCGTTAACTGCCCGGTAGTTGAGAAACGGCAACCTTTTACCGGTTGCCGTTTCTTTAATATTTATTAAGCAATAGTGCCCGTCCCTCAGTTTTAAGGGTTTATCTCACATATGCTCACTCATTCGCAGGATTTCATCACCTTGAAATAGATATGGAGGTGGAGAAAGCTATGGGCGGATGCCGTTAGCCCAGTAACTGGGTATGCGGGAACA
>NZ_JBVYOI010000025.1:0-15811 GCF_056120345.1 Paenibacillus sp. sgz302114
TTCCCCCTACTTGTTCAACCATGGTTAGGCTGGTTGGGACGTAGATCCCGTATCACATGCGATAGTGTGGAAGACAAGAAGGTTAGGGGTTACCGGTGAATTTACTTCAGGAGTGATGTTATGAATCCAGTGATTGGGTTAGATGTGTCCAAAGGTGAGAGCCATGCACAAGCTTTTTTAGACCGTGGAATACTTCATGGAAAGATCTTCAGGTTTAATCATGATCTTGAGGGGTTAACGTCGTTCCTACGTTTCATTAAAAGCGTTGAAGCTGCTGCTGGGATGCGTCCATCCATTGTTATGGAGGCAACAGGTCATTATCATAGCCCTATTATTCAGTTTCTGGATGAACACCAGTATCTGTACATTGTTATTAATCCTTTAATCTCACATAACGCCAAGAAAACCAATTTGCGACGGTTGAAGACGGATGCCGCTGATGCTCATCTTTTAGGGACACTCTTTTTTAAAGAAGAGTTTGAACCCTTCAAAAAACGGGGCCAGCATCTCATGAATTTACGCTATCTCACGCGCCAGCATGAGTCTTTAACTGGTATGTATGTTCAGGTGAAGCTCCAATTTCAAGCGATTCTGGATCAGGTTTTTCCTGAATACCATGGCGTATTTGGTGACCTTTATTCAAAAGTTTCCCTTCGGTTTCTGGCCTTACACCCTACGTCTAAAGAGATCTTGGATAGGGCTGAAAAGGAGATTACAGCAACAATCCAACGCCTTACGGGACGTGGTAAATCCGGTTTATGGTGTCTGGAGCGCACTCAAGTCTTAGTAGCTGCAGCAATGCGAAATCCCTTTAAGGAGACGGCCTACCCCAGCCATTTGATCTCCATGCAGCTGCTCATCCAATTGCTTCTTCAATACCAGGACCATCTAGCAACCCTTGTGAAATCGATAGAGGCCCTGGCTGAAGAGTTACTTGAATATGATTTAATCCAATCGATACCCGGTATTGGCACTAAGATTGCTGCAACAATTTTAGCTGAGATTGGGGAAATCGATCGGTTCGATCACGCGAAGAAACTTGTTGCCTTTGCCGGTGTAGATCCTAGTGTTTTTTCTTCAGGCAAGTTTACCGCGACCATTAATAAAATAACTAAACATGGCTCCAGAAGGCTTCGTACTGCCCTCTACCAAGCGGTACGATGTGGAATTCGTAGTAATAGAAATGAAAAACTAAGAGCTTATTACGATAAGAAACGTGCTGAAGGAAAGCTGTTCAAAGTAGCGATAATTGCTTGCGTGAATAAACTCATCCACTGGATTTTTGCCATCTTGACTACAAAAGAAGCATTCCGTTTAGAGTAAGAACCGCGGAATGGATATATATGGATCAATTGTCCGTGCTATGTAGGACGGTTCTTTCCCATGCCCTTTTTTTATAATATCACCTTATAAAATGACCATTAATGATTAAATATTGACAAGCTATTAGCTGGAATAGCTCAACAAGAAACCCCAGTAGCTATAGCTTAAAATCAGCCAGATCGGATTCAATCTCTTCTGCGGTTATCCCAATATAGCGGAGTGTAACGTCTGGCTTGCTATGGTTCAAAATGCTCTGTAGCTTCGCCACATCTTTGGTCTGCTTATAGAACCAGTAGCCGAACGTCTTCCGACATGTATGGTTACCAACGGATTCAACCTCGGCCATGTCAGCCGCTTTATTAAGCTGCCTATAAGCTTGTGTCGGTGTTATCGCACTATCACCCTTCCGGCTAGGAAAAAGCCATTGTGATTCCAATGTATCGATGTAGGCGTTAAGCTCATCATAGATATTCCCTAACTGCAGTTCGCGCGGTTTGCCCGTCTTGCCTTCCTTGATGACGATCCGCTTCTTACGTTTAATGTCCTTAACCTTGATCTCCAGCATGTCACCCACGCGCAGCCCCGTGTTAATTCCGAGGAGAAACAGAGTGTAGTCCCTCTCGCTACAGTGCCGGCGCAACGCCCATTTCATATCCTCGATCTTCTCTTTGCTCCGAATCGGCTGGACGTCCTTAATCTGATTCATTTCGGCCATTAAACCAACGCCTCCAATAAAATCAACGTTTTGAATGTACGATTTTTTTATGATATGCTCATGATATAGCAGAATATAGCATGAGTCAATAAACAAGCCGAAATGAATGTACGATTATAACTAATAACGTACATTGGGCGCAATAAAAAGGGATGCCCTAACGGCACCCCTTTTTTCTACATATCCCAAAACTTATTGCCGGAGCGCTCCCCATCCAAGCTATACGATTGTGCGGAAAATGAATAGCTATTCCAGCTATAAAACGTGCCGAGTAAGCTAGGAACACACATTCGGATCGATCTGTCGTAGAGCTCTCACTATTTGCTGCATCGTAGTTCCCTATTCAGTTAATATTTCCTTAATCACTTGATTCCCATATCGATACTCAAACCAATCCACATCAATATAGCCTTGTTCCGATTTATTATTAAAGCTGAATATTCCAATCCTATCTCCTCGGTAATGCCCCCAGTTCAGATTGTACTTACCTCCGAAATCAATGAAGCGCTCCCCATCCAAGCTATACGAATAATGATTGTTCCCCTCTAATCCCCACGTTGACTTTAACCACAACGACGTACTTAAGATCTCAGGCCCGATAGTCACGACCCCCGATTCGTTATACTTTAACCTTCTGGAAAGTCCCTCCTGTTCAATGCCGATGTTACAATAGCGCATGCCAAAATGGCATAAACCAGCTTCTTGGCCGTCCGCCATCCCGGAAATATCTATTTTAATGATAACTTCATTATGTTGAGTTCGCATACTTCTTTGCGTAATCGTATTGGACGCTTTCCAAAGACCGCCCGAATCTAGAGGTACACTCGCATGTAGCCTCAAGAAGCTGTTTCTTTCGTTCAACGACCATTTGTCTGCGCGTGGTTGGTAATTCCACTCCCATCTTGGTAGAAGACAGGCTCCTGTAAAATCATCAAATATCCGCGGCTCCGTAACCGTTACGCTCCTTTCGTGATGAGGCTTAACTCCTCCCCATACCATCTCCCCAATTCCGTCTCCATCGATATCCTGTCCCATGATCGGCCAGCCGTCTAACCATTCGACAGGCAGAAGATGAAGCGTTCTTCCTTCGTAATAGCCACCTGTTCCTTGATGGGTCACAAAGTACCAATCGCCCGTCGGAGTTTGCACCAAACCGCCTTGATTGGGCTCACGATCCACCTCTGTTCCGTGCGTATGGAGAAGCTCCTTTTCTTCATAAGGACCATAAAGATGGGAGGAGCGCAGCATCATAACGACTCTTACGTCATTCCCTGCCTCATGACGAACTTCGCTGTGGAAGAAATAATACAATCCGTTTATTTTATTGATCTTATTCGCTTCGCTGCCCTTGTACTGATGAATTATTCGATCGCTGTCTTGCTCAATCTGCTTGCCGTCTTCGCTGATCTTAAACAAGTGGATATTATAATTATCTATAAAATGGGTCGATATCAAGTAACCTTGCCCGTCGTCATCCCAGAATGGACAGCAATCATCCCATCCGCTCGTTTCCCATACATGGTGCACAGGCTCCCACGGTCCCGAAGGATCGGTTGCCGTGCTCATGAAGAACCCTTCATCCGGCGTGCAAAAATACACCCAGAATCGACCCTTGTGATGCCTAATCGCTCCCGCCCAAATTCCCCGGCCATAACGATTCATTCGATCATGATTTAACTCCGGCGAAATCCGTGTAATATCATCGACAACGTAACCAATCTCCTGCCAATTCACCAGGTCCTTGGAATGGAGAACAATCATCCCGGGACTAAACTGAAAAGTTGAAGATATGCCATAATAATCGTTGCCTACCCTAATCACATCCGGATCGCTGTAATCTCCAGGCATGATTGGATTAACGTATGTACCGTCTCCTTGATCGCCCCAAGCTCCTCTTTCCGACAAAAGCTGCATCCTATTCTTCATACACATCTGCTCCTATTTCTTCTCAAAGTCATCTCATAATAAATCTAATTTCCGCTCTATACAACAAAACCAATATGTCTTTTATTAAATCTTTTGCGTGGGGATCGGATCGGCCTTTACAGCTATAACAACAAAGCGGACTAATATTATCAAGTCCCGGTAAGAGAATGGACGGAAGCCTTGCGTCAATAAACAAGACCAAATGAATGTATGATTATCGCTAATATCGTACATTCATAACGAATAAAAAAGAAGCCCCGCGCTGGAGCTTCGCGTGGCCGATTATCGTCAGCCTGTTTTTGTCTCCCTAGTCAGACCAGCCTGCTGCATGGCCGCGATCCACGCTCCAAACTCGCTTTCATAGTTCCACAAGTCAAGTTGCCCCATCGGCTTCAGCTCAAGAAAATCAAAGTCCTCCGGAATAAGCATGTCGACTAGCTCTTTTGTCAAGCCGTCCATATCCACCTCTGGCGAATTCTCCAGCTGCTCACGCGATCGCTCTTCAGCGCGGCGCTCACGTTCGTTCTTCGGTTCCTCGCCGATCATTCAAACGCCTCCTGTATCCGCTGCTCTAACCGCTCGTCGACGTAATTCCGTACGAAATCTTCACGATCCTCGACGTTCTCCTCTTTCTTCCGGAGCATCCCGACTTTGCTCATACGCTCATCCTCCGGCTTCGCCTTCCATGCCTTTGACGCTTCGGCTCGCAACTGCTTCTCAATTCGTTTTTCCGTCAATCGTTCCGCTATTTGACGACTACGCTCTTCACTAATGTTAGCTGCTATGGTAGAGCCGCGCCATTCCTTCTCTCGGCGCCTCTCAGATCGATTAAGTCGCGTCGAGTCCGGTGATAGGCCGTCCAATTAGTTCTGAGCGCTCTCAGCGCCGCGAGTAGCACGGTTTGCAGAGCGTCCGCCAACTCTTTTCACCGGTGACGACTAGATGTCCCTTGCCGCATGATGTACACGAGCCCTCAGGACGGTGGATCCATCCGTGAAGGCCGGTCAGTTTTGGGACCTATAGCACGAAACTTTTTCGCAGGCATGCCTAGCGCGATTCGGTTAATCATATCGCATTCGTTACTGAAGTGATTGGGACTGCTTATGTTGGAGGTGCAGCAGTTGCAGCTGTAACTTAGAATACAGCAGGAGCCGCGGTATTAGGCGCTACTAGTGCCGTAGGAACTGCCATTACAGGGACCTCTGTTGGAGGCGAAGTAGTCACCGCCGGGACCGCCGCTACCGCTGCCATAACAGGAGCCACTGCAGCTGCGTCTGTGGTAACCTCTGCTGTAGCTAGCACAGCAGTAGGTGGTGCGATTGCCACAGCTGGAACTGCAATTGCATGAGCAGCTTGGAAAGTTGGTAAGAAGTTATGAAGTAGTCCAGTGTCATGTAATTAAATGCAGCAAGCTGCACATCATCGATTCTTGCGGGTTGATGACTTGGTAGTTGCCGCCCATGACTCCTATGTGGTCCCCGCCCTCCTCTATCGAAGGCATCGGAAGCACCAACAGATCGTCACGTTTCATGCCGGCCTGGTTGATCGAGCCTTCAATGTCTTGGCCGGACAGCAACTCCGAGAACTTTAGGACACTAATGAGGTAGGCGGTATCTGTACAAATAGCAGGAGCCCACGACTTTGCGAATGCAAGTCTTAGGCGTCCGCTTCTACGTGATGATTTATTCATTCGTTACACTTGTTTGTTTTGAATTCGTTGAACGGCATCTTCGATTTCTACCGCGCTAGGATAGCGGTCGACCTTCCTGGACACGACGATCCCCGCGAGCGCATTGGCGAAGGCGAGAGCGTCCACCATCTCCCTACCACTTAGAATGGCGTGCATAAACCCGGCATTAAATGCATCTCCCGCTCCAGTCGTATCATAGGCTTGAACGGGAAAGCCTGAATGATGCACGATACAATCTCGGGTGAAGGCACTAGCTCCGCGGCTTCCCCTCTTGACAACAATCGTATGCGCGCCATGGGCAAGCAGCTTCGATGCTCCCTCCTCCACGGTCGCGCACTCGGTCAAATGGAGCAGTTCTTCGTCATTGGGCATGAAAAAATCGATGTATGGCAGGAATGACAATAGTTCCCCCCTGCTTTTGACGCTCCAGCCATCAATCGCGGAATTGGCATCGAAGAACGTCAGTTGTCCGCTGTTCTTCGCCCTTTTCAAACAAGCAACAGCCCCCTCAGGACCGAACTCCGGTATAAGAAAATAACCATACAACAACGTCGCTCGTGCTTCGGTGAATGAAGGGTCTGCTTGGATAAATGGATAAGTCAGCTCATTAGCGTTACCTCTATGGGTTACAAAGTACCGCGCGCCGTCATCCTTCACAACCGACACCGACAGTACGGTTGGATTCTTCGTCCTGACGATTCTGCTCACTACCCGCGATTGAATTTCCGCTAGAATATCATCCCCAAACTTGTCATCCCCGACCATCGAATACACACGCTGTTGCTCCGCGAGCCTTGTGAACGGAAGAATCGTATTGGCCAGACCTCCCGGACGAATCTCCATGTGATCCACCATATGCTCTTCCCCAAACTCAGGGCGTGCCTGTACATGCGCCATAATTAGATCAACCGTCAAAATGCCGACTAAATTAATCATGTCTATTCCTTCCCAGTTACTTTGCTTATAATTTGGGCTTCACCGGCTACCAGCCCGCGAACAGCGGAGAGCTCTACCGCGGCAAGCTGGATAATCAGCGAATATATGATCGGGCTCACATATTCGTGTATCGAAGGGATAACGATCGAATGAATCTGTTCATGCTTCAATGGTTCATCCGATATATAGAGCACTTTGGCACCAAGCTCCGCCATCTCTAGCACGTAATTCTGATTGATTGCATAAGAAATGCCTTTTGGATTGAAGAAGACCGCCTGCAAATTCTCTTTAATCAGCTCGAAAGGGCCATGTCTGAACTGAGGCGCCGAAGCGGCCTCGGCAAAGATCCGCGCAGTTTCCTTAAGTGTAAGCGAAGCCTGCCTAGCTGTGAATACGCTTGGTCCGCGGCCCAGCAGCACCATCGGTTTCTGCGGATCCAGAAATGCACGGATTTGCTCACGATATTCTGCCTCATGATTCAACTGCTGCTCTATGATATCAGCTGCCTGCTCGAGTTCTCCGCTTAGGTCTTTTCCGGCTAGCTTCGCACCTAATTGAAGCATCAACGCAGCTGTCGTCGTAAAGGACTTCGAGGACGCGATTGCTTCTTCTTTACCTGCAAAAGTCATATACACCGTATCTGCAAGCTTGGCTAGTGAACCGTCCGCTGTATTGGTGATCGCATTCACCTTCTGATAACGCTTGGCGATCTCCTTGGCTTCGTAGCTCTCCCCGCTTTGGGAGACGACGATTAATTGATTTTCATTCAAAAACGTATCCGGATAATAATACAGCAGCTCCGAATTGTCGATGGCCCCAGCAGTGATCCCTTGCTGATTTAAATATGATACGAGCAGCTCAGAAGCCGCCAGTGAACTGCCCATACCAGTTAATAGAAGCGGCTTGTCAGCGGGCAAATGAGTGTTCGCGTTCCTTCTCAACGTTTCCCGAATGGCATCGGGCTGTTGTTTCACTTCGTTCAAAAAAATGCTCATGCTGGTATCATCCTTTTTCTGAGCCTTCGGACAGGCCGTTGATAATGAATCTTTGCAAGAATAACGTAAGGGCCAGCAGCGGTACGGAAGCTAAAAACCCACCTGTAATCTGCATGCCGAAATCGATCATGCCGCGTTTTGAGAATTCGGAAATAGCGACTGTGATGGTCTTCGCATCATAGGTGGAGGTGAATATACTGGCAAACATGAATTCATCCCACGAGATGAGAAATACGAAAATCGCAGTTGCTACGATGCCGGGTAGCGAGATAGGCAACACGAAACGCAACAGTACGCCAAGCGTTGATACGCCATCCATATGTGCAGACTCTTCCATCGTCTTCGGAATAGAGCGGAAATAGCTTTGCAGCATCCAAATGACAAACGGCAGGTTAAACGCGGTATAAATCAGGACTAGCGTCGGCTTATGGTTCACCATTCCCATTCTCGCAAACAGAACATAAAGCGGAATGAGTAGCACAACTTCAGGCACCATCCGGAAACCGAGGATGGAGATCAGGAGTGAATCTCTCCCACGAAATTGAAAGCGGGCGTAAGCATATGCAGCGGAGACACCGATCACAAGCGCTAATAACGTTGCGCTTACAGATACGACAAAGCTATTTTTGAGTGCCGTTAAAAATGGCGGCAGGCTGCCATCACTCGCTTGACCCGAGAATACCTTCGTATAATTGCTAATGGTCCAGTGGGAAGGAGCAAAATGAAGGGTCTTCGCATTCAGATCGGCTGCGGAAGAGAAGGTAGCGATGACCAATAAGAGAAGCGGCAGCAGCGTGAATAGCATAACCCCAAGAACACCCAGATAGATGAACTGTTTCTGTAGTTTTGTTCTCTCCATAATTTACTCCGCTTTCTTGTACAAGATTTTGATATAAATAAAGGCAAATATCATAATAAAGAAGGACATAATGAAAGCTAGCGCCGAGCCGTAGCTGAATTTGCCGAACATCATGGAAGACTGATACGTAAGGAAGGATAACACTTGAGTCCCTCCGGCAGGACCGCCTCCCGTCATAATATATATAATGTCAAACACTTTGAACGCTTCCATCGAGCGCATAATCAGTGCTACGAGAATGGCTGGTGCGAGTAGCGGTAGCGTAATATTGAAGAATCTTCTGAATGCCGAGGCTCCGTCGATCATGCCGGCTTCATAAACCTCTTTGGAGAGGGATTGCATTGCAGCTAGCAAAATTAAGGAGACGAATGCCGTGTTTTTCCAAACGTCAGCTATAATAATCGCATTCATAGCTGAGAAGGAGCTCCCCAGTATATTCACGTATCCGTGCGTAAGACCAAGACGTTCCAATAGGACGGTAATCGTCCCGTGATCTGCGTCGTAAAGCCATTTCCACAGGACGGCATTCACGATCGTCGGGAACGCCCAAGGAACAAGCATGAATCCTCTAACGAATCCCCTGCCCACGAATTTCTCGTTTAATATCAAAGCGAACAGCATACCGATAATAAATTCAAGCCCCACCGACGTAACGGTGAAATAGAGTGTCCGCCCCAGCGCTTCCCAAAAGGCATGGTCCGACAACACCTTACTAAAATTCGCTAACCCCACGTAGTCCCAAAGCTTGTGATTGTCGAGTTTATGGACGTTCTTGGTAAGATTGATAAAGCTGATAAAGATGGCATACAGGAGCGGGAGTAAAATGACGCTCAGGATGACGATAAAGCTGGGAAGTAAATATGCGGCAGGTTTTAGTTTTTTTATCATCGCAGCCTCCGAATCATGAAGTTAGCACTCCAGCACGCAAGCTTGCGCATGCAGGAGTGCGTACCTGGGTCTACTAGGATTAATCCTGCAGCTCTCGGACTTTCTTCGCAACTTCATCAAGTGCCGTCTTCGGATCCTTCTGACCGGTCAAAACGGCTTGAAGTCCAATTTGAAGATCCTTCGAGAATTCATTATAAGCATCTAACGAAGGACGGGAGATGACAGTCTCGAGCTGTTTTTCCATATCCTTTAATGCAGGGTAATTCTGGTTCAGCGCAGCATCAGAATAAAGGTCTTTCCAGATTGGAAGTGCTCCGGCCTTAAGCGACTGTTCCTTCTGAATATCTTTGCTTCCGAGGAACGAGATGAATTTCCACGCTGCTTCCTCATGCTTCGATTGAGGAGTAATAGCCAAGTACATAGATCCAGTAGCAGCAGTGTGAGGCGCGCCGTCAACAGAAGGCACAAGTCCGATTTTGATTTGGCCCTTCACTTTGGATTCCTCGCCGTACAATTCCCCCCAGTAGAACGACCAGCCAGCGATAAACGCCGTTTTCCCTGTTTTGAAGGCATCAAGTACTTGGCGATCATTGTAGTTGATTGATGCCTTGTCGATTACACCATTATTCAAAGAATCCGTCATATATTGCAAAGCTTGAACGCCCTTCTCATCATTGAAGGTTGGCTCGCCCGCATCGTTGAAGAATGATCCTCCATGCGAGCCAAGGAACTCGGCAAAGTAAGCAACAAGCCCTTCATTGGCGCTCCAGCCCCATGCGCTGGCTGCGCCTTGAGTAATTTTCTTCTCCTGAAGCGCTTTGGACATAGTTGAGAACTCATCCCACGTCACTGGCGGGTGGTCATAACCAGCTTTCTTCAACAACTCTTCGTTGTAATAGAAAAACACGACATCGTTAAACATTGGGACACCATAGATCTCATCCCCTAAGCTTGCAATCTTGATGCTGGCCGGCAATATGCCTTGCTTCATCTCGTCTGTATATCGCTTGGTAACTGGGGAGATAAATCCGGCATTAGCATACTCAGAGGTCCAAATCTCATCTACATCGACAATATCGTAAGCAGCATTGCCGCTTGCATTGAAGGATGCTAGCTCCTTGTCATGCAGCTGATCGTAAGCCACATGTTCTAATTCCACTTTAATGTTTGGATTTTGCACGTTGAATTCCTTAACGGCTTCCTCCCGGAATCCGGCAAAATCATCGCTAGAGAGAATACGAATCGTTTGTTCCTCATCGCTGCCGACTGCATTGTTGCCCGAATTACTATCGCTCGAACACCCTGCCAACATGGAACCCGCAACCGTTACTGCCAGTAGACCGCCAATCATGCTCTTTTTCATCGTTAATTGCTCCTTTTTTAGTTGGTTTGTTCGAAGTACAAACAAATTAAATAAGGTAGGGCTGAAAGATACCCTTGAACCTTACATTCTTACAAATCCTCGGCGTTCTGCAGCTGCTGGAACACGTATGCTACAGCTCCTATTCCTCCTGCATCCTTACCAAGGCTAGCCAGGCGAATATCTGCTTGGATCGGCGTAAATTCTGCGACTTTTAATCGAATTGCTGCGATAACTACATCCATCGATCCCGATACTCCTCCCCCGATAATCACTCGTTCAGGATTGAGTAAACTGATCACATTAGCAATCGTAATGGATAAGTAGAGTACAAAATCATCAATCATCCGCTGCGCGCTACTGTCTCCTTGACGATAATTAGCAAAAAGCTCTTCTGGAGCTATGCCGTTCCGGCTCAGTGCATTACCAGAAATTTGCTGCTCGAACCTTCCGGTTCCCTCTGTCGTATATGCTCTGCCGCTGCTGATGTCTTCTCTGTCGACGAAACAGTTGATCTCGCCAGCTGAGAAATGATGCCCCTCTATAAGCTCGCCATTAGCTATAATTGCACTGCCTACCCCTGAACCAATTGCGATAAAAAACAGATGGTCGGTTTGACCGTCCCTACTCATCCATCGTTCACCTAAAGCCGCGCAATTCACATCATTATTGACGAATACAGCAAAATCAAAATGTGCTTTCATCGCTTCAATAACGTTAATGTTGCCCCAATTCAAAAC
Organism: Paenibacillus sp. sgz302114; assembly: GCF_056120345.1. NCBI lineage: Bacteria > Bacillati > Bacillota > Bacilli > Caryophanales > Paenibacillaceae > Paenibacillus > Paenibacillus sp. sgz302114. Next base: position 11,433 of record NZ_JBVYOI010000025.1, read on the forward strand.
AGGAACATCGATAATGAAGCCCGTCTTGCTGTCCACGATGCCCGGAAGCCCTATCCCGAGGCCTAATATCATTTTCAGCTTAACGCCGGATTTTGCAATCGTATCTTGAATGAGCTGTATCGTCTGATCGATCGTGTTGGTAGTTCGCGCTTCCTGCCGATAAACAACCTCTCCGTCGAGGTCAGTGATTACAATCAGCGTCTTGGTCCTGCCAATATCTACGCCGATACCATATCCTGACATTGGATTAAAGCCAAGCTCGATCCCTCGTCTTCCACCTTCTTTCGTTGAATCTCCAAAGCCAAGCTCCACAACAAACTTCTTCTTCAGCAGCTCGTTTACAACCGATGTTACGGTTGATCGGCTCAGGCCGAGCTTCTTCGCAATCCGTGCACGGCTGATCGGCTGATCTCCTCTAATAAGTTCCAGCACAAGCGAGCGGTTAATCTTCTTAATCAAGTCCAGGCTGCCCGTTTGGTTAGACAAATGATCTCCCCCATCGTTCTATCCACTTAGTTTCATCGGAGAACAAACAAACTAGTTTCCCTCATTATAACACCCATTTCTTTCCTGTCAAACATATATGCGCATAACAAATAAGAGTGCCTCGTAAGCTTCTTCTAGGGTTGAAACACTACTGTTTCTGAAGATATCCCGCTCAAGCAGACTATGGAATGAACTCAATGTATGCATTCATGTTCGGTGTTCGAGGTGGGATACGTTCATGGATCATATCAAGACTCTCACAGGTATCTCCGAACAGCTTGCTCAAAAACTGGGGACGTTAACGGTCCAAATGACTGGCATCGGCTCCCCTTGCTTAATACGGCTCTGCAGCGCATTCCAGGGGGAATTGGCGATCATAGAACCGCAATGGAAAAACAGTATGGAGCGGACCTGAATGATGCGGATTCTGCTTTCAGCGCTTATCAAGATTACTACCTAGTCGTCATGTACCTGGACAATATAGCGAACAACATCACCCTTCAGTTCGAATCGACGGACAAGCCTCGCCGTACACTGGAAGAAGCGTTAGCAGCTGCTAGCAAGATCATTCCAAAGGATGCTAAGAAGGTAAAAGCGTATGACATCGACAAGGATGATCAGATCACGCATGTTGTCGAATACCAGAGTGCCGAACTAGCTAAACGCTTGAAGGGGCTGTATGATCAAGGCTCTGAGAAGCCAGGTTCATTCATCGTAATTACCAAGGGATTCAAAGAAGAAGGAACCTACTTTTCTGCTGTAGTAGGCTGGGGGACAAAGCCGTAGATAGAACTGAAGCCGCATGATGGATTCTCCCACCTTGCGGCTTTCTCACGTTCACTCCTTCGCGCCAAAGAACGCTGCTATCGGTTATATCCTGGTGCAAATGGTTCCGCTGCTGTTATCGCTGCTTGTGTGCATCGATGCGAGCTGTAACGACAGGTTTTGTAAGGTTATCCCTCACGGCAAAATTTCCAATTACTGCAGGCGCTTTCCTCCGCTGCGATCAGTTTTCTTTATTATCAGGCGATACGAACTGGATGGTCATAATACCGTTTCCTTCGTGCTCCTGCACCTGTTTATCGCGCCAATCCTTGGGACGCCGATTTTTCAACCAAAACTGGATTGCCGTTACGTCCGGAGGATAGTATTTGTCTATCTCCATAACGTCACTGATCTTGCCTTGGAACGACGCGGTAACCGTTTCTTTCGTAACGTAGCCGCAGGCCCGGCGATACAGTTTCTCGGCAACTGTTGCATCAGCAAGCGCTTTTCCTGCCCGAATGGACTCCGATAAATCTGAATATTCAGTTTTCCATAGATTCAATGTGGACTCCGAAACTTCAAAGAAATTCGCAATCTCCCGATCTGTCGCTCCCAGCATGCACAATTTCCGTGCTTGTTCGGCATATTCTGGTTTATATTTTGTTGGCCGTCCGATTTCCGCCATATTGAATCGCCCCTTCCTCGTGGCTTCAGTTATCTATCAGGTTGTCAGCTACTATTTATGTAAACTTACTGTAACTGTTACCCGTTTTGCCGGTCTCGGCACTCGTCGTCACTGGAATCGTCACTAGATTCGGTGACGGGTTCAGCCTTAGAGGCGTAAGGGTTTGATCATTTATCATACTGTGTCACCGGGGCTTACGTATGTAGTCACTTTACTCGTTGATATTAGCTTCCCTTATAAAATATCAATTTTGAACCTAGCGTCAGTGACACGTTGACAAAGCGTTAGAAATCCAGTAATGGCAAGGGATCAATCCGTCACTACTAACTTGTGACACGTGGCGACGAGTAGTGACTGCATCAGCAACTAGAACAATATGGATTCGAACGGCACCACATCAGCAACGGTTAATTTCCTTTGTACAAATTCATGTGGTTGAAGTTGCTCACCTACGTGCTTAGGGGTCTTGTCCGTTGGTGAAAATCCCTTGCCGTTCTCGCTGCGACCATTCCGCATCCATCGAATATCTTTCCATTCAAAGTGGTAACGGTTCATCACTGCGTCCTTCCAACGTGCAAAACCGAATGGATGCTTGACGTGGTTGTCTGAACACCATTTGCGATAATCATTGAAAGCATCCATCCCTTTACGATTCAAAAAGTCTACGGCCTTGAAGTCTTGGAAGTAATTAAAGAATGGATCATTATGTTCTTTGAATTCGCCCATGATTTCGTCAACACGCGGGTTCGGTGTCAAGCGTTCTGGTTCTGTAGATCGAAGCAAGCGCAACAAACCATCCACAGCAAGTTTTAATACGTATTCCTTAGCTGATGTGCTACTTGCCCGTTGTTCAGCTTCAAAGTCTGAAATGCGCTCTGGATCGCTGCTGAAGTCGTGCTCGAATGGAATAATCCATAACCTCCGGTCGACTTGCTTTCCGTTCTCCTTGAAGTTCGGAAAGAAGTTTGACGCGAATATTAGAACGGCATCGATGACTGTTGACAGAGATCCTTCACCTTTGCGCTCCGTTTGAATTGGTGCACCGGTTGTGGTTGATTTCAGATGCCCGATGTCTTCAATTACCTTATCGGGCAGATCGTCTACGATGTTGGCTGTTTTACCGATCAATGATGATGCTGCGAATTGATTATCTGCTAGGCGTTGCGGTGTTTCTGCTGAGATGTTTTCACGACCGAACACATTGTAAGCAAGTGAAAGTACAGCAGACTTCCCGTTGTGCGCAGTTTTGCCATATAGGTAGAACATACGCGTAACCAAGCGCTGCGGGCATAGAATGCACCCGAGCATTTCTTCAAGGTTCTTAATGGTCTCACTGTGTCCGTTAGTGACCTTGAGGAGCGTGCTTGCAACGTATTCGTCATAAGCATCGGGGTTGTAGCGAACATCAACCTTGGACGTTACAAATACGTCTGGCGTGAATCCTGTGAAGCTCACCTTGTTAGCGTCGAAATCAATGCGCAGCATGCGAGTCATCACAAAAAAGCGGTATCAAGATGCCTTAACCCAACTGAAGGCGCAAGGATACGCTGATAACACAATTGATGGCATACATCGTACTGGGTGTATGATCTTTAAGCGTGCAGTAGAGCTTGAAGTAATCAAGAGTGACCCTACTGAGTATTCATTTGTCCCTAAGACTCAGAAGACGGTAGCTGAACTCGAACAAGAGATCGAGGTTCCTAAATATTTGGAGAAAGAGGAGCTTGCGCTCTTTCTGCGTACTGCCAAGGAAAAAGGCTTAGACGGCGACTATGCCATCTTCTTGACGTTAGCCTACACAGGTATTCGCGCTGGGGAGCTATGTGCTCTGAAATGGCGGGATATCAACTTCGCGGAGCAAACAATAAGTATTACGAAGACGTATTATAATCCGACGAACAATACGATGGAGTATCATCTTCTTCCACCTAAAACGAAGACCTCGAAACGCGAAATCGATGTTGAGGATATCGTCATAGGTGAGCTTGAGCGACATCGGGCAAAACAAAACATTATTATGATGCGATACCGCAAGAGCTATCACGATCATGATTTTGTTTTCGCTAAGTCCGATGAAGAGAACGCAGGATACCCGGGGTACCTCAAACAAATTCAGAATCGTATGGCTAGACTGCTGAAATTGGCCGAACTCAATCCTGAACTAACTCCGCATTCTCTGCGTCATACGCACACTTCGTTACTGGCAGAAGCCGGAGTAAGCTTAGAAACAATCATGGCGCGTCTCGGGCACAAGGACGACGATACAACCAAGAACGTGTATCTGCACGTCACGAAACCAAAGAAAAAAGAGGCATCCCACAAGTTCGGTGAACTCATGAGAAGCCTCTAGTTTTCTGCCGATGTTACCCTTTCGTTACCTCAGGACAACCTCGTACCTTCAACCCCTTATAAATCAGGGGTTTTGGGCATTTATTACATCATG
>NZ_JBVYOI010000026.1:0-14358 GCF_056120345.1 Paenibacillus sp. sgz302114
GGCATCCCACAAGTTCGGTGAACTCATGAGAAGCCTCTAGTTTTCTGCCGATGTTACCCTTTCGTTACCTCAGGACAACCTCGTACCTTCAACCCCTTATAAATCAGGGGTTTTGGGCATTTATTACATCATGCCGCCCATGCTTTTGGGCGGTTTTTTGCTTCCTAGCAGTGCTGAAAAATCCCTATATATCAAGGTTTCTGTCTCATGCGTCCTCTAATTCCTGTGGAGGAAAGTTGAGTGCGTGGGGAAACAGGTGGGGAAATTAACCTATACATTGAACGTTTCAGAGACTCGGATTCAAGCCCGTATTTCAGTAAAACAAAAGCACCTCGCCGGCAAGCTAATGGATGACATACTATATTACATTAAAGAATTAGTGCATAATCGCTTTAATGTTATAAAGTAAATGCTGAAATAAAAAAGACCCGCAATTATCCCCTTTCCTGTGTGTGTGAGGACTCTGCATAATTAGTTTGACCTGGCTCCGTTCGTCAAAGCTATTATCACACGGATTCGATGCGTTGCGCGTTTCCCCCTGCCCGGGATAAAGAAAATACTTGCAAATGTCAGATTCAAAAGCAAGGCACGGAGCAAACAAAAAACCGCGAACCCCAAGTTAAGGATTAGCGGTTTGTTTATGGTTTATTGCATGGCAAACTCAGCATCCAGTCCGAGTTCTCGCTCTTTCGAAATGTGGCGCACTTCTTGATAGCTTATCCCGAGGGCTGTGATATGATCCGACAGCACCTTATTCTGATTGAATAATAGCTGTTCATCTTTCTGCTCGATCGCCGTCATCATCTCTTCAATGGCATCAATGGCAAAGTGGCGCTCTTGCTCCATTTCTTTATCCACCTCAGCAAAGGCTTCTGGTGCTTCGCTTTCTTTGCGGCCACCAAACTCCCCTTGAAAGGACAATTCTTGAATCAATCGGGCCAAGTCATAGGTCGACATTTGCGTCGCGATGGTATTATCCACTACACCCTCTGGAAAGCTTGGTGTGTTACGGTTTAGCTCGTCGATCTCAAAGCCAAGTGCGGAGACGTTCTTGATGATCTGTTGCACATACATCCGCTCCAGCTTAGTTCCTTCTGTCATTGGAAGGCTGCTGCTGTACGTCTCACTTGACGTGACATCCACACGCGGGTTTTCTGCTGTTGCGTTTTCTTTTTGAACAGCTGTCCAAATCCCAACCGCAAGCGCGATCAGAATGACCACGACCATCCCTACAAAGAACGTGAACAATGCAGCCTTCAGTGCCTTCAGTGCATTGCGTTCTTGTTTTTTTTCCAGTGCTGTTGCTTTTGCCATTTCCATAACCTTTTCGACACAACGAAAAAAGAGCAGTACCTGCACCGTAATTGGTGCCGATCTGCCCTTCTTTTCCTTCCGTCCTCCGATTAAGCGTCCAGCATGTTAAACCGCAAGCCAAGCGGCAGCGGCACCGGTCGCTCGCAACGGCTCTGCAGCACAATATGGCGATTCTCGCACGACGACTCCCGGAAGCTGTGCATGACATCCAGCACATGATATGTAAGCTCGCCGTTCGCCCGGTGCTGCCGACCGGATGCTAACGCAAAACACATATCAGCCGCTCCAAGACCGCGGCTTTCATCGGTAAAGCCGTGCGTATAAGCCACTTCCTTGCGCTCACCGTCGTGCCGCTGGACATATATCGGGCCTCCGAATGCATTTGGGTCGTTGCAGACGAGCGTACCCTCTGTTCCGTACACCTCCAGTCTCGGCATATAGCCATAACCTTCCTTGGAGGTTGTCACCGTGGCAACGACGCCGTGCTCAAAATCCAGCACGCCGCTGATGTTCATCGGAATGTCGAGTTGCATGCTCGTGCCGAACAGCGGCGATTTCGGATGAAGAAATGTCACGGTATCGTTCAACCGCTGCGCGGAGCCCGAGACACGCTTCACCGCACCGAATAAGTGGACAAGCGCCGTAATGTAGTAGGGCCCCATATCCATCATCGGGTCGCCGCCTTCCTGAAACCAGAACGTCGCGTTCGGATGCGTGCTGTCGGCCGCGTTACCCATCATGATGCGGGCATCTGCAGAGAACGGTGTCCCAATCCAGCCTTCGTCGATCAGCTTACGGCAAGTCTGCAGACCGCCGCCCAGAAACGTATCCGGTGCGCCGCCGACACGCAGGTTCTTAGCCTGTGCCAATTCGATCACCTTCTTAGCATCGTCGCGGCGTACGGCAAAAGGCTTCTCCACGTAGACGTGTTTCCCGGCGTTAAGAGCCTGCAGATTAATCTCGGCGTGCGCGTTCGGGATGGTCAAATTAATCACGAGCTCGATCTCCGGATCAGCGAGCAATTCCTCGACCGAGCACGCTTTGGGAATGCCGAACTCTTCAGCACGTTTGCGGGCCAGCTCCGGGACCAGGTCGGCGCACGCGGCGATCTCCATGATGTCGTATTTCATCGTGCAGCTCTTCAGATAAGCGCCGCTGATCATGCCGCAGCCGATAAGGCCAACTTTTACTTTTCGCATCGTATGTACGCTCCTTAACAGATGATGATGTTGTGAAAAAGATAACGGCAGAAGAGTTCTTCTACCCTTCTGCCGTTATCTCTCAAAGATTACTGGTTAGCCGATACGGACTTGTACCAATCATTGACCTCCTGGGTAATCTTGTCGCCGCCATTCGATTTCCAGCTGGTGACGAATTGGTCGAAAGCGTCGATCGGCAGCTTGCCGTAGATGATTTTGTTAAACGTTTCCAGCTCGGATTGACGCAGGATGTTCCATTTCGATACCATCGTAGGCGTTGCCGCGCCGGTAAAGTAATTCTGTTTGCGGATGTCCTCCTGCTGCTGGACGATTTTGGCCGCATACCAGTTTTCTTTCTTGCGGAATTGCGCGATAGATTTCTCGTACGGTGTTTCCGGTTTCCCTCCGTCCGCCAGCTTCACGAGCGCCTTCATGTACTGATCCGGTATGCGTGCCGGGTTATTGTTCATGCCGGTGAGGAAGTGGAACTCATTATTAAAGTCTTTGATTTTGTCTTTATCAGCCGTCGGCACGCCGTCCACGATATCCCAGTCGTAGCCCTTTGCGAAACCATATTCGAACTCGCCTCCGACCTTCGGGTCCGCAAAGTTATCCAGCAGATAATCGTAGTAAATGAAGATCGCTTCCGGATGCTTGGCGTCCTTATTGATCATGATGCTTCCGTTGACGCCAAAATTATCCCACTTAGTGCCTATGAGGCCGTCAGGTCCGGCAGGAACCGGATAAGCCTTGATCTGTGCCCCTTTCACGTTCTTGAGCAGGTCCGGGGCCGGCCAGTCCGGAACCCAGTTGGCGCCCGGCATGATGCCGGCCTTGCCTTTGGTCCAGATCTCGGATGCCTTCGTCTCGTCCCACAGCGCCGCGTCCGGATTAATGTAGCCTTTATCCATCCATTCCTTCAGCTTCGCCAGCGCCTGCTTCGCGCCGGGATTGACGGAGCCGTATTCAAGGTTCCCGCTTGCGTCCTTATTCCATTGCTCTTCGATCGTTCCGTATGCGCCGAACAGCCAATCAAGCGGAGCCATCCACGTATTCGTATTGTTTTTCAGCGATACCGTAAGCGGGTACACGTCCTTCGGCGCGAGCCCGTCCGGATTCTCGTTCTTGAACTTGTCCATGATGTTCTCCAGATCCGCGATCGTCTTCGGCGCCTGAAGATTGAGCTTCTGCATCCAGTCTTCGCGGAGCCAAAGCATGGTGTCGTTGTTGTCGGTATACTCCAGGATCGGAAGGTTCCATTTCTTGCCGTCCTTCGTGAACATGTACCACAGCTCGGGGTGTTTCAAGGAATGGGTTTTCAGGATATCGTTGGCATAGTCGTCGAACAACTTGTCGATCGGCATAAACTGGCCGGAATCGATCAGTTGATTGATCAGTACCGGATCATTCCATACCGGGATGAAGTCCTTGTCGGTCGTCTGGAGCAAATTGCATGCCCGCTCCATTCTGAGCCGCGATATGAAATCGCTAATGCCTTCGCCCGTCTCAATTTTGTAAATTTTGGACAGGTGCGTCGGATGCAAATTGACATGGTCGGCAAGCGCACGGAGCGAAACGTCCGCATGCAGGTTGCGCTCCGCGAATTCCTGGATGCGCGTGACATAGCCGTCGCGGATGCTCTTGATCTCGTTCGACGTTTGTTCCTGCAGCTTGTCCAGCACGCGGAGCGACCATTTCCGCAGCTTGCTGATGGAGCGGAAAGCGTCCCCGTTCTCGAGCGGTTCGATATCCGTTCCGATCAGCGCACCCACCGGTGGATGCTTGAAAGGCTCGGCATGAAGCAAAGCAAAGACACCTGGTACCCGGCAAACGGCGATCAATACAAGCAGAAGCTTCAGCTGGCCATTTCATCGGGCGAGAAACTGCCAGCTGAATTGGCGTTTAAAGACTTTGATAAAGTAAGCCGGATCGAGATAACCGACCTCCATGCTGATTTCGTAGACCTTATCAACCAGCAAGGAAACGATCTATAGGATTTTCTTAGTATCGATAAGACTCTGTTAGGTTAGTTGCTCCGCGGTATTCCTGCGGCGTTGAGCCCTTCAGATACTGCTTGACTTTATCCTGCAGTTGGATCGATAGCCGCTCAAGCAGCGTCTCTTTCCCGCCCATTACCGTTCCCGCTTTGGGCTGCAGCAGCAAGACGAGGTACCCGTGATCATCCTTTCCCCCCCAAACCTCCACATATTCGCCGAGTATTTCTTCGGCCATGTTGACTACCGCATATTCCATCAGCTGAAGGCCGCCGCTGCCGTGCCGTTCGAACTCCTCCTCCATCCGGATAAGTAGGAGCGCCGATTCCGCGCCATAACGGAACGACAATCCGTAATGCTCCAGTTTCCGGCCCCACTCGGCTTCCGGGAGATTCTTTCCGTTCAGTGCGTCCAGGAGTAGCCGGCCGCGAAGAAGCGGCAGATTCTCCCTCAGCATGGCGTGAGTCCGCTCGATCGAAAAACGGGTTTCCCATTCCGCTCTTACCTGCTGCGCCACGGCTTCGACCGCTTCGAGCAACTCGCCGTCGCTCGGAGGCTTGAGCAGGTAGGCCGCCGCCTGATGCTGGATCGCTTGCTTCGAATATTCGAAATCGGCATGACCGGACAGGATAATGCATTTAATGCGCTTGTCGCGCTGCCGGATGTGTTCGATCAGCTCAATCCCCGTCATCTCCGGCATGACGATATCCGAGATAACAATATCGATCGGCTCCGTTTCCATGATCCGGAGCGCCTCGCGCGCCGAATACGCTTTATGAACGCGGCTGATGCCGAGCGATTGCCAAGGCTTGTTCGATGACAGGTTTTCCACCCAATGGGCCTCATCGTCAACAATGATCATTTGCATGGTGCTGGTCACCTCCTGACCCGGAATGGGGATGCTGGACTTCCGCAATTGGCCACGCGATTTCGGAGCGGACGCCTCTGAGCGGCGACTGCATGAAGATCAGATGCGCATGCTCGCCGAGTTGATGGATAATCCGCTGGTTCGTGTTCCATAGGCCGAAGCCCGTATTCTCTTGTAGTGGTTCCGATATACTACGGTTCAGCTCCGCCAGCCGGTCCTCGGTCATGCCCGGTCCGTCGTCGTCGACATGAAGGGTATAGCGTCCGTTATTCGTCTTGCCCGTAATCCGGATCGCTCCGGATTGATAGGACTTGCCCACTCCATGAATGACGGCGTTCTCCACGATCGGCTGCAGCAGCAGCCGCGGGACAGGGATCCACATCATTTCTTCGGGAATATCGATCGCATAATCGATTCGTCCGTTGCGAAGCTTCTGGATATCCAAATAATGAATAAGCAGTTCGATTTCTTCGCGAAGGCTGGCCATCGGCTTCTCCATCCGCGTCGAATACCGGTAGTACGCACTTAGATTATAGGCCATCGAAACAACGGCTTCCTCGTCCTTCATCTGCGCCATGTTGATGATATAGCCCAGGCAGTTGTAGAGGAAATGCGGGTTGATCTGCGCCTGCAGCTGCTTCAATGTGGCTTCACGCGCGCGGAGCTTTTCGTTCAGCACGTTTTCGATCAGCTCATGAATCTGCCGCGACATCGAATTGAACCGATCGAACAGGAAACTGAATTCAAAGTTCCCGATTTCGCGGATGCGAACCGAAAAGTCCCCCTGGCTTACCCACTTCAGCCCGCGAATCAGATGTTTGATCGGAAGCTGGACGTTACGGTAGATCAGGATGGAAGCCGAGACGCCGATGCCAAGAAGCAGAACCATCGTGAAATAAAACCAATTGCGGCTGTGCGAAATCGGCTTCAAAATTTGCTCGAGCGGCACATAGTCGACCAAGTACCAGTTGAGGTGGGGAGACTTCACCGCGCTCACCAGGTAATCTTTGTCGCGCAGCCTTACAATCTTTTGAAAAGAAGCCGACATCGCGCTGCCGTCCAACTGTCCGATTAATTCTTCCGTGAGCGGCTTGTCCGAGCTCCTGTTGAAGATCGCGTGCTGTCCTTTCCGGTAAAAGAACGGATCCCCGTTACCGCCCTCCTTAAACCGATCCATCAGGTTTTGAATATTTTCCGCCCCAAAGCTGGCCACAATGACGAGTCCACTCGCGCTTAACGAGCTCTGCCCTCCGCCCGAGTTAGAATAGAACCAATAAAACGCCTGCTGCTGACCGGCGGATCCGTCGCCGTAATTCCAACGGGTGGTCAAATTTCGCTTCAGATATTGCTCGTCGAATTGCAGTGACGAATTGTAATTATTTAGCACGTCCTTATTGTACCTCGAGTAGACCGCGTACCGTACCGGCCATATATTTTCCATGGACGGTGTCGATTGAAGGGCGATCTGATCTTGAATGGCAAACCGCGTCTGCATCTTGTCGTACCGGTCCTCCCAGAGCGAAAGCCCGTTGAATTTCTGGACGTTCGGGTCTCTGGAGAAGGTCGAGGCGAAATCCATCATCTGCTCGATCCGCGCGTTGATCTGGCTGGACAGGAACGACAACTGTTTGGCGTTGGACAGCTTCAATTCATTGCTGACGACATTAAACGCGATGTTGTTTGTAAACGCATATGAAATTAGGATCGGAATAAACAGTATGACGATCAACCCGTTTATTTTGACAAACAGGCTTACCCGGTAATCGAGTCTTCGAATAAATGAGACGGCCCTGCTAAAAACCATAGCTTGGATTCCCCCAGATAATTTCTCCCTAATAAAATACTATCGATCCTAACAAAGTCATATAGGCCTCAATGAGGAGTTCTTGCTACTATTTATACATTGGTTCGCTGCTATAGACAATACAAATTCTGTAAGGGGAGACGGCTATGGAAGCAAATGCATTACAGCAGGCATCCTTCGCCACCGCTTCGGCGAAGGCAAAAAAAAGCAGGTCCAGGCATGCATGGGTGCTTCATTTCATGGTGTTGCCCGCGGTGATTCTGACCTTCATATTCTCGTACATCCCGATGATGGGCCTCGTCATGGCGTTTCAGGACTACAAGGCGGCGCGCGGGTTTACAGGCTCCGAATGGGTCGGCCTCACTCATTTCCGGTATATGTTCGAGAACGAATACTTTCTGCAAATTACGTGGAACACCCTGTTCTTTGCCTGCTCCAAAATCGTCATGAACCTCATCGTCCCGTTCATCTTTGCATTGCTTCTGAACGAAGTGCGCCATATGGGCTTTAAACGCTCCATCCAGACGCTCGTCTATTTGCCGCACTTTTTGTCCTGGGTGACCCTCGCGGGCATCCTGGTCGATATGTTGGCACAAACAGGGCTCGTCAATCAGTTCCTCAGCAGCGTGTTCGGCATCAAACCGATCTTCTTCCTGGGCGACGGAGACTGGTTCCGGGCCACCATCGTTTTCAGCGACGTATGGAAGGAATTCGGCTTTAATACGATTATCTTCCTGGCCGCGCTTGCCGGAATCAATCCCGCGCTATACGAAGCGGCGGAGGTGGACGGAGCCAGCCGCTGGAAACAAACGCTCTACATCACGCTCCCGTCCCTCGTGCCGATCGCCATTGTAGTCGCGACGCTGGCGCTGGGCAACGTGCTGAACGCGAACTTCGACCAAGTGTTCAACCTTTACAGTCCTCTGATCTACCAGCAAGGCGATATCATCGATACCTTCGTCTACCGGGAGGGCCTGTTAAGCGGACAATTCAGCTTCGCGACGGCAGTCGGCCTGTTCAAGTCACTTATCAGCCTCGTATTGATCATCGTTTCGTATCGGCTTGCGTACAAATTCGCTGGCTACCGGATCTTCTAAGAGGGAGGGCATCGCATGTTTCATAAAACACGGTCTTATCGCGCATTCACCGTCTTCAACTACATTTTCCTGGCCGCGCTCTCTCTGCTGTGCCTGCTGCCGATGTACCATCTGCTGATGGTATCATTCAGCTCCGCCGCTCCCGCGAACGCAGGACTCGTTACCTTCTGGCCCATGGGCTTCACGTTCGAGGCCTATGCCAAAACGTTCGACAACGTAAACTTTCTGTCGGCGCTCGTGGTTTCCGTGAAGCGCACCATCCTCGGTACGGCGTTCGCCATGTTCGTCAACACCATGGCCGCATACGGCCTCTCGAAAGAAGCCAACGTTCTTCGCGGCCGCAACGTTTATCTATGGTATTTCGTCATCACGATGCTGTTCAGCGGCGGACTCATCCCGGGCTATATTCTCATCCTGAAGCTGGGGCTCATGAATACGCTGGGCGCCCTGATTCTGCCCGGCCTGGTCGCCGTCTATAACGTCATCCTGCTGCTCAACTTCTTCCGCACGGTCCCGAAGGAGCTGGAGGAAGCCGCACTGATTGACGGCGCCGGTCATTTTCGGACTTTCTATACCATCTACCTGCCGATTTCCATGCCGGCGCTCGCGACAATCACCTTGTTCACGATGGTCGGCCACTGGAACTCCTATTTCGATGGACTTATCTACATCAAAGAAGCGGAGAATCTTCCGCTCGCCAGCTTTTTGCAGACCATCATCATCCAGATGGACATGAGCAAGCTGGATCCCGAAACGGTCGCGAAGTTGTCGCAGCGAACGATCCGCGCGTCGCAGATCTTTATCGGCGCCCTGCCGATTCTGCTGGTTTACCCTTTCCTGCAGCGATACTTCGTGAAAGGCATCGTCATCGGCGCCGTCAAGGAGTAGCAGCCCGCCGGCCTATGCAGCGTGCCGCGGTACGCAGACATACAGAAGACCCTCTATTTCCGCCGACGTGGTCATAGCGGGTCTTCTGTCGTCTTCGAGCCGGGAACGGTCGGAAGCCTCGCCGCCCTCTCAAAAGCTCATGAATGCCTTCGCTGCGCACACCATTATGAGCAAACAAGCGCTGGATTCGGAGAAGGTGCGTTACGCTCTAAAGGATATACTTCTTGGACCGGCAGGGCTATATGAGGCACTGTGAAAACGCGCAGATGTGGGTTAGCATAAGTATTATGCAAGGGGCAGCCGATGCGGCTGCCTTTTTCTATTTCTGCTTCTTTTTTAGGAATAATGTACGTTATTTTCAATAATCGTACATTCATTTAGGCGTATTAACTGGACATGTCGATATTTGAAGTCCGCGTGGTGCAACCCCGAAAATATCGTACATTCAGAACGGTTATTTTACTGCTATTTATGGATTTTCCAAAATGAAAAAGGGATGTCCCGTAGGACACCCGCCGCCTTGTTGTAGCTATTGCTAAAAATCAATCCCGCCGCGGTATGTCATTCATAATTTGCGGCCAGCCACTGTATGGAGCTGATCTCACCAGCTCTTTCGCTTCCGCTTTCGTACCGGTCCAATTAATCGCTGGAATGGTCACGCCGCCATCGCCATCATAATGGATGATAAGCACCCGAGGCTTCAGCACCGGATCGGCTTCAACGAGCGCTTGATAGAGTCTGTCTATCCGAGATTTCGTTACCATCCCGATTACCTCCCCTTCGTCGATAGATCATTCAAAATCAATGGGAATCTGTTGTACGGTTCGGAGCTGATCAGCTTTATTGCCTCTTCTACCGTGTAGTCATCGAGATCCGGGAGCGGTACGCTGTCGTCATCCTCAAAGGTGACAATGATCACCCGTGGTTCCGGATCGGCTTCTCGCAGTGTCGCAGCCACCTTCAATAATCGCGCTTTGCTCATATAATCACTTCCCCTTTTGTTTGGCTGCCTGTGCTTCCAGCTCGGCAAGCCTCTCCTCGATGTCGCCGTCTTTGATGCTGGTCAGCGCGATGTTCGCCAGGTAGCCCAGCACCCGCGCTTTCTTCTCCAATTCCATGTCCGAAGCGCGTACTTCGTTAATGATCGATGTCATCAGCCGGCGCACATCCTGCGGCTTTTGAATGCGAATATCTGCCATGATGACCCCTCCTTCAGAATCCCTTGTTGTATATTGGGCTACGACGTTACTAGGCACACAAAATGTGCATTTAATCGCGGTTCAACTGCTTGCTTATTAGTGTTTGCGATGCTCCGCATATGTTCGGAGCGGATTGGCTTCGTATTCGTACTTGTCGAGCTGGATCAGCAGCTTTAGGCAGCCGGTCATGGTTTGACCTCTAGCTTCGCACCGTTTGCGGAACTTTTCCCGTTCGCCCGGCGCCAATCTCAAAAGAATCTTGTCCATGTTACCCCCACTTTGCTATAACTTGCTACCTAAATTATAACATGAATACATATTGTATACAATTTATTTGCATACAATATAATTTTCCGTGCTATAAAAAAGGGCCCCCCCCCTTACTACTCGGGATTCCGTTTTTTTAATGCCTATTTTGGTAAAACTATGCCGAAATGGAAAGCGGCGATCTTAGGCAATGGCTGCGCACAAGGGTGTCGCCGTTGGTACATGGCATGCCGTTTGTAATTATCTTACTGCATATGGCTGTTATCATTTTTAGGAATTCCAAAGGAGGGCGGAGCGCATGAAGATTCGAAGCCAGGGCAAGCAACCCGAGCAATCAATAACCTTTGAATGGGTACTGGATGCCGTGCGGCACTGCGGCGACGTCGAAGTGCACTCACTGTCTCATGATCCCGAAGCCGGTGCGGATCGCGAGAAATTGACGGTGAAGTTAGGAAGCGTGAGGCACGATAGCACTGGCTCGTTCCTATCCTCCGTCCGCTCATCATCCGGCGAAGTAAAATAGACTGGATTCGAATAGAGGGCCATACGGCGTGGCAAGGCTGACTAGCCGATTTGTATCGAAGCCACTCTTACGAGCAGTCTGCAGCAACAAAAAAAGCCGCCCCTTAAATAGAGGCGGCTTTCGTCTTTATTCGTTTATTGAACCCACGGGAACAGGTTAATGTCGTTCATGACAGGTTGCAGCGTGGAATAATTGAAGTTATAGTACGGCGTACCCGACTCCTTAATAAAGAAGCCAATCCAAACGGTATCCCATATACCGAATGTGTCCTTGTCGCCAGATACAAGGCTCCAATCAATGGCATTACAGGCTTCAATTTTGCAATTCTTTCTTTTGCACGTTCGATGGCTTCATATCTAACCGCTTGCTGCTCGCACAGTTTGCTACAGCGGCAGATCCTTCCGTCGGAACGCTACGATTCCGGCGGCATAACAGATGAGACCGAGCGTCACAAGGGGGATCAGTCCCGCGGCGAAGCTGTCTCCATTCACGATGGCCGTCGAATCGTACAATATGATGAGGGTTACATTCTTGAGCGACGCCAGACTGCTGCTCATGCCGGAGAGTAGGTCCGTGACGAAGAAGAAGATCAGCATGCCCGCCCCGGTGGCGACTGCGTATGACGACCGATTGAACAGACACGACGCCGCGAATACGATGCCGCTCAGGGCCACCATCAGCAGATAGAAGCCGATGGTCAAAATGAAGTACGTCCCCACATCCAGTTCCCCCGGCTGAGCCATCGCTGCTGCCACGCAGCCTACCCCGAATTGGCAAGCGAGCATGACGGCGAGCGAGCCCAGCAGATAGATCGCGCTGGTCCCGGTCACTTCGAGCCGGGAAGTCGGCGTCCCGAGATGGTACGCCATGCTCCCCCGGTCCACCTGCGCGGCGACCAGCTTGTTCCCGGTAATGACAACGTAGATAATACCTAGAATCAGCGCGAACATGCCAAAATACTGATTGGCTACAAACGCGAGCAACGTAGAGATATCCCCAAGCGGGTTAACGGCCGCGTCCTGGTTGGCCTCGGCCATTTTGGCTATCGTCTCCGGCGTGAAGACGCTCATAATGACCGCGATGAGGACACAGAGCACGGTCGTGATGATGAGAAACAGCTTCCGATTCGACGCCGCGATCCGACGAAATAATGTCCCCTTAAACATCGGCATTCTCCTCCTTGTACAGCCCCATGAAGTGCTCGCCGACCGAGGCATGGCGCTCCCGGAACGATAAGATAGTATAGCGGGACAACACCCGCAGCAGCTCATTGATCTGCCCGTCCTCGATATCGACGACGATGCTGCGCGCCGCATCATCCCGATCCTTGCACGCAAACCCCGCTTCCTCCAGGGCCGTCAGGCCGGCCGCGTCTACCAGCTCGATCTTATAGGACCGCCGCGCCGTCAGCCGAAGCTCGTTCGCGGACAGCATCGACACGATCCGCCCCTGCTTGATGATGCCGAGCCGATCACACGTCACCTCGATCTCCTCGAAAACGTGCGAGGACAGCAGGATGCTAGCGCCCTTGTGCTTCTCCTCTTGCACGAGGCTGACAAACACCGACTGCATGAGCGGATCGAGGCCGCTCGTCGGCTCATCGAGGATCAGCACCTCGGGGTCGTGCATGAACGCGCAGACGATGCCGATCTTCTGCTTCATCCCCTTCGACATGCGGTCAATCTTGCCCGAGGGGTCGAGTTGGAAGCGGTGAATCAGCGCCTCCGCCTTGGCCAGGCTCCCTTGCTTACGCATCTTGGCCACGTAGCGAATCAGTTGAATGCCGGTCATGTTCTCGGGAAATGCGATCTCAGCGGGCAAGTAGCCCAGATACCGCTGAATCTGACGCGGCTGCGACCAACAATCCAGCTCCAGGATCGATGCCTGTCCGCGCTGCGGCTTGGAAAATCCCAGCAGATGCCGAATCGTCGTCGTCTTCCCGGCACCATTGGGGCCCAGGAAACCAAATACCTCTCCTCTATCTATTGCAAAGGAGACGTCAAATATCCCCTTGTTCGGGGCAAAGGCCTTCGTCAACTCCTCGACGCGTATGACGCTCATGGTCTCTCATCCTCTCTCCAGCGCTACCAGTTGCAATCATCCGACACGCTGTCGTATGATCTTATTGTAGGGAGTCCCCTCATCGGCATCAACCAACAGTGTGAGTGTGACTGTCGGATTGCGCCGGATCGGGCGAAGGAGGAGTGAGGGCATGTGAACAAACAGCCGGAAACGACCATGCAGACCCGCCAGAACCTCGTCGAAGCCTTCTGGCAGCTCTACCGCGTGAAGCGGTTGGAGAAGATCACGATCAAGGAAATTACGGACAAGGCCGGGTACAACCGCGGCACCTTCTACGAATACTTCAACGACATCTATGCCGTGCTCGAGCATGTGGAGCAAGAGCTGCTCGACAAGCTGCAGCACGTTATGATGCCGTCTCCATCTGGTCGGGATGTGACAGATCTCAACAGCCCAGGAGCGGCATTCGCCACGCCCTTTGAGCCCCTAATCGAGCTCTTCCAGACGCATGGCGAATACTTCACCGTACTGCTCGGCGTCCACGGCGACCCCGCGTTCCTGACCAACGTCAAGAACAGCTTCAAGCCATTCTTGCGCGCCCAGTTCGCCGGAAATCTCGACGAGGACGTAGAGTTCGAGCTCGAATATACGCTGGAGTACACATTGTCCGCCATGATCGGCATCCTCAGCCACTGGTTCAGCCAAGCGGAGAAACCGCCGCTTGAGAAGCTATTCCGGCTGATGCAGGAGTTGATGAATGAGGGTGTGAGTAGGAAGCTTTTGGGGATGCGTGGAGCAGGGGCAGGGGTTGAGCCAGGAATTTGAGAATCTGGGTGGTAGCTTACCAGTGCTACCATAGCCCGAAACGCAAAGAACTCAGTTAAAAATTTCGCCCTACTTGTGATACGGTTCAGCGCGTCTAATCTCAAACTATCCTGCCCGTTCGTATTATGAGGTCACCAGATCTTTCTGGTCGACCTCCTTTTTTTATGGTCGTAAGATTGCGGTAGCCGGGAATCGAACGTTTCTGCCCGTGGGACTGAGATCCCGAGAGCTATTCAGTTCATTCCCCCTACTTGTTCAACCATGGTTAGGCTGGTTGGGACGTAGATCCCGTATCACATGCGATAGTGTGGAAGACAAGAAGGTTAGGGGTTACCGGTGAATTTACTTCAGGAGTGAT
>NZ_JBVYOI010000027.1:0-8662 GCF_056120345.1 Paenibacillus sp. sgz302114
GAATTTGGACTAAGCAACCAACACAAGAAAAACCTTCCAAATTACTTTCGGAGGGTTCTTTATCTTGCTCAGATTCTAGTATAGCAGTAATTTTTCGAGCTTCTAATGAAAAATGTTGACAAGATATTAGCTGGTTTAGCTCAATCAACCCTTCTTTAACTTCGCACCTAAAGAATCTAGATCAACTTACTAATATCATAGATGAATCCAACCGCCTGGCCTTCTATTTGTAAGCAACGCTCAGTCATCCAAATGCCTGAGGAATTCAAGTACACGTTGCAACAGCAACGCCGTGGCGTCAGCGTCATACGAGGGCAAACTGCTGTCTGCGAAGTAGTGTTGATCGCCTGGGTACAAAAAGAGATCGGCATGATTGGCCGACGCCACGAGCTCACGTGCCGCCTCAATGTCGCCCTCGTCAACGAAATAGGGATCTGCGTCCATGCCGTGAATCTGCACCGGCAGATCCGCTGGCCATGGAGATCCGAACATCGAGGTCGGAACGCAGGAGTAAAAGAACAACGCGCCACGGGCGCCTTCACGAGTCTGGGCGAGCTTCTGAGCGGCCGCTGCACCGAGCGAAAACCCCATATAGACGATCTCACGCGGAATCTCACTAGCCACACGTGTACCGCGCTCCATTATCTCTTCGAACCCAATCTCCTTGACATAGGCCAAGCCGTCTTCGATAGTGGTAAACAAGTGACCGTCGAAAAGGTCAGGAGTATGTACAGTGTGCCCCTCCCCTCTAAGCTCGTCGGCGAAGGTGTAAATACCCTTTGTCAGTCCTAGTGCGTGGTGAAAAAAAAAGAACCTCGGCCATTTCTCTTCTCCTCCCATGTTCAACAATACTCATCATAGATTTCGATCCCTTACTGTCGTTATCCTGTCCGTTAACACAACAGGCCGCCGATTATCGGCAGCCTGCTTCTTGTTGTGCTATCGTTCCTCGTTAGTTGAACAAAGGCAACCTCGCTTCTAGTCGGTTGCCTTCTTGTTTTTTAACTATTGTACCTGTTAAATCAAGACAAAACTTATTTAAAAATTGATTCACTTTGGTCTCACATTCAAATTATAAAGTTTAACAATGTCTATTTCTTTATATTCTTTGATGTCTTTCATCATTCCAAGTGAAGCACCAACTTCATTGTCGCAACCCGATAGCACCGTCCAGGTACCATTTACATTAGTCATGGTTCCAAATCCAGCACAAATCGTGCTGTTGCTTATATCGGTTCCCATGGCGTCTCTTGAGTTGTCATATTTGTAATGAATCACCTTACCATCATAATATATTTCTTCAAAAATGAAACCACTATCCAAGCCATGGACTGTTATACGAATTTGAGCCGGTGTTTTTTCATCTACTTGTTTGAGAAACTGAGCCCATTTGTCTATGTTATAACTCATTCCAAACCCCATAAGGACCACATCTTCATTCTGAACTGCCTCTTCCAATGAATAATTGCCGATTATCGGAGGAAAATCTCCATTTGCAGTTATAACATCATCTCGAATGCCACAGGCAGTTAGTAACACAAGTACAAGGGACAACACGAATACAATTCTAATCAAATTAATCACCTCGAACCTTATATAATAGTGAAATTTCTGAGTTCTCATACGATTGTTTCTTCAAGTTAATCGAGTAAGCCCAAGTGTGCTGGAGCAGTTAAATTCCTCATGAACATCACAATTATTAACAATAATTATTCAATATTTCGTTGATAAATCCTGCCCGTTAGCTGAACAAGACTGCTCGCAGCCTTTGTATATTACTCACACAGGTTCATTCTCACGCCCCATGAGGCGTTAGTTGTATTAGCAAGATTTCATTAGGTAACAGTTCTTTTCATACTAAATTAAAGAAAGCTGCTGGCTCAATGCCGGCAGCTTTCTTTAGGCTTTCTTACGTACAAACTTTCCCATCTTTGATTCGCGATGATACCATTTTCCTACATCGCCTCCCCCCCCCCTACCCAGCCCTATTAGGCGAATACCTCGGAGCTTTAATGAGTATTAATTGTTACTATCTTTCTTTTATTATCCCAACCAACTATTGCGCCTGTAGCTTCACTTATAAATCTGAGATTCACATAGACAACACCTGTAGAAGTATCGAATGGAGATTGCGTTAGTATATATTCTTTATCATTAACGACTGCATGCAAACTATCTAAAGTCAGCTTTATTGTTAAATTCACCTTTGTTGCAGTAATCTTTGTTGTTATCGCTTCCCACTCGACACTCATATTTAATGCTTCAAATATTTGTCGGAAGGGCACCATTGTATTACCATTAATTACTATGGGTTTATCTTTGAACTCCAGAGCTTGTCCATTAATAATAACAGAACCATAGACTGGTGGAGTTGCTGCACTTACAGTAGAAAAAGAAAAACTTGCAATCATTAAAGTTACTATTATTGCCAGAACAGACTTTCTCAATTCCATTCGTTCTCCTCCAAACTATCTTATCAAAATCATCTCTAATATCACTAACGCTTCCACTTAACCTTTTGTTGTAACTTCATAAAAAGTTTCTCTAGAATGTGCCACTACATCATGAGCTGGATCATTTAGGGTAGAGGATATTTGCTAGAGTCCACATCGATCGTAACCGTATTATTAGCATCTCTTGTAATGTACGCATGATCTTGCTCTGGAGTTAAGAAAGAACTACTTGATATAGCAACTCCATTAATTTGAATGTTACTAAAAATACCTTTATTCTTTCCTGTATTATCTGTAGAGACAACTGTGGATAGTAACTTCCAATTAGTAATGGATGCTATCCCGGAAGTTCCTACTACACCTGACTCAAAAATTGCCCTAAGAGGTGTATCGTCGGTTTTTGTGCAAGCATTGTCTGCACAGGTGGCAGTACCAGAAACTTTGATACGTGCAGCCATTAATGATTAGATATTGACATGCTATTAGCTGGAATAGCGTAATGAAAAGGGAGCAGTTGTCTCGGCTCGAGATCACTTTGAAATTCCACTTTCAGCACTTCTGCTTTTCCATTAGTCAGATCTGGGTCACGCGAATAATGCAACCTCCCCTTCTATTCTCAGACTTTTTAGACATCCCTCGTTCATTTTCTACCTTTCTCTCGCATAATTCGTACGTGAGAACCTCTCATTAAGGCACTTTTACCTATGGGAAACAAATGAAGCCATGATTAAACTCTAGTTACCATTTATTTTCCCATTCTATGCTCGAAAGGAGACCGGTCATTTGATGAAGAAAGGCTTGTTGTGGAAGGTAACAGGATCTGCACTGTCTCTTCTCCTGCTAGGTGCCAACTTTGTAACGGCGGCACCGGCAGAAAAACATTCCTATTTAGTAGGAATGACTCACGGCGTCTCTCCGAAGGCTTTGGCAGCACCTGGGATTGAAGTGAAAGAACAATGGGACAAATTGGATGCGGTTCGCATTGAGGCATCGCCTGCTTCCGCCCAAGGCCTGTCGCACAATCCGAATGTCACGTATGTGGAAGATGACCGAGTCGTTCATGCGACGAAGGCCACCACCAAATCAACGACTTATACCGACGCAGCTTACACTTGGGGCTTGCAAGCCGTTAACGCGCAAGCGGCATGGAACTTGGGGGCAACAGGACAGAACATCAAGGTCTGCGTGCTGGATACCGGTATCGATTACGCTCACCAGGAATTTGTCCGCAATGGCGTATCGGTCATTAAGGCCAGCAAAAACTTCATAAGAGACGGCCATCCGGATGCAACCGACGGTTACGGGCACGGCACGCACGTGGCGGGAACGATCGTCGGCCAGACCAGCAACAGCGGAAGCCGGATCGGCGTTGCCCCCAGCATCGACCTGTATGTTGCTAGAGTGCTGGGTGACGACGGAACCGGTGCAACGAGTGGAATTATCAACGGTCTGAATTGGTGTCAGCAAAATGGAGCCAAAATTGCCAGCCTTTCGTTGGGAAGCGATCGCGGTTCCAAAACGGAACAAAAAGCGTTTGATCAGGCTTATCAGAACGGAATGCTCAGCATCGCAGCCAGCGGTAACGATAGCAGCCCGATCGGATATCCTGCGAAATACAGCTCCGTTGTAGCCGTTGGAGCGATTGACAGCAGCTTGAATCTTGCCTCATTCTCCAACTTCGGCGCAGAGCAGGAAGTGGTGGCACCTGGTGTCGGAACGCTCTCAAGCGTGCCCCGCGGAACGGGAATGATCCCCTCGGCTTCGGAAGACGGAACCGTCTATAAAAGCGGCGCAGTTGAATACTCCCCCTATGGCAACGTAACCGGTCTGCTGGTCGAATGCGGTTTGGCCGATTCTACAACTTCTTGCGCTAACAAGCCGGCAAGCGGCTCATGGATCGCTCTAATCAGTCGGGGATCGAACGCCTTCTCAGATAAGATTACGAATGCGATAGCCCAGGGAGCATCGGCAGCCATCATTACCAATAACGATACGATGAATCCCGGCGATGTGGGCAACTTCACGCTGGGCAGTGCCGGCAAATGGATTCCGACCATTTCCGTCTCGTATAACAACGGTTTATCGATACGGAATAACGGACTCGGTTTCGGAAATGTCACAGTTAACAAGTGGGACTATGCCTATTATGAAGGAACTTCAATGGCGACACCGCATGTCTCGGCAGTAGCCGCACTTGCATGGTCTGTAAATCCGAATTTGACCAACAAGCAGATCCGTTCCATCCTGCAGCTGTCCGCCAAGGACCTCGGGACGGCCGGAAAGGACAGCAGCTTTGGATACGGCCTTGTGCAGGCCGACGCTGCAGTTCAGTTGGCTAAAGGAAATTAATCAAAAAGAGCTCATGGCGAGAGGCGTTATAAGGCCCTTCTCGCTATGAGCTTTTTTAAATCCGAAACGTGCAAGCGACGCACCACAGATTATGGTAGAAATGACGTTCTTCCATGGGTGGATAGTTCAGCTATCCTATCCGTTGATCCAATGTCTTGTCACCCGACACCCATTCCTCTACGCTCCATAATAAAGTACTATTCACCAAACATTCTCCAGACTTTCCATATAAAAAAGACGCAATCCCTAGCTAGTCTGAGCAACGTCATTGTTGGCATGGAACCCACCAGCCACTAATTGAGCACACGGAGCATACACGAAAAAGAGCGCCACAAAGACACCCAATATAAAGACTATAAGGTGAATTCTTTAAACACCCGCGACCGGAGCATGCCGCTCCGAGTCAGTTGCGGGTTTTGATGAGCCGTTTGAAATGCACAGCGAACATGTCTTCTTTGTAGGCAATCTTGCCCTGAGCGTTCCGCAGTACACGCTTGTGGTCCTCTTCTTCGCCGAGCACATCTATGGTATCGCACGGTCACCGGTTTGTATCGTGATTTTGCCTGTGTCATCAACTTGTGCAAGATAGACCTCATCGAGATCCACACCATTTTCGGATAACTGTTTGCTGAGCCATACCCGATTGAATCCCGAACGGCGAAGCGTGTCTTCGATAACAAAACCGTCCATGACTACGCTTTGTGGCTCACGTTCAGGCTGTACCGCTAAGCCAAGTGTTTTAGCAGTGAGCGGCTGCTGTTCTTTTGTAAGCAGAAACGTGATTTCGCCGTTAGCTTCCATTGTTGCATACTCCACATCAGCGAGCTGTTGAATACTGTTGCCGCGCATTTGCATCATGAACTCGTCGAGCGTTACGCGAACCTTCTTCATA
This sequence comes from Paenibacillus sp. sgz302114, assembly GCF_056120345.1. Lineage (NCBI taxonomy): Bacteria > Bacillati > Bacillota > Bacilli > Caryophanales > Paenibacillaceae > Paenibacillus > Paenibacillus sp. sgz302114. Next base: position 5,695 of record NZ_JBVYOI010000027.1, read on the forward strand.
TTTTTCTTGATTAAAGTCCCCTTCTCAACTAACACTGTCCCTTTACCATCTACAATGCCGCGAACCCATCTGCTCCAAAGCGTTGCGAACTCCATGAGTAACGATACAAAAACCCATGTAGATAATGCAAGCACACCCAGATACCATTTTTGATCGCTATCTAGCGCGATGTATGCAGAGATATTACCGAGAGAAGCACCCGTAATGTATTCAAACAGTGACAGCTGTGAAACTTGCCGTTTGCCGAGTATCTTCGTCATAATGAACAGTATGGATACGGCAGATAGCGTGCGTAGCATAATTTCAACCCACGTTGGCAAAAAAAGACACCCCTTTTCTCACGGGTAGGATGTCCACATTGTATGTTTACTATGCAAAATTCAATAAATTGCATGCTGGTTAGGAAACTTGATAGCCTTCTGTGCGAACTCAACAATCTTTTTTTTCAGAGCCTCATGGCCTTGCCTTCAATATGCGATTCCTTGTCTTTTGTCGGGAATGAGTGCAAGTTCTTGTCAATTTCAGAAATGGGATCAAGTTCTTGTCACCCGACATCAACTAACATACTCGCCGTTTGTCGATTCCTAACGCAGTATTTATTACAACCGCATTCTTGAATAATTACTAGAGCATTTGCCGAAACTCATTCAAGAGGTGTACATATGAGAATGGTTGTTACTGTAATCATGCAAATTATAGTTCTCTCTGTTATTTCTTGCGGATCTCATCGAAACGAAACTCACCATTTTGATCATTCGCAAGCATCCTCCCTTCATGCAAAGGAAACGAGGAAACCTTCTAACCGCCTTTCGATCACAAACCGCGAAACAAAGCATTCTTCTCCCGTTTTTTATCACGATAAAGTGATTGTGTTGATGTATCATAATGTTGAAATTCAGTCAAAGCATGCGAGCATGATTACTCTTGAGCAATTGAATGAGCAACTTACCGCAATCAAGATGAATGGTTTTCATATGATTACGATGGATCAGTATTTGGACTTTATCATGCTAGACAAAAAAGTTCCGGATAACGCTGTACTTCTTACATTTGATGATGGGTATGGTACGTTTTACAAAAATGTATATCCTTTGCTAAGAAAACTTGGCGTCACTGCAACTGATTTTATTGTAGTTTCAACAATTGATGATCAGAAGCACAGGGGTCGTGCGAAATTAACTTGGCAACAAATGAGGGAAATGAAAAAGGCAGGCATGAACTTCTATAATCATACTTACAATTCACACGCCTACATGACTCTACACTTTAACGGAATAAGAAGAAGGGTTCCTGTATTGGCTCATCCTATCTTCCTTAAATCTGTAAACCGCTTGGAAACGACGCGTGAATATGAAAGCCGTGTTCATTATGACCTAGCTATAGCGGAAAAACGACTCAAAACGGAGCTGAAAAATTCACGTAGCGCACTCGCTTTTCCTTACGGAGCTTATAACGATACCATTCTTCAAATCGCTCATAAGTTAGGAATTGAAACAACCTTTACCATTCGTCCTGGAATCAATGGGCATGAGCAGCACAATGGGTTTCGAATAAATGCAGGAAACCAAAACTTGAAGACAAGCGATCTTATTGAAATGCTGAAAACGAGTTCATCTTGGAGCCCCCACCACTTGGACTGAAAATCCATACACAGCACAACACAACAAGGCAGTCCTCTCGGGTCTGCCTTGTTGTCTGTGTACTTATTTTATTTGATAAGTTTCCTGCTCAAGCGATGACGTGGTGATCGGCTTCGTGCCCGTTAGCGTAAAGGCTCAACTAATTTTCTTGAGCCTTTGGAGATATCCGTTGTTCTGTGTCGACCACTGTTCCAAGCTTATTCTTTTTACAATTTCATATCCCTTTCCGGCGCCTCTTGGTTTAATTATAACGGTTCCCATATTCGGGATTTCGCCAAGCAACGTACCGGCCGGAAACATATGCCCGACTAAGATTTGATTTGCTCCGCGAGGCGGTATCGTTTCCAACATTTTGGTTAAATGTTCAGTGATGGACTGCTTCCGTTCGTTTGAAACATTCGTTTTTCTTAACTCTTCAATGTTCGCTAACAAAGGATATACCTCAACATTGTTACTTCCGAAAGCGATTTTAGCCGTCTCCTCGGTGCGGCAAAAAGGGCTTGCCAAAACAGGATAGCGAACCGGAATATGCAGTGTACTGAGTATCCGACCGAGTGCTTCAGCCTGCTTCTTGCCTTCCTCGCTCAAATTTCTTTGGGTACCGCAATCGTTAATATTTACATCCGGTGAGTCCTGGCCTACCGTCGCCTCGCCGTGCCTCATGTAGATAATATAGCCGCCATTGCGGATCGTTTGGAGAAATGAAGTGACGTTCTCTTTTCTAGGCGGGTCAGCTTCGGCGCTGTTTCTAGGCACGAGCATCAACGAAACCGTAAACAAAAAAAGAAGCACTGTTTTTTTGTTCAGCATACTTGCAGTTTCAATCCTTTCAGGGGGTGTAGTCAAGCATGCGTATTATTAACCATAGGAGTGAATCGTATCCTGTCGAACTCCTAGGAATCGTCGGATCTGCGGTTTGAGATCCCTCTCCCGTTTTTATATAAAAAGCACTCCCTTGTTTGAGATCAAAACATAGGAGCGCATCTCCGTGTCACGTCTTTACTTAAACCAGCACAGTTTGCAATGAAACGCACTTCACATGCGATTGCCTTCAATTAAAGAACAACCTCTTCCACTATTCTGCCCGTTCGTATTATGAGGTCACCAGATCTTTCTGGTCGACCTCCTTTTTGTATGGTCGTAAGATTGCGGTAGCCGGGAATCGAACGTTTCTGCCCGTGGGACTTAGATCCCGAGAGCTATTCAGTTCATTCCCCCTACTTGTTCAACCATGGTTAGGCTGGTTGGGACGTAGATCCCGTATCACATGCGATAGTGTGGAAGACAAGAAGGTTAGGGGTTACCGGTGAATTTACTTCAGGAGTGAT
>NZ_JBVYOI010000028.1:0-8613 GCF_056120345.1 Paenibacillus sp. sgz302114
GCTAAACCAGCTAATATCTTGTCAACATTTTTCATTAGAAGCTCGAAAAATTACTGCTATACTAGAATCTGAGCAAGATAAAGAACCCTCCGAAAGTAATTTGGAAGGTTTTTCTTGTGTTGGTTGCTTAGTCCAAATTCAAGTCGATGAAGGTTTCTTTGCGCTTAAGCAGGGCGAATACCCAGTGAAGCAACTTGTTCACGCAGGCAATCATAGCGACTTTGTAGGGCTTACCTTCAGCGATCTTCTTCTCGTAAAATGCCTTCATTTTCTTGCTGCCGGATCGCCGCAAGCTGCAAAGGACAGCCAAGAATAAGGTGTGTCGAAGCCTGCTAGAGCCGCGCTTTGTAATGCGATTGATTGTAGCCGTGAATTTCCCCGACATATGAACGCTAGGATCTACACCAGCGAAGGCAACCAGTTTCTTCGGGTGATTAAACCGATCGATCTCACCGATTTCCGAAATAATCGTTGCCGCGATTTTTTCTCCGATACCGGGAATCGATTGGATAATCTGATATTCCTCCAATTCATTAGCGAGGGCATCCATTTGCTTTTCCAGGGCGGTTAGATGCTCTCGATAATGAAGCAGCATGCTTACATACATTTCAAGACTAATGAGATGGCTGTGAAACGGTGCTTTTCGGAAGGGATTCCGTTCAGATGCAGCCAGCAGAGCTTCCGCTTTTGACCGTGCCCAGCTCTCAGATCGGCGTATGCAAAGGCATGCAATCTTCTCCGTAATATTCGTTATCCCGGCTTTAAGAGCAGCATCAGAAGTCGGAAATGCCAATAATGTATTTAGCGATACCGCAGAGTGTAAGTCCCCAAAAACGCCTTTATACTCAGGAAATACCTGATCTAAAACAGCTTGAAACTGCAGTTTGATTTGGATGTAGAGCCCCGTAATTGCATCGTGCTGCCTCGTTAAGTTACGTAGGTTTAACAGCTGAACGCCTCTAGTTTTGTGCCGTTCAAAGTCTTCTTTGTAGAACAGTTCACAAAGGGCGTAGGCGTCAACGGCATCGGTCTTTACCTTACGCAAACTAGAGGCTTTCTTGGCCTGATAAGACAGCATCGGATTAACCACGACAAAAAGGTAATTATGATCCTCCAAAAAACGAGTAACAGGAAGATGATAGTGACCTGTCGCTTCTAAGATAACCATGGGTTTTTGATCGGTTTGCTCTTCAAGGAGTCTTAAGAACGATTGAAAAGACTCTAATCCTTCACGAGTATGAGGGACGGTAAAGCTCTTTCCGTAAGGCTGACCTTTGTCTAAAAAGGCCTGGCCTTGACTTTCTCCCTTTGCAATGTCCAGTCCAACTACTGGATTCATGGTTTGTATCACCTTCATTTCATTAGATTCGCCGGTAGCCCCTAGTCCCGCTTGTAGTGTCATAGCTTCGCTTGTTATTCGAGATCGATGTCCCAACCAGCCTCAAACATGTTTCTACAAGTAGGGGGTGAACAGTTTAGCGCACGGGGTCGAGCCCCACGGGCAGAGACGTTCTACCCCGGCTACCCGTACTAAACCTCTTAAAGACAAAAGAGGTCAACCAGTAAAAACTGGCTGACCTCATAATACGAACGGGCAGGTTAATTGCAAGGGCAAAATCGAATGAGGTGTCATATGCCAACGGGAAAACGAAAGAGTTTTTTTGCTACGAAGAATGATCTTCTCCCAGGATTAGAGAATATAACTAAGAAATTTGGTTTGTTCTATGTAGAAGGAATTCTCCATGACTCGCCTGATATTCGGTTTTATGAGAACTTGTTGGGTTACGAAGGGTTAGGTATAAGTAAATGGGGAAGTCATCTGGATAACTATTTCCACGTCTATGAACGGAGTCATGGTCGTCCGAGCGTGAGAGCAATTCCACAGCGTAATGGCGAGACGAAATATGATGTTTCCCTCGATGAGTCGCGCAGCCTTTCTCTGTTTTTAAGCGGATTATATAAAGAAATATGTATTGTAGAAGGCAGGGTACAAGCCTTGCCACCTGCACACCACTTAATTGGTCCAGTCGCGCGTGAATTGACACGAGGGTTCAAAAAGGTGAGAAATTATGCGATTGGACCAGAGGCTTATGATTTAGCCAAAAACCATGGATACAGATTGGTTCTGATCGGGGTAGGGTCGCCAACAGAGTACGATTTGAAGTTGGAATAAGGGCTGCCAATTATTTGTTCATACTCGATTGAACTAACGAGCACAATAGCACAACCTGACAACAGGCTGCCGACATAATTGGCAGCCTGTTCAGCTAACGGGCAGATTAATCGTACTATAAACGGTGAAAATAGAGATTATGGAGCGATAACCTTTTAGGAAAGTAGTGGGTAGCAAATTGGATGAGAGTATAATTAACAACTTTTCTGTTGACGTGGGCTTTGTAAAAATCTCCCCGACCATTCCACGCCAACATTCACGATTGCTCAAAGTTTGGCTGAAGAAATGGGCGAGGAAACCAACTATGACGCTTTAATAAAACTTCGGAAAGCAATGAGAAGTGTAGATAGCGGATTGTACAAACATGTTAAAACGGATTGTGAAGGCGGATGTGTTTTCATTAACAGCAGTTCAAGCAGAGCTGAAGAAATACTAAAAATGGCGGAAGTGATAAATGAACTCGGAGTAAGCCCTTATCGTGTTCCTATTGACTCTGACTATTTAGCTAAAGTGAAACATGCCCTTTTGAACTGGAAACGGCCAAAACCGCAGAAATGGATGATTGGGGACGTGTTTTCTATACCTTTAAGCGATGGCACATTGGCGTTTGGTCAAGTTGTATGGACGAAATTCAAATCTTTCCCCAATTGCGCACTTTTCGATTGTAGAGAAAATGAAACGCCTCCTATCGACAAAATCATTTCTTCATCAGTTGTTTCCGTGTTGGACATCGGTTCTCAATTCATTGATGGTTTCGTTTGGAAAGTGATTGGTAATGCTCCGATATATATTGAGAAGTCGCAGGTTCATGAGATGCATAGAGGAGACGAAAATAGTACACATTCATACTCGCCCAGCGCAATGTCAGAGTTAGCTGAAGCTTATTTCGGATTAAAGCCTTGGAATGGTTCTTTCAATAACGATGAAATGTTAATTCCCAATATCAAGCGTCCAAAGGAATGACTAAGCTAACGGGTACGTTAGCTGAACAAACAAGGAGCAGTTTGCCGGCGGCAGCTGCTCCTTGTTTCGTTGAAGTAACGGGCAGGTTACTTCAATAACCGATCACAGAAAAGAAGGTATAGAGTAGGCTTAAATTTTGTGCGAGGGGGCGAACGTTTGGGCCATTCAATTTGTTGGCCAAGATGTAGTTTAACTGAGTAGTAAGTACGCAAAAACGTCCCAGGTACATTGGTATCAGGGACGTTTTATTTTATTTAGCCAGCTGCAATTGATAGATTAAAATAAATGATTAATGTATAAACAGGCATTATACAGGGCTATATTTCTCTTCTATAATTAAACTGTTGATTACGCTTTCACAGCGCCAAGCGTAAGTCCCTTAACAAAATACTTCTGTAGCAACGGATACAGCAGAATGATTGGTCCAATGGACAGGATACATGTCGCCATTCGCGCGCTTTCCCTTGGCAGAACGCCTATCGCATTTTCCAGAGACTTCTAAGCTGATGCATTGCTTTGCAAGTAATCAAGGTTGGACATTAGCGCTTGAAGTAAATATTGAAGCGTGTACAGCTTGTTATTCTCTATAAATAACGCGCTACTAAACCAATCGTAGAAGCTGACGGATACAACTACATCCAACTATTTTCCCAGCTGACAAAAACTTTGTTTGATGGTTTTTGTCATTTTATGTACTGAAATATAAATCTTGACAACATGTCTATCGAAGATAAAATATAGTTTAAAATACTAATCACATCATCGATCCTGCAAATCATTCACATGGAGGCATAAGAATGGGTAGTATGGCCGAAAAACTCCCGATCGATCAAGTAAGCGACGTAAGTTGCGGAACGATTGTTTACTCGCCAGGAGGCGTATATGGTCCGCGCGACCAAGAATACCTTCAAATTGTGCTGCTGCATACCGGATATTTGAATGTCACTATCGACGATGTATGCTACTCCATTAGCCCTGGCAACGCGGTTCTATTAAAACCCGGACATCGGGAGTTCTTCGAATTTGCACATGACCAAGAGACATGGCACCGCTGGGTCGCAATTAAGATTCCTGAATTTGAAGAAGAATTTAAAGCGAAGCTGAATAAATGGCCCCTCATCCTACCCATTTCGTCAGAGCTTAATAAATTGACGGATTTAATACTCGAAATGGAGACCGGCGCTTCATTGGAAAGCCTTCAGATGAGATGTATGGCACTCGCCGCCGTGCACCAATTCTTTCACGAGCATTCGCGAGAAGGCAGCACTCAGCATGCACACCCATCAGTTAAGCAGGCGAAAAATATCATTCATGTGCGTTATGCCGAGGATTGGACATTAACTGAGCTGGCGGATCAGGTCAATATGACCCCTGAGCATTTAATCCGCCTGTTCAATACACATGAGAATACAACGCCAATTAAATACTTGTGGCATTACCGAGTAAGGCAAGCGGTTGAAATGCTATCAGTAACGGATCATGCCATCTCGGATATTTCGGAGCGCTGCGGCTTCAAGTCAGTGGTCCATTTCTCCAGATGCCTGAAGCAGCGCATAGGGAAATCACCTAGCGAGGTTAGAAGGACTGCAAGGGACTGTGGATAAACACAACACAAATGATAAGGTTAGAATATTAAGCTTGGGCGATAGCTGCCCCGGCTTTTTTCTTTTTTTCAATAGATCATATCAATTTGAGTTCATTTTCCGTCAACTGAGTGGTATTGTTCGCCTGCCAAACTGGTGGTATTCTTCTCTTTGAGATAAATAAAAGCGCTTACATAAGTGCAATTTGGAGGGGTATTCTTGAAAAAGTCAGTTGGTTTGCTCATGGCTTCAAGTTTATTGCTTTACTTGACAGGATGCAGCACGGACGGGAATAACAACTCAGAAACAGCCTCAAACTCAAAAACAGCCTCAAATACATCAAATTCATCGGAAGGCGGGTCAGTCTCAGGGGACAAAAAAGTGATTACCGTCTGGACATTTGCAGATACGCATAAGCAGTATTATGAAGCGATGGAAAAGAAGTATGAGCAGGAACATCCTGATGTCAATATCAAAATCGAGCTATTGGAAGCGGCAGCAATGTTTGATAAATATACGGTCATCGCGCAGTCAGGCGGTGAAGGAGCACCGGATTTGATTGACGTCGAACAAGGTGCCTTCCCACGATTTATCAAAACCGATGATGTACCTTTTGAATCTTTAAATAGCTATCTCGATACGGCTGGATTAAAAGATGCCATTCCAAAAGGCCGTCAGGATTTATACACGTTGAACGGCAATGTTTACGGTATTGAAATCGCTGCTTGTGTCTCCGCGTTGTATTACCGGAAGGATCTGTATGATGCTGCGGGAATTGATGTATCGAAGCTGAAAACGTGGAATGAATTCATGGAAGCATCCAAGCCGCTGACGAATAAAGATACATTTATTTTCAGCGGTTCGGATAAGGATGAAGATGTGTTTGAGCAATTGCTGCGCCAAGAAGGCGGGGATCTTGTTACAAAAGATGGAAAAATCGGCTTCAATACACCTACAGGCGTAGAAGTGCTGAACAGAATCAAGAGTTGGAAAGATCAAGGCGTCATGAGCAAGACATCACCAGATAAGTGGTCTCCGCAATCATGGGAAGCGTACGCGAAGGGCGATTACATCGCAACATTCGGTCCTGACTGGTGGGCAGGCATACTCGTTCAGAATACACCTGATCTTAGCGGCAAATGGGGAGCGGTTCCGATGCCACTCGGCGGACCAAGCTCGGTTCCGACAACAGTTCTAGGCGGTACGGGTCTCGCACTCAGCAAATTCAGCCAAAATAAAGATCTTGCATGGGATTTCCTAAGATATACGCATTTGGATACGAACAATATCGTTGAAAGCTTCAAAATCATCAATTTGTTCCCTGCTCTAACAAGTGCAACACAGTCGCCTGAGCTCCATAAGGAAAGCGCTAATACGAAGTATTTCGGCGGGCAGGACTTAGCGCAGCTATATGCAGACCTCGGCACGCAAGCACCGAGCCAAAACCAAGCTTGGTGGCGTTCACTGATCGGCCAAGCATGGGATAAATTTGAACCGGATTATCAAAAAGGCAAAATGACGCCAGAAGAATTCCTCGGCAATGTTGAGAAGGAGCTTCAGAGCCTCATTGATAATGAACAAGCTCGGGGGTAGGAGGACGACCGATGAATTCGCAAGCATCAGCCCGATGGAAATTGGCGCCACTTCTATTCATTAGCCCTTTCTTTATTGCCTATGCTATATTCGGGCTGTACCCTATACTTTATGGGTTCTGGCTCAGCTTAATGAAGGGTACGAATGAGTATCACTTTGCGGGATTGTCCAATTACCTATTCGTCTTAAAGGACAGCTTCTTCTGGAAAGCCATGTGGAACGGCACGAAGCTTGCTCTAGGCAGCCTGTTCTTGATACTGCCAGTAGCGCTCGGAGTGGCACTGCTGCTGCACCGGCCCTATATCTCGAGTAAGAAAGGGTTCTTCGCAACGTTCTTCTTCACCCCGAATATTACTTCGGCGGTGGCTGTCGGGATCATCTTCAACATGCTGCTGAACCGTGACAGCGGCCTTCTGAACAGCGCACTCGGCCTTTTCGGGGTAGAGCCGATCGGATGGTTGAAGGATGCGGCTTGGACGATTCCATCACTTGTAATCCTTTGCGGTTGGAAATATCTAGGTGTTAACACGCTATTCTTCATGGCGGGACTGCAAAATGTGCCCCATGAACTAATAGAGGCGGCTAAAATTGACGGCGCCACACCTGTGCAGCGCCTATGGCATGTGACGATTCCGCTGCTGAAGCCGATCATGACATTCGTCGTCTTCCAATGTTTGCTTGGCTCCTACGGGATGTTCAGTGAAGCGTTTATCCTGGCGGGTAAAGGATTCGGACCGGAAAACTCCTTAGTTTTTCCGACCACCTATCTATACGACCAAGCATTCCGGCGTCAGGACTTCACGTACTCTTCTGCACTCGGCTATATGTTCACCTTACTGATGCTCGTCATTGGATTCATTCAGCTGAAAATGTTCAATCTCAAGAACCAAGAAGAGTAGGAGGAGAACCACTTGCAGAATTCAGAAGCCGTATCTGTTGGCAGCAGGCTTCCGGTCACAGCGGAGCCCGCGCCCATCAGGCATCGATTCGGCCGCATCTTCGCCTACTTAGTGCTTATAGTCATGAGCCTCTTATTTATGACGCCCTTCCTTTTTATGTTCGGAACGGCTTTTAAGAGGTATGAAGATATTGTAGGCGAACCATTGAATCCATTCCCGCTTCGCCCTACAATGGACAATTTCATTCATCTGTTTGACAAACTGCCCTTCTTTGCAATGCTGGGCAACAGCTTGATCATCGCAGTTTCGTTAACCGTGCTGTCCATTGTATTCAATGCGCTAGTTGCATATGGCTTTACCCGGTATGAATTCAAGTATAAGCATGGGCTGTTTGTCGCCATGCTGACTACGATGATGATACCGGCGCAAATTACGCTCGTGCCTTCATTTGTCATGTTTCGGAAGTTCGGATGGCTAGACACGTTCTGGCCGCTTATTCTTCCGGGAGCAGTAGGAGCGTTCGGCGTATTTCTAATCCGGCAGGTCATGGTTGCCATTCCGAAGGAAGTTTTCGATAGCGCAAAGATTGACGGATGCTCGGAGCTGGGAACTTTTTTCCGAATCGCCCTTCCTCTCAGCACCAGCGCAATCGGCATCGTTGCCTTGCTGACGTTCATGAATGCCTGGAATGATTACTTGGGACCGCTCATTTATTTGAGCTCAGGCTCCAAAATGCCGCTCGCAGTTGGCATTACAACGATGAACAATCCTTACAAGATGGATTACGCCTCCCCGATTACAGGGGCGATGCTGATGTCAGTTCCAGTGCTGGTTCTGCTCAGCATCATCGGACAGAAGTACTTCGTTGATGGTTTGACGGCAGGAGCGGTAAAAGGATAATCTCGCATTTTAAATCGAAAAACGTCTGAGTGGACATTGTCTACTCAGACGTTTTTTCGATATCTTTTATCACTATTCACTAACTGGGGTCCTGATATTGAGTCGGTTAAGGCAAATCCAGATGACTTGGATCAATCTGTTCCTTTTGGTTTGTATGTCAGAGACGTCGAATGTATCATGGTTTACTAAAAGAAAATGGTGTCAAAGTCACGGATATTGTTGATCAAGGTGGATGTGGGCTGTTATTTCAAATGTATGACCCTGATGGTATTGAACTTCATATCTGGGGTGGCTACCCTGGTCAACCCGACAACTGGGTCGGATTAAGATTGGAAATCAAGGATGAGTTGAACTAACGGGCACGATAGTTCAACGACAGAAGGAGCGGATTGCCACGGCAGCCGCTCCTTTGTTTTATTAAACAAACGGGCAGATATTTGCAGCAAATATTGTATATAAGCGAATGAACTATATAATTGAGATAAATTTAATGTTGAGGAGG
>NZ_JBVYOI010000029.1:0-3139 GCF_056120345.1 Paenibacillus sp. sgz302114
AAATACAGTCCCTGCGGTATCCTTTACGTTCTCTGAGACATTTTGGGAATTTCGTTTGTTGTTTGGTTAGACATTTTTTTCACCTCCTAAACATCTTTAAGTTGTGTAAAAAAAATATGTTATTCAGATAAATTAGACGAAATTAATTAAGGGTTTTGTTTTTATTAATTCTTCACACCCTAAGTGATTCAATTTTTTTGAAAAAGTTTTGCCTTCATTTCACAGGTACAATAGTTAAAAACAAGAAGGCAACCGACCAGAAGCGAGGTTGCCTTTGTTCAACTAACGGGCACAATAGCTCAACTTGACCGCACCAATTTTCGGGCGGTTTTTATTTTGTTAAGGCGGCGAAAGCGCAAGCCGCCTTCATGATCTGGCAGTTGTTCAACTCGGTGAACCCTCAATTTCATGAGAAAAAGCGCCACCTCGAGAACGTCGAGAAGGGCAGCGCTTTTTATGCTAAAGGTAGGTGAAGCCATTATTTGAGCGTGTAATGAAACTCGGAAATCGCACTCGGCGGCTTACCGGCAATTACCGCGATCGCCTTGAGCGTAATCTTCGTGCCTGTGGCACCTTTTAAGATGACGACGCTGCCGGTCGGGCTGTCCACGCTCGGTGTCGTACCGTCCGTCGTGTAATGGATCGTCACGCCCGGCGTGCTCGACTTGAGCGTTACTTGGAGGCCGTTTGCGGTTTGCACGGGGTACGAAACCCCAGGTGCGACGATCGGGTTGCGGATGCGATAATTGAACGTTGATACCGGGCTCGGCGTGCCGTTCACGACGGCAATCGCTTGAAGCGTGACCCAGGTGTCATACGGGCCAGTGATGACAACCGTACTGCCTTTGGAAGTTTTAACGGTCGGCGTGGAGCCGTCCGTCGTATAGTAAATCGTCGCGCCTGGCATTTTGGACGTCAGCGTCACCTTCGTGCCGGCGTTCACGACGGCGCCGGTGCCGAAATTCGCATTAGGACCGAGCACTTTGGTGGAAAGGCCTCTCGTATACGTGAACGTGGATACGGCGCTCGGCGGCTTGCCGGGCACGACGGAGATCGCCTTGATGGTCACCTTCGTGCCGGTTGCGCCGTGCAATACGATGCCGCGGCCGTGCGCTCTCGCCGTGGTCGGATTCAAGCCGTCGAGCGTGTAGTAAATCGTCGCGCCCGGCGTCGAGGTGTTCAGGGCGATCGTCGTGTTAACGGGCACGGTCGCGCCGCTCGGCGGATAGGCGTAAGGCGAGGCGACGACTGCGCCAGGCTCGGCGATGACGTACGTGAACGTGGCGACCGCGCTGTTGAACGCTTCGGCCTTGGAGGCGATCGCTTTGACCGTCACGGTCTGGCCGGGGTTGCCGACGATGGGGACGCTATTTCCTTTCGTACTTGCGATCGTAGGATCTTTGCCGTCGAGCGTGTAGTAGATGTCGGCGCCCGGCGTCGTCGAGCTCAGTGCGATTGTGCTCCCGCTGGCCAGCGCTGCGCCGCTGTTCGGTTGAGCGCTCGGTGGGGAAATCGGACTGCCGACCAAGTAGCGGTAAACGGCGACCGAACTGTCAGGAAGGGTTCGGCCATAGTTGTTCATCGTATTGAACGCGATTGCTTTGATTGTGAATACGGAACCGTTCGGGGTCGAAGCCGGTATTTGGACCGTGAATCCTTTCGGATCGCCGCTCGGACTGTCCTTGGTCGGGATCGAGCCGTCCGTCGTATAGCGGACATCGGAATAATTGGTCAAGTAATTCGTATCAATCGTCACTTTGGAGCCCGGTTGCACGACGGAACCATCGCCCGGCGTCGCCTTCGGATGCCCGATGCGGAATTGAAAGTCGAAGTTGCCTACCGCGGTGGACAGGCCGTCAAGCTCCGCGAACACGGTAACATGGATGATTTGGCCGGGCAAGCCATAGAGTGTGGGGGAAGGATTCCACACGATGCCCTTTGAGGAATCGTCTGGGGGGAAATAACCTATTTTGGCGCCGGGCGTCTCGGAAGTAAACGTGATGGTCGCACCGGGGGGCTCGAGTGGAGTGCCGGCCGCCGGCGTTGCTTGGACGGGGGCTACTTGATCGTCCACGTTGTAGGTGTACGATGCCGTTACATCGTGTTGGCCCGGCGAGACGGCCAGCACCTTGATCGTAACTTTCGTATTCGGGGTTCCCGGAATGCGTACTGCTGCGCCTGCGTGGCTGCTGCGGGTTGGCGTCGAACCGTCCGTCGTCGCGTAGAACGTGACGTCCATACGGCTTTGGAACAGAACGACGCCGAACGGATGCAAGGTTGCGCCGACCGAAGGCGAAGGCTGAAATACGATGCCGGGGTCGGGCGGGGGCGGAGAGTCGCCGGGCAGCTTAGGCGCGGCGAAAGAGGCTGTCAACGAGACGAAAAGCAGGATAACCGATATTGCGGATGCCGTTAGCCAACGATATCGTGCTTTGAACTGTCGCTTCATAAAATCATCCACCTCTTCGAAATGGGAAATTATTGCTCCTAATCCTCAGTATAGCACCGGACGGTGGCAGCGAGCTAGCGCTGTCAGAGGACAAGAACATATATGCATAAAAAGCCGATTTCTTGGTATTATCCCTGAACATACATACCAGTTAAAGACTCATGAGATAGCATAAATTCATGAGATGCTGGCCCGTTTTTTGAAGGGTTGAAACTCTTCTTTATAAAAGAGTGTCCCTAAAAGATGAGCATCAGCGGCATCCGTCTTCAACCGTTGCAAATTGGTTTTCTTGGCGTTATGTGAGATTAAAGGATTAATAACAATGTACAGATACTGGTGTTCATCCAGAAACTGAATAATAGGGCTATGATAATGACCTGTTGACTCCATAACAATGGATGGACGCATCCCAGCAGCTGCCTCAACGCCTTTAATGTAACGTAGGAACGACGTTAATCCCTCAAGATCATGATTAAACCTGAAGATTTTTCCATGAAGTATTCCACGGTCTAGAAAAGCTTGTGCATGGCTCTCACCTTTGGACACATATAACCCAATCACTGGATTCATAACATCACTCCTGAAGTAAATTCACCGGTAACCCCTAACCTTCTTGTCTTCCACACTATCGCATGTGATACGGGATCTACGTCCCAACCAGCCTAACCATGGTTGAACAAGTAGGGGGAA
>NZ_JBVYOI010000031.1:0-1795 GCF_056120345.1 Paenibacillus sp. sgz302114
ATAGTGCCCGTCCCTCAGTTTTAAGGGTTTATCTCACATATGCTCACTCATTCGCAGGATTTCATCACCTTGAAATAGATATGGAGGTGGAGAAAGCTATGGGCGGATGCCGTTAGCCCAGTAACTGGGTATGCGGGAACAAAGGAATTGCTTCAGCCGTTCCTTTCTGCCTAACTCTACTGCACGCAAACTCCACAAGTGCCCTGGTGTTTACCATCCCATGGCTCGACGGGTCTAGGCCCTCACATTCCATCGTCATACTTATCCAAGGTGTGGAGACCGATTGCGTTTAGCGGACGGGTCTAAGCCCTTTTCGGGCACTAACTCGGTTCTCCGTGCTTTCTTTTCAAAATCCCGCGAATGAGTCAATATACGTGATCGCTCAATGCTCTATGCTGCTTGTGAAACGAGATGGCTAGCCTTTTCGGGAGAGAATGTTTCTACACGCTGGACCATACCGATCAAAATTCGCGCTACTTTACCCACGAGTTTAAAGACAGACTGTTGCTTTTTCATGTGCTTTACTTGAACATTATGCTGATGTAATTCTTGAAAGATCGGATTAATTCCAATGAGCTGGATTGTCGCCAAATACAGATATTTTCTTAAACTGGAGTCCCCCCGTTTGGAGACAACGATCTGACCTTTCCTCTTCCCCGATGTGCTTTCCGCCAAATTCAGACCGGCTTTGCGCAGTAACTGACGTCCATGTGCGTACTGCCTAAGGTCACCTGCACCTGCTAAGATGCCCGCAACGAAGATGGGTCCAAGGCCTTTTATGGAACGCATCTGAGTGGCCATGGGAATCTCACCTAACAATGCGTGAAGCTGCTTTTCTATGTCTGCTAACATCTCCGTAATTCGTTCATACTCTGAGATTAAACGTGCCAAATCTAGCTTTGCTATGGCTAAAGCTGTAACGTCTCCCACACTCCGCTTAGCTTGCGCAATAAGCTCAGCTGCCTTTTGTGTGCCTGTAGTACCGCCCGCTCTCTGCATATGCTTTTTCCATATCGCTATGATTTCTGGTACTGACCGATTTGCGAGGTCCGCAGGCGCAGGGAATTCCTTCAGAGTAGCCATTGAACGTTTGCAGGTCCAATCCTTAAAAACCGAACTGTACTCGGGAAAACGGATATCCAGCCACCGAATAATGCGATTTTGTAACCGGACGCTATTGGCAACCCAAAACTCTCGATCGCTCATCAGTGTTCGCAAGCGTTGAAATACATGAGTCTGTTTCGTATGTTCATAGTAGTAGCCTCGACTCACTACATCTGCAATGACAAGTGCATCTTTTGGGTCACTCTTCGATTGGCAGTTGTCACGGTTTTCTTTATTGCGTTTTGTCGTTGCTGGATTAACTAAGACCACTTGCAACCCTTTATGTGTAAGCCAGTTGGCTAGGTTCCACCAATAATGGCCTGTCGGCTCCATGCCTATGATTACCTGGCTTAAACGGTGTTTTTGTTGAATACCATCCATCCACCGCTGCAGCTTTTCAAACCCCTCTATGGTGTTGCTGAATGATAGATGCCGATTCGTCAGTACAATTCCACGATAATTTGTGACCTGTGCCACATGAGTCTCTTTTGCCATGTCGATCCCTACGATTAAATGCGAGGGCGTAATTCGTTGGACTCGTTGATTTTGTGCTTCTGATTGTTTAAACTTCATGATAAGAGCGCCTCCTTGATGGTGTTGGGTAATTAACCCTTGGACAAACCCATCATACCGAGGCGCTCCTTTTTTGACAAAGGCCATTTCTTAGCCTTAACAGGAATGTTTAGTTGAA
>NZ_JBVYOI010000032.1:0-1215 GCF_056120345.1 Paenibacillus sp. sgz302114
ATAGGAGTCGAACCCACGACCTACTGATTACAAGTCAGTTGCTCTACCAACTGAGCTACACCGGCATATTTAATTCTTAAATGGTGGCTCGGGACGGAATCGAACCGCCGACACGAGGATTTTCAGTCCTCTGCTCTACCAACTGAGCTACCGAGCCGAACTTTGATTAAATGGCGGAGCCGACGGGATTCGAACCCGCGGTCTCCTGCGTGACAGGCAGGCATGTTGGGCCACTACACCACGGCTCCGCGTTACTAATGCTCGGTATATAACCGAATTGTTTTGGTTGCGGGGGCAGGATTTGAACCTGCGGCCTTCGGGTTATGAGCCCGACGAGCTACCGAGCTGCTCCACCCCGCGTCATTAAGTTATATGGTGGAGGCTGACGGGATCGAACCGCCGACCCTCTGCTTGTAAGGCAGATGCTCTCCCAGCTGAGCTAAGCCTCCATTACAGCGACAAGTAATATCTTAACTCAATTACAATATCGAATGCAAGTCTTTTTTTCTGGTAATTAATGGTGACCCGTAGGGGACTCGAACCCCTGTTACCTCCGTGAAAGGGAGGTGTCTTAACCACTTGACCAACGGGCCTGATACCGATAAAAATTTCTGGCGGAGAGCGAGGGATTCGAACCCTCGAGACACGGTTAGCGCCTACACGATTTCCAATCGTGCTCCTTCGACCACTCGGACAGCTCTCCAGAAATGGCTCCCCGAACAGGACTCGAACCTGTGACAACTCGATTAACAGTCGAGTGCTCTACCAACTGAGCTATCAGGGAATAGTTTTATAAAAAAAATTGGTGGAGCCAAGCGGGATCGAACCGCTGACCTCCTGCTTGCAAGGCAGGCGCTCTCCCAGCTGAGCTATGGCCCCAAAGGGAATGGTTGGCCTTAGTGGACTCGAACCACCGACCTCACCCTTATCAGGGGTGCGCTCTAACCAGCTGAGCTAAAGGCCAATAAAAAACCCACGGTTAGGTGGGAGTCTTCATTCTATTCAAAGATGACACCATAAAAACTGAATATGATTTCATGCAAAACATTTAGCTGGTTGTCTCTAAGAAGAGACGTTAGGATAAGCCCTCGACCGATTAGTATTCGTCAGCTGCACACGTTGCCGCGCTTCCACCTCGAACCTATCAACCTGATCGTCTTTCAGGGGTCTTACGTACTGGGAAATCTCATCTTGAGGGGGGCTTCACGCTTAGAT
>NZ_JBVYOI010000033.1:0-971 GCF_056120345.1 Paenibacillus sp. sgz302114
ACGATAGTTCAACGACAGAAGGAGCGGATTGCCACGGCAGCCGCTCCTTTGTTTTATTAAACAAACGGGCAGATATTTGCAGCAAATATTGTATATAAGCGAATGAACTATATAATTGAGATAAATTTAATGTTGAGGAGGAACTAAGTAATGATTACAGCCACTTCTAATGCAATCCCTATGCTGGCAGTACATGATGCTAACAAAGCAATAGATTTTTACAAAAATGTATTTCGTGCAATAGAGGTAAGTAGAATAGTTACGCGGGACGGGGAAATTGAACATGCCGAGGTAAAAGTAGGAGATGCCCGAATAATGATTGCGGACGAATTTCCTGGACACAATCGCGCGGCAAAATCACTTGGTGGCACTTCCGTTATAATCTATTTATATGTTTATAATGTTGACGATGTGGTACAAAGAGCTGTGATTGAAGGTGCAACAGTCCTTAGACCAATTCAGGACTTGCCACATGGAGATCGTGTGGGGAAAATTGAAGATCCGTTCGGGCATGTTTGGATGGTTGCTACCCCGCTAAGTTAACGAGGTACTATAGCACAACAAAGAACAGGCTGCCGACGTAAAGCCTGTTCTACCAACGGGTAGCATTATAGTTCAATAAGAAAGCTCCCACTCGGCAAATGGGGATTTCCATTCAAGCCGATTCGGAGCTTATTGTGGCTTCGTATGAAATCTTATTTATCATTCTGCTTGATTTAGTTGTATTAACGCTTATCATTGTTTATTAAATTGTTTATTGCGTTAGTTGTTGCATCAACAGCATTCATTGCAGCATTTTCAGCTGCTTCTAACCCTTTATGAACAGAATGAAATACAGTCCCTGCGGTATCCTTTACGTTCTCTGAGACATTTTGGGAATTTCGTTTGTTGTTTGGTTAGACATTTTTTTCACCTCCTAAACATCTTTAAGTTGTGTAAAAAAAATATGTTATTCAGATAAATTAGACGAA
>NZ_JBVYOI010000034.1:0-932 GCF_056120345.1 Paenibacillus sp. sgz302114
AGGGGGTGAACAGTTTAGCGCACGGGGTCGAGCCCCACGGGCAGAGACGTTCTACCCCGGCTACCCGTACTAAACCTCTTAAAGACAAAAGAGGTCAACCAGTAAAAACTGGCTGACCTCATAATACGAACGGGCAGATTACTGAAATGGAAATGAATACCGATTATCGGTGCTTTCTGTGATAAAATAGGATAAAAAGTAAACGTAGAGGACAGGATCTCATGCAATGGATAAAAATCATGTACAAACAATTTTTAAGGGAACCTCTCTGGTTTAAAATTTTGATATCTCTAACTTTACTTGCTTCTATTCTTTTTAGCAGTTCATTGTTTTCGAATCATGTCTATTATCAAAGCATTGCCAAGTTAGCTGCTGCAATCTTCTTTTGCTCATACGGAATTAAAATGCGGAGGAATCGTCAAATTTCTGTTATTTTCTTTGCAGTAACTGTTTTATGTATTTTTCTAGTATGGCACTATCTCCAACTCGCACAACTAAACTAACGGGCACTTTAGCTCAATACACACATGTGGCGAAGCTGCCAGCGCAACCGGCGGCTTCATTGCCTTAACGGGCACAGGAGGTTACTGTTAATGGATTTCTTTCTTTTTAGCGCTGTATTCCTGGTGCCGTTATTTAGTTTTCTATTTGTTGTTATCTTACTAAAAGCTATTGAAAAGATAGTCAATAAAAGACGATACGGCTCCGAGCTGTTTTGGAGTGGTGTCTTTTTCGCCTTGGCTATGTGGTCTATTAGCGTATGCGTCTCAACATCATTGAACTAACGGGAAACGATAGTTCAACGACAGAAGGAGCGGATTGCCACGGCAGCCGCTCCTTTGTTTTATTAAACAAACGGGCAGATATTTGCAGCAAATATTGTATATAAGCGAATGAACTATATAATTGAGATAAATTTAATGTTGAGGAGG
>NZ_JBVYOI010000035.1:0-930 GCF_056120345.1 Paenibacillus sp. sgz302114
AGTAGGGGGTGAACAGTTTAGCGCACGGGGTCGAGCCCCACGGGCAGAGACGTTCTACCCCGGCTACCCGTACTAAACCTCTTAAAGACAAAAGAGGTCAACCAGTAAAAACTGGCTGACCTCATAATACGAACGGGCAGATTGCCTAAATAATACCTACTTGAATAATAGGAGCGATGTTATAATAGACCAGCTGATTCAAAATCTGTGGGGGTATTCTATATGGAATATGTATTGCCTTTATTTATTGTGACTGGAGCAAGTGGTTCAGGAAAATCATATGTCGTTAGCGAACTTCGCAAGATCATGAGAGAGTTCGATGTTTTTGACCCTGATAAAATGGCTGAGATTATTGGACAAGATTGGGAGAAAGTATTCAATATTTCGCTCAGAGTTGCACGAGAAGTCGCACAAAGTGGTCGCATGACGATTCTATGCGGTTCTATGATGCCGTGGGACATTGAAAAATGTGTGGACTTTCCTTTTTTCAAACATGTATATTACCTAAACCTACACTGTGATGAAGAAGCTCGAGAGAAACGTTTACGTGAAAGAAACTGGTCAGATGAAATGATTCAAACCCACATAAACTTTGCTAACGCATTGATTCGCATTTCCGATGAAGACATCAACCCACCTATGCCTACTATTGATACTACGAATACTGATGTAACAGAAGTTGCATCACAAATTAAAGACTGGGTTCTCCGCTACGTTTAAACTAACGGGTAACTATAGCTCAATAAACATCAAAGAGGCTGCCGGTAATTGATCCGGCAGCTTTCTTTGCGCTAAACCAGCTAATATCTTGTCAACATTTTTCATTAGAAGCTCGAAAAATTACTGCTATACTAGAATCTGAGCAAGATAAAGAACCCTCCGAAAGTAATTTGGAAGGTTTTTCTTGTGTTGGTTGCTTAGTCCAAATTC
>NZ_JBVYOI010000036.1:0-793 GCF_056120345.1 Paenibacillus sp. sgz302114
CAGCCCAACTGCTTCGCAAGCGACCGTTACCGGTCTTACGCAAGGCGCACCATATAAATTCCGCTTGGTCGTTACCGGCGGTCAGAACGCAGGCAATTCTACCGTTCTAGACGCGACAACGCTAACGGTACCTGTAGCGAACTTTGCACCGAAGGGTGCTGCAACGACGACAGGTGCATCGTTCACATGGACAGCTGCCGTGCGCGCAACAGGCATCATCGTTGAGCAATCGAGTGATGACGGAGCGAATTGGAAAAAAGCAACGAGCGCAACGATATCGACTTCCGCAACAACAGCAACTGTTTCGGGCTTGACGCCAAATACGACATACAAGTTCCGATTGAATGTAACTGGCGGCGCTAATGCCGGAACTTCCAATGATGTAGAAGCGAAAACATTGCCGGTGCAAATCACAACCTTTGCAAGCACGGGTAAAACAGCGACTACCGCATCATTCAAATGGACGCCAAGTACAGGTGCGAATGCATCGGCTGTTACGGTGGAACAGTCCACAGACCAAGTGAACTGGGCAACCTCAACAACAGATACATCGATTCCATCCAATGCGGCAGTCGCTACGGTTACAAACCTAACACCGAATAAGACTTACAGCTTCAGGCTGAAAGTAACAGGCGGCATGAATGAGGGCATCTCGAATGTGACGGCGGTAACCACGATTCCACAGCCAATTACAGACTTGAAGAGAAGCGATGCGACAACACTCACGAGCATCTCGCTGCAGTGGACGCAGGCGAAGGAAGCGACAGCTGTCGTCCTTCAGCAGTCCACGAAT
>NZ_JBVYOI010000037.1:0-780 GCF_056120345.1 Paenibacillus sp. sgz302114
AACGATTGCCGTCGTTGTGCAGGTTAAACCTTCGAGATAGAACGTTTCAGACTTTAGAGTGGAATGGAACGATTCGATGGGGGCATTATCAGCGGGCGTACCCTTACGGGACATGCTCATGGTAATGCCTCTTCCTTTTACAGCTTCCTGGTATGCCTGTGACGTATAGACGCTTCCCTGATCGCTATGCAGCATCGCACCGTTTGTTAGAGGCAGCTGATTAAGGGTATCTAACACAAATGCTGTGTCTTGTTTATCTGCTATACTGTACGCCACGACCTCGCCGTTGAACAAGTCTAAAATGCTCGACAGGTACAATATTTTACCGCCAAACGGCAGATAGGTGATGTCCGTTACGAGCTTTTGCATTGGCGAATCTGCTAGGAATTGACGTTTTAACTGATGTTCAGCAATCTGAGTTGGTTGTCCAGTTGGCTTGCGTTTCTTCATCCTAACTCGGCACTGTAGCCCTTCGCGTTGCATAATTCGTTGCACCCGTTTATGATTGACGTGTTGTTCTCTTCGAAGCAGCGCGGTTATCTTGCGATAGCCATAACGGAATTTATGCAAAGTGCAGAGCTGACGAATCTTCTCTGTGAGCTGATCTTCTTGCTTTGTAACATAAACGGCTTTCCACCGATAGTACGTCGCACGTGCAATCCCTAGCAGCTCACAAGCTTGCTTCACGGACATTTCTCCCCGGATAGACTCCATCCAGGTTACTACGGCCTCTGGTGACACCTCCTCTCCAACTCCTTGTACTTTTTTAGTACGTCTAGC
>NZ_JBVYOI010000038.1:0-722 GCF_056120345.1 Paenibacillus sp. sgz302114
AGAGTTTACAACACCCGAAGTCGGTGGGGTAACCCGCAAGGGAGCCAGCCGCCGAAGGTGGGGTAGATGATTGGGGTGAAGTCGTAACAAGGTAGCCGTATCGGAAGGTGCGGCTGGATCACCTCCTTTCTAAGGAAATAACTGATCACGATGATGATCAGATAGCATCGAAAGATGCAAACCGACAGGTTCGCTCATGTTCAGTTTTGAAGGAATAAATCCTTCAACAAAAAAAATTGATGGTAGTTTTTTTACTGCCTCAGATCACTTGCCGCTAAGTGCCGCCTGATTCAATTAGTCGTTACACTTACGGACTTGCACCTTGAAAACTGGATATGAAATTTGCGAAATATCTCTTAGCTGAGATTAACGAAGTATTGCAGCATGTGCTGCAAGCGAAGGTTTTGTCTTTTGACTGCCTTTGGTACGGAGCGTAAGCGCCGACAGTTCGAATGAGAACGACTTTGGTCGAAGACCACGGGAGAGATCATCGAATCTGGCGGGACTGAAGCGGCCGCACCAACTGAAGCTCAAACAGACACATTAAACCGGAGCAAAGGTTGCCAACTTAACAGTTGCAACTAGGTTAAGCTACTAAGAGCGCACGGAGGATGCCTAGGCGCTAGGAGCCGAAGAAGGACGTGGCGAACGACGAAATGCCTCGGGGAGCCGTAAGCAGGCTTTGATCCGGGGATGTCCGAATGGGGAAACCCGGCTGGAGT
>NZ_JBVYOI010000039.1:0-596 GCF_056120345.1 Paenibacillus sp. sgz302114
CAGCGACAAGTAATATCTTAACTCAATTACAATATCGAATGCAAGTCTTTTTTTCTGGTAATTAATGGTGACCCGTAGGGGACTCGAACCCCTGTTACCTCCGTGAAAGGGAGGTGTCTTAACCACTTGACCAACGGGCCATATCTGGCGGAGAGCGAGGGATTCGAACCCTCGAGACGCGGTTAGCGCCTACACGATTTCCAATCGTGCTCCTTCGACCACTCGGACAGCTCTCCAGAAATGGCTCCCCGAACAGGACTCGAACCTGTGACAACTCGATTAACAGTCGAGTGCTCTACCAACTGAGCTATCAGGGAACAATATGAATGTTCGGGCAAATCTTAACACCCTGAAAACTGGATACGAACCTTTGCGAAGGTTTCTTGCTTTAGCTGGATTTCACTTGTTTAGGATAAGCCCTCGACCGATTAGTATTCGTCAGCTGCACACATTGCTGCGCTTCCACCTCGAACCTATCAACCTGATCGTCTTTCAGGGGTCTTACGTACTGGGAAATCTCATCTTGAGGGGGGCTTCACGCTTAGATGCTTTCAGCGCTTATCCCGTCCGCACTTGGCTACCCAGCTATGCTCCTG
>NZ_JBVYOI010000040.1:0-563 GCF_056120345.1 Paenibacillus sp. sgz302114
TGAGTCACTCCCGTGATGTACTTCGCTACAGTACCGCCATCTCGATGATCTCTCCCGTGGTCTTCGACCAAAGTCGTTCTCATTCGAGATGCCGGAGCTTTCGCTCAGCATCAAAGTCGTGGCTAGCAAAACCTTCGCTTGTATTTCTAGTTAATCTCAGCTAAGAGATATTTCGCAAATTTCATATCCAGTTTTCAAGGTGCAAAGATGTTTCTGGTGCTTATCGCACCCGCTTGGCAACGTCCTACTCTTCCAGGACCCTGCGGTCCAAGTACCATCGGCGCTGAAGGGCTTAACGGTCGTGTTCGAGATGGGTACGCGTGGTTCCCCTTCGCCATTATTACCAAACGGATGTTATTTGATTGTAGAAGGATTTATTCCTTCAAAACTGAACATGAGCGAACCTGCCGGTTGTGCATCTTACGATGCTATCTGATCATCATCGTGATCAGGTATTTCCTTAGAAAGGAGGTGATCCAGCCGCACCTTCCGATACGGCTACCTTGTTACGACTTCACCCCAATCATCTACCCCACCTTCGGCGGCTGGCTCCCTTGCGGGTT
>NZ_JBVYOI010000041.1:0-553 GCF_056120345.1 Paenibacillus sp. sgz302114
TGGGGTAACCCGCAAGGGAGCCAGCCGCCGAAGGTGGGGTAGATGATTGGGGTGAAGTCGTAACAAGGTAGCCGTATCGGAAGGTGCGGCTGGATCACCTCCTTTCTAAGGAAATACCTGATCACGATGATGATCAGATACAGTTGATAATGACGTGAACACCATATGTTCAGCTTTGATGGAATTTGTTTGGGGCCATAGCTCAGCTGGGAGAGCGCCTGCCTTGCAAGCAGGAGGTCAGCGGTTCGATCCCGCTTGGCTCCACCAAACTCAAACCATCAACTTGCCGATAAGTGCCGCCTGATTCATTCAGTCGTTTCACTTACCGACTTGCACCTTGAAAACTGGATATGAAATTTGCGAAATATCTCTTAGCTGAGATTAACTTGAAATATGTGTTGCCAATCTAACGATTGCAACTAGGTTAAGCTACTAAGAGCGCACGGAGGATGCCTAGGCGCTAGGAGCCGAAGAAGGACGTGGCGAACGACGAAATGCCTCGGGGAGCCGTAAGCAGGCTTTGATCCGGGGATGTCCGAATGGGGAAACCCGG
>NZ_JBVYOI010000042.1:0-549 GCF_056120345.1 Paenibacillus sp. sgz302114
CGGCTCCTAGCGCCTAGGCATCCTCCGTGCGCTCTTAGTAGCTTAACCTAGTTGCAATCGTTAGATTGGCAACACATATTTCAAGTTAATCTCAGCTAAGAGATATTTCGCAAATTTCATATCCAGTTTTCAAGGTGCAAAGATATTCATGGTGGAGCCAAGCGGGATCGAACCGCTGACCTCCTGCTTGCAAGGCAGGCGCTCTCCCAGCTGAGCTATGGCCCCAAAAGGGAATAAAAATGGTTGGCCTTAGTGGACTCGAACCACCGACCTCACCCTTATCAGGGGTGCGCTCTAACCAGCTGAGCTAAAGGCCATTAGTAAGTGTTTTTGCGTCAGCAAAAGACACAACCTGGTATTGAATTGTTGAAGGATTTATTCCTTCAAAACTGAACATGAGCGAACCTGCCGGTTTGCATCTTTCGATGCTATCTGATCATCATCGTGATCAGGTATTTCCTTAGAAAGGAGGTGATCCAGCCGCACCTTCCGATACGGCTACCTTGTTACGACTTCACCCCAATCATCTACCCCACCTTCGGCGGCTGG
>NZ_JBVYOI010000043.1:0-499 GCF_056120345.1 Paenibacillus sp. sgz302114
GGGACTGACCCCGTAGCGTGAGACAAATTAAAACACCTTCAAGTGAAAGGCCCCATGTCGTAAGATGTGGAGGACAACTTGGAGGTGTTTTTGCGTTGGCAACAAGAGTTAGCTATCCCGTTGAAGTGAAAATGAAAGCAATTAAGATGAGATTAACAGGTATTCCTGTGAAAGTGGTTATGGATGAGCTCGGAATCAGGAATGTAACTCAGCTTAAAACGTGGATGTCATGGTACCGTAGTGGTGAACTTCATCGGCTTGAGCAACCTGTCGGTAAGCAATACAGTTTTGGAAAAGGTCCGGAATTCGCTTCAGAACTTGAAAAGTTGAAAACGGAGATTCGTTTTTTGAAACAACAGCTAGACGTACTAAAAAAGTACAAGGAGTTGGAGAGGAGGTGTCACCAGAGGCCGTAGTAACCTGGATGGAGTCTATCCGGGGAGAAATGTCCGTGAAGCAAGCTTGTGAGCTGCTAGGGATTGCACGTGCGACGTACTAT
>NZ_JBVYOI010000044.1:0-428 GCF_056120345.1 Paenibacillus sp. sgz302114
CTGTTCACCATGATTCCAGTCTTCTATTTTGCCGCGCTGATCTGGATGTATTTCATGATGCCGCGTAAAGTGGAAGAAGTATCCGCTTAACCCCACCTGCCACACCGGCAGCTCAAACCGCCCCGCAAGCCACGCTTGCCGGGCGGTTTTCTCATTGCCGGGGATTTTCTGCGGTGTCGAATCGCCATCAGGACATGGCAAAAGCACACCGAGGAGGCGCGGATGGATGCGTTGCACTGATCCGCCAACGCTGACAGTGCACCCTGTCTCTTGCAGCGACAAGAGACACAAACCGGTAATCAATGATCTTCCAGCCGGGGGAAGCCCTCTTCACCCGGCTCACCGGTATCCTGATCGATCCAGTCGGTAATGCCGATTTCAGACTCGGCTTCTTCCAGCGAGACTTCCTCCAGCTCTAGCGGCAGATC
>NZ_JBVYOI010000045.1:0-427 GCF_056120345.1 Paenibacillus sp. sgz302114
ACTAAACTTGACGTTTTTGCATTATTTTAATTGATTTACGTTTTCTAACATTCAATCGTCATTTACTCGAAAACTTTCCTATGTAAGAGGGCAAAATTTTAGCACTGTCTGATAGAGAATTAAACGATCTTTCAGAATCAAGAAAAAAAATATGGTGATGCCATTTAAAAAAAATCGATGACGTCATTACTCGAAAACAAATGACATTTGAAAATCGCATTTTACGCTAAAATATGTATTTTTTAAATTAAAAATCGACCTGTATGAGGATTTTTCCCAAAAAATAATTGTTTCATTTTTATTGAATTTATTTCATACTTTTGGAGCATACTGTATAACTTTACAATAAATTATATAGTATAAATGTGTTTATCAACTGTTTCATAATAATTATATTACCTACACTGTTTCGAATATCAGAATGACT
>NZ_JBVYOI010000046.1:0-407 GCF_056120345.1 Paenibacillus sp. sgz302114
ACATCCGTTTGGTAATAATGGCGAAGGGGAACCACGCGTACCCATCTCGAACACGACCGTTAAGCCCTTCAGCGCCGATGGTACTTGGACCGCAGGGTCCTGGAAGAGTAGGACGTTGCCAAGCGGGTGCGATAAGCACCGAGTTTGATGGATGTGTCTTTTCTTGAAGCAATTCAGGAAGAGGATGCGTTCAGAAAAACACTAGCACCTTGAAAACTGGATATGAAATTTGCGAAATATCTCTTAGCTGAGATTAACTAGAAATGCAAGCGAAGGTTTTGCTAGCCACGACTTTGATGCTGAGCGAAAGCTCCGGCATCTCGAATGAGAACGACTTTGGTCGAAGACCACGGGAGAGATCATCGAGATGGCGGTACTGTAGCGAAGTACATCACGGGAGTGACTCA
>NZ_JBVYOI010000047.1:0-388 GCF_056120345.1 Paenibacillus sp. sgz302114
AGTGTCGCTGAATGGTGCGCTGGCGCGACTGGCGTTGCGTGTAAACTTGCTCGGCGGGATTGACTGTGGTTCCTGGTGGCTGGCCCAGGCCGGGCTGCTGGATGGTTATCGTGCCACCATTCATTGGCCTGAACAGCCGCAATTTGCGGACCGCTTCCATAAAGTCATTGCCAGCCAGCACTTGTACGAGCACGATCGTGACCGTTTCACCAGTGGCGGCAGCCTGGCTGCGCTCGACGGTATTCTGGCCTTGATCAGTCAGCAGCACGGCAGTGAACTGGTCGAACAGATTGCAGAGGCGCTTTGTGTCGAACGTATCCGTGCCAGCAACGAACGCCAGCGCGTACCACTGGCCAGCCGTATTGGTGAACGCCAGCCCAAGCTGACC
>NZ_JBVYOI010000048.1:0-385 GCF_056120345.1 Paenibacillus sp. sgz302114
ACCACGCCATCTTTGATTTACTGCTTGTTTATGTCGATGGCTTGCAGTCTTTGTCTATCCAGTATGGTGATCTTACGATACTCGATAGCGATGATTTTTTCCTGTTCCAGTTGCCTGAGGGCGCGTGAAAAGGTTTCGTGAGCTAAGCCAAGATAGCTGGCAATTTCGACGTTATTCATGAAAAGGTTGAGTTCGGATTGGGAAAGGCTAATCTTTTTGAAGCGATTGGAAAGGAAAAGAATAAAGCCCGCAATCTTTGCCCGGTCACTCATGTTTTCCATTGCGGACATGACGCCTTGTTGGTCTATGATTTCTTCACAAAGGAGGGAATAAGTTTCGTGGCGAAAGTCTGTAGTGTTTTTGTCGAATGTTTCAAGATTGAAAC
>NZ_JBVYOI010000049.1:0-365 GCF_056120345.1 Paenibacillus sp. sgz302114
ACCCGTAACCCGTAACCCGTAACCCGTAAACTAACCCCGGGAATCAGGTTCATGTTTCCCCCTTATATGAACCTGATTTTCGTGAACTTTACTACGCACCAAGCTGTGGCCAACCCCGCGAGCCCCGCCAACCCCGCCAACCCCGCAAACCCCGCAAACCCCGCAAACCCCGCAAACCCCGCAAACCCCGCAAACCCCGCAAACCCCGCAAACCCCGCCAACCCCGCCAACCCCGCGAGCCCCGCCAACCCCGCCAAACAATCAGAATTCATCAAACTAACCAATCACTTTAAACTCGCTGAACTTGCTAAACTCATCGCAACTAAGCCCCATGAAGCACCACTTGATAGGCTGAGAGAACATAT
>NZ_JBVYOI010000050.1:0-364 GCF_056120345.1 Paenibacillus sp. sgz302114
GCCGCTGAGACATACACGATGACGCGGTGGTCGAAACGAAAACAAGTTGAAAAATAAAGCTTGCAATTAAGTTTCGATGTATGATATATTCTAATTCCGGCCGAGAGGCTGGGACGAGAAATAAGCAAGTTTGTTCCTTGAAAACTGAACAATGAGCGACCTGTCAAAAGGTCATAAAATACGTCGAAACGACGATCGCCATCTGGCGAAAGTGTTTCTGACGAGCTAGTTTTTTGAATGAGCTAACAAGCAAATTCATTTGGCGCGAATGGCTCCGCCATTTCGCCTTTTATGGAGAGTTTGATCC
This sequence comes from Paenibacillus sp. sgz302114, assembly GCF_056120345.1. Taxonomy (NCBI): domain Bacteria; kingdom Bacillati; phylum Bacillota; class Bacilli; order Caryophanales; family Paenibacillaceae; genus Paenibacillus; species Paenibacillus sp. sgz302114. Next base: position 308 of record NZ_JBVYOI010000050.1, read on the forward strand.
TGGCTCAGGACGAACGCTGGCGGCGTGCCTAATACATGCAAGTCGAGCGGATCTTGT
>NZ_JBVYOI010000051.1:0-357 GCF_056120345.1 Paenibacillus sp. sgz302114
CAGCACTGCAGACCAGCTAACGACAACGCCCCTCCCCGAACTGGTGCCGCCACCGGACTCGCTACTCTCCCGGACACAGGCCCGGCTTGCCGCGGAGCAGCCGGGGACGGATCCCCGGCGGTGAGCAACCTACCAAGCCCAACCACGGAGGCTTAGCACAGCGCTCCCTTGCTTGGCGGTCTGCGCCTCCGGTCGGAAAACGATCAGAACCCTGCCGGAACGAACTCCGTTCGCATGAGTGACATCACCCCTCGGCTAAGCTGAGCGACCTTGGTTGCCAGCGTCAGGTTTTCCATCTGATGCCCCCAGATGCTGATGCGGTCCCAGAGTTCGGGTTGCCAGTTGACCTCGTCAACG
>NZ_JBVYOI010000052.1:0-356 GCF_056120345.1 Paenibacillus sp. sgz302114
TAACGCGGAGCCGTGGTGTAGTGGCCCAACATGCCTGCCTGTCACGCAGGAGACCGCGGGTTCGAATCCCGTCGGCTCCGCCATTTAATCAAAGTTCGGCTCGGTAGCTCAGTCGGTAGAGCAGAGGACTGAAAATCCTCGTGTCGGCGGTTCGATTCCGTCCCGAGCCACCATTTAAGAATTAAATATGCCGGTGTAGCTCAGTTGGTAGAGCAACTGACTTGTAATCAGTAGGTCGTGGGTTCGACTCCTATCGCCGGCACCATCATGGAGGATTAGTGAAGTGGCTAAACACGGCAGACTGTAAATCTGCTCTCTCAGAGTTCGGTGGTTCGAATCCATCATCCTCCACCATT
>NZ_JBVYOI010000053.1:0-353 GCF_056120345.1 Paenibacillus sp. sgz302114
GGTCGACTACCGCGCCAACAACAGTTGCCCGCAGTAATCGCAGCTACGTGACGGGAGCGCACAACATGCGTGCGCTCCCAGTGGCCATCCTTGCAAGAGATAACCGCATGACCCACACAGCAATCGAACTGGTCGGCATCAGCAAGCGCTTCGGCGCGGTGCAAGCCAACCGCGACGTGTCGATGAGCATCGCCAAAGGCAGCATCCACGGCATCATCGGCGAGAACGGGGCCGGCAAATCCACCCTGATGAGTATCCTCTACGGCTACTATCAGGCCGATGACGGTCAGATCAAACGGGAAGGCCGCGAGGTCCGCATCCGCAACAGCCATGATGCGATCGCGCTCGGCATT
>NZ_JBVYOI010000054.1:0-352 GCF_056120345.1 Paenibacillus sp. sgz302114
TGCATGTGGGGTAGCCACTACACTTCTTAGGCGATATTGGCCGGGTTTGATCGCATGAAGGGTAGCCAGTACTCTTCTTAGGCGATATTGACCGGATTTGCTTGCATGAGGGGTAACCAGTACTCTTCTTGGGCTATATTGACCGGGTTTGATCGTATGAAGGGTAACCAGTACTCTTCTTGGGCTATATTGACCGGGTTTGATCGCATGAAGGGTAACCAGTACTCTTCTTGGGCTATATTAGCCGGGTTTGATCGCATGAAGGGTAGCCAGTACTCTTCTTCGGCGATATTGGCCGGGTTTACTCGCATGAGGGGTAACTAGTACTCTTCTTCGGCGAAATTGGCCGGGT
>NZ_JBVYOI010000055.1:0-349 GCF_056120345.1 Paenibacillus sp. sgz302114
GAGTGTTTCGCCCTTGGCGAGGTGATCGACCACGTCGTCGTTGACGGCGAAGGACCAGGCCTGCGCACCGCCGAGGCCGGTGGTGTGGCTCGTGTCGGTGAGCGTGCCGAGGGAGAGCGTGCCGACGGCGGCGGTGTAGGCGGCCGAGGTCGAGCTGAAGCTCTTGAGGGCGACGCTGGCGGTGTGGGTGTCGGACAGGTCGACGTCGGAGAAGGTGACCGCCCCGCTGGCGTTGAGGTTGTTCGACCCGTCGACGGCGACGTCCTCGGTGAGCGCGCCGGCCTGGGTCCCACTGGTGATCGCCGGGTTCTCGTTGGTGCCGGTGATGGTGATGGTGATGTCCTGGGTG
>NZ_JBVYOI010000056.1:0-348 GCF_056120345.1 Paenibacillus sp. sgz302114
CGGACATCCCCGGATCAAAGCCTGCTTACGGCTCCCCGAGGCATTTCGTCGTTCGCCACGTCCTTCTTCGGCTCCTAGCGCCTAGGCATCCTCCGTGCGCTCTTAGTAGCTTAACCTAGTTGCAATCGTTAGATTGGCAAAACATATTTCAAGTTAATCTCAGCTAAGAGATATTTCGCAAATTTCATATCCAGTTTTCAAGGTGCAAGTGTTTTTCTGAACGCATCCTCTTCCTGAATTGCTTCAAGAAAGACACATCCATCAAACTCGGTGCTTATCGCACCCGCTTGGCAACGTCCTACTCTTCCAGGACCCTGCGGTCCAAGTACCATCGGCGCTGAAGGGCTT
>NZ_JBVYOI010000057.1:0-339 GCF_056120345.1 Paenibacillus sp. sgz302114
CATAGAGAACGTTCAATATGGTGAATACTTGTATGCTGCAGACTCCTATAAGTATGACAGCTATCTATAGACGATACGTATTTATTTGGCATACGCAGAATCGAGTGGAAGATCAATGTAGATGGAAAATTGAAAATTGTGGATCTACTCGTAATAGACGTAGTATACAAGAATCAAATGGTTATATAATCAAATTGCAGTAGACGATAAGTCTATATTGACTGAAGATGATCAGCAAATAGCAAGTAGAATATCTACTATAGTTGAAGATGTTGAAAGGCTGAAAGCTTAAATCAATCACGAAGTAAGATAGATTTAGATAGTTACTTGAATAATAGA
>NZ_JBVYOI010000058.1:0-338 GCF_056120345.1 Paenibacillus sp. sgz302114
TAGTAATGGCACCCGTTCACTTTTTAGAATCGCCTCGTTTGTACCACTGTTTCTATCGGGACTGACCCCCGTTTGTGAGACAGGGATCAAAACACCTTTCAAGTTAAGCAGCCAGTCGTCGGAATTCAACCGGCGACTGGAAGCCATAACGGAATTAATGCAAAGTGCAGAGCTGACGAATCTTCTCTGTGAGCTGAAATCTTCTTGCTTTGTAACATAAACGGCTTTCCACCGATAGTACGTCGCACGTGCAATCCCTAGCAGCTCACAAGCTTGCTTCACGGACATTTCTCCCCGGATAGACTCCATCCAGGTTACTACGGCCTCTGGTGACACCT
>NZ_JBVYOI010000059.1:0-337 GCF_056120345.1 Paenibacillus sp. sgz302114
CAGCCTACTTTTCGCGCGGTTTCGAACGCCGAGAGATCACATTCGTGCTCTCCGCAGCACGAATCGAGTTATTTGCTACCTCTTTGGCGGTGAGAGATCATATACGTTCTCTCAGCCTACTTTTCGCCGGTTTTGAACGCCGAGAGATCACATTCGTGCTCTCCGCAGCATGAATCGAGTTACTTGCTACCACTTTAGCGGTGAGAGATCATATACGTTCTCTCAGCCTACTTTTCGCCGGTTTTGAACGCTGAGAGATCACATTCGTGCTCTCCGCAGCATGAATCGAGTTACTTGATGCCTCTTTGGCGGTGAGAGATCATATACGTTCTCTCAG
>NZ_JBVYOI010000060.1:0-331 GCF_056120345.1 Paenibacillus sp. sgz302114
CCTCGTCTGAAACCATCGAGGCGGCCAAAACGATCTACGCCGGGCTCGGCATGCAGCCGTTGCACGTGCGCAAGGAAGTGCCCGGCTTCATCGCCGACCGCCTGCTGGAAGCCCTGTGGCGCGAGGCGCTGCATCTGGTCAACGACGGCGTGGCCACCACCGGCGAGATCGACGACGCGATCCGCTATGGCGCCGGCCTGCGCTGGGCCTTCATGGGGACCTTCCAGATCTACACCCTGGCCGGCGGCGAAGCGGGCATGCGCCACTTCATGCAGCAGTTCGGCCCGGCGCTCAAATTGCCCTGGACCTACCTGCCGGCACCGGAGCTGAC
>NZ_JBVYOI010000061.1:0-319 GCF_056120345.1 Paenibacillus sp. sgz302114
AGGGATAACTGACTCTACAGTAGCAGTATAAAGAATTGGAATAATTCTGAGTTTCATAGAATTTCTACATTGGGGTTTGATCTAGTTTTAGAACCAATAACGTTCGGTAGATTAGATAGGTTTAGCTTATATGAAGTAGGGAAAGTACAAGACCTGATGGAAAAAGCTTCAGAGAATTATAAGAATAAAAGTAGAATATGACTTTAAATGTTTAGTAATGGAAAACAAGAACCCAATATACCAACGTCTAAGTTTTTCTTCACTTCAGGACCATGTAAGCTTTACAGAAAATTACTGTAGTTTAGAACAAATTGAGAAA
>NZ_JBVYOI010000062.1:0-317 GCF_056120345.1 Paenibacillus sp. sgz302114
TTCGCTACAGGTACCGTTAGCGTTGTCGCGTCTAGAACGGTAGAATTGCCTGCGTTCTGACCGCCGGTAACGACCAAGCGGAATTTATATGGTGCGCCTTGCGTAAGACCGGTAACGGTCGCTTGCGAAGCAGTTGGGCTGAGCGTGCCCGTTGCTGCTGGCGTCCATGTCGTGCCATTCGTGGACTGCTGAAGGACGACAGCTGTCGCTTCCTTCGCCTGCGTCCACTGCAGCGAGATGCTCGTGAGTGTTGTCGCATCGCTTCTCTTCAAGTCTGTAATTGGCTGTGGAATCGTGGTTACCGCCGTCACATTCGA
>NZ_JBVYOI010000063.1:0-316 GCF_056120345.1 Paenibacillus sp. sgz302114
TCCAAGTACCATCGGCGCTGAAGGGCTTAACGGTCGTGTTCGAGATGGGTACGCGTGGTTCCCCTTCGCCATTATTACCAAACGGATGTTTTAGAGGCAGCAAAAAAAACTACCGCTAACTTTTTTAGTTGTTGAAAGAGACTTACTCCTTCAAAACTGAACATGAGCGAACCTGCCGGTTTGCATCTTTCGATGCTATCTGATCATCATCGTGATCAGTTATTTCCTTAGAAAGGAGGTGATCCAGCCGCACCTTCCGATACGGCTACCTTGTTACGACTTCACCCCAATCATCTACCCCACCTTCGGCGGCTGG
>NZ_JBVYOI010000064.1:0-313 GCF_056120345.1 Paenibacillus sp. sgz302114
GCTGTCTACGCTGCGCTTTGCTGAACTGGTGCAGGAAGCCGGCATTCCGGATGGGGTGGTCAACATTGTGACCGGACGCGGCAGCGTGATCGGCGCCGCCATGGCCAGCCACCCGGGGATCGACAAGCTGACCTTCACGGGGTCGACCCCGGTCGGCCGCGACGTAGGCCATACTGCGGTAGAGAACATCAAGCGTGTGACGTTGGAGCTTGGTGGTAAATCCCCCGTTCTGGTGCTGGACGATGCCGATATCCCTGCCGCCGCACAAGCCGTGGCCAACGGTGTGTTCTTCAACTCTGGCCAGGTGTGCGAT
>NZ_JBVYOI010000065.1:0-312 GCF_056120345.1 Paenibacillus sp. sgz302114
GTAGATGATTGGGGTGAAGTCGTAACAAGGTAGCCGTATCGGAAGGTGCGGCTGGATCACCTCCTTTCTAAGGAAATAACTGATCACGATGATGATCAGATAGCATCGAAAGATGCAAAACCGGCAGGTTCGCTCATGTTCAGTTTTGAAGGAGCAAGTCTCTTTCGACAACTAAAAAAGTTAGCGGTAGTTTTTTTTGCTGCCTCTAAAACATCCGTTTGGTAATAATGGCGAAGGGGAACCACGCGTACCCATCTCGAACACGACCGTTAAGCCCTTCAGCGCCGATGGTACTTGGACCGCAGGGTCCTG
>NZ_JBVYOI010000066.1:0-308 GCF_056120345.1 Paenibacillus sp. sgz302114
CCAAGGTCAAGGCGCTCGTCCGCAAGGTCAAGGTGGTCAACGTCAAGGCGGCTACCAAGGCAATCGTCCACAAGGTCAAGGCGGCGGCTACCAAGGCAACCGTCCACAAGGACAAAGCGGTCAAGGCAGCAGCGGCTACCACGGCAACCGTCCCCAAGGACAAAGCGGTCGAGGTGGCGGCGGCTACCATGGCAGCCGTCCACAAGGACAAAGCGGGCAAGGCGGCGACGGCTACCAATGCAACCGTCCACAAGGACAAAGCGGGCAGGGTGGCGGCGGCTACCAAGGCAGCCGTCCACAAGGACAAA
>NZ_JBVYOI010000067.1:0-308 GCF_056120345.1 Paenibacillus sp. sgz302114
CGTGAAGACGCACAAGGAACTGCCTGCCTTCATCAGCACCCGCGGCGGCGTGGCGCTGCGTCCGGGCGACGGCGTGATCCACTCCTGGCTGAACCGCCTGCTGCTGCCGGATACCGTGGGCACCGGCGGCGACAGCCACACGCGCTTCCCGATCGGCATCTCGTTCCCGGCCGGTTCCGGCTTGGTGGCCTTCGCGGCTGCCACCGGCGTGATGCCGCTGGACATGCCGGAATCGGTTCTGGTGCGCTTCAAGGGCGAAATGCAGCCGGGCGTGACCCTGCGCGACCTGGTGCATGCCATCCCGCTGT
>NZ_JBVYOI010000068.1:0-307 GCF_056120345.1 Paenibacillus sp. sgz302114
TGCAAGTCGAGCGGAGTTATTCCTTCGGGGATAGCTTAGCGGCGGACGGGTGAGTAACACGTAGGCAACCTGCCTGTAAGATCGGGATAACATTCGGAAACGGATGCTAATACCGGATAAACAATTCAGCTGCATGGCTGAGTTGGGAAAGACGGCGCAAGCTGTCGCTTACAGATGGGCCTGCGGTGCATTAGCTAGTTGGTGGGGTAACGGCTCACCAAGGCGACGATGCATAGCCGACCTGAGAGGGTGATCGGCCACACTGGGACTGAGACACGGCCCAGACTCCTACGGGAGGCAGCAGTAG
>NZ_JBVYOI010000069.1:0-304 GCF_056120345.1 Paenibacillus sp. sgz302114
TAAATTCTACGTCTCGTACGGATTTTTGCAAAAAACTAATTGCAAGGATCGAAACGGCATCTCTTTTTACATATTCTGTGAAAAATTCAAGGTGGCACACTCTATACTTTTTGAGAAAAAAAATATTTATTATGAAGCGAAAATTCGTTTCTGAAGTTAAGCCTAAATTCTACGTCTCGTACGGATTTTTGCAAAAAACTAATTGCAAGGATCGAAACGGCATCTCTTTTTACATATTCTGTGAAAAATTCAAGGTGGCACACTCTATACTTTTTGAGAAAAAAAATATTTATTATGAAGCGAA
>NZ_JBVYOI010000070.1:0-298 GCF_056120345.1 Paenibacillus sp. sgz302114
GTGAAACATTGAAGCCGAGTATTTTGGCGCAAGATGTTTCATGCCGGAGAATTCTAAGCGCTACATAAGGTGAAACTTATGAATCTTAGAATTTAAGCAAGAAACCTTCGCAAAGGTTCGTATCCAGTTTTCAAGGCGTAAGGCCTTGTATATAGAGGCTCGCTAACGCGGCTCACCGTTTGGTGGCGATGGCGGAGGGGAACCACGCGTACCCATCCCGAACACGACCGTTAAGCCCTCCAGCGCCGATGGTACTTGGACCGCAGGGTCCTGGAAGAGTAGGACGTCGCCAAGCACA
>NZ_JBVYOI010000071.1:0-298 GCF_056120345.1 Paenibacillus sp. sgz302114
GGGTCGGCGGTTCGATCCCGTCAGCCTCCACCATATAACTTAATGACGCGGGGTGGAGCAGCTCGGTAGCTCGTCGGGCTCATAACCCGAAGGCCGCAGGTTCAAATCCTGCCCCCGCAACCAAAACAATTCGGTTATATCTATATACCGAGCATTAATAACGCGGAGCCGTGGTGTAGTGGCCCAACATGCCTGCCTGTCACGCAGGAGACCGCGGGTTCGAATCCCGTCGGCTCCGCCATTTAATCAAAGTTCGGCTCGGTAGCTCAGTTGGTAGAGCAGAGGACTGAAAATCCTC
>NZ_JBVYOI010000072.1:0-286 GCF_056120345.1 Paenibacillus sp. sgz302114
CTCAAGATGAGATTTCCCAGTATGTAAGACCCCTGAAAGACGATCAGGTTGATAGGTTCGAGGTGGAAGCGCGGCAACGTGTGCAGCTGACGAATACTAATCGGTCGAGGGCTTATCCTAAATAAGTGAAATCCAGCTAAAGCAATAAACCTTCGCAAAGGTTCGTATCCAGTTTTCAGGGTGTTAAGATTTGCCCGAACATTCATGTTGTTCCCTGATAGCTCAGTTGGTAGAGCACTCGACTGTTAATCGAGTTGTCACAGGTTCGAGTCCTGTTCGGGGAGCC
>NZ_JBVYOI010000073.1:0-285 GCF_056120345.1 Paenibacillus sp. sgz302114
GGTAGCCGTATCGGAAGGTGCGGCTGGATCACCTCCTTTCTAAGGAAATACCTGATCACGATGATGATCAGATAGCATCGAAAGATGCAAACCGGCAGGTTCGCTCATGTTCAGTTTTGAAGGAATAAATCCTTCAACAACATAATAAAACATCCGTTTGGTAATAATGGCGAAGGGGAACCACGCGTACCCATCTCGAACACGACCGTTAAGCCCTTCAGCGCCGATGGTACTTGGACCGCAGGGTCCTGGAAGAGTAGGACGTTGCCAAGCGGGTGCGATAAG
>NZ_JBVYOI010000074.1:0-281 GCF_056120345.1 Paenibacillus sp. sgz302114
CTTCTTGTTTTTAACTATTGTACCTGTGAAATGAAGGCAAAACTTTTTCAAAAAAATTGAATCACTTAGGGTGTGAAGAATTAATAAAAACAAAACCCTTAATTAACTTCGTCTAATTTATCTGAATAACATATTTTTTTCACACAACTTAAAGATGTTTAGGAGGTGAAAAAAATGTCTAACCAAACAACAAACGAAATTCCCAAAATGTCTCAGAGAACGTAAAGGATACCGCAGGGACTGTATTTCATTCTGTTCATAAAGGGTTAGAAGCAGCTGAA
>NZ_JBVYOI010000075.1:0-260 GCF_056120345.1 Paenibacillus sp. sgz302114
TTACGCCTTGAAAACTGGATACGAACCTTTGCGAAGGTTTCTTGCTTAAATTCTAAGATTCATAAGTTTCACCTTATGTAGCGCTTAGAATTCTCCGGCATGAAACATCTTGCGCCAAAATACTCGGCTTCAATGTTTCACCTTGGCTGATTTTAACTTATTTAGGATAAGCCCTCGACCGATTAGTATTCGTCAGCTGCACACGTTGCCGCGCTTCCACCTCGAACCTATCAACCTGATCGTCTTTCAGGGGTCTTACA
>NZ_JBVYOI010000076.1:0-252 GCF_056120345.1 Paenibacillus sp. sgz302114
AGACGATCAGGTTGATAGGTTCGAGGTGGAAGCGCGGCAACGTGTGCAGCTGACGAATACTAATCGGTCGAGGGCTTATCCTAAACAAGTGAAATCCAGCTAAAGCAAGAAACCTTCGCAAAGGTTCGTATCCAGTTTTCAGGGTGTTAAGATTTGCCCGAACATTCATGTTGTTCCCTGATAGCTCAGTTGGTAGAGCACTCGACTGTTAATCGAGTTGTCACAGGTTCGAGTCCTGTTCGGGGAGCCATT
>NZ_JBVYOI010000077.1:0-238 GCF_056120345.1 Paenibacillus sp. sgz302114
TTAACCTAGTTGCAATCGTTAGATTGGCAACACATATTTCAAGTTAATCTCAGCTAAGAGATATTTCGCAAATTTCATATCCAGTTTTCAAGGTGCTAGTGTTTTTCTGAACGCATCCTCTTCCTGAATTGCTTCAAGAAAGACACATCCATCAAACTCGGTGCTTATCGCACCCGCTTGGCAACGTCCTACTCTTCCAGGACCCTGCGGTCCAAGTACCATCGGCGCTGAAGGGCTT
>NZ_JBVYOI010000078.1:0-214 GCF_056120345.1 Paenibacillus sp. sgz302114
TTTGTTCCTTGAAAACTGAACAATGAGCGACCTGTCAAAAGGTTATAAAAATACGTCGAAACGACGATCGCCATCTGGCGAAAGTGTTTCTGACGAGCTAGTTTTTTGAATGAGCTAACAAGCAAATTCATTTGGCGCAAATGGCTCCGCCATTTCGCCTATTATGGAGAGTTTGATCCTGGCTCAGGACGAACGCTGGCGGCGTGCCTAATAC